>CABMCB010000001.1 GCA_902384455.1 uncultured archaeon
CACCTCCGTCCGACCCCTCTGTTTCTCTTATAGAGCGTCTTAAAGCGTTTGCTGAAGGTGCTGGCGAAGGGGACACCGAAGACCCCAAGAAGGCCGCGGCGGCAATGCTCGTAGGCGGGACGCTCGGCGCGGCCCTTGGGAACGCTGTTCCGGACCCTGGGGATGTTGTCTACATCCTGGGCCAACGATGGCTCACAGAACACTACAAACAGGGCAAAATAAGCGAAGGGTGGCTCTGGGCCGGGGAACTCGGGGTTTACTACATCCCATCGGCGCTCTGGTGGGCGCTCGTGTCTCTTCTTGCATATAAGGCCAAGGGTATCAAGACCAAGGTAGCGGTCGTGGGCGGGGTCGTGTCCGCAGGGGTCGCGGTCAGTCTCATCGCAAACTATATAATCAAGGCAAAGTGATACAGGTTCGGTGGGGTGCGGTGCGTCCAGATAACCGCCTATGGTGGGTCTACTGTCGTAGAAAATTCCCTATTTATTTTGAGCATTCTCGAGTCCTTGAGGTCGGGTCCCGCTCGGTCAATGGACCAATCAAAGACTTTTTCGAGGATTGTGATTATGTCGGGGTCGACCCGGTGCCGGGTCCGTGTGTAGATATCGTCGGTCTGGCTCACGAGCAGACCTTCGAGGATAAGTTCGATGTGGTCATCAGCGCCTCGACGCTCGAGTATGACCGTCACTGGAAGAAGACACTGAAGAAGATGGCCGAGTCGGTGTCGGACAGTGGTATAATCATTCTCGATTTCGCGTGTGTCTACGGTCAACGGGACAAGGAATCTCTCTATGACACTTATAATTCCATTCGGGCCGGTGAGGCTATAAAGATACTGAAAGACGCCGGCATCATCATCAACGAGTTCAGATATTTACACACTTTCGCCGGATACGACACGCCTCTCGACCTGCCTTACGGTGAAGCACTGATTATCGGCGTGAAGGACCCCGTGTCGAATGAGCGGACAGTGTTTGAACACATGGCTCCGGACGACGCGATGCCCCTGGATGCAACCTTCGCGTATGTTGTGGCCTGCTATCTGTGGTCTCGAAGTGTTTCTCCCGACGATGTCTACAATTACGACCGTCTCATATACATCCGCTCACACTTCGAGTATCTGAAGTCTTCGGATATACCCAATCTAAAAAAGGTTGTTTTCGTTCTAAACACGGACCGTCCAGAGCAGGACGTCGAGGCGGTCCTGAGTGTCGCTAAAGAATATCACATACCATACGATGTCGATTACATCGTCAGAAAAAACATTAACGGGTCCTACGGTGCATGGGAAGACGCCGCGAAGAAACTCGTTGAAACAGACCCGGATATCGACTACGCCATGTTCTTAGAAGATGACTACGTACCCGTCCGGGACGACTTTATGAGGTTTTTCCAGGACAAATTCGACGGTGAAACCGGGTATGTGTGTCAATTCTGGACCAACGCGAACGTCGGAAAATATCACGCGGGCATGTCGAACGGCATGTTGGACCTCTACAAGGCCCGTTCGATAATGGCGGTTAATGAACAGCGATTATTCAGATTATCAGGTCGGACCGAGCACCAACATCTCGTCTGGAACCAGGTATATTTTCTCGAGTATTTGACAAAAAAATATATGGTTAAGGATGTCAGTGACTATAAACAACCGTTCAAGGATGTTGGCGGGGTCTTGACCTGCTGGGGCGGACCCGGCGACCCGTTCATCATGCCGTTATAATCCCTTATGGAGCGGGGACGGCTTCGGCGACGACGATGTTGATGTAATATTCCTTGCCGACCTCAAAGAGGTCGTCACGGACTCCGGTGACCTTCAGGGTGCCAGATGGGGTGTATTGCCAGAACGACACGTTCTCTTCAGACCCGCTGGTCACGGCGTACATCTCATATTCGTAAAGGTATCTCTTGTCATATGCGTTGTAGGTCTTTTTCACACTATCGCACCTAAACTTGCACCGGATGGTCATGGTCTTCCCTCTGTATATAACGGGTCGTAATATGAATAGATATGACGCATCTTATATATTAAACTTCTTAACAAATCGACCGTGCCAGGTGTGAAATAGGTTCAGGTTCGGGTTGTTCGGGTCGTTCACGACCTCCCAGTCGACAGCGTTGTGTTCTTTGACCGCGGCGGGGTTGTCCTTCCGGGCCTGTGCCCAGACATCGCAATCATTCGGAGAATTGTGGATGACGTGGTGCAGAACGGCCTTCCCGATGCCTTTTCCTCGGGCGCTTGGATGAACCGCGTTAGTGGACCAGTATTTGCCGTCTCGGAGTAGGAGTGCGGCGTAGGCCACGGGGTTGTCGTGCTCATCGAGATAGACGTAAGCGACCATCGTGTCCTTGTTCTCCCGCCAGAAAGCCAGTTGGTCGGAGATGCGAATAGGCTTGGTATCGTGAGCGAAGCCTTCCCTGCTGGCGTTCCTTATGACCATCATCCAATAAGACTCGAGGAACGACTTGACGCGCACGACCTTGAGCGTCTTTAGGGGCGCTTCGATGGTCTCTATGGTCTTCTGAACATCCGCATTCGATAGGTCCGGACCCGGCATTTTCATTCCTCCTATAGGTTCTTGTCCCAATCTCGGACGGCTTCCGTGACCTGGATTATTTCGTCCTGGTCAAGCCACCATCCGACTGGAATACAGCAGTGCTCGGCCTCGTAGCGGTCGAGTTCGTGAAGGCGATATACACTCTTGGGCATGGACGACATCACATCGTTCCGGCGATGAACTTGACTGACGGCTATGCTCCGAGCCGCCATGAACTTCTCGAAGAGGTCTCGTCTCGGGGTCCTGATATCGTATAGCCACCAGGAATTGTCGTCATCTTCATGCTCTGGGGTCTTAACCGTTTTCAGGTCGCAGAAGGCTTCTTTGTATATCTTGGCGTGTTCCGTGGCCCTCTGGACCGACATTTTGCCCCGCTCCATGTTCGCTATCCCGATGGTCGCCGCGATATCGCTCATGTTGTAGCGATATCCCGACTCGAGAAGGTCCTGACCGCACCTCATGGACTCGAACTTGGACCGGTCAAGGCCGTACCAACGCAGAAGTTTTGCCCTCTCGTATTCAAAGGGAGGCACGATAATCGCCCCGCCGTCACCACCACAGCAGAGGTGCTTGATAGGACCGAAACTGAAAGCCGTGTACCACAGACAGGCGTGTCGTTGGGTCTTGGGCTTGAAGACATGAGCCGCGTCTTCGATTATGGGGACACCATATTCACGGCTTATTGCTTCGAGCGCGTCTTCCGAGCACTCGCGACCGCCCCAGTCGACGACCTGGATGGCTCTGACCTTTTTGTGCTTGCATAGAAGGTCTTCAACATCATTAGCGTCGATACAACCGGTGTCCGGGTCGACATCGGCCCATAAAATTTCCACGCCACGGTTCACGAGACCCGTGTTCGTGGCCAGACAGGTGAGCGGACTCGAGATGACCTTATCCCCAGCACCTAATCCCGACAGATGGTATATCAGGTCGAGACCGTGTGTGCAACTACTGACAGTGAGAACCCGCGACTTAAAATATTCGTCGAGCAACTTCTCGAACTGTAGAACCTTGGGTCCCTGACCCACGTAGCCACTATTCAGAACTTCGGCGACGAGCGCGGGCGCATCTGGACTCATATTTACTTTGAAGAGCGATATCATATCGTCAACCTCGGATGTATATATAGGATTCCGATATATTTATTTCTTTGTGAGACGCATTATAGTGTGCTCGGGTCCTTCGGTGAGACAGGTCCCGCAGACTTCCAGCACGACGTTGCGCGTTGTCGCGTAACTGATATACTGAAGCAAATAATTGAAGGTGTAACTCGTGCCCAATGAAAGGTCATACGCTCCATCAAGTTTGAACTTATAACCGGGGCCTATGAGAGCGCTGAAGACCACGGTCCCGCCTCGTATAACTACAGGCATAATCTTGTCCAATATTCTGTAGGTCTCGTCGATGAGGGTGTGTGTAAAAACGCTACCGAGATAAACGATGTTGGCCTTCTGAAGCATCTCGGCCTCGAAGACCGTATCGCAATGTCCGAACTTGAACCTGGGGTCGTTATAGGTCATACAGTCATATTCGAGCATCCGCTTTCCATGAGGAGTGTCTGGCTCCAATCCAACATATGTGAAATTCTTTAAACACCCGCTCAAATAGTTTCCACACCGGGCATTGCCACATCCATAATCGATGACCACGACACCTTCTTTGACAAACTCGCCACCCGCGCTGATGAGCGTGGCCGCCCACCTCTTCGATTGTTCATGATGCGGTGTTCCGCAAATATGATGAGCACTCTTGCTCGCGAAGTTCGAAATAACCGGTGGATGTGTCATTTCGATTATGTTTATCATTACCATTTCTCCGGGTCGTGCTCGGGCTTCGTGGGTCTGGCTATTGAGATGACATGATTGACCCACCTGAACTTCATGTCCCATTTCTGTATAGTGTCGATTACCCAATCGAAGTCCCCGCAGTATCGACAGGTGAACCGTCCCATCTTCTCGTCATTGGGTGCCACGAGACAGTGACCTCCGACCTTGCCTTCCGCAAGAACCTGCTCGTCCCACAACGGAGTCTCCTGGATGTATGGTTGAAACTTGAACATCAGCGGCACATTCTCGGGTAGGTTCTTGATGGCGTCTCTGATAGCCTTGAACGCCCCCTGAGCGAATATATCGTCGTCGTCCTGAGCGACTATCCATTCTTTCTTCGCGTTCTTGAGTCCGATGTTCATCTGACAGTGCCCGTAACAGTGATGTCCAGCATCGTGTTTAATGGTCCTGAATTGTTCTCCGAAATTCTCGACGCAGTGGTCTATAGCCATGAGTTTTATCAAGTCCGTCATGCCGTGCGTATCGATAACGACGATGACCTCGTCGTCAGGGCCAATCTGCTTTTTAATGGATGTCAAGCACCGCTTGAGTGGACGCGCCGGGTCGTGTGTCGGAATGATAATCGTGAGGCTCGGCTCCTTGACCGGCTCTGGAAACATATGACCGCCTGGAGTGTTCCAAGGCTTCGACCAGTGCCTCGGCCACACCTCGGGGTCGACCATTATCTTCCATCCCGCCTTACGAACATCGATATTGAAAGTGTAATCGGTGTGCGTCCGCAGGTGTGGGTTGAACCTGAAGGGTATCTCGTCCAGTATCTCGCCGCGGATGAGCGTACACCCAAGGACTACTCCGTCGACAACACGGGCGCCCTTCATTTTCTTCATTTCACCGTGGGTGTAAGAATAGCAGTTGGTTATCTGTCCATCCTCTCGTATGACCGGGACCTCTATGGTCACCCATCCCGCCCTGTCTCCTATAACGACAGGAAGAGGATACTTGACGTGTCGCAAAGCCGTCTCATCGAGTGGCAACTTCTTGTAGACCATGACACCATGATTGTCTCCGGTCCCAGATTCGACGTCCTCATATTCGGTGACACCACCGACCATACCGGCTTCTGGGTGGTCTTCCATGACCTCGACCAGTGCCTTCAGGTGCCACGGTTCGAGAAGCACGTCCGACTCGACGTTGAACACATAATCGTAACGTGCCACATTTCTGACGCCTCTGATAACGTTGTAGAAATAAGTCAGGCGAGTCTGATTGCCATATGGATAGGGCAGGTCCGTCTGTGACACTATCGCCGGAAAGTGATTCTCTTTCAGGTATTCGCATATCTCTCGATAATATTCCCCGTGAATAATCATGTTGTCGGTGTTGACGACGATTAGCGGGTCGACACGATAACCCTCGGGCGCCTCGAGTGCGAACAGTCTCTCGAAGAAATCTTTCTGACAATACTTCTTACCCTCGTATGTAAGAACGCTCAGTAGAATTGTTTTATCGGTCATCTTCATTTCCTCTCTGGTTCCTGACCTCGATGTGAATGCGGAACTTATTATGTTTCGACCCCTGCAACCCGAAGAACTCTATGACGTGCCAGCATATCGCGGCGGCGAGTTCGGCCTCGTCCTTTCCGGTTTCTTGCGATAGTGTCGACGGGTCCGGTTTGACAACTTCTTTGTAAACGGTCATGCCATTCTGCGTCGCGACGAATCCTTCACCTGCCTTTTCGATAAATATCCAGAAACCGTTCTTGAAAGTCTCTTCCCCGATTTTCTTAGAGACTATTTCTTTGACGGCGGCTTTTGTCGCGGTTTTTCTCATTTTCGCACCCCTAAACTATGGTTTGTGAGCGTATTACCCTGGTTTTTTCGTCGACTCTGATGCCTCTTTTCTGGCTTTGAGCACCCGGTCCTTCACGATGTCCATCGGCGGGTCGTTGTAGGTTTCCCTGAAGGTCCTGGATGATTTTGACCATCCGAGTATTTGCAGAATGTAGGGTTCGGGGACGCCCTGGGCCAGTAGCATTGTCCCGCAAGTGTGTCTGAAAGTGTGCGGGTGAATTTCCTCTGGCCTCTGGACCTTCGCGTCCGATGCCCATCGTTTGACCATGCCATGAATCGCTCGAGTCGTTCGCGGGAAGACCCTGGACCCCGGCTTGAAGTCCTTGGTCTTGAGATAGACCCGGAGCGCCACGACCGCCGCCTCATCGAGAATGGAGTCCCTGGGGTTAGACACGCTCTCGTATTCCCCGGTGCGCCTATTGGTCCATGTCACGACCTTCTTGGGCTTTCGAATGTGAACCTGGTTACCTTCGAGGTTTATGTCTTCTCGGAGCACGTGCACGAGTTCATCGACACGACACCCGCAGGACCGCAAGGTCTCGAATATGGCTTGCTCTAACGCATTGGAGCATTTGCCACGCATGGCGGTCAATTCCGCCTGGGTTAGTATCCGTCGGGTGTTTTTCATTCGAACATCTCGTTGGCGACTTTCAGGGACTCTGGTGTTCCCGCGTCGGTCCAGTCACCGCTCCATAGCACGTAGTGTAGCGAATCGTCGATGTTATACATCTTCAAGATGTCGGTTATTTCAAACTCGCCTCTCATCGACGGAGTGAGCATCATGAAATAATCGAAGAACCTGCTGTCGAAGAAGTACAGACCCGTTATCGCGCAACGTCCGATATATTTTGGCGGCTTCTCGACGATTCCCACGACCTTGCCTTTTCGGAGTTGAGCGATTCCGAACCTTTCTGGCGTCTTGGTGTAGCACAAAACCATGACCGCTCCCGGTTCACTGTGTGCCTCGTCATATTTGAAAGATGCTATATCGACCAACGACTGATTCTTTCCTTTGAATATATTGTCACCCAGTATGACGACAAACGGTTCTTCCCCTATGAAGTCGTGACACAATGCGATGGCGTGTGCTATCCCAAGAGATTGCTTCTGATACCGATAATAAATTCTGGCCCCGAACTCGCCACCGTCCCCGAGAAATTCCGTGAACTTCCCAACGTTCCGACCACCGATGACCACACAGATGTCCTTGACGCCCATGTCGGTGAGTGTCTTTAGCGGATGTAAACACATCGGCTTGTTTCCGACCGGGAGCAAGTGCTTGTTGGTCACCCGAGTAAGTAGGTCGAGCCTCGTCGCATTTCCGCCGCATAGCATGATGCCTTTCATGTTCATCGCATCCAGTCTTGATTAGCGCGATACCACTCGACCGCCATCTTCATGCCCAGTTCGAACGGGAACTTCGCTGTCCACCCCGTCGCCCTTATCTTGTCGGCGTTGAGAGCGTATCTGCGGTCGTGTCCGGGCCTGATGTCGTGGTCTGGTATGAGTTTGAATTGTTCCTCTGGCTTTCCCAGGGTCTTCAGGATGAACTTGGCGAGTTCGATGTTCTCGGTCTCCTGTTCACCGGCCACGTGATATATCTGGCCCTTCTGGCCCTTGGCCATGAGGTGCAGAATAGCGGTCACGTGGTCTTCAACATAGAGCCACATCCTGCGGTGCTTGCCGTCACCGTAGACCGGTAATAGTTCATCGGCCAGGGCCTTCCGGACGAATGTGGGCACGGCCTTCTCTCGGCCCTGGAACGGGCCATAGTTGTTCTCGGTCCTCGTGATTATCGCGGGAATGCCGTAGGTATTAAAATATGAGACGACCATCATGTCCCCGGCGGCCTTGGCGGCGCTGTAGGGATTGGTCGGGTTGAGGCCGGAGTTCTCCTTGTATGCACCGTTCAAGATGGCTCCATAAACCTCGTCCGTCGATACCTGGAAGAAATGCTTTATCGACCTCGACTTCCGAACCTCTTCGAGTAACCGATATGTCCCGACGATGTTGCTGTCGATGAAGGGTTGCGGGTCTCGAATGCTGTAATCGACGAAGGTCTTGGCGGCGAAGTTGACTACACATTCTACATCCTGTAGAGCGTCGGCCAGCGGGTCTCGCGATAGGTCGGCATAGTGCAGGTCAAAGCGTGGATGTGAATGCGCCCATTCAAGACGCATCTCGTTCTTCATGCTCGATGCTCGATTGAGTCCGACCACGACGGCCTCCGGGTCATTCTTCAGGACGAACTTCACGAAGTAACTCCCGATGAAACCGTTGCACCCCGTTACCAGATATCTCATGAGTCCACCTCCCGTAGAACACTATCTTCATATTTATAGTGTATCATCGTCCTGTCGTCCACATCATAATCCACCGCGCAATGACACGATGGACAGATGAATCGAAACACCAGATGCCGGTCCCTCTGTCTGACGAGACGTATGACCTGCACAACGACGACACCGTTCAAGCCTTCTGCTCGAACGCAATCGCAGACGACTCGACCGTGCTCATCGAAGTTCAGCATCATCTCACCTCTTCGCCGGGTCTATGGGAACCCCGTCTATCCTCACGACCTTGCGCGGGTCTTTGAGGTTTTGTGGCGCGTCGCTGTTCGGGACCTTTATCATCTTCAGCACGAGGCGTCGCCCCTTCTGATAGACGAGCGTGAACAGGATGTCGATTATTTTGGTGTTGACCTCTACTCTGACCGGCAATTTCGTATCCACGGTCGGAGGATAGGTCCTCGGTGGAGCCTTCAGG
>CABMCB010000002.1 GCA_902384455.1 uncultured archaeon
AAAGCATCTAAGCTCGAAACAGTTCCCAAATAAGAGGCAGACACGCGGTTCCCGTACAAGACGGGTTTGATAGGCGGGGGATGTAAGCATCAAGCTTCGGCGAGATGTTGAGTCTACCCGTACTAATCACCGCAACCAATAACCAGCGCACCTCTAGCGATAAGCGAATATATACGAAATGCAACAGTACTCTCATCCCATGAGCGTCCAAAACTTTTTTTTTCCTTTATTGTGCATCCGTTTTTATCTCTTTGTTTCAAAGTAGTACCTTGGGTAGTGGCCTGCAGGCTTACGGAGTCCTTTCGGGGATTCTGAGGAAGTTCCGTCCACGCCAACACCCGTCGTGCGGCGAAAGCTGCTGGGCGGTGTCGCAGAGACGAGAAGGCCGTTTGCGTAAACGGTGAAGGCTTGCTGGAGTTGCAGGCGGTCTGTGTGAAACGGGCCATTCCGCCTCGGGGGCGTGCAAGACCTGGTTGGTCGCTTAGAAGGATGCTTGCGCGGTTCCTTATTGTGCGCGGTGCGCGCTTGGGGCCGACATAAGACGGGCTATCGGCCACTGCCCTTCTTTTCCTTATTTATTAGGTGTTGTTGTGTATTACTTAATTCGTTTTTTTGAGGTTGACACAATGCTTGTGGTAATGAAGTTCGGCGGGACCTCGGTTGGGTCGGGTAAGGTTATTGCTGAGGTTGCTGGTTTGGTTAAGGAGCAGGAGGGGAAGAAGGTTGTTGTTGTTTCGGCTATGTCTAAGGTGACTGATAGTTTGATTGAGATTTCTGAGCGGGTTGTTTCTGTTCCTAAGGTTCAGGTTGAGAAGTCTGTGGACATGTTTATTCGCGATTTGCTTTTGAGGCATCGTACTGCTGCTTTTGAGGCGGTGACTGATAAGAAGGTTTTGTCTAATGTTCTTGATGAGTTGATTAAGACTACGGATGAGCTTAGGATTGCTTTGTTGGGCGTTGGGTATTTGGGTGATTTGTCCCCGAAGAGTAAGGATTACATTATGAGTTTCGGCGAGCGTTTGAGCATTCTTTTGGTTTCCGGAGCTCTTGATTCGGTGGGCGTGCGCGCCAAGCCGGTTACAGGTTTTGACGCGGGCATAGTTACGGACGATAAGTTCGGGTGTGCGCGGCCTCAGCACAAGAAGATGGTTAAGAGTGTTGGTCATGCGTTGAGTCCTCTTTTGGATGCTGGAATTACGCCTGTTGTGACTGGTTTCGTCGGCGGGACTGAGAGTGGCGTTACGACTACGTTGGGTCGGGGTGGGAGCGATTATTCTGCAAGTCTTGTGGGAAGGTATTTGAAGGCTGATTAGGTTCAGATTTGGACTGATGTTGATGGTATTTTGAGTACTGACCCTAAGTTGGTGCCTGCTGCTAAGTTGATTTCCACGTTGAGTTATGTTGAGGCGATGGATTTGGCTTATTTCGGCGCTAAGGTTATTCACAGCAAGATGATTGAGCCGGCGATGGCTTCTGACATTCCTGTGTGGGTGAAGAACACGTTTAATCCTTCGTGTAAGGGGACGTTGATTGTGCGCAAGCAGAAGAAGGTTGATTCTGTGATTAAGGCGGTGGCTGTCGCCAAGAACATTGTCATCATTAGCGTTCAGGGCGTTGGTCTTATGGATGCGCCCAATATCGCAGGCCGCATTTTCCATGCTCTTGGTGAGAAGGGAATTAATATTCCTATGATTTCCGGCAGCAGCGAGAGCAATTTGAGTTTTGTTATTGCTAAGAATAATCTTGCGGAGGCTATGGAGCTTTTGAGGGCTGAGTTGGGTGACGGCATCGTGAAGGGCATTAATGTGTTGGAGCAGGTTTGTATCGTCACTGTTGTTGGGGCTGGTATGGCTGGTTCTAAGGGGACTGCCGCCAAGCTTTTCCAGACTGTGACTGATGCGCGCGCCAACATAATAATGATTGCTCAGGGTAGCAGTGAAGTGAGCATTGCTTTTGTCGTCGGCGAGGAGGACGCTAAGAACGTGGTTTCAGTCCTGCATAAGACGTTCATTGAGGCTGTTTGATTTGCTGGCGCGGCTGCGCTTGGCTAGGTTAAGTTGCATGTGGCGTAAGCTGTGCGGCTTTGTTGAATTGGTGTCGTTGGTGTGTGCGGGAGCTTTTAAGTTTTGGGTCACCAAGTCTGTATGATGAAGGATAACCTCGTAGAGGACATTCGGCGGGTATTCACAGACTCAGGATACCGCGTGATGGACTGCATCGGCGCCAGAAGCTGCTTTGACGTTGCGGCTTCAAAGAGGGGTCGGAAGTATCTGGTTAAGGTGATGGCGAATGCTGAGGGTTTCAATCCTGAGGCTGCGTATACGTTGCGGCATCTGGCGGACATGATTTCTGCTACTCCTGTTTTGGTGTCTAATCACATAAAGAACGGTCCGCTTTCTGACGGCGTAGTTTATGACCGTTATGGGGTGTCTTTGTTGTCTGCGCGTTCTCTTTCTGAGGCTCTTAAGGAGTCTTTTCCCGCGACTCATGCTGTTCGAGGTGGCTATTTGACTTTCATTGATTCGGAGCGGATGATTACTTTGCGGCAGAGGCACGGCATAACGCAGAGTGCTTTGGCTGAGGCGGTCGGGGTTACTAAGCAGAGTGTTTATCGGTATGAGCGTACGGGGCGCGTGTCTCTTGATGTTGCTAAGCGTCTTAACTCGTATTTTGGGGAGGATCTTATTTCTGAGGGGCAGCAGATTAAGGTGGATTCTGATGACGGGGATTTTGCTGCTCCCAGTTTGCGCGTTTCGTCTTTGACTCATCGGGTTCTGTCCATATTCGACACGTTGGGTTTGGAGGCTGAGGCGACCAACGCGCCTTTTGACGTTGTGGCTTCGTTTGAGGACGAAACCATCTTTACTATGGTGAGTAATGATTGGCGGCGGATGGAGCAGAGGGCTCAGATGGTTGATGAGTTGTCTGAGATGTTGGGTGGTTTCAGCGTGTGCGTGAGCAGCCGCAATCTTTCTCTTCGCATGGCTGTGGTTCATCCTGATGAGTTGGAGCGCATCCGGAATAGGCAGGATTTGATAGACCTTTTGGAATGAGCGTTGTTTTATTTTTCGTCGCAGACGAAAAGTTTATATACAACCAAACCAATAGTTAATAACTCAAGGGGGTATTGAAAATGATTCCGCCATCAAAAAGACGAGGGCCATTCGACGACATATTCCGCGACATGGAAGACGAATTCAAGCGAATGGAAGAAGAAATGAACAAGATAATCGGTGAAGCATCAAAAGGCAACGCAAAAATCATGCAAGGAAAACCCATAGTGTACGGCTTCAGCATGAAGGTGGGGCCTGACGGAAAACCCCGCATAGAAGAATTCGGAAACGCGCCTGTACGAAGCCTGCCAAACGCAGACGTGACCGCAGGACAACGCGAACCCCTCGTGGACGTCATAGACGGAGCCGAAGAAATAACCGTAATCGCAGAACTGCCAGGCGTAGACAAAAAAGACATACGCCTAGAAGCAGACGACGACATACTCTCCATACGCGTAGACACGGCCGGAAGAAAATACGCCAAAGAAATCGAACTGCCCGCGGAAGTTGACGTGGAAAACGTCAAGGCCAACTACAAGAACGGCATCCTCGAGGTAAAACTCGCGCGCAAGGAGCCCGCAAAGAAAGACAGGAAACAATTGAAGGTCGAATGAATTAATGTGGCGCGCGGGGGATACGGAGTCTGCAGAAGCAACGTTTATAAACAACTAAACCCATAACTTTTCTCACACTCGCAAAAGGTAAATCACATCAGGTGAAGCAAAATATGGCACAACAAGGACAGATAATTGTGCTCCCGGAAGGAGCCCTAAGAACCACAGGAAGAGACGCACAACGCAACAACATACTCGCCGCCCGCGTCATAGCGGAAGCAGTACGCAGCACCCTCGGACCAAGGGGAATGGACAAGATGCTGGTTTCCGACATAGGCGACATTGTAATCACTAACGACGGCGCAACAATAGTCGAAGAAATGAACGTCGAACACCCAGCCGCCAAAATGGTGGTTGAAGTCGCCAAAACGCAGGACGAAGAAGTCGGCGACGGAACCACAACTGCAGTAGTGCTTGTGGGCGAACTTCTCACAAACGCGGAAAAACTCCTCGACCAAGGAATCCACCCGACAATCATCGCCCGCGGATACCGCCTGGCAGCAACAAAAGCAGAGGAAATACTGCAGGCCACCGCAAAAACAATCGACATCAAAGACGTCAAGACGCTAAAGCAGATAGCTGAAACCGCGATGACCGGCAAAGGAGCCGAATCGGCAAAAGACGCGTTGTCCGACATAACAGTCAAAGCAGTCCGTCAAATAGCTGAAATAGAAAACGATAAAATCGTCATAGACCTAGACAACATCAAAGTCGAAAAGAAGGAAGGAGGAGACATAACCGACAGCGAACTAATACAAGGAGTAATAATAGACAAAGAACGCGTCCACTCCGGCATGCCAAAGAAGGTGGAAAACGCAAAAATCATACTTCTCGACGTAGCAATCGAAGTCAAAGAAACAGAAACAGACGCAGAAATCAGCATCACAAGCCCAGACCAACTCCAAGCCTTCGTAGCGCAAGAAGAAAAAATGCTCAAAGACATGGTAGACAAAATAGTAGCCGCAGGAGGAAACGTCTTAATATGCCAGAAAGGCATCGACGACCTAGCGCAACACTACCTAAGCAAAGCAGGAATACTTGCGGTCCGCCGAGTCAAGAAAAGCGACATGGAAAAACTGTCCAAGGCAACAGGAGCCGCAATAGTCACAAACATCAAAGCCCTCAGTAAAACAGACGTCGGCTACGCCAAAGTCGTAGACGAAGTCAAAATAGGCGGAGACGAAATGCTTTTCATACGCGACTGCAAAAACCCAAAGTCCGTAAGCCTGCTTATACGCGGAGGAACAGAACACGTCGTAGACGAAGCAGAACGCGCAGTCAAAGACGCAATAGGCGGAGTAGCAGCAGCACTCCAAATAGGCAAAGTAGTCGCAGGAGGCGGCGCAACAGAAATGGAAGTCGCACGACAACTACGCAAATACGCAGAAACAGTCGGAGGCCGCGAGCAGCTTGCTGTGGATGCTTTCGCTGATTCGCTTGAGATTATTCCGCGGACTCTTGCGGAGTCTTCAGGGATGGACGCCATAGACACCCTCGTTAAATTGCGTGCCGAGCACGAGAAGGGAGGGCTTGATATTGGCGTTAAGGTCATGGAAGGCAAGACAGGCGACCTGTGGAAGATTGGCGTCATTGAGCCGCTGAAAATCAAGACTCAGGCCATCAAGAGCGCAAGTGAGGCCGCGGAAATGATTTTGAGGATTGACGACGTTATCGCCTCAAGCAAGCCTAAGATGCCTGCTATGCCGCCTGGTGGCATGGGTGATATGGGCGGTATGGGTGGCATGGGCGGTATGGGCGATTTCTAAGCCTTGTAGCCTAAAACATGAGTCCGCGGGGTTTTTTGCCCCGCGGTAAACCTTTTTTTTTCTTGTTTCCTTTTTTTATCCGCAACTTGGTATGGAATAAGGCCGCATGTATAGTCGGCATCCTTTATGGACTTGTTGGAGTCAGCGGTTAATCCTGTTCGGCATCCGTGGGAGTTGGCGCGAGCCAAGGCGTTGAAGCTTATTTTAGGCGGCGTTCCGGTGGCTAAAGGGTGGCAGGTGCTTGATTTCGGGTGCGGAGACGGCTACATAGCTCAGGAGATTATGGGGGGCAAAGACGTTTCTTTAACGTGCTTCGACGTGAACTTGTCTGAGGCGCAGATACATACTCTTTCAAAGCTGGCGGAAAACATCCGGTTCGTCAATCATCCGCCTTACCTGAAAAACAGGCAGTATGACTTAATCCTTATGTTGGACGTCGTAGAACACAATGGAGACGACAAAAAACTCCTTGCCGACATAAAACACAACCTGTCCCATAACGGATACGTCATAATAACGGTGCCTGCCTTCCAGTTTTTGTTCAGTTCGCACGACATATTCCTTAAGCACTACCGCAGATACTCTCTTACTCAAATACAAAAGGTGGTTGAGTCGGCAGGATTCAAGGTGGAGTCTTCAGGTTACATATTCACGTCGCTTTTGCTGCCCCGATTCATTTCAATATACTTGCGCCGTATTCTATCCAAGGAAAAGCAAGAAAGCGCAGTTAACTGGACGCACGGGAAATTAATAACCAAAGCCGCTGAATTAACGCTTCAGGCTGACGCCGTATTGAACTTGGAGTTGAACAAGAGGGGGATTGTGTTTCCCGGATTAACATGTTGGTTGGTATGCAAAAAACAGCCGTAATCGTTCCCTGCTATAATGAGGCGGAAAGACTGAGGCCGAATGAGTTTAGCAAAGCGGTTGATGAAAACAGTCAACTGTTTTTTATTTTCGTCGATGACGGAAGCACGGACGGCACGGCGCTTGTTCTTGAGGAATTATGCCGCTCACACGCGAAGCAGATGTTTCTTGTTCGCTTGGATAAGAACGCGGGTAAGGCGGAGGCTGTTAGGCAGGGGTTCCTTAAGGCTTTCGCTGGGGACTATGTGTATGTTGGTTATTGGGATGCGGATTTGGCGACTCCTCTATCGGCGGTGGGCGTTTTCTGCGATGTGTTGGATGTGAAAAAGGCTGGTTTGGTCATGGGTTCGAGGGTCGGTCTTATGGGGCGTAAAATCCGCAGGAATCAGGTTAGGCATTATTTGGGTCGGATTTTTGCTACTGGCGCATCGTTTGTTTTGGGTCTTCGCGTTTATGACACTCAGTGTGGGGCGAAGTTGTTCAGGCGGACTCCTGCGTTGGAGTCCGTGTTTAGGGTTCCTTTCTCTGTGAACTGGATTTTTGATGTTGAGGTGCTGGCGCGTTTGCTTGTTATTGAGCGCAGGCAAGGCGGGGTTTCGGTTAGGTCGTCTACCGTGGAGTTGCCTCTTGAGGAGTGGAATGAGGTCGGGGGTTCTAAGATTAAGTTTAAGGACTTGTTTTTGTCTGGTTTGGGGTTGGTGAAAATATTCCTCTTCATGCGTAGCGCCAGGATGCAGGAAGAATTCCTTAAAGGGTGAAGTAAGCATTTTTTTGCCTGCTTAATGTAATTGATTCTCATGTTGGTTGAAGCCGTCATATTCCTCTCGCTTCTTTTTCTTGCCGCAGCAAGCGTTTTCGACATCAAAAGCGGCGAAATACCGGAAGCCTCAAGCGTCGGGCATTTGGCCGTAGTTTTATGTTTGGCGGCTCTCGCAAGTTTCATGGCCCGTTCATTAAACCCCCTTTTGTTTTGCGCTATGCTTTCTGCCGCGTATTTTATCGTCGGATACATTTTTTTCGCTTTAGGCCAGTGGGGCGGAGGCGACGTGAAAGTGATTGCCGCCGTCGGAGGGTCGCTCGCCCTTGTAAGCGAACTCGGATACCCATTCAACAGCATGCACCTCTTCCCGCCTACGGTTGCCTACTTCCTCAACATGGGCTTCATAAGCATACCCTACGTGGCCTTGTACGGCCTTACTTTGGGGTTGGCTCACCGTCAAGTATTTGATAGGTTCGTTGTTTTTCTGAAAAAGACGGAGAACATACTCCTCTTCGTTTTGTCGTGGCTTCCTGTCGCGGCGGCATACATCATGCACTTGCGCGCCATCGCGGCGGTTTATGCGCTTCTTCCCGCGTTCCTCCTGCTCACTCTATACCTTAAGGCGGTGGAAGTTGAAGCGCTGCGGAAAAAGATACCCACGAAATCGCTTGTTGAAGGCGACGTTTTAGTTGACGCATTCACCGTCGGAAACGTGACGTTGGGCGGAAACGGAATAGAAGGATTGTCCAAGGAAGACGCATCCAGATTGAAAAAATGGGCGACGGAAGGAAAAATACCCGCACACGTGACCGTCAAATGGGGAATCAAATTCGTCCCCATATTCCTACTCGCATACGCCGTAACCCTACTCTACGGCAACCTGCTCGAACGCATACTACTACTCCTCTAAATCCATAAGGTAGAGGCCTGTTTTTTCGTCCAGCAGGCGGTTTATTTCGCCGTCTAATTCCTGCAGGAACAGTTCTCCTGCGAACATTCTCATTGAAATGAGGTGTCCGGCGATGGTTGAGCCGTCGTCTCTGCCCAATATCACGTGAGCGTGGACTGCAATCTCCTTGTTTTTCTTCATTAGGTTGCCTGTCATTGAGACTACTTCAAGGGGTTCATCGAAGTCTTTTTCTAGGTACTCTTTGTTTTCTTGGTCGTAGAATGCTAGCGTCGCCTCTTGGCAGGCGCCTATGACTGTGAAATACGCAAGAGTAATCCCTTCTTTTGCTGCAAGATACTTTATCTCCGTCAAAGCCTCCATGCTGTAGCCGAACCTTCCCATAAAAGTCCTCTTAAGAGGAAAAACGCGAGCGTCCATACAAGGCCTCCAAGCATTAATGAAGTAGTACCCAAGGACTTTAAATAACAGCCGGATGCGGCAGTTTCAACGAGCCTGAACCACAACTTTATCTTCGTAAGATACTATGTCCTGCTTCTTGAACTTGCGTTTTCCTACGGAAATAGACTCGAGTTCGCTGCCGTCCAAAACCACCTTAGAGACCTTGCCCAAAACGGCGCCTTTGGTGTCGTGCACTTCCCTGCCGGTAAGCTCCTTGGCAAGCTCATGAGCCGCCTCAAGCTCGCTGAAAAACATGTACTCAGTGAACTTCACCCAAATGCCGAACCCCAAAAGACCTATGAACGCGGTGAAAAAGAAGTCCCCAAGGTTATAATCCCTGTAATCGCTAGAAAGCCAAAGCTTCGCCCCCCCGTCAAACAGAGTCCTAACCAACACCAGGAAAGCAAGCAAAATCAGATACCTACGCATGTTAAGCACCCTATGCGCGATGTACTCATCCATAAGACGCGCCATAATAGCCGCGAAAGCGGCCATCAAAAACAAGTCTATGGAGGGGCTGCTGAGTATGAAAATGCATATCGCATTGAGCGTCAGCTTGATGTCGTCAAGATTCACAGTGGTCTTCCTCACGTCGCTATACGCGTAACCCATGCCCACAAGGGCGGTTGTCGCGGCAATAAGGTACACAAGAGTGCTGATGCGCTCAAGAGACAAGGAACCCAAAAACCCGGTCAGACGATTGAAAATGCCCTCCTCCAACTGCAAACCCCGCAATATGAAATAAACGGCAACAACAGCCAAAATGAGGTTGACTGCGCGGGTGCCTCCTATAGCCAGCAAAAGCAACGCGATTCCGGGTATTGCGAATATGAGGCGCGCAAGGCTGGGTTCGGCGCTTATTTCCTTGATGAACGTGGTGACCTTGAAATACGCCTTCTCCAGTTCCTTGCTCTGGCGGACTACAACCTGCTCAACGCTTGTGATGTGGACGCGGGATTGGATTATAGGCAGAACCTGCTCGTCGTCTGCGCCGTCAGAAACAAAAATCACCGACTTAGGCTTGAAGCGAGTCAGAACCTCCTCAAGCTGCTCCGCTATGCGGCTGTCGGATTTAACGCCCACAGTGCGGGCGCCAGTGAGAGTCACCACCTCCGTCTTATACTCCTTCGCAAGCCGTATGGCCGCATAAAGGGCGTTTAGGTCGGTGTCTGTCGGGTCTGCGAGGCCCATGGCTTGGGCGGCCATAAGGTTTTGTTCCATCCCTATTATGGGTCCTTTGAATGGTGTTTTTCGTCCTAGGTCGTTGTCTCTGTCGACGCATAGGACTAGCGTTTCAACCTGTTTTTCGGGGTTTTTTTCCGCAGACTTCTCCACGTAAGAAAATGAGGACTAAGCGCCTTATATATGTGGTTTAGGGTGTGTTTTTTTCTTTTATGGGTAATATCATACGGTAGGATGGGTTTTGCACTTGGTTGGCTGGGTAAATGTTCTGTTCTTATCCTCATCGTTGTCTTCCTTTCTCTGTCAGCAAATGTCAGTTCTGATAATACGGCGTTCGGGGATCCTCCGCCTCAGGTTGTGGGGGGTTATATTGTCAATGAGTCTTATGTTAGGGTCGTTTTTGATGCGTCGCTCAATCAGACGACTGCTGAGAACAGCAGCTTATATGTGTTTTTCCCTCCTCTTACGGTATCCAGTGCGGCTCTTTTTTCTGACAACCTTACAGTGCAGATTAAGACGGCAACTGTTTCCCCTCTTAGTCTTAATGTTCTGTACAATCTCTCTATTACCGGAGTCTGCGACCAGTTCGGTAACATAATCCCCTCTAGTGGTTCTGCCGTCAACAACACAATCCAGTACATCATAATCGCGGGGCGTGACTATGTTGATGATACATACGTCGTGGACTCCTCGCCAGATGCAAATAACGTTGGCCATACTCTCCTGTACGTATCCTATCCGGTGTCTACTGAATACGTCCTCGTGAAATTCAGCCTCCAAGGGATAAATCAAACGGCAGTTTTTGACTCGTCCATACGGCTTAAACCGTACTACAAGACCGGAGTCGGTAACTTGTCTGCCTATGAAATCAACGAGTCTTGGATTCCTTCGCAGGCAACATGGAGCAACTCAAGTAGCACCACGCTATGGACTACAAGATTCGGAGAGAAACCTGAATACACTTACAATCTCTCAACCCTCGACTGGGCTTCATGGAACATAACAAACCTGACCAAAAATTGGCTTGAGAGACATAACGTAAACAACGGCGTCGCCATATACTCCAACGAAACAAGCATCACAGTAAGCTTCAACTCCACTGAAGCCACGGACGGAAACTACAGCCCCCGACTATTCCTTGCCGGCATTTTAGATTATTACGGCGCCCCCCAGATCGTCGGAGGGAATATCGTCAACGAGTCTCATGTGCGGCTCATTTTCGACAAGACCCTTAACAAAACATCCGCGGAAACACCGCACAACTACCAGTTCACCCCGACTATATCAGTAACCGCCGCAATTCTGCAGTCTGACAACAAGACCGTACAGCTAATTGTAAGCAACCTCTCCCGCAACATACTATACAATCTGACCGTGGTGAACGTATCGAGCCAATACGACTATGCCATAACAGACGACGGCTCAGCAGTCAACAACACAATACAATACCTCATTCTTTCCGGACCCAACTACGTCAAAGACACATGGATTGAATACCTGCATTCAGACACCAATTTCCACTCCAACCTAAGCATCTACGAAGGATACTGGAATAGACCGCTTTTTCTAATCAACGTGTCCTCAGTTATCTCCGGTTCACTACTTGATGCGCAGTTCAATGCTTATGCTGGCTACGTGAGTATGCCGTCTTACAATGCGTCTGTCCACCAAATACTTCAGCAGTGGACCCCCGAGGAAGTTACATGGAACAACGCAAGCAGAACCCAGCTTTGGACGGTCAGCGGAGGAAACTACAGCCATACTGTAGAAGACAATCAAAGCCTCGACGGCGTAGGTTGGCGCTCATGGAACATAACCCGGCTAACACGTGAGTGGTTCAACGGAAGTGAAAACTATGGATTCCTCATCGAAGACCCCGCGACCGTCGAGGTCCATTTAAACTCAACTGAATCCAGCGAAGAAACACAACCCCGCTTATACCTCACGCTCGCAAGCGGCACATTCGAAACCGACACAACGCCACCAAAAATAAGCGGCGGAAGAATCAAAAACGAAACCTCCGTCCTCGTAGTATTCGATGAAGACCTAAACCGCACGACAGCTGAAACAACCGGATACTACCTGCTTTCTCCTGGAACCTACCCAACCAACGCAACCCTACTATCCGACAACCGCACAGTCCAGCTGCAATTCAATCAGACGCTACAAACCGGAACAATCCACACTCTAACCGCACTGTACATCACAGACGAAAACGGCAACAGGATAGGCCCAAACTCCACCCGCAACACAATCCAGTACCTGATGCTTTCAAACGCCACATACCTCCCCGACACATACATCCACCAGATGGATTCCAACCGTAATTTCTACTCTGTCGAAAACCTCTCCATAGGCATCAGTGGCGGCATGTACCTCCAGCGGGCACTCATCCTACCCGACCTAAGTCAATTCAATGCGTCAGAGTTGTTTGACGCCCGGATGCGCCTCTACAAAATTAACTACACGTCGGGCGAAAACACCACACTACACCGGCTACTACTCAATTGGACTCCGACCGAAGTCACATGGAAAAACCGCAGCACTACCGAGAAATGGCCAGTAGACGGCGGAAACTACTCTGAAACTCCTGAAGACACAATCCCCCTAGACTACTCGGGGTGGTACGAATGGAACATAACAAACCTAACATCCGCGTGGTTAGATTCACCTCCCGCAGAAAGATACGGCGTACTCTTCCACAACACAAGCCAAAACATAGCATTCGAATCAGCCGAATCAACAAACGGACACAAGCCGCAATATCTCCTAACTTTCCGCCAAGGCACATTCGGCGGCACAGCACCCCAGATTGTGGGCGGAAGCATAGTGAACGAAACTTGTGTTCGCGTAGTTTTCAGCGAGCCTATGGACGTCGCGACCACCCAAAATAAAACATTCTACACATTCTCCCCCACATGGACTATCGACGGAATATCACTACTTTCAGACAACCTGACCGCCCAACTAACCCTCGGCACATGGATTGCCGAAAACTCAGTCTACAACCTCACAGTCGTCAACGTCACAAGCCAAGCGGGCCAAAGCATACCAAGCGACGGCTCAGCAGAAAACAACACCATAAGCTACATCAAAATATCATCCGCAAACATGCCGGACACATACATCGATGAATTCACTCCCGACGAAAATTTTGAGCTTATAGACGTGTTGATGACAGGAGAATTATCCAGCCTGCATAGGTCCCTACTTCTGCCCAATCTCTCATTAGTGAATGCTTCAAAGCTCTTCGACTCTCACCTGCTGCTGATGTCAACGTCCGCCATAGGCACGTACGATTCTGTCGCAGCCCACGCAATACTCGAAGACTGGGTTCCAACGGAAGTCACGTGGAACAACGCAACCATAACGCGAAGTTGGACTTCCGGCGGAAATTACAACTCAACAGCGGAAGACTACCAGTACACCAACGCCACACTCACAGTGTACTCCTGGAATCTCACCAACCTAGTGGCAGACTGGATAAGCGGAAACCGCACAAACAACGGAATACTACTAAAAAGAGTAACGGAAACGGCCAACTACTACACCGACTTCTATACTGCTCATGACACAACCTACCCACCGAAGCTTTATATCGCATACCGCCGCGTGGACGTCTTAGGCGGTTCAGTCGCAACCAACAGTCCGCCCGAAATACATAATCCGACAATAATTCCAGTGAACCCAAAGAAAGGCGATTCTCTCTCCTGTCGATGGAACGCCACAGACGCCGACATTTCAGACACATTAACCGCCAACGTCACATGGTGGAATAACGCCACAGGCATACTAGCCCACAACCTACTCTACGACGCATCAGACATACCCTGCGCAATAGGCGCCATCTGCGAAACCACAGTCAACGTCTCCTCAGACGACTTAAGCCTCGCCCGCGGAATCCTCTGGCTGTGCAACGTCACAGTCTCAGACTCCAACGGAGGATACGCGAACGGAACATACTCCGTGGTCATCGCCAACAGCCAACCCAACATTACGAACGCAACCATACAACCTGCCGTTCCGTTAACAAACGACACATTGACGTGCGCCAACGAAAGCGTTTACGACGCTGACGGCGACTCAGTCTCATTCACCTACAGGTGGTTCGAAAACGGCAGCCTAATCTCCGGCCAGACGTCTGATACATTGGCCGCATCATACACTAGTCACTTCAGCAACTTTACGTGTGAAATAACCGCGTCGGACGGAATTTCGGTTGGAGGCCCAGTGAATGCGTCAGTGACTGTATCCGATGCTCCTTCTTCCGTCACTTCCGTATCTGTTTCTCCTTCGTCGCCTTACACTGATGACAACCTAAGTTGCGTTGTGTCTGGTAGTTCAGATTTGGACGGCGACACAGTATCATATTATTACCGTTGGTTTGAGAATGGGACTTTGCTTGCAGGCCAAACGTCTGCAAACCTTTCTGCTTTGGTAACCGGTCACTTCGCTTATTATCTTTGTGAGGTTACGCCGTCTGATGGTTATCTTAATGGGACATCTGTGAACTCTTCGTCCGTCGTAATACTCAACAGTCCGCCCAACTTGTCGTCTGCATCCCTCCAGCCGTCTGCTCCACTTACCAACGACACGTTAACGTGCGTCAACGGAAGCGTTTATGATTCTGACGGAGACGCTGTCATTTTTTATTACCGTTGGTTTGAAAACGGTAGCTTAATTTCGGGTCAAACATCATTCAGTCTCTCCGCTTCATACACTAGTCACTTCAGCAACTACACTTGTGAAATTACTCCCTCAGACTCGTACGCAAACGGAACAGCAGTAAATTCGACATCCGAAACCATCCTAAACGCAGCCCCGTCGGTCACTTCCGCTTCAGTAGAGCCCGTCTCTCCCCTCACCAACCAGTCCTTAATTTGCGTCAACGGCACAGTCAACGACATAGACCAAGACCCTGTCACGTTCTACTACATATGGTACGAGAATGGCACCGCAATAGTCGGGCAAACTTCTTCCACGCTTGATTCGTCACTCACCGACCACTACTCAAACTACTCCTGCGCAGTAACCCCCACAGACACATACGCAAACGGGACAGGATCACAGTCATCGCCGGCCACAATCCAAAATACGCCGCCTCAACTGTCGTCTGCATCCCTCCAGCCGTCTGCTCCGCTTACTAACGACACGTTAACGTGCGTAAACGGAAGCGCGTCCGACCTCGATAGCGATGAAATCTCGTACTCCTACCGCTGGTTTGAAAACGGAAGCATAATGTCAGGTCAGACATCGCAAACGCTTCTGGAATCAGATACTTCGCACTTCAGCGACTACGCGTGCGAGATGACGCCTTCAGACGGCTTCGAAAACGGCACGCCAGTAAATTCTTCGACTGTAACCCTCCTCAATTCTCCTCCGACGGTCACATCCGCAGCAGTAACCCCTGATCCAGCTTACACTCTCGACAACCTTACGTGCACGGCATCCGGAGTGTTAGATTTGGACGCGGACTCTGTCAGCTTATCCTACAAGTGGTTCGAGAACGGGTTCGTGCTTTCCGGGGAGACGTCAAACGTCCTGCCCGCTTCAAAGACATACCGCGAAAATAGTTACGCCTGCGAAATCACCCCCTCTGACGGATACGTAAGCGGAGATGCAGTGAACTCAAGTGACGTAAACGTATTGAATACTGCGCCAAACGTCACTTCATTGTCAATAACGCCGTCTGCTCCATTAACCAACGACACCTTGACGTGCGTTAACGGAAGCGTGTTTGATGCAGACGACGATGTTTTTTCGTTGTCATACCAGTGGTTCGAGAACGGACTTCTTATCTCCGGTCAAAATTTTGCAAGTCTATCTGATTTCTTCACAAGTCACTTTGGAAACTACACTTGTGAAATCACTCCGTCTGACGGGGTTACTATCGGAGATTCTGTTAATGCGTCAGTCACAGTTTTAGACGCGCCTCCTTCCCTCACTTCTGCATCAATTTCGCCTTTGTCGCCTTACACTGACGACAACATAAGCTGCTCTCCGACGGATGAAACAGATTTGGACGGAGACACAGTATCATACTATTACCGGTGGTTTGAGAATGGTACGTTGCTTGCCGGTGAAACATCCGCCATTTTGTCTTCCTCCATAACAGAGTATTCCGCTAATTACCTTTGTGAGGTTACGCCGACTGATGGTTACCTCAATGGGACATCTGTGAACTCCCCCTCCGTCGTAATACTCAACAGCCCCCCAACGGCATCAGCCCCCTCAATTCAACCGTCCACACCATTATCCAACGACACACTCTCCTGCGTTAACGGAAGCGCATTTGACGCTGACGGAGACGCCATCACATTTTACTACCGTTGGTTTGAAAACAGCAACTTGATTTCCGGCGAAACATCATCCAGCCTTGATGCCTCATACACAAGCCACTTTGGCAACTACACATGCGAAATAACCCCCTCCGACCCATACACAAACGGAACACCAGTAAACTCAACAACCACCGAAGTAGCCAACTCAAAGCCGACCCTACTCAACGCCACAATAACGCCCACACTCCCCTACGCAACCAACAACCTAACATGCCAAAACGGAAGCGCATCAGACATCGACGCAGACACAATAACCTACAACTACACATGGTACGCAAACGACACCCCCATAACCGGCCAAACAACAAAAACGCTCCCAACAACATACCTAACCCACTACAGCAACTACTCCTGCAGCATAACGCCCTCAGACGGCTACGACACAGGAACACCCATAAACTCATCAACAGTCACAATTCAAAACACGCCGCCGACAATACTATCCGCCCACATCAACCCAAGCTCACCAATAGACTCAGACAACCTAACATGCGAAAACGGCACAATAACAGACGCAGACTCAGACACAATCACCCTCCAATACCAATGGTACAAAAACGGCACAATAACATCAGACAACACAAGCATACTCCCAGACACCACAACATCAAACGGCGACCAATGGTACTGCCTCATAATACCCCACGACGGAAGCGACGCCGGAACAGGAACAGCATCCCAAACCGTCACAATAGGCAGCGGCAACACAGCACCCAACATAACCGCAGCCAACGCCACACCCAACACACCACCAGACTCCAACACAGAATTCAACGTCTACTGGACCGACGACCAAAACGACCCAACAATACTCCTAATATGCAACTCATCAGTAGTCACAACCTCAACCTCACCCCCATTCACATGCCAAGAACAATCCTGGTGCACCAACACAACATTCACAACAACATCCCCCACCAGTTGCTTCCGCACCGCCTCCACAACCGACCCCGTCGGCCCCATAGACTACTTCGCATTCATCTGCGACAACCTCGCATGCTCAAGCAGCACCCAAGGCACATTCTCCGTAAACCACCCACCAACATGCACCCCACCCCTCATACTACCATCAAACCCACGCAAAGACGACAACATCACATGCACCCCCCAGGGATACAACGACCCAGACGGAGACAGCGCATCAACGACGCAAATCCAATGGCAAATCAACAGCACAACAGCCGGAAACGAAACCAACCTACCACAAAACCTAACCCACAAAGACGACATAATAACATGCATCACAACGCCCACAGACGAACACGGCCTCGCAGGTGCGCAGTGCTCATCAAACACGACAATAGCCAACATGCCTCCAGTGCTTGCGTCATCTAACGTTCTGCCAGTACTACCTCAAACCACCGACAACCTGACCTGCATAAACGGCTCAGTCTACGACGCAGACGGCGAAACAGTCACATTCGATTACAGGTGGTTTGAAAACGGCACAGAAATAGCAAACGAAACTTCCCCAACACTACCCCCATCACTAACGTCGCACTACAACACATACACATGCGAACTGACGCCAACCGACGGATACGACGCTGGAGCACCCCGCAACGCCTCAGTCACAATCCAAAACACCCCTCCACAGTTCAATCCCGCACCATCAGACCAAACTATACTAGAAGATGCGCCTTACGCATACGACGCCAACGCCACAGACGCAGACAACGACGCCCTTACATACGCCCTCAACGAAGCTCCAGCAAACCTCACAATAAACCCCACAACAGGCCTCATATCATGGACGCCAAAACAGGCAGACGTAGGCGTACACTACGTCAACGTATCCGTAACTGACGCAGCAGCAACCACCTATGCGGCATTCAACCTAACAGTCCAAAACGTCAATGACCCGCCCACTCTAACGCCAATCTCAAACATAACAGTAAATGAAAATCAGGCCGCCCAAATATGGCTTAACGCAAGCGACGAAGACGGCGACCCCATAACGTATCTGGTGAACGACAGCGGGTTCGCGTACGACCTGAATTCGTCAGGATATTTCCAGTGGAACACTACTTACGACGACTCAGGCGTATACTCTCTGCTGTTCACCGTAGAAGACCCGTTTAACGCCACAGCAAGCCAGCAGACGACTATAACAGTCCTCAACGTCAACCGACCACCGCACGCGCAAGTCCTATTCCCAAACGGCGGCGAAACAATCTCCGGCATACAGATTGTGACGTGGACGGCAGGCGACCCAGACGCAGACAACCTAACATACGACGTCTTCCTCCTGTCGGGCTCAGACTCAGAAAACAAAACAGGCCTCCTCTCAATAGACCACATTGCTGCAGGCCTAACGGGAACAACATTCCAGTGGAACACCACACCCTACGACGGCACAGGATACCGCATAGAGGTTGACGCGTACGACGGAAATTTCACCGCCTACGACACAAGCGACAACAACTTCACGGTACACCAGTTAGCCCCCTCAATTGTCCTCCACACCTCCCCCTACTCCCACATAACGCCGGCAGCAACCCTGAACTTCACGGTCACAGACCATTACCTCGACTCAGTCTGGTACAAAATTGACGCAGGACCCAATCAAACGCTTTCTGCGCCATGGGACATAAACGCATCATGGGCGGACGGAAACCACACCCTAGATGTGTGGGCAAACGACTCGGCCCAAAACACCGCCCACTCAACATACCTCATCACAATAGACGGAACACCCCCCGCAGTCGCAATATACGCGCCATCAAACGGCTCATACGTGAAAGCAAACACCGTAATATCCTGCACGGCTTCAGACGAAAACCTAGCCAACGCAACGCTTCATGCCAACTCCTCAGTCATATACTCGTGGACCACTCAAGGCAACATCACGCATCCTCTGGGCACATACCCAGACGGCACAATACTGCTAACCCTAACAGCAATCGACCTAGCAGGAAACACACGCTCAACATCCCACACGCTCATCAACGACAACACGCCTCCAAACATAACAGTACACACAACATTCCCCCCCACCCTCGCAACCCCAACAACAATAAACTACTCCGCCTACGACACCCACCTACGCAACACGACAGTCCACGCCAACGAAACACTACTACACACAA
>CABMCB010000003.1 GCA_902384455.1 uncultured archaeon
GCTTGTTGAGCCTTTGATTGGTGAGCTTGCGTTGTTTGAGTCGGTGTTGGTTGTGTGTTAGATGTTTGTGTTTGACGTGTAGGTGGTTGCCGTGGTTGTGGTTGTCGTGGTTGTGGGTACTGAACCGATTGTGAATATTGCGGCGTCGCTGTGGAATGCTACGCTGCCGGATTTAGCTGAGAATACTGCGGACCACGTGCCCGTTAGAACTGTTGGCAGAATAGTCCAGCGGATTGTGTATGTAACGCTGGTTTGACCGGACAACGGAGTTGAGTAACCGTAGCCGTAACCATATCCGTAGCCGTAGCCGAAGTTCTGGTAGCCGTAGTTTGTCGCTGAGTAGCCGTAGGGGGGGTTGGGCGCGCCAGTGTATCCGTAGCCGCTTCTTGAACCGTAGCCGTAATTGAATGTTGAGTCTTGGACTACGGTGACGTTGATGATTTCTCCGTCGCAGACGTAGTTGTTTGTGTTGACGGAGGGGAGAACGCATCTTATTAAGGTTCCGCTTGGGCCGTGAAGTGTTAGGTTGTATGCGGAAATGGGTATTCTTTCGTTGGTGTTTATGGTTAGCGTGCCGGTGAATTCTGCTGTTTCTCCGTGAGTGTATGAGGAGTTGTCTGTTGTGATTGAGAGGGTTACTGCGGAACTGGGTCCGGACAGGATTAGGGCTGCTATGATCAGCAGAGTCAACGTTATTGAAGCAAAACGTGTGCTACGGGACTTATTGCTCATTTTTCAGTAGATGATTGGTGATTGTATATGGACGAATTTCATTTTAACATTTCTTTTCACCCTTTAAAAACTTTGGGTGTTGGCTCTTTCGTTTTATTTTCTGGCGAATGCACTACTTGTCGTGGGTGCCTGCGCAGAGTATACGACATATTGAGTTAATTGGTTTGTAATCTCACTGGTTTTTTGATTCTATTTCTCCTTGGTCGAATTTTAGGCGGGCTTTAGGTATGACATCTGCGCCTTTTATGGTGTATTCGAGTATTGCCGTCTGGCCGGGATGTAGGGTGCCTATTTCTATTTCCAGCTGGCTTTCTGTCCTGCGCACGTTAAGCGTGGGGACGTTGACTTCTGCGCCGTGAGGAAGCGGGTCGGTTAGCACGCAGTTGGTTATGGGCTTTCTGGTGCCGTTTAGTATGCGTATGTGCACCCGGTTGCCTTTCTTTGTTTTTTCGACTGACACTTCGCCGCCGGGAATGAACCCTAAGATTACTGCGAGCACCAAAAGGACAAAAAGGAGTATTAAGGTGAACAGCAGTATGAGAGCAAGGGACGTAACTGGAATCTCGACCGGCTGCGGGCATACGGTTCCTCCGACGATGAACGCGCCTTGATACGTCTTGTTTACGCGCGCTTCTGCCACCGAAACTCGGACTGTCGCTGAAACTATGTCGTATGTGGCGTTTTCAGGTATGGTGAACGTGTAGCGTAGTGTGCGTACTTGGTCTGTTTGGATGGTTACTGGCATAGTATTATTATAGTATGTGCGGTTTGGGGAGTTTATTGTTAGTGTGACGTTAGCATCTGTGGGTGCTCCGGCGTTTAGGACGTCCACGTATACTGTGGCGTTGGCGCCGCTGCAGTATGTGTTGTTCGCGTTGTCTACTGCCAGGTATGTCACAAGTAGCGATGGCTTTCCTTCTGCGGGTTTTTCTGCTACAAGAGGGTCTTGGGAGCCGTATGCCGCGGTTATTGTATTGTCTTTGCCTGGTTGCAGCGTCTTCTTGGAGTAGTATAGTATTAGGGCGCTGTCGCCTGTTATGGGGTGGCCGGGTGTTACTGCGTAGTCCCATGCGGTGTTTTTACTTTTTTTCCAGTCTGCTACTACGATGCTTTGGGGGGTTGTGGCGCCTCGTTTTTTGTCTAAGAATCCGCCGGCTACTATTGTGGGGGATTCTGGGCGGTTGTATGCTTTCCAGTATTCCACTGGGGTTGATGTTATTTGGATTTCTTTTTCTGTTGTGAGGAGGCCTTCTGTTGGTACGTATATTGGGGCTCCGTCGTTTGCGCCCAGCATTGTGTCGTAGTGTATTCTGAATGCGGTTGTGTGTGGTTTGTTGTCGGTGTTGTTGGCTGTTAGTGTTATGTATACTGTTGTGTTTTTGAGTGTGAGCGTTTGTGTTAGGGTTATTTCGCCGGGGACGAGCCAGAGGGTTGTGGCGGAGTTGTTTGTTTTTTCTGGTTTTTGCGCTGCGTACTCATCGAGTGGTATTCCGTCGCGCGGTTGTTTGCTTGTGGTGAATGCTGTTCCGTCTACGTATAGAGTTATGAATGTTCCGGGCCATGAGTCTGGGTAGCGGTATGTTAGTGGTTCCCAGCTGCCGTTGTATAGTCCTCCGAGGCTGAATGTGCCTATGTTTTCGCATTTTTGTAGTATGAAGTCTGTTTGTTGTCCGGGTATTGTTACGTGGAGGTTGCATGTGGGTTCGTCGGCGTAGGCGTGTGGGAGTAGGATTAGTAGGGTTAGCGCCGTTTTCCACATATGCCGCTTGTTCATGTTTATCATTTGTGATGGGTTTTCTGTGGATATAAATTAGGCGTGACGTAATAGTTTGAGCGGTGGCGGCTTTGGTTTCCGGGTTCTTGGGGACGGTGTTGGACGCGTGGATTCTTGTTTCGTTAGTAGGTCTTTTTTTGGCGGCCGTTTTTATTTTCTTGGCTAAGAGGGAGCACGCTGGCAGGGAGGAGAATGAGGCGCAGGAGCAGGAGTTTAGGCGTCATCAGCTTGAGTTGAATCAGGCGGTTCATGATAAGCCGGTTGCGTCGCCGTCTGGTGCGGAAATGGTTTCTCCTCCTGAGCCGCCTAAGAAGGAGGATCCTAAGTCTTCGCTTGCCGAGAAGGAGAAGTTGCTTGCGGAGAGGGAAAAGAAGTATAAGGAATTGCAGGAGAAGCGGCTTAAGGAGCGGGAGGCGCGACTTAAGACTGGGGATGCGGGAGCTAAAGGGGTTTATTCGCCTGCCGGAGGGTGGGGTTCTTGGCCGCCGTCGGGTAAGAGTTCTGCTAGGCCTTGGGCTGAGCCGGATGAGAGTGTGGATGAGTTGAGGCGTGAGAGGGA
>CABMCB010000004.1 GCA_902384455.1 uncultured archaeon
AGGTGGGCCACACCTTCGAATGCCTCGCCGCCTTCCGGTGTGATGGTGCAGGACGTACCCTTGGCACCTTCCTTGGAGTTATGTCGGAACTCCAGGGTGAACTCTTTGCCGTCGATTTGGATTTTCATGCTTCAGCCTCCTGGCTGCAATTGTTTGTCGGGTATCCCACGGTCGATTCGCTTTTTGAGAGCGTCGATGACCTGCACCAAACTTGGACCCGTTTCCGTGTACTCGGCCTCGTAGAGGTTATCCATAGGCCCCTGTGTGACAGTAGCCTGGGCCTCCCACTCGCCGTTGATGTAGTTTACCACAAGCGAGGCGTTATACTCCGCACAAATAGCGGAAAGTGCCTGCGTTGTGTGGTTTTTGCCCGCCCGCTTAGACGACAGCAGGATGGCTCTCTTCTTCTTCATGGTTGGCATTATATAGGACCGTAGGAATCCTGTCAACCTTGACGCATTGCACAAATGCCGGTATAATTACTTACATGCTAAATATCTCGTGGCTCATACTAACTTTGAACCGATTCGAGAAGTCCAGCATTGTCATCCCCCACAACCGCGAGAATGCAGGGTATCCTGTCAAGGAATTGGTATGGGTGGACAACGGCTCGACTGACGGCATCCGCGACTTTATGGCCTCCCTCAAGCCTAACGTGTCGGTCCTCTATGACCATAACACAGGCGTGGCAAGAGGATACAACACGGCCATGGTTATGTCAACCGGCGATTGGATGGTCATTACCGGCAATGATATGATTATGCCGGACAACTGGCTTGGGCTATTCGCCAAGTACATTGAGAATATTCCCAATACACATGCTGTTTCTATGTACCACAAGCCTACTGACCAATGTCCTGAGCGCCTTCGAGGCGAAAGGGTTGTGGAGAACGGCTTGGAACTTATCAACGCTCAAGCTATGGGACGCCGTATCTATTCCCGGGCCCTACTCAAGAAAGCTGGGTATCTACGGGAAGACTTCGGTCTGTACGGGTGGGAGGATGTTGAATGGGCCCACCGTACCGAACGGGTATGCAGGGAGAATAGCTGGCGCACCTATGTCATTCCAGACCTTGTTCCCAAGACCCTCGAACATTTTCAGGGTATAGAAACAGACAAATATGATAACACAGTGTATGTAGACTTCAAGAGAAAAGAAGGGGATGACCCCGACAAACGCAAGTTATTTCAGTGGTACTATGATAACAACACGCCTTACTTTTCCCCATTTTAGGGTTGACGACTTAATCCTCCTGTGATACTATGCTGTCACTGAGGCCGAGCCGGTTCCCCAGTTGACCCGTGGGGGATACCATTGCCGGGGATAACGGGTATTCAAATGGCAGTACGGGGCCAAACCGTCGTACATTCCCTGCCTCTTTTCGGCGTGAACATTGGGCGGCGCTGGCTGAAAAAGACTACCTCGTTTGCACTGGTGGCCAACAGGAGAGGTAGAGAAGCGCGGCGATTGCGGAAGCGCGGAGTTAATCTCCGCCTTGTGTAAGAAGCACCCCGGTCCCTTCCAAGGACCCAGCTTGCCTGTTTGCGCGGCTGCTTTGGGGAGAACCCTTACTGTCGGTGTGAATCCGACCCCAATGTTCTTATCTTGCGGGAGAACACGTGAAAACAACCATGAAGAAATTTATGCTCGTGTGGTGTGCGGTGTGTGCCATGCTCAACCTTATCGCCATCATCATCGGCCTCTTCGAGAGCGACTGGCATACGGTTTGGTTGAACTTCGGCCTGTTACTCCTCAATTCCGCCTGTTTCGTCTACTGGCTCCATGAACTCTGGAAGGAGGAAAAGCAACGTGTGGCTATTCAACAAGAATCTCTTCAAGCCCGGGACAGCCGTTCGAATCAAGGCTAACCCCCATAGAGGGCAAGAGGGTGTGGTCCTGACCCCCGAATACGGCACGAGGTACGGAGGAATCCCCAAGGGAGCCGTGCCGGTGGGATACGGGAACAGAACGCGCCTGTGGTTTTGGGAGAACGAGCTGGAAGTCATCAAGCCCTAAGAGGGTGGACTTATAAGCTGACCGTGTGATACAATATCCTCTCAGTGGGAGAGGCGGACATGGGTGCGTCAAGCGCTCTCGAAAAGCGTCGGGTGTAACAGCCTTGCAGGTTCGAGTCCTGCCCTCTCCGCCAAATTGAGGAGGAGTAGAATGAAGAACTTAAAGATTTTCACTGTGCTGACTATGCTCGTGATGCTATTCCCTCTCGCGGCTTGTAACAAACCAAGCCCAGCCTCCCCCGCCAAAATCACACAACCTCAACTTCCGCAGGTTCAAGCCTGTATTGTCGATACCTGGGCCTGCCTCGGAACCAACTGCATGCCGTCAAGTAAGATTGCCATCGCTTACATTGTGGATGGCAACGGAGCCGCAGTAACCAATGCTGCGGTCACTTTGTCGTGGGATACCTGGACTTTGGAGCTTCCGTGCATAGGTACCGGGTCTTCTTCGGGAATCAATCAGCCCGGTATGACAGCAACGTCCATTGATGGTGGTGTGTACCGATATGTTGCACTCGATTCCAGTATTTCAGGTAAAAGTTGTACCCTAAGCGTAGCAACAGGTGGAAGTACATACACCACGACATTCACGTGCATTGATGGCTCCCCTTCCATTGTTTCCGGGGCCTCAGGCGTCACCTGTTCCTGGAATCCGGGCGTTGGAAACTTCAACACCATCGCGTATAACGACAACGGAGCAACTACAAATTCCCGAATCGGACCTCCTATTCCATCGAATCCCTACATTCTTTCGAGTGGTGTATTCACCTTCCCAGGTAACGGAAACAGCTCGGTTGGTTTGTATTTATGGCAGGAAGACGGATTTTCAGGTTTAGGCTCGAATTCCTTCATCCTGACAAATAAGACCTTTGTTCAGTATTACTAATCAAGGTTGACTAAATCCAGAAATTGAGGTACAATACTTATCTACTGGGGCTGTAGTTAAACGGGATAACCTCTGCTTTGCAAGCAGATGTTCAGGGTTCAATTCCCTGCGGCTCCACCAAATTCGCCCTGTAAGCATAGATAGCGATGCGCCGGTTTTGTAAACCGGTGAGCTCGGCGCAAATCCGGGACGGGGCTCCAAGTTAAACTTTGAGGAGGTTGTGATGTTCACCTGCTGCAAGTGCCAGAAGTCTTCGAAGCCGGGCGAAAAGGGAATCATGGCTATCCTTGAAACCCGTCCAAAATCCTACACACAAATCGTCAGTGAACGGCATACGCACCGCGAGAAGGGTACCCTCGTCGAAGAGTTCGTCGACGTGGAACGACCCGTGGAAGTCAACACTCGCCGGAGACGTACTCCTCGCTCGTTCACCGAGACTGTGCGCGAGGGCCTAGCCCACGCCACCTGCGTCTCCGCTTAACTAACCTGCACTCCTACCTCAATTGGTTAGAGGACCCGGTTGATAACCGGGCTGTTCGTGGTTCGATTCCACGGGAGTGCACCATACAGGTCATTAGTTCAGCGGCTAGAATGTCCGACTCCAAATCGGACGACGTTGGTTCGAGTCCAGCATGACCTGCCAATAACCCTGCTTAGCTTAGAGGCCCAAAGCGCTTCCCTGTCACGGAAGAGAACGAGGGTTCAAATCCCTCAGCAGGGGCCATACTTGACACAAGCATGTGCTTATGGTAGAATTACAACTTACATGGGCCGGTAGCTCAATGGTTAGAGCAAGCGCCTCTTAAGCGCAAGGTTGAGGGTTCGACTCCCTCTTGGCCCACCATACGGCGTGTTCGTCTATCGGTCAGGACGCCGCCCTTTCAAGGCGGTAAGGTGGGTTCGATTCCCACACACGCTGCCAATTTTGGAAGGATGACAGAGCGGTAATGTGTCCCCTTGCTAAGGGGCAGCCAGGGTAAAACCTGCCCAGGTTCGAATCCTGGTCCTTCCGCCAATTTAGAGGAGAGTTGGCAGAGCGGTAATGCACCTGCTTGGAAAGCAGGAGTCAGGGTAAAACCTGCGGGGGTTCAAATCCCTCACTCTCCGCCATAAGCATTGCTGAATCCGTAGGGAAAGCTTTACTCCCTCCTGGATGACGACGGTCAACCAGGAATCAGTAGCCACGCCTGAGCGCGGGGCGAAGTTGGAGCGAGAGGCATGGGTGAGTCGGGGAGATAACAAAGCCTCGATGCGAAGGTTCGATTCCTTTACCTCAAAAGAAAAGCCCTGCGGTGTCAGAAGTGCTTGCGGGTGTAGCTCAACGGTAGAGCTCCAGTCTTCCAAACTGGCCACGGGGGTTCGATTCCCCCCACCCGCTCCATACGCGACTGATGGTGTATATCGGTATCCAGCCCGAGCAAAGCCGTCAGAAGGACGGAAGGACTAGGGTGCGAGTCCCTAGCAGTCGCAATCTACTGATTCCAGACCCAGGAAAGAGGACCAGGGAAACTGGTTAAGGGCTGAACCTCTACCATCCCGTCGGAATCGGGGCATGAGGGTAGAGGGGAGCGATAAACAATAACCTCCTCAGTGACCGAGCAAGGTGTTACGGTAGCATGCGTGGTTTGGGACCATGCGGCCCAGGTTCGACTCCTGGTGCTCGGACCATTTTTACGGGCGAGTGGCGAAATTGGTATACGCACCGCACTCAGAATGCGGCGGGTAACACCGTGTGGGTTCGAATCCCTCCTCGCCCACCATTTGAGGGCTTGAAGCATTAAGGTGATGCAAGCGGCTTTTAACCGCTAGAAGACGGGTCAGTACCGTCCGGGCCCACCATTAGGAGCTGAATGAAAGTCCTGTTCCTCGACATAGACGGGGTTGTGGTCCACGCGAAATCAGGCAAGGACGTTCATCACCTCGCAATCACCTTGTGGGACCCAAAGTGCAACGAACGGGTCAAGAGGATTTGTCAGAAAACAGGGGCTAAAATCGTTTTACATTCGGTCTGGTCGTACAGGCCAATTGAGGAAATCAAGACCCTCTTCAGGGAGTATGGTTTCCCAGACGACATACTACACCCAGACTTAACGGCCAGGAAGCCGGGCGAAAGCCAGCGACAAGAAGGGGCAATCGAGATTTTCAAGGAAAAAAGTGACTATGTCAAGGGTTGGCTTAGCCGCCATCCTGAGGCACAACAGGTAGTGTTAATTGACGATGAAACCGAAAACTGGCCATGTCCTTGGGTCAAGATACACCATGGATGGTACAGAGGTGGGATTCAAGAAGAACATGTAGCACGTGCGGTGGATATTCTCGGTTTAGCTGGGCCTGTGGCGGAATTGGCAGACGCGCAGCCTTGAGGTGGCTGTGTCCGCAAGGACGTGGAGGTTCAACCCCTCTCGGGCCCACCATTATTTTTAGGTTGACATCCTTACTCCCTCCTGATACAATGTGTTCATGGGCAATTCAACGATGACAATATCCTTTACCAGAACCAACGGTTCTCTTAATACGGGATATTGGACTCAGCATGACCCAGACTTAAATCCTACGAAAGAGAGCCAACCAGCTATGACATCAGCCCCCGCTTCGTCGACCACACCCGCTGCGAAGAAGACCCTCAAGCAGCAGTTGGAGGAAGCCGCTTACAAGGCGGACTGCCTCAAGCTCAGGACCGTCCTACTCGACCTCGTCATGAAGAACACCCCCGGCCTGAACGGAAAAGCTGTCAAGCAGAAGGACCCAAAGGTGGCTGCCATCGAGGAAGTCATCAAGAACGGTCGCTGGGGTGGGTCTTCCAGCATGCAGAACGACGTCAAGAACCTCTGCGAGGCCCTTTTGGGCATCCCCCTCGACCTGACCAAGCCATCCTACATGCCGCAGCCGTTCATGTTGGCGGTCCCTCTCGACAACATCAACAGCCACGATTACACCGTAGGCAACGTGAGCATGTTCTTCTCAAGCGGTGGGTCGCATGCCATCGAAGTCGTAAAGGGGGTGGCGCGGACCGGAAACAGTCATGACGCCTCCGAGCTGGGAAACCCTAAGCACTACCGTTTCCCTTCCAAGGCCGAGGCCGAGGAGTTCGTCACCAAGGTCCTCTCAACCCCCAGCAACATCGCGGAAGTCAAGAAGATGGCTGGCAGGCATTTGCCCTGAGCCTTGTAGAGCGGGGGAGAAATCCCCCGCTCTTTTCTGTTGACACACAACCCGTCTTGTGGTACAATGCTTTTAGTGAAATCAACCAGGGAGGACTTTGGATGACGACAGCGACCAAGAAAACCGCCAAGCAGCTCTTGGAGGAGGCGGAAGCCCTCAAGATGCAGAAGGAATTGTCCGATTTCAGGGCGCTTCTCCTGTCGAAGGTGCTCAAGGCCACCCCTGGTTTGGACCCCAAGGCTCCCGTAGCCCCTCCTAAGGACCCCAAGGTCATCGAGTTGGAGAGAATCTTCAACACGGCCTCGTGGGGTAGCAGCAACACCAAGCAGTCCGTCCAGCAAATCGTCGAGGTCTTGGTGGGAACCAAGCTCAACACGAAGGACACGAAGTCGAAGCAGTTTATGCTGACCATCCCGGTGATTCCGTGCGCTGGCCATGACTATACTCCCGGCAACGTGTGTATGTTCCTGTTCAATGGGCACGACCAAGCCGTCGAAGTCAAGAACAAGACCATCCGCATCGGGAACAGCATGCCCACCAACCACCTGAACGACCCCAAGGTTTTCAGGTATCCCTCCAAGGCCGAGGCCGAGGAGTTCGTCACCAAGGTCGCGGCTTCCAAGAAGAATATCGAGGACTTGAAAGGCTACCTTGGGTCGGGTGTCCTCTGAAAAAACGGTTGACATCACAGTGCAGTTGATGTAAGATGTACACACGTCGGAAAACTACCCAGGAGGTTTATCGCATGGCTGACACCAAGACGAAAGCACCGAAGGAATCCTTCGAGGACACGGTCCTGAAGGAGGTCAGCCCCGCCGTCCGAGCCGTCTTGCTCGAACGTGTGATGTTGGCCACCCCGGGATTGGACCCCAACGGGTTCACGCTGCCGGTCGACGCTCCCAAGGACCCCAAGGTGTTGGCCATCGAGAAGGCCATCCGCGACAACCAGTTCAACCACAGCTCGGACAACGACGTTCTGGCAACCATCTTGTCGACTGTCCTGGACATGAAGCTGGAGCCCTATCCAAAGTCCAAGTCGTCCTTCACCCAACCTTTCATGCTGGTCGTGCCTCTGAACAACACCAACAGCCACGACTACGCCGTGGGCGGGGTCTGCATGCTCCGCTCCAAGGGCTGCAAAGACGCCGTGGAAGTTGTGAGAGGCAAGGTCCGTGTGGGCAACGACCTTCCGACGAGCAAACTGGGCGACGGCGTGGAACTTCGGTTCGCGTCCAAGGCCGAGGCCGAGGAATTCGTGACCAAGGTCGTCTCCTCCCTGGAGAACATCCAGAAGGTTCGGGGCTGGGTTCCCGAACTGGACGCCTACCTGGACAAGATGTAATCGCCTCCGGGTGCAGAGGGCGCGGGGCCACAAGCCTCGCGCCCTTTCTGTTTTTAGGGTTGACAATGAACAAAAACTGTGATAGAATGCTTTCACGTTGTTAAAAAATCTAAAACCGGAGGTAGTACAGAATGAGCTCGTCGAAGAAGTCGTCGAAGAAGGTGTCGAAGAAGAGCGGCCTGTCCAAGGCTGGGAAGGCGCTGTTGGAGCTGGCCTTGAAGGCCACCCCGACCCCGACCCTCCCCGCCAAGAAGACCTCGCCCGTGCCCGTGCCTGTGCCCATCAACCCGCAGGTGAAGGCCGTCGAGGACGTCCTGGCCAAGAGCCCGTGGGGCCCCGGCGACACTCGCACCAAGCTGTTGGCGGACGTGGCCGCTGCCATCCTGGGCAAGCCGGTGACCGTCCCCTACGCCCCCTCCACCTGCTCCTCGTCCTGTTCCACAAAGCGCGGGATGGTGGTGGTGGTGACGATGGTGGACGTCCCCGGCTACACCAAGGGCCAGCCCGTCATGTTCAAGTCGACTGGCGGCTCCCACGGCTTGACCGTGAAGGACGGCAAGGTCGTGCGGATGGACTACTCCCTGCCGGTGGGCAAGCTGGGCGACCCGAGCGTCCTCCGCTACGCCACCAAGAGCGAAATCGAGGGCCTCGTCAAGCGCTTGACGGCCACCCCCTCGCTCGTGCAGGACACGCAGTCCTGGATGGAGCTGGTCCTGGCCTAAGCCGGTCCCTGCTGTACCGGGCGGGGGACCTAACCAGTCCCCCGCTTTTTTTTGTTGGTATACTTACGGCGGGCTTGTGGTGAAATTGGCAGACACGCCTGCCTCAAGAGCAGGTGGCCGCAAGGTCGTGAGGGTTCGAGTCCCTCCTTGCCCACCAAATAATCGGGCTTGTGGCGAAACTGGCAGACGCGCCCTACTTAAGATGGGGTGCCCCGAGAGGGGCGTGTGGGTTCAAATCCCACCTTGCCCACCAATACCCTCCTCGTTCAACGGACAGGACACCTCGCTACGGACGAGGAGACTGGGGTTCGATTCCCTAGGAGGGTACCATATGTCCCAGTAGCTCAGCCGGAAGAGCAACCGCCTTCTAAGCGGTCGGTCGCAGGTTCGAGTCCTGCCTGGGATGCCATTTATGCCCCGGTAGCTCAGCGGAGGAGCAGCGGTTTCCGAAGCCGAAGGACAGGGGTTCAAATCCCTTCCGGGGTACCATACGCACTCGTAATTCAGTGGCCAGAATGCCGGTCCTACACACCGGACGTCGTAGGTTCGAATCCTACCGAGTGCACCATTTTTATGGCCTTGTAGCTTAACTGGTAAGAGCGCCCGCCTGAAGAGCGGGATATCCGGTTCGACACCCGGCGAGGCCACCATTTTTATCTTGACATCCTCCCTGACCCTGGTATAATGGGGTCATCTTGAAAGGGAGGTTGACCATGAACGCAGTTCTGAACAGCTCAAACGTCCAGTGCCCCAAGCCCGAGGTCGGGATGGGTGCCACCAAGCTGTACTTCACCGACCGCGCTGCCTACACCATCGTGCGCGTCTCCCCTTCCGGCAAGACCTTCTGGATGAAGCGTGACAAGGCCACCCGCACCGACACCAACGGCATGTCCGAGTCCCAGACCTACTCCTACGAATCCTTGCCCGACATCATGCCGGAGGAAGCGGTCCGCCTGTGCCAGGATGGCCAGTGGCGCTCCGTGGGGATGAAGGTCTTAGTGAGTGCCCGCAGGGAGTACCACGACTACAGCTTTTAAGGTTGACATCAACCAACTCGTCTTGTAAAATGTTCCCACCTCAAGCATAGGAGACGTCCATGGGCCGCGAAGTGCGAATGGTTCCCCCCGGTTGGCAGCACCCTCAGGAGGCTGATGGCAGATACAAGCCTCTCCTCGACGGTAGCTTCGAAAAGGCCCTGGCCGAATGGACCGAGGGCAAGAAGAAGTGGGAAGAGGGTTTTCGGGAGAACTGGGGCGCGAAAGAAGGCGAACCCAAGTGGAAGCCCAAGGAAGCAGATGAGACGTGTTCCTGGGTCGAATGGAATGGTTCCAAGCCCCAGAAACGGGATTACATGCCAACCTTCCCAGAAGGCACCGCCACTCACCTCATGATGTACGAGACATGCACGGAAGGTACGCCCATCAGCCCCGCTTTCGCCACGCCCGAAGAACTGGCCCACTGGTTGGCTGATAACGGGGCCTCGGCCTTCGGAGACATGACGGCCACCTACGAACAGTGGCTGGCGACCTGCAAGTCCGGCTGGGCTCCCAGCGCCGTCTTCACATCCCAGACCGGCCTCACGAGCGGGGTCGCGGCCACCAAAGAGCGCGGTTGACATAAGCCCCCTCACTTTAGTAGAATGTGCGTCTTGTGGTGTGGGCGTAGCTTAGCTGGTCTAAAGCACTGGGTCGTGGACCCGGCATCGGGAGTTCGAATCTCCCCGCTCACCCCAGAAGGCGTACACCAAAAAGGAAACGACCGTGCCTCAAGTACATGCCAAAGCCCACCCCCTCGCGGGTAAGACCGTGAAAATCCTCAAGGGGGATTTCAAGGGCGAGGAATATCGCCTGGAAGACTGGTGGGACCGTGTGTCCGGCGAGTCTTGGATGAACTGCGAAGGTAACCCTGCCTGCATCGAGTACGCCCTGCGCTCCTCTGGGCTCCGCAACAAGGAAGACGCGACCCCCATCGACAACAACGTGGTCTACGGGAAAATCGGGGCGTTCGGCAAGCTGATGCACGTCTCGACGCTTGACACGCTGGGCTGAGTCTGTTAAACTGCGTTCACTGGAGGACGTCATGGACAAGCTTTTGATGGTAGTCGGCGGCATCTTGTTGGTCGTGGTGTTCATTTCGGTGTTCGCCATCTTCGGCGGAACCCTCGTGTACTAGCTGTGGCCGTCCACTGCCGTCGCTGTGTTCAACCTGCCCGCGCTGACATGGTGGCAGGCTGTGAAGCTGACATGGCTCTGCTCCCTCCTGTTCAAGAGTTCGAGCGTGTCGACCAAGAAGGACTGAAAGGAACCGGCATGAAGCTCCTGAAGCTGAAGCACAACGGTGAGGCGGGCATCCAGCCGATGACCCAGCCGTCCAAGGAAGAGAAGAACCCTGAAATCATCTTCCGCTTGACCATCAAGCGGGGGAGCATCCAGGTCCAGGTCGACCTGACCGTCGACGAGGCCATGGACCTTCTGGAGCCGGTGCTGCAGTACACCAACAAGTAGGAGCTCCCGTGGCCAGCTACAACGACCCGAAGAAGGTGCGGAAGGACAACATCTGGCTGTACGCCCAGAACAAGCCCTCCCTCATCATCAAGGACCTGGAGAAGTACGGGGTCCCTGCGGAGGACGCGCTTCAAATCCTTCTGGCTCGTGGGGTCTGCAAGTGGTTGGCAGCACGTCGGGACCTTATCCACACCAAGGACGCCTGGAAAGAGCAAATCCGTCAGTGCCATGAAGAAATCCTCAAGCTCAAGGGAGCTGGTGACTTCAAGGCCCTCAACAAGGCCCGTGGACGCCTGGAAGCCCTGAACGTCTGCCGTCAGCAGGTCCGGGCCATCTGTAAGAGCGAACGCTGGAGAGTGCCGGACTTCGACGGTAAAGCTGCCGAGCTTCTCAAGAGGTTGGAGAAATGAAACGAAACACCTTCCTGGTTCTCGCACTCGGATGTCTGGTGTGGCATGCCCAGGCATTTGACAACACCTGTTCAACAGCCATGAAAGAAGCAGTCAGCTTCTTTAACAGTCTCCCCTCCAATGCAGTGAATGCTCAAATCACGTCCGGGGGAATTGGAATCTCTTCTTGCCATGCCTGGGTCGTAACTTGGGGTACGTCCTGCGACGAAAGTTCAGGAACTCAAGCCTCAGCTACTCAAGCCTCAGATACCCAAGCTGCCGTCTACAAGCCTAAGCCAGACTGGCGGACGTTCCCGACCAAGTATCGGAAGCCCAGCAAGGCTTCAACACCGACGAAGGATGGGATGATACTCAAGTGAAAAAGACCAAGAAGGTCAAGAAGACCAAGAAACCCACAACCTACATCAAGAACCTGGGAGAGTTCCTGGACAAGTACTACCCCAGCCTGACTCCAAACGACAGGGCCAAGCGCATCCTCATGGCCGAAATTCGTGTGGCCTTGGACAAGTACTTCAAGACCACGAGCGCATTTAGGGATGACGCCGAAAGCATCTTCATCGAAATCCTGAGGGACCTACGTGGCTTCTCAATCTGACAAACTCGTCGAAGGTGTCAAGAAGCGCATCGGCAACGAGCCGTGGTTCAAAGGTGTGTGCATGGACGGTCTGACCGATGACATGACGTTGGCGGAGGCCATCGACCATGCAACAAGTGAAACCATCTACTGGGACAGCCCTTACTTGGCTGGCCCGAAGGATGTTTTCCAAACAAGTGAGGAGAAGAAGTAAATGGGAGAGCTCATCGCCATTTTCGCAGCCGTCATCATCGCCATCGGCGTTGCCGTAGGTATCGTCAAGGTGATGCAGACCAACACCAAAACCGTGGACGTCAAGAAGACCTTGACCGACACGGAGAAGGCCACATGGTTGGCCGACCACCTTTCTTCGACTTCGGTCAGCTTTGCTGGGACATGTCTCGTGGAAGACCACACCTATGAGGTGAAGCGTCTCCTCCGCAAGCTTGCCGATTACGAGAAGGGCAAGCGCGTCTGATGGGTAGTGGAATCGTACTCGCGTTTATCATCGGGATTCTTTGGGGCATAGGCATAGGTGCCGCATGCACCAAAAAAGACCGTTGTGAATGTTGCGAGTACAACCGTAGGAAGAATCAGGAGAAGACGCCTCAAGGGCACGGCTGCTGCGGAATTCACTGAAGGGAGCTGTCTTGTGATTGAAGGGCTCACCGCACAAGAGAAGCAGGCGTTCCAAATCAAGCACTGCATGAACCGCTTAAAAGAGCGGTTTGACTTGGGACCCGAACACTACTACCAAATCCTCAACCGAATTGCTAACGGAGGGGGTACGATGGTCAAGCCCTCAAAGACCGTCAAAGATACCTATGTGGTCCGACTGAATTACTTGGGTAACCGCTTGAAGGTCGTGGTCGACAGCAAGCACAGCCACATGCTCACGGTGTACAAGTGAAACAAGACAAGGCCATCCGCCAGGACGAAGATGTACCGGCACAGACCAAGAGGGCAGGGTACCGGAAGCTCCGCAAGCAGGAACTGGAGCGCAAGGGGCTTATCAACTGTGGCCGGTGCCCCTTTAACAAGCACGAAAACGCCAATCGAAAACCGGCCCATTCAAGCTGGAAAACAAGCCGAAAGACCCGGTATAAGGGTCAGGGATAGGTTCCGGCAGGAATCGTCCAAAAAACACCCCTTTAAATGCAAGGGAGAGGCCATGGGCAAGGTATATGCCAAGGGAAAGCACCGTACTTGTGGGGTTTGTAAGCCTCACAAGGTGGGTTGGGAGCCCAAGAAGAAGCTGAAGGTCCGGGTCAAGGAAAAATCCATGGCCTTGGATATCCGCGATGTTGACCGGGATTTGATGAACGGCAGGCCGGACCCTGGAGTTTAAAAAGTAGTTGACAGGTCGAAAAGCTTCTGATACACTGTGTGAGCGTTGGACATCAAATCCGGGAGGATATTCGAAACCATGGAAATGGCAAGCTGGTTCGAGGACAAGAAGGGCCAAGGGTATATCTTCCTCACGGACGAGGACATCATCGCCCACCACGGGGGAGACAAGAACGGCATCAACTGGAACGACTTCGTCGGCCACCACGGACTGATGCAGGTCTTCCACCTCCCCGACGCCTACAACCATTACGAGGGCTTCGTCCGCATGCCGGACGTCATCCGCAAGACCATCCTCGCGGGCAAGATGGACATGATGTTCGCCCACGCCGACAACCTGTGCGAGGCGACCCCCGAGTTCATCCCCATGATGCACCGGCTGTCCTCCCGCTACAGCAAGGTGGCGTCCGCCCTCTCCTCCAGCCCCTACAGGGACTGGCACATCGAGAAGGGAAAGCCCACCCTCCACATGCAGATGAAGGTCGGCATCGAGAACGGCTTCAAGGGCTCGACTATCGGGGAAATCCTGCGCCACCCCCTGTGCGACGAGAAGACCATGTTCCTCGCCTTGGAAGGTGCCCGTGAGCTGATGGACGAGTACCCGGAGCACCACCACTACCGGAACATGGTGGAGAACCAGTACGTCACCAAGAAGGTCCTGAACTTCATCCTCAAGAACATCCCCCACGTGGATGTGAAGGAGTGGGCCGAGGCCAGGTTGAAGACCTGCAAGGACCTGAAGCTTACGAAGGTCACTCTGACCCGTAAGAAGGTCAAAACCGTCCAGATAGACAAAGCCCTGGTAAGGAGCCTGTGATGAAGAAACCACTCAAGGTCGTCATGCTGGACTTCACCGGCACTATCGACGTCAGCGAATACAAGTACACGCCTTCGAAGACGTCGTACTTCCCCGGCGTCAAGACGAAGGCCGAGAAGGCGGAGGAAGCCCGCTCGAAGTACCGTGGCGGGTGCAAGTACCCCACCAAGGCGGCACGGAAGGCGGCGCAGGCGGAGCGTAAGGCCGAGCGCAAAGCGGCCTTATTCCCCAAGACGACGACCGCTCTAGCTCCGACTACCGAGACTTTCGACCGGGACAAGTATCCACGTCGTGCGGCCTTGCTCGACAAGCGTCACGGCAGCATCATCAACGCCTGGGAGCCCAGCCTGAGCCGATACGTCGACAAGCGCTGGGACGCCGACCTGCAGCGGTACGTCATCATCGAGGGAACGACCCCGTCAGCCCCTCCGCGCCGCAAGACGTACCTCAAGTGGAACTACGCGCTGAACCGCAACGTCGAGAGCTACTGGGACGATGTCCAGGGTCGGTGGGTTCCGGTCGAGGAAGAGCTCATCCCGAACAAGCATCATTCCGGACTGTCCGGGGAGCCTCGGTTCCATGGTGAGCAGCCAAAGTACGTGTACGACAGCCTGACGAACATGTGGGTCCCCCGCGAATCTCAGGGCAGCTTCTTCGAGAACGTCGACGACGGCAGCGGTTCGTTCGAGCATCGAGAGAAGGGTGCTCTCCGTACCGGCACTTCCCAGTACTACGGCGGAAGCAAGGCCAGCAAGCCCAGCGGAGCCAAGGACTACTTCGGCAAGCTGTACGGGATGGGCAAGGCGTTCCTCGCGTCGACGTACTACTACGGTCCCAACAAGGAGTGCGTCAAGTTCCTCCGGAAGTTGCTGGACAAGACCGGCGCGAAAATCGTGTACTCCTCGACCCGTCGCTACGACGGCTGGAAGAAGTGCGCGGAGTTCGTGGGCCTTCCCCTTCACTACTCCCTGGGCTACACACACCCAGCTTTCGGCGTGACCCCCGAAATCCCTTACGAGTACAAGGGCTGGGGTGGCAAGGGTGGCTGGGGAAATCAAGGCGGCGTCGAGCCCGAAGGCCACTACGTGGAAGAGGAAGGAGCCGGGGACTACAGCTACGCTGGCTGGAAGCAGCGTGAGAAGGAAATCCGCAAGTGGTTGGATGCCTTCAAGCGCCCCCTGGCCAACTACGTCATCCTCGACGACGACCCCATCAACAGCCCCGAAATGGCCAAGCATTGGGTCCCGTCCATCAAGGCCAACGGATTCAAGGAAGCGGAATACAAGCAGGCCCTTCGAATCCTGAGCAAGTAATCAATCGCCCTCCCCTGTGCAACGGGGGAGGGAAGGAGAACTGGGTACAAGGCTAACCCAGTGCCGAGTCTGGAGCGAAAACCTGTCCACGGCCACCCAGAGGCCTAACCCTGAGGTCGCGCACTTCAGGGCGACTAGAGGGCAGTACCTAACTGTAGGGTAACTGGCACCCCAGCCTGTCTGGTCCGGGGAACATACAGTCAGATAAGCGGCTACTTTAACCGAGGAGAAAGACGACCTTGTCGGAAATGGCAAGCTGGTTCGAAACCGAGAAGGGATTCTTGTTCTTGACCGATGGCGACGTCATCGCCTACAACGAGAACCGTGGGGTGCCCAAGTCGCAAATCGACTGGAACGACTATGTCGGGCACGACGGCCTCATGAAGGTGTTCGGCCTCCCCAACAAGTGGTCGCACCAGGAAGGTTTCGTCTCCATGCCCGACGTCATCCGGAAGATGCTCTTCGACGGCAAGATGGACTTCCTCTTCGCCCATGCGGGGAATCTCTCGGAAGCCACTCCGGAGTTCCTCCCCGTCTTCCAGCGCCTGGCTCCTCGTTTCCCCCACGTGAAGAACGAAATGGAGCGGAACCCCTACTTCCAGATGTTCCTGAAGAGCGGCAGGATTCCCAAGCTCATCAAGAGCCTATCCCTGCACCGGCAGATGCAGGTGGGCATCAAGCACGACTTCAAGGGCTCGACCATCGGCCAAATCCTCCGGCACCCGCATTGCGAAGAGCGGACCATGCTCTTGGCCCTCTCAACCCGGAAGACCCGCGAGTACATGAACGAGTACTCCGACCTGCACCACTACTTCAACATCGTGCACAATCTCTCGACGACCAAGGCGGTCCTGGAGTACATCGTCAAGAACATCAAGCACTCGCGGGTGGTGTCTGCCGCCCAGACCCGCCTTGAGGCCATGGTCCCCAAGAAGACGAAGAAGAGTACCTTGAAGTTCAAGAAGACCTCCATCAAGGCCAAGAAGTTCCGCACCGGCAGCAGGGCCATCGTCCGAAACCTCGCCTAAGGAGGGTGTCGTGAAGCTCGAAGACATCGGATTCTACACCCTGAGTGACGGACGCGCCCAAAACGTGTCTGTCACTTCCCCGCTCCAGCGCTGTGAGCTCATCCTGACCGGCGCTTGCAACTTCCGTTGCGAGTATTGCCGTGGGCTGAGCCAGCATGCAAAGGGGACCCTCTCCCTCGACCAGGCCAAGGCTGTCGTGAAGAAGTGGGCCAGCCACGGTCTGGTGAACATCCGATTCAGCGGCGGGGAGCCTACCTTGTGGCCCGGCCTCGTCGAGCTCGTGAAGTACACCAAGTCCAAGGGTGTCAAGCGGGTGGCCCTGTCCACCAACGGCTCCGCTTCCCCTGAGCTCTACAAGGAACTCTACGGAGCCGGTGTCAACGACTTCTCTGTGTCCCTGGACGCCTGCTGTGCGGCCACAGGTGATATGATGGCCGGGAAGGGTGGGATGTGGGAGCGGGTGGTCAACAACATCCAAATGCTGTCCAAGGTCACCTACGTGACCGTGGGCGTGGTCCTGGACGAGCGGAACGTACCTGAGCTTCCCGGCATCATCCAGTTGGCGAAGGACCTAGGCGTCAGTGACATCCGAATCATTTCCACTGCCCAGGAAAACAAGCCTCTGCCCGTCGAGGATATCCAGGACGACCCTCGGTATCCGATTCTGAAGTACCGCCTCAACAACATACGGCACGGTCTGAACGTTCGTGGTCTGAAGCCGACAGACTCCAACCGATGCAGGCTGGTCCTGGACGACATGGCAATTGCCAATGGCATTCATTTCCCCTGCATCATCTACATGCGAGAGCATGGGGCTCCTATCGGGTCCGCTGACCAGTCCATGGAAGCGATTCGGGCCGAACGCGAAAGGTGGGCTCTAACCCATGACACGCATACCGACCCCATCTGCCAAAAGAACTGCCTCGACGTCTGCATCGACTACAACAACCGATGCGCGGCGTTTGCAGCCGACCGCATTGCCCGAGGAGCTGGACCCGACTCAGTTCACCTTCGAAAGGTGGATGGCGGGGTCCATCAAGGACCTGGGAGTGCCGTGCCGGACCAAGTGGATTCTGTCGGGGTACGGTAGGGACATCCTCACCAAGGCGATTGTGGGCTGGTGTCCTGGTGAGAGCCTTATGTGCCGCCCCAAGGTCAAGCACGTGGCCGTCATGGTCAACGTTGACGACGGTTTCTACTGGTTCCACCTTCGGGAGAACGAGTTCAAGGAATTGTATAATCAGGGTTGACAAGACCCTCTACCCATGATAAAGTGAGCACATGAAAGTCATCTACAAGTACCCCATACCCATCAAGGACATGTTCTCCCTGGAGCTCCCGAAGCACAGGAAGATTCTTTCCGTCCAGTACCAGGGAACCACCCCGGTCATGTGGGTACTCGTGGACCCGGAAACCCCCAGGGAGAAGGTGTGGTTCGACATCTTTGGTACGGGGCATCCCATGGACCGCTGGTTCGGGGAATACATCACCACCATCCAGGACCCAGAGCACCCTCTCGTGTGGCATATCTTCGAAAGGTAGCCCATGAAACGCTTCAAAGCCTGGCTCAAGAATGTGTGGTTCAAAATCTGGTACACCTGCTGAGGTACGTGTGAAACGACCCTTCGAATCCCTAACCTTTGAGGAACAGTTCTTCATCGAGGACTACCGCAGGAAGGTCCAGTCCGGGGCCTATCCCGTGCAGATGATATGCGCGGACGCCTGTGTCTTCTGGGACAACTTCCGTGAGTTCTTGGCGGCATGTAAGGATGCAGGTATCCGGAAGATTTACTTGACCGGCCAGAACATGGACAGCCTTCAGTACCCCCGCCCCCACCTCATGTCCCTCATTCAGTATTTGAAGGACCACGGCTTCTCCATCGGCATCAGAACGAACGGACTGCTTGCCCCCGTCCGGATTCCTGAAATCCTCGCGTGTAATGACGAAATCGGATACACCATCAACAGCTTGGACACCGAGTGTAACGTACAGACTATGGGACCGGCAGCCGCGAAACTGACGAAAGAGCATTGGGAATGGGCACTCAACTTGACCCAGTGCCGGGTGTCCACGGTTGTCCATCGGTACAACATGAACAAGGTGTTGGACCTCACAAAATTCCTTTCCGAATACCCTACGGTCGCTTACCATCAACTTCGTCGGGTGTCTACAGACCACCGCTACCCTCAGTTCCAGGAAGACATTGAAGCCTTCGAAGAACTAGCTTTCTTCATCGAAAGAACCTATCCTATGCTCCGGGAATTCTACGGAGCCCCCATCTACAAAATACACGGCAAAGAAGTGTCCTTGTGGCGTACCGTGGAGACGTCCATTAACAGCTTCAACTACTTCACGGACGGAACCTGGAGCAAGGAGTATTTCGTAGTTGAGGGGTACGAGAAGGCCAGAGGGTTGACATCCCCTAAGGATGTATGATACCTTGGTATAGGTGGGTCAGCGTGGAAGGACACGCCTGAAAGAATGAAAGGGCCCCTCTTGCTAAGGGGACGGGCAGCGATAAGCGGAGAACGCCGCCGCCCAGGCTAGGTACCAACCCGCGAATGTGCGAGTAAACACTTAAGCGGAGGTCTTTCTGGGTCCTGTTTTACTACAGCGCCCCGTGAAACCTAGAGCCGGAATCAATCCCGGTACCCACCGACTTTTATCAGGAGTCACCATGAAAACTATCCTAAAAACCCTCGTCGGCAGCCGTGCACACGGGCTCCACACCGAAAAGTCGGATTACGACTATCGGGGCGTGTTCGTCGTACCCACCTCGGAAATCCTATCCCTGGGGTACAAGGAAAAGGCCACCTCCTGGCTCGAAGGTCAGGGGGAGGACGCTACGGCCTACGAGCTCCACCATTTCCTGAACCTCGCCACCCATTCGAACCCTTCCATCCTGGAAGTCTTGGTCAGTCCGGTCGTCGAGGAAACCATCGAAGGCCGCGCCCTGCAGGAACTGTTTCCGGCCCTGTGGAATTCGAAGGACGTTCTCAATGCCTTCGGAGGCTACTCGGCCAACCAGCGCAAGAAGTTCCTCGAAGATAAGGATGGGCGTCCCTGGAAGTTCGCTGCGGCCTACGTGCGCGTCCTTCTCCTGGGCATCGAGCTCCTGAACACAGGCAAGATGAACGTGAACCTCAACGTACAGGAAGCTGCCCTGGGGAGTGCAGGCATCAACCTGGGCAACTTTGCCGGTGGGTTGCGTGACTACATCTACTCCATCAAGACCGGAAACGGCATCAAGAAGGGCGAGGTTGTCGATTGGGCTGAGTATCTGAGCGGCCAGCTCAAGGAAGCCTACGAGCGGAACCCCAACAAAGTGACCGATGTGGAGAGAGTCAACGACTTCCTCCTGAAGGCACGAAAGGCGAACTGGTAATGCTCTACGTCCGAATTGAGCTCTGGCCAGGGGGTGACCGGGACCGGCGTAAGGTCCTCGGTGAAATGGCCATTGCCAATGACTGCTCGGGCTCTATGGCTACGGGGAACTACAACGTCTGGCACCGGACCGACCCAAAGCCTGAGAAAATGCTGGACGACCCACAAAAGCCAGGCCAAGGGTTGTTTCTTCGGAACTGGTTTGGTAAGATGAAGCCTGCTCGGGTGGAGAACCACCCCAGGCAGGCCGTGACGGTTTGGCATTTGATTCGTAAAGCCATTGAAGCCTCCGGGTTTCGGGAGAAGTCATGAAGCACCTGGCCGGTGTCTGCCCTACATGCAAGCACCACGCTCGTTTGACCAACGACCGTGAGTGGGAAAGGTCCAACAGGTATCGTTGCGCGGGTACCACCATGAGGGACCTCGGTGACGGAAAGCAGTTTGAAGACATCTGTCTCTGCCTTGACCCCTTTCACGCAAACATTTCTGGGTGGAGACACCCTAACAAAGACATGAGGAGACAAAAATGATTCCCCTGAGCATCGTCGTTGTCATCGGAGTACTGTGCTTCGCCTTCGGAGGTCTGATTGCCTACGCTATCGCTCTCCGGGAACGTGCGCGGCTGGACCACGAAATCCTCGAAGTCGTCAAGGGCACGGACGCCGCCCTGGTCTTCGTGGGGAACTACCTGGGCCGCATGGACCGTTACATGTCCACCTTGGCCCATGACTGGGAAGAGGCAACCCGCGAGGACTTTGGAAAGGGTGCTACCAACCAACCGCCTCCGGGAGCTCCTCCAACCACAGCAGTGAACAAAGGAAAGAAGTCAGTTCCGCCTCCACCGCCTCCTCCCGACAAACCAATCACAAAAGGCCTTTAAAAAGGAAAACCATGACCCCCTACGATTCCACTATCGACACCCTAAAGCACCGTGAGCTTGTGGTGTACTACATCCACCTCATCATCGACGAGCTCATGACCCGGGCGGAGCTTCACGACCTGTCCAAGCTATCCCCCGAAGAGAAACCCCTCTTCGACGAGTTTACCCCCAAACTGAAGGCCACGCCTTACGGGAGCCCTGAGTACCACGAGAACGTCGCACGTCTCGGGGAGGCTCTCAAGCACCACTACGCCGTCAACCGGCACCACGTCGAGCACTTCCCTGACGGCGTCAAGGGCATGAACCTCGTAGACCTCATCGAAATGATTTGTGACTGGAAAGCCAGCACTTACCGGCAACAGGGCGGGAACCTTCTCCGGTCCATCGACCTGAATACCGACAGGCTGCAGCATTCCGACCAGCTCGTGACCATCTTCGAAAACACCGCCAAAGAGATTCTGGAGAGAAATCCTCAATGAAAACAGCCAGAAATGCCGTCATTGACCTGAATAGGGCCCTAAACGTCGATTCTGAGGCCATTACGGCCCTCTTCAGCATCCAGGTCCAGTGCAAGAAGGAATTAGGGGAAAAAACCCCCTTTAAATGCAAACCAAGTGCTACTACGGACGGTAGCGTAAGCTACACCATCAGTATGCTGGACCTTCTCCGTGGCATTTTCGAAGATAAGGGCATCCACTACGATATGAACGCCCGGCGACAAATCGTCGCTTTTAGGATTGACAACCCTTACGGGTTATGATACTATGGTCTTGAAGGAGGAGACATGAGCAAGTTACCTTTCCCAGCACCGAAACTTCCGAGCCTTCCGCCCATGCCGAAGGTCAGCTCGAAAGACTTCTTGGATGGGCTGGCCGTTTGCATCGTCTTGGCTGTTTTCTTGGCCTTTGTTTGTGGCGTGGCGTATGTCATCGGATGGAAAGACTTCCTGTGCATAGCCGCAGGAATCTGTGTGCTTGGCTCAATCGCTTGGGCCTGTGACAGGCTGGGTTCGTGAACTGCTCCCAGTGTGGCCAACACACCGACGAGGTCTGGGTGGTCCTGTGGGCCAAGGACATGGGCAAACTCTGCCGGTCCTGTTTCGATGAAGTCAGCGCCTGTCCTCCCAAAACAAAGGAGCGGGTCCCCGAGGCCGAGAAGCAAGCCAAGCGTGTAAAAGCCTTGGAAGCTGCCCGTGTTGCAAGCGTGGCAGCCCGAAAGCAAAGAGCCGCCGACCGTGCGGCACAAAAGGCTGAGACGGAAGCCCGCAAGCGGGCCGAGAACCCCGAACGATACGACGCTCAGCTTGCCCAGCGTCGTGAATCAATCAAAAAGGCCCAGACAGCCTTACTCGCAAAAAGGAGTTGACACCCGCCCAGTCTTGATGTACCATGTCTAAGCTAAAGGATTACGACGCTCATGGCAAAGCTAAGGCTCATCTACGACATCTACCTTGTGAAGGGACCTTTCTCCGAGGAAGAGTACATCGAAACCCTGGAGTTTGGAACAACCAAGGCTCTAGCGGAGTACCTCGACAAGTTACGAGAAACAACCAAACAGGACTACGTAGGGAGAATCTCCCTGCTCCTGGTCAAGGACAAGGAAGGAGTAAAGACGTGACGAATCCCGATGAAAAGACATTCTATCTGGACCGCCTTCACATCTTCGAACGTGTGGAAGGTGGAGCCCCTCGCCGTATTTGCATCGTGGCCGGGGAAACCCTCGAAGACATGCACCAGAACGCCGAGTTCCTCCTGCAGCTCCTGAACGACTACGCCGAGAAGGAAGTCACCCCCGAAGAACTGGAGGCCGCTGCCAATGCCGACTCTCACCCCTGAGCAGGCCCGATTAGTCCGACAGACGTTCTACACCCCCTTGAAGGGAAACGGCGACCATGATATGATGCACGTGGTCCACGACGTGGCCCGTGGCATCATCTACCGGGTCTACACCGACAACTACTTCACCAAGAACCTGGGCCAGCAGGAACTGCTGGAGAAGCTTCCCAAGGCCGGGGAGTTCACGACCACCTCGTCCGAGTTCCAAAGCGTCTTGGCGGATGCCGCCAAGCAAGGCATCCTCAACCAGCCGCTCCCAGCCTAAATCAAGGAGAAGACCGTGCTCATCTGGACCGCGATGCTGATTCCCGTATTGACGGTGCTCGTCCTTGCCTTCTTCTTCAACAAGAAAATGGCCTGGTGGGAGTACCTCGTGGTCCTGGGCATCCCGGCCCTCATCATCCTCGGCATCAAGGCTGACGTGGAAGCTTCCCAGGTCCACTGCACTGAATACTGGGGGGCCTACCTGACCAAGGGGGCGTACTACGAAGAGTGGAACGAGTACATCCACCAGACGTGTACCCGAAGTTACCCCTGCGGAACGGACAGCGAAGGCCATATCGAATGGTGCACGGAAACCTATGACTGCTCCTACGTGGCCACCCATCCGGAATACTGGGAGGTCACCAACAGCATCGGGGAAGACTTCTCCGTAAGCAAGCAGTACTTCGAGAACCTCTGTAAGCTCTGGGGAAGCCGAGTGTTCGTGGACATGAATCGCCACTACTACACCGAAGACGGGGATGCCTACGTCACAACGTTCGACAAGGACTATGAACACACCATCCCCACCACCACGAAGCACTCTTACGAGAACCGTGTCCAGGCCTCCCACAGTGTGTTCAACTTCCGGGAGTTCAAGAAAGGCGAGGCTCAGCAGCTCGGGCTGTTCGACCACCCTCCCATCAACTCCTTCGACCAGACTTCTGTCTTGGGTACCCTAAGCTCTCACCAGGATAAGAAGTACGTCGACTTCACCAACGCCTACCTTGGGGCACCTTCCAAGTTCCGCATGTATATCCTGTCCTGGCAGGGCAAGGGCCAGGACATCGCTGTGCAGCAGGAGGCCTATTGGAAGGGCGGCAACAAGAATGAGATTGTCATCTGCGTTGGGATGGACAGTGCCAACACCAAGGCCGAGTGGTGCAAGGTGTTCGGGTGGTCCAAGAACGAAATCCTCAAAATCAATATCCGCGACTGTGTCGTGGGCCAGAACACCCTGGACTTGAAGGTGCTGGCCGGTTACGTGAACGAGCAGGTCAAAGGGAAGGTCATTCGTCGGGACTTCAGGGAATTCTCGTACCTGACGGTCGACCCTCCAACATCCGCAGTGGTATGGACGTTCATCGTGACGGCCCTACTGTGCGGAGGTCTGGCGTGGTTTTCCGTCGTGAACGAGTTTGACCGGGACTGCCCAAGCGGTTCCAGGTACTAAAAACAAGGAGCATAAGATGAAATACGTCGGATTGGCAGTCGTCGGAATCGGGCTCTTCCTGGCCCTGATGGCGGGGATGATGTACTTCTCCGTCAGCAACCAGGAAATCACCCTGCGGAATCAGGTCAAGGCCCAGCAGGAGAACCTGAAGGTGGTCTTCGACACGACCTGGAAAATCATCCAGCAGCAGGCCGAGGTCGCGGACCAGTACAAGGACGCCTTCGCCAAAATCTATCCGGCCCTCATGTCCGGACGATATGGCAACCAGCGCGGCGGGGCCCTCCTGTCCTTCATCAAGGAAAGCAACCCGGAATTCAACATCAATCTGTACGAGAAGCTGGCGAATTCCATCGAGGCCCAGCGTATCACCTTCGCGGGTGAGCAGAAGAAGCTCATCGACCTGAAGCGTGAACATGACAACCTCCGCCAGACCTTCCCCAACAACCTCATCGTGGGTTCCCGTCCTGAAATCGTCCTCGAAATCGTGACTTCCGACAAGACGAACGAGGCCTTCAAGACAGGCAAGGAAAACGACGTCAAGCTGTTCGGCAGCAAGAAGTAAGCTGTACGAGGTAGGTAGCTCAACAGGTAGAGCCGCAGGATGGTATCTGCGAGATTGAGGGTTCGAGTCCTTCACGACCTCGCCTAAAAAATTCAAGGAGAAGAAAGTATGGCCACGTCGCAAAAGCAGGAATACGAGTCGTTCGGTGATTGGGCAGCGGCCAACCTGAAGAAGGTGGTGCTCCTGGTCCTGTTGGTGGTGGGCGGCATCTTCGCTCTGACGGCGGTCTTCAAATCGTTCTACACCGTCCCTGCGGGTAACCGTGGGCTGGTGTTCAACTGGGGCGCCTTGGACAAGACCCCCATCGAGCCGGGGCTGCACATGAAGGTTCCATACAAGCAGCACGTCGAACTGTTCAACGTCCAGATGCGCGAGTCCCGTTTCGAGAAGCTCGGTGCGGCTTCGTCCGATGCTCAGCAGGTCATTTCGGACATCGCCGTGAACTTCGAAATCATCCCCTCGATGATTGGGGATGTGCGGGAAACCTACGGCGGCTGGGAAGGCTTTGCGGGCGGTATCTTGCACAACGCCATCCAGCAAACGTACAAGGACATCACGGCTCAGTACAAGGCGAACGCCATCTTGGCGAACCGGGAAAAAATCAGCCAGCAGCTCCACGAACAGCTCGTCGAGAAGCTGAAGGATTTCCGCTTCGTCAACATCGTGATGACCACGGTGAACAACATCGACTTCTCGCCCGAGTATGCGAAGGCCATCGAAGAGAAGCAGGTGGCCGAGCAGGAGGCCCAGAAGGCCGTCTATCAGGCGCAGCAGGCGAAGAACATGGCCGAAGCGCAAATCAACGAGGCCCGAGGCCGTGCGGAAGCCGCCAAGCTCCTGCGTATCCAGACGGACAAGACGGTCTTGGCCCGTATGTGGATTGACAAGTGGGACGGCAGCTTGCCCCAGGTGCTGACTGGCAGCAACCAGGGTATGATGCTTAACCTTCAAAACCTCGGCACGAAGACCGCCCCGGCCAAGAAGGATGAGAAGTCCAAGGACGACGAGTAACCCCTTCCAACGGTAGGCTCCCGCCAAGAGCTTTAGCCCTCCTCGCCCCAGTGGGGAGGGCTTTTTATTAGGTTGACAGAGGTCCCCGTAAATGGTAAACTGTATACATGGAACCAAAGAAACCCAAGCTCCCACTTCCGACCGACGTCATCAAGGCGATGTACGAAGAGCGCCTTAAGGTCCAGGAAGACAAAGAAAAGCAGCTTGCCAGCATGTTTCCTCCAGGGAAGAAAGCCCCTTATATGAAGTCCCTTTTCGACCTGATTGGGCTAAACTGATGAACCGAGTTTGCCCCTCTCTCACCAAGAAGGCAAACAAGGTTTTAAAGGGCTCTACCGTTTGTGTAAATCCTCAGCAGGGATACATCCTGGAGTATCGTCTGGAAGGTCAGCAGGCCATCGTTCCCCTCGGAAGAACCCTCAAAGAAGCCGAAAAGAAGCTTATCTGGATTAAGAAGCGACTCCCCACAAATAAAGCTTGACAGCACCCCTCCCCTGCAGTATACTGGCCTCAGACTAAGAAAGGGAGGACGCCATGACCACCGCAACACGCAAAAGCCCGGTCACCAAAAAGGCCAAGGCCTTGGTTCTGGTACCCTTCAAGACCCCCCTCAAGACTTCTGGCTGCATGGGCTGCGGAGCCCCTGTGGCACACCGCTGGGTGGACCCGGATACAGGCCGTAAGTTCGAGGCCTGCGACAACCAGCGCTGCCAAGCATTCGTCTGGAATTCCATCCCCCAGAGCACCAAGGAGCTGCTGGAGCAGCGTCTCTGGGCCAAGCTGGGGGCGGTCTACGCCTCCGAAATCGAAATCACTCGGGATTCCAAGACCAAGCCAACCATTAAGGGACGTCCAGCCACCAAGTGCTGGGCCGTCTGGAACAACCTGGACGGGGACACTGCCGACGCTATGAAACTTTATGAGCTCTACAAGTTCAAGCCAAAGGAACGTTACATGGTCTTCACGGACAAGGGCAGGTTCGTTGCCCTGGTCAAGACGAAAGCTCATGCCGAGTCCCTGGCCAAGGACACGCAGGTGGTGGTCTTCTGGGGAGGTTTCTAATGAAAATCGACCCGAGAAACTTCAACATCACTCCGGAATCCGTCTCCGAATTGGAGGCGAATTACGACACTCGGGTGGTCCTCGAAGACTACTTCATCGACTACACGGTGTACAACGGCCCCATCAACAAGAGATTCTTCACCACGTTCCTGTATCGCCTAAAGAAGAGCGTGGACCGGGACGAGATTTGGAAGAAGAGATATCTGGGTAAGGATGTGGATAGCTGGGAGCACTTGGAACAGAAGCTCTACCGGGGACCCGACCCTCCGGAGTACGCTCAACCCCACGAGCTTCATTGGAAAATCGACATCTACTTCCGACCGCGCAAGAAGAAGCTCACCGAAAGGGAGTTTGTCGCTCAGCCTCTTGGACTCCTCTCCAAGATACTGGCAAGCCTGATTGCCGTCATCACTCTGGACACTTTCTTTCCCGCCAAGGATGGGGAAAGCAATGTGGGCCGGAATGCCCTCGGAGCCTTCGTGTTTGTGGAATATCTGAACGCCAAGCACGAGGAAGACCAACGAAGAGAAGCGCAGGAATAAAGGAGAACAACGTGGACCAAAGCAACTACATGACGGACCAGGAGCTGGCCGACTGGAACTACATCCTGAACCACTGGGTGACTTATGGCCCGGTCGTCAAGGAGTACATCATCCGCCAGACCCTGCTGCAGGGTAAGCCAATAACGGCCAAGGACATCAAGGCCTTCGAAACGATGATGGACCTCAACGCTCCTCAAGATTGACAAACATCCTCGATTCAGGTACAATGCACCTATGAACGACTCTGTCCTGGAAATCCAAAAACTTCTCCGTAGCGGCCAGACTCCCGAGCAAATCTGTGAGCCTCTGGGCATCGAGGTGCGTCGTAAGGACGGCAAAGTGCTGTTCTCCTACGACCAAATCGAAAGCCACAAGTTCAAGGCTCATCCGGTGGTCAAGGAGTGCCGGGGACTCATCCTCTACGAGGACAACTGGGACATCTGTTCCATGGCCTTCTCGCGCTTCCTCAACTATGGGGAAGACGGGGCAGACCCCCTTCCCGAGGACCTGAGCGGCTGCTACGTGCTGGAGAAGGTTGACGGCACGATGGTGTCCATGTACTGGGACCGCAACGACAAGAACTGGCACTGCGCGACCCGGTCCATGATTGACGCCGAGGGTACGGTCAACAACCTGGACCTGGGAACCTTTGCGGCCCTCTTCTGGAATGCGCTGAGCACCACGAAGTTTGACGACGTCAAGGGAACCCTGAAGTGGGGGCGTACCTACGTGTTCGAGCTCACGTCCCCCTACAACCGGGTGGTTACGTACTACCCAGAGACTTCGGCAACCCTCCTCATGGTTCGCCACAATGCAGACGCTATGGAGTGTGCTCGGGGAGAGGTCGAAAAGATTGCCGAATACCTCGGATGTGCTGTGGTGAAAGCTGTCAAGGCCACAGATTTTGCTGCCCTACTCAAGATGCAGAAGGAGGACGGGTCCCAGCTCGACCCTGAGTTCGAGGGGTATGTCATCGTCAAGGAAGACGTCCCCTCCCACAAGCGGAACAAGCTGAAGAACCCGGCCTATCTCGCCCTCCACAGGGTGGCCACCAGCGTCAGTGAACGCAACCTCCTGGAGCTGGTCAAGATGGGAGTCCACGACGATTTCCTGGGGCGTTTCCCTGAGTGGAAGCCTTCCATCGACAAGATGGTCCAGGGCCTTGTGAATATGGACCGCATCATCCGGCTGGACTGGCAGCGCCTGTGCCACATTGAGGACCGGAAGACATTCGCCATCGAGGCTTGCAAGTGCCGGTTTCCGTCCTTCCTCTTTGCGCTGAAGAACAACAAGGTATGCCTCTACACCCTCAAGCAGTCCATCATCGACATGCGGACCGATGCGCTGCTGGATTCCATCGAGAAGGCGAATAAGTGAGTGAGTGCCAGCATGCCTACACTGTCAGGAATACAGTCCACTTCCTGGAGTGTGAGTATTGCGGGCACAAACTCCCTACAGGCTTCAAGCACACCTGCGAAACATGTCTCGACGTTGGATGGATATGGGTGGACAAGCTAACTGACCGACGCAAGGAATGCCCTGACTGTAAACGTGGGGTAGACCCTGAAATCAAGAGGAGATACGGAACATGGGTAACCCCTTAAGATTCTGCCCGGACTGCAAGTACTATGCACCTGAGTGTCCATAACAAGGACGGCTTGTGCAGGGCTTGGCGTGAAAAAGACAAAGAGACGGTGGTCGAAAAGCCTCCTGTCAAGGACTGGAGCTACTGGCTCAACTGGGTCATCGGAAGGAAAAGTAAGTGAGACTCTACCAAATGTATGGCTTGCCTGGCTCCGGCAAGAGCACTCTCGCGGCCAAGATGTGCCGGGAGAACGGGCACCTCGTGCGGGTCAACAAGGACCTGCTGCGGGAAATGCTCCTGTGCAATCACTGGGTCCCCAAGAAGGAGAAGACCATCGGGCGTACTGCCCTGGAGCTGGTCCGCTACCTCCTCAAGGAAGGCCACGACGTCATCGTTGACGAGACGTCCCTCAACCCTATCCACGAGCAGAACTACCGCCGTATCGCGGACGAATACAAGGCTTCCTATGAGCTCATCAAGATGGACACCCCTGTGTCCGTTTGCGTACACCGGGATGCCGAGCGCATCAAGAGAGGGGAGCGTGGTGTTGGCCGTGACGTCATCCTGAACATGGCGTTCCAGTACAACATCTTCCGTTCCCCCAACACCTGTGTGGTCTTCGACATGGACGGAACCCTGGCCGACTGCAGCCCCCGCAGGCACTTCGTCCGGAACCTCAACGGTGACCCCAACTGGAAGAAGGACTGGAAGTCGTTCTTCGACCACATCATGGACGATACGCCCCGGCCTACGGTGGTGGCTGAGCTCATGAAGGCTCGTGAGGAAGGCCATGACGTCATCATCGTGTCTGCCCGTCCCGAGGACCGCCGAAAGGTCACCGAGGACTGGCTGATGAAACATTCAATCCCCCACGACCGTATCATCATGCGGCGTAGCGGTGATTCCCGCGACGATACCATCGTCAAGCAGGAAATCATCGACACCTACATGGACAAGTCCAAAATCGTCCGGTGGTTCGACGACCGGCCCAGCGTCATCCGTCAGGTGAGGACCAACGGGATTCAGGTCATCGACGTCGGACAGGGAGAGGAATTCTGATGAAACTCAAGCCGACACAGCGTGGATTCCAACGCAGTGAATTCATCGACCGCTATGGTCAGTTCTGCTCCCTGCAGGAGAGCTCCTTGGCTACGGAGGGGTGTATCTGGCTTGGGGTGGATACAAACGTAGAGGGCAAGGAAATCCTAGGGCGTATGCACCTGACCCAGAAGATGGTCAAGGACCTACTGCCCCACCTCAAGAAGTTCGCCAGGACAGGGCATCTTTAGGATTCCAGAAGCTTCTTGATATTCTCTGGACGGTCCAAGGCTTGGAGAGCCAGGTAGACGTCGAAGTCAAAACTCTTGGCCTCGCTCTCCAACGCTTTGGGAACAAACCGGAAGCTTTTCGACAGGGTCACGTTCTTGAATCCAGCCCGAGCATTCGACCGGGCTTCCAAGAAGTTCCTCGTAAGCCCTTCCTGATACTTTGATTCGATGTTCTTGAAGACGATACCCTTCGACCCGTCCTCATCCAAGGAGTTAAAGAAGTCCCTCTTGTATTGGCTGACTGATTCAATGAGCTTTACAAAGGGCGAGTTTATCTTCCGGAACGAATCCTCCAGGTAAACGCGCCTAATCTTCCACGGCTCGTCCTTCAGAATAACACCCTTGAACTTCATGATATCCACTAGGACGAGCTTAAACATGCCGTGGGAGAAGTTCAGGTTCTCCGCTCCAAGGGGTCCCAAATCAAACAGAGGCTCCATGGACTGCTTCTGGTCGGATACAATCACACAATCAAACACACAATCCCCCAGAAGCTTGTGGATAGGGATGTTCTTGATGTGCAGGAAGTTATTCGTGAGGTTCTTTCCAAGGCTCGTGCCGTTACAGCACTTCTTGGACACGAACAAGGAATTGCCGTCAGCCATCGAGCTCAAAACAGCCCGGTAGCCGCTCAGTAGTTCCTCGGCCACCCACTCAGGGTCCTGCCAAAGGTCGTTCACAAGCTGGATAGGATAGGCGTATTGCAACGCACTGTCACTAACGTAAAGGTAAGACAATTTGTACCTACACCCTAGTTTTAATTCCGAATAACCAGACGAGGAATGCTGTTGACCTTCTTAGCAAGACGGTCAAGGTTCTTGATGACATTGTAAATGTCAGCATCCGCACTGGAACAGGCCGACGAGTTTTCCCTAGTTACGACAGGGTTACGGTTCTTCCTTGTAGACCTGTCGTATAAATCCAAAGTATCCTTACGCAAGTATCCGCAGCTCTCTAACTGTGTGTGTTTGAGTAGCTTTTTATTGGCCTTCTTGATTCGGTTGATGAAGTATTCCCAGGAGACTTCCCGGATGTTCTTGAAGAACCTTGAGGGCATTGAACCACAGAAGGCCTTCTGGGCCTCCCTCATGCTGTCGAAGCCAATCATGTACTTCTCTTCGGGCTCCAGGTTATTCTGGGAGATATCCCACGGAGTTGGCCGCTGCAAGAGAAGGTACACAAGCTTTGAGGATTTATTCGGACCTACGTAAACATCCAGCTCTTCGCCATCCGCTGTGATAGTATCTGGAATGTACCCGTAGGAAGCCTTCATCAGCTTCCCATCCTTCATAACCCCATCTTCCTTGTAACGACGAACGGCTCCTTTGGGCCATTCAATGCAACATTCAATTCCGTGCATCGTGATAGTGCCCTTCACAGGGTCACTCTTCTTAAGGCTGAGGTGTGGCTGTCTCTTGACGGCTTGGTGAAGGTCCCAAGCCAAACGAATACGGTCCATGTTATAGGATTTGGATACTGTAGGGCTTACAGCACCATCTTCTTCGAATCCGTAGGCGGGCCCCTTCTTCTTACGAACTTGCTCAGCGGTGACACTGGGCATGCTCCCAAGATATTTCTTCAGTTCTGCCTGGGTGCTATGGAATCTTGCACTTGAAGAACTACTGCCGTCTGACTCTACAGACTTATCAATAAATCCAGAAGCTTCTACCCCAGGAGGTGACATCCCCAAGGTTTCATTTCGAACGTTATCGTGGGACGGACCAGTGTCAGGGAGAGCTTTCCCAAAACCTTGACCCCCCACACCACCATAACCTGTCCGGGCTGCCGAAGGGTCATGTCCAGTACCCTGCTTGAGTGCCTCTTTCTGAGCCATCTTCCACTCGCGGGTCTTTACAGCGGAGCCCATGGAAGCAAAGCTGGCTCCGCTTTTCTCCATATCTTCTTTGGGGGTCTTGTGGGGCTTACGTGCGTCAAGATTCGCATTGGCTGTCTTGACGAGCTTCGTCTTTCGAAAGCTGTCAATCCAACGTTCGTAGCTCGGGGTTCCCTTTTTGTGCTTACCGGACATGTTACTTCTTTCCTTGAACCCCGCTCTTTAAACAAACAACGACGCAGAGATTGCCCGCTTCTGGAGAAGTCATGAGTTTTGAAATCGCATTTCTCGTAGACTTTGCAAGAAGCATCGAAGTCTCGAAATCAACATCAGCATTCTTTAACATGAAGTCAGACACAGTACCGTTGGAATGCTTGACGAAGTCCATGATTTTCGCGTAGCCTTTGAATTCAGGACTTTCCACGAAAATCAAATCATCCAGTTCAATCTGACTGGCTTCGACAAGATGCAGATAGACCTTCAGATTCTCTTTGGAGTTCTGACGCCAGACACAAAAAAGAGACTTCCTTTGTGGTGGAAGGTCTGTGTTACCGACATGCTCGAATTTAGGAGGTGTATTGTCCATCGTAAGCTCCCTAATATAACCCAAAATTTAGGGATGAAATACCCTTTTCTCATAAATAAAAACGCCCCAATTTGAGCGTTGCCGAACCAAGTGGGCAAGAGGCTTGGGGCGTGTGCTGCTTACGAGAAACGCTAAGCGTCTCCGCAACTCCTCCTACACTAGGTAGGTGAGCTATTAGACCTGGGAAGAACTGTTGAGGGACTTCCCGAGCTTGTCGAAGGCGTCCTTGAACGACTTCGCAAGGTTGGCATCACCAGGGTGTGACTTGATTTCCTGGTGAATCTTCAAGGCTTCCCGAATCTGGTCACCCATTTCCGACTGGGCGATACTCTTCAGAAACTGCTCCTGGTCGGCAGGAGACGCAGCCGCAAGAACTTCCAGGCTGGTCATCATGTCTTCGTAATTCATCGACGGGTTAATCGAGCTCATGCTTTTCTCCAGTTTTGATTTCTTCATCCGCTTGAAGTATTCGATTTGCTGAAGGCGTTTGACGGCTGCCTTCTTGGACGAGGGTTTCGAAAGCCGCTTGCTTCCGTCTTTGCTGAAAACTGAGTATCCGCTTCCCTCTTTGCGAATCATCTTAGCCCTTCTTGGCCTTCTTCACGAACTTACCGTACTTGCTGTCCTCACTATCCTCGCCATCACCCGGCTTGACAGGGAGAGGCTTAGTAGGCTTCTTCGCCTTGGCAGGTGGAGGAGCCCCTGGCTTCTTCGTAGCCGCTTGAGTGATGGAAGCCTTCGCTGCACGAGTAGCAGCAAGACGTTGCTTCCACTGGAAGTACCCGGCAGTCCCTTTGACAGGACCCCGGACACCCTTCTCAAGTCCCGGAGGAACTTCACCCTCAGTGCGGGCATAGGCCTCGGGGGTCTTTCCTGCGAGAGAGTTCAGTCGGTTCAAGACAATCCCAATGACCGGCCCGGGGAGAATTGCGAAGATGATTTCGCGCTGCTCAGGAGAGGCGTCCTGGAGCTTCTGGACCATCTTCTCGATTTCTTCTCGGTCCCACTCGCGCTTGTCCCCAAGACCTTCAGAAGGAGATTTGTCGTTCTCAGCCGTAAGCTCAATCCCCTTCAGGATAGCCTGGCCCTCCGCAGACTTGTAGAACTCGTGTCTGACAGTCGGAGGCATTGAAAGGATAGCCTGAATAGCTCCTCGAAAGTCCTCGTTGCCTTGTTCTTTGGTATAGTCGATTTTCATGGGTTCCTCTTAAGCAGTGTTTCTCCGTCTAATTAACCCAAAATTTAACGGGGTTTTACTTGCAAGCGACGTCTACGATGCCCTTGAGTTTTGATGCTATTTCAGCGTAAAGAGGGTCTTTGGGACTACAATAGGCCTCTTTAAGTGCCACCGCTTCCCTATCATTCGCTCGTTTAATCAAGGTATCTAAGGCCTTGGCGATGTCCGACAGGAACATTTCCTGAGAACACTCGGGGTATTTTACAGCCACAGGTACCTTAGTCTTAGGGCAAACATTCATCCAATCGTGTGTTCTCCACCAGCAGGGAGAGCAAGCCTTGCTTCTCAGGTTTATGTTATTGGGATACCCGAAGACAGAGGGTGGGGTGGAGCTAAACAGTACCAAGGAATCTGTACCTACCGCCTTAGCCAGGTGGGCAATCCCACCTTCAATAGACACGTTGAACTGGGCACCCTTCAAGAGCTTGGCTGTCTTGAATACATTGTCGCAGTCCATGACCAGTACAGTGTCTGAAATCCGGGTATCTGTCGGAAGACCTACTTGAATCGGAATGAATCCCTTGGTTTGTAGGTACAATGCTACAAGAGTCCAGACACTCCCGGGGAAACACTTTGTCTGTTTATCACCCCAGGCAGCATTACACAAGGTGACGTACTTGGCGTTCTTGTACGGGTTATCCCACCCATCCGCCAGGGACACGTTAACGAACATGTCCTCAATACTACCTTGGAGAGCAGCACTATCATAGAAGATTTCCCAGAAAGGCTTCTTAAGCTTCTCCATAGCAGGAATATCTTCAAGGAATTTGTGGAAGAGGTATCCGTACTTACGAAACTTCTTATCAGTCTCCTCTTTGTAATCTCGCACACTCTTCAGCTCAAGAGCCTTATCAGAGAAATGCACCTTTGCCGCATAGTGGATTTCGTAAAAGATGTCGAACTTAGAGGCGTACTTCGAGGCGTAGTTCTCAATCCGGCTTACGCTTTCACGAACTACCTCGTTAACACAGGGGCACCCGTCGAACACATCGAAAGCTCTGCAGACAGCAAGGGTAATCCTACTGTTTGGGAACTTTCTTTTAATCGCGGCGCAGTAAGCAGAGACGTTGAGGTTGTCCCCGAGGCCCCCACCTTTAGATACGCCGATGTTCAGTACCTTATCCATTTGACCCTCAGGGCTTCTGCCACACGTAGATGTAAGACACCTTCAGTGGCGCAATCCCCATTCGCTTGAAAAAGGCATTCACGAAGTTATGTTTTCCTGAAGTTTCATTAGCGCAGTCGTCCACGGCAATCAAACAACCGGACGGAAGCCTCTCGTAGCAAACCGCCAGCTCCCCTACTACATGAAGCTCAGACAACCCATAGGGGGGATTGTGGTCGTAGCTATCAAGGAACAGGAGAGAGGTGTTACTCAGGTCCATCTTGAGAAGTTCAGTGATTGAATCCCCCTGAATAATCTCAGCCCCTCGACTGAACGAACGGGCCAGTTTCACGTGACCTGGGTCAATGTCAATCGACTTCACGGACCCTCCCAGGTTAGCGACAAGCCACTCCCAAACACGGGTAGAACATCCCTGGCCGTGCCAATCCTCTGTCCAAGTACTCCCTGTCTCAACCACCTGGACAGAAGCCCCAGCATCAATCAGCTTCTGAGCAATCAAGCTGAAAGCTTCCCACCTGTGAGATTTCCCCAACTTAGGTCCGAATTCAATATTGAACTCGTCTGTAAGCATTTGAGAATCCTTTACTATGGGGTTTTTTGAAAGCAGAGTCAGCATTTCACTGAACACCATTCCATTACCTACTCTCATTTCGTAAGTAAGCTCGTGGTCACCTGTGTCAATGAAACTGACATTGGAATCCTCGTCCACGAGTGTATTCCAGGGTCTAAAATCTTCGTACCTGTTGGGGTTTGAAGTATACTTGAAGAAGATTTCCTTCTGCATCTTGGACATATCGTAAAAAGGAAGCATGCCCCACCGAAAAATGTCACTCAAAAGCATCCCGTCCTTCTTAGGCTCTGGCGGAAACCACCCTCTGTCTTTCCTGTACTTAAGGAAGTAGTCTTTACCATCTTCTCCAACAGCGTAGTAGTAGGCTCCCAAAGGACGTCGGTGCTGTACACCGATAAACGAAATGTCCCAAGTGTCATACGCTCTGTATTTCTTTCCGTCGACTTCAAGCTCGATGTCTACCTTCTTCTTCAGTTGATAGATAGGTCTTACAGTATTAAGACGCTCGTTTCGGTCTACTCCAATCAGGCGGACACTGAACAGGCCGTGGGTAACCTTCTCCAGCTCCCTCTTGAAGTGGAGATACACGTTCCCAGAGCAGCGAAGCTTAGCAGCCCAGGGTAGGAATTCCAGGTGGGTGGCTTGTTCTACGTAAATGGTGTGGGCTCCAGAAGCAATTACCCTATCGAAGGTATCCTGCATGCCTGAATACGTCGAGTCTGTCATGTTGTGATGGGACACCGACAGAAACAGGTAGGCTTCCGCTTCAACAAAATCCCGAGTAAACGTGCACTTGGAACCTACCGACTTGGCAATGTGATTTGAAGCGTCCACCCAAGATTGGCCACACTCCACTCCGGTTACCTTGCCTGAACAGCCTGCAGCTTCCAAGGACATCGAGAAGTGGCCTAGGTTGGAGCCGAAATCACAAACACTGCTCTTGAGCAGAGCGGACCCATTGTAAACTCTGTCTGCAGACAGGATAGTTTCAATCCGTGAATCGGATAAACGTCCCACAGGGTGAAGGTGTTCCAATCCGAATACGGGCTGATAAATCTCAGGAAGGTCGAACTCCTTCCCATAAATCGGACCGTACTTGGACTTCTCAAGGAAGGCTTCAATCGCAGGAATCATACAGGTAAAGTCTCCTGCGTGTACCATACCGTCACTTTTAGGGGCAGGTACCAGGAACCCGTCGGGGGTACTGTGTTCACTGAACACATCAAAGAAAGTGTAGCCCCGTCGAGAACAAGCTTCCTTAAGAAGCATGTTCATTCTCGAAATGTAGGTCTGCCTCTGAGCATCAGAGCCGAGGAAAGGGAAGTCAGGGTTATTAAACTTCTGTGACTTGGAAATCTCTACCGTAGGTAAGACACCCTCGACTGCAACTCTCAAGCTTCGGTCGCCCACAACCTCCGCAATAGCTTCCATGTAGCGGAGAACTAAATCCTTGATTGTTTTCTCGTAGGTATCATGAAACTTGTTAATGTGACACCGGCAGTCAATCTCCCCAAAACAAAAAACGACAGCGTCCCCAGGCTTGACATTGTATTGGTTTAAGTCAATGAGAGAGGTCTTCTTATTTCCGAAAGTGTGCATCAAGAAAGGACCAAGGTGATGTACCTCAATGGGTACACTCAGCGCATTAGTCACTTTGAGGGAATTCCACCCGTGATGGCTATGACTATCCCCGAATGTATGCAAGGTCATATCAGAGTTATACACCCCAAAGTAGCGGGTTGTAAAATAAAAAAGGCCGGAGCCCGAAGGCCCCGGCCTGTAAAAGACCCTTCGCTTAGATTGCGAAGTGCTTGTCGTTCGGAGTGACCGCCACCTGTACCGTTGTAGGACCAGTGATTGTGGTCACCAGCACGGAGAGGACGTCCCCGGCTTCGAACTGAGTGAGTGCCTGACCGCCAGAAACGGCGGGAGCGAAGTTGAAAGGAACTCCGGTGTCAGCCACCAAGTTGGTCACTGCAGCATCGCAGGTGGCCAGCGTAGTGCTCCGGGTCACGTTCTTGACTTCGACAGTCCCTGAAGTTTCAGCCCCGGGAGCCGCAACAATGACCTGTTCCACGAAGCCGGAGAAGGGAGCTACGAAGAAAATCAGCTCCGCCCCAGTAGTGGCGTTGACCGTAACGCGCTTACGGTTCAGTTCCTTCAGAGCGCCTGCAATCTGCTCCAGGTTGGCGACACGAACGTTCTTCTTGTGCAGGATGTTCGAAAACAACTCGGTAAATCCCATGCTGATTTCCTCTTCTGCTTTCGCAGGTAGTCTCCGGCTTTGCCGGGTCAGCGCCGCCCAAGGCGGGTATTCGCTGCTTAAACTACCCCAAAATTTAGGGGATTTTAGCTGACCATCAGGTAAATGTCGTAGGCACCAGAAGTGCCAGAAGTCCCGAATTTAAGGCCACGATACCGAGTAGTAATCCGAACAATCCCGTCAGCCCCGGTAGTGGTAATTGCCGTAACCCAGGTACTCCCGTCAAGGGTCCCCTTAATCACAGGGGTGGCTGTACCTACAACCTGGAGGGATACCTCGTTGAAAGGTCCGCACCAGAGAGGTACGTTGGTAGTGGCATCAACATCCTTGTTCCCAGTAGCTGCCTTGTAGAGGTACCCGTGAAGAACGAAACTGCGGGCGTAGAAATCGTAGGCAGCGTCGGTCTGGGAAATAACCCGGCCATTGAGCTTGGCGAGGTCCAGGATGGTACCTGGCTTAGAGTTCTTAATTCCGAGCATTGTGGAAGGCTCCTTGGTTTGGCTAATTTAGCCCAAAATTTTGGCTTGTTTACGGCGTCTTTTGTAGGCCAGGTTTGTTTCTTTAATCTTTTTACGGTATTTTGGGTCTTTACGGTACCTGTTCCTCATGTACTTAAGGTTAGCCAGGTATCGACGTTCTTTAAAGCACTTCCGGCAAAGCTTGGCACAGGAGGGCTTCGGAAGGATTACTTGCTCATCACAATCTTCACACCGAATCCCGAAGGGGATGTTAAACTCTACGATAAGGGCCTGAATGTCAGCATCCCGAACTCTGAGTTTGGCAGCCATTCGGCGGACTTTCCAACCACAAAGTCGAAGGTTAAAGATTTTGGCCCTCAACCCCTCCAAGACACGCGGGGACAAGTCCGTAACACAAGATAGCTTTCTGAGAACCTTTCCTTTTCGAACAATGCTAAGAATGGTTTCTTCGCCCAGTTCGAAAGTCTCGGAAATATCCTCAATCTTGTCTCCACGCTTGAAACACCGACGAATCTCCTCATCCCTGTAGTGGATGTAGTCGAGCTCTTTCGGGTCTTCAACAGCGTGGATTTCAAGAGCCATTAGAACTCAAGACCTCGAAAAGGTACGATGATTTGGTCCAGAGACTTGTCCGTCAGTACTCCGGTCATGTCAATGAATCGAGCGTCCCCTACTGCGTATCGTGGGGTGATTTCAAACATGGCCTGGCACTGAGGAGACTCGTGGATGTCCAGGGTATTGACGTAAGCGTCCGGAGTGACGCCACCGCCGTTGACAACAAGGTTACATCCGTTGTTCATCCGCATAAACAAGCCGGTATGGACGTGCGCTGAAATGAAGACCTTGTACTCGTCTCGGTCGCGGAGGGAGGCGTTGATTTTGTTCATCTTGGTTTCAATGACCGAAGTGTTGATGGACTTCCCAGGGTTACCGATGCTGAAGTTGGTATCCCCGTGAGACGCCCAGATACGGTGTCCCAGGATGGTTGTGTCAATCCATGGGGTCTTAGGCTGGTGCCACAAGACGTTCTTGATGTCACGGACGCGCTGATGGATACCGTAGTAGATGGTCGTACCCAGAGCATTGTACTTCTGAGCGATAGCCCGCCCCGGATGGATAGCGGTATCCCGGTCATGATTACCTGGGATACAGTACACGTGAACAACCTTGAAGTTCTTGGCAAGCTGGGCAATCATCTGGCCAAGAATCCACATAGCCCTGCAGGTCTGGATGTGGAGAAGGGCTGAACCGTTAGGACCGTGGAGGATGTTTTCGATGAGGTCGCCCAGAAGGAAAAGGTGGAGCTCGGTATCGTCTCGATAGCCCCTCTTGTACTCACAGGCTGTACGTACAATGTGGGCAACAGTGCGGGCTTCTTCAATCACCCCATACCGATGATTCGTTTCGTCCGGGTCCACATCATGTCCAATGTGGAGGTCGGATACCACCAGGGCCAAACCGCGTTGAGTCTTAGCGTGTGTCTTCGCCTTATAGGGGGTAACACGAAGACTCTTCATGCCACCCATTACCCGCTCAAGGTCTTCCAGGAACAGGTCATAGTTACCGATGGCCTTAACGGCCTTCCGGTGGGTAGCCTTCATGCCGTCCATTGTAACCTTGTAGGACGGGCTGAGGATTGGAGGGAAGTAGGTGCTCACAAGCTGACGGTAACCGCCAAGCTTTGTGAGAGCACAGTGCTGCCCGAGCTGGTACTGGCCTCCGTTGTGGATGTACACGTTGTGGCTCATAAAGTGAGGAGGCATGCCCACCTGGGTGGCGACCCTCTGAATGTCCTGGGCAATCAAGTCAGAAGTGGTGGATTGGGTGGCCTGAGACTTGAAATCCGGCTTAGTCGCTGTTGCCATTCTCTTCTCTCTTCTTTCGGTCTTTCTTGATTCGAACCGTGATGTCTGAATCGTAAACAGGGTCCCGCATCACCAAGTTTCCTGCCCGGTCTACTCCCACATTCCGTCTATTAAACTCGAAAGTAAGTCCCGGACGCCCCTGTTCAATGATACCGTGGTAGAGGTGTTCAAGAGCTTCTACCAAGGCAGGATTCTTCTTAATCAGCTTTTCTTTAGCCAGTTCAACGGTCATCTTAGCTGCTTCATTACCTAAGAAGGTCATGCTTGGGGACCCGTTAGTCTCTGCCCGGTACCTGTCGTAAACCATACGCATACCATCAGCACGAAGCTTATGCAAGATTTTCATGTCCACCCAGGCTCTATGGTCAGACTGACGAAGGTCCCTGTAGTGTGGCATCTTATAGATTTTGCAGGTCTTGTTAAGCTCGGGCCCACTCACGTAGCAGGATTCGAGGAATTCAATGCGGGGAAGGTAGGGGTTGTTTGGAGCATGTTCATAGGCAACAACCAAGGTATCTTTGGCAGTGTCTTCACCCTCGGAACCATCCAAGAAAACCAGACGGGGGATGAAAGCATATACCAAACTTTCCTTGCCGACCTCAGAAAAAGCAAGGACAGTAGCCCCACCCCCTACGAAGCACATATCAATCTCTTCGTAGATTCCCTTCGAGGCCACGTCACTGAGAATGATGCGTACTTTATCGCCCTTGAACATGTCCAGTCCCTACTTGGGTAGGTGGGTAGATAGAGAGGTAGTAGTTGAGTATCCGGGCCTGGGTAATGATGTTGGAGTAGTAGTTCAAGGAGTAGAACTCCCTGAAACTCATACCGAGCTTGCTGCACTCGGCAAGGGTAATGTCTTCCAACTTCTTACCGCTTTTAAGGTACTTTGAAATGCCCACATGATACTTCTGCCAGCTACCAGGACCGCAGTTGTAGGTGATTAAGGTCACCACTCGGTTCTGGTACTCACTCTTAAACCCCCACTTGGTTGCTTTGATTTGGTTCGCCATATCAAGCCGGTAAGCGGCTTCAATAGAGAACCTGAAATCGTGCAGAAGTCTCCACTTGATTACAGAAAGCGGAATCTTCGGGTACATACCTGCAACAACATCAGCCTGCAGGCATTCAATACCGTAGCACGGTTCGTTGTTGTAGCGTCTACCAGCAATGGTAAACTCAGTACCAATCTCAGGCTTATAGCCGGATTCATGGCCAGTCTTGGCCATGTGCCAAAACATGCTCTGATGGTACTTCTTGCTGAACTCTCGGTTGGCGGCGATAATCTCTGCAATTTGCCCAGGCTTCAACCTTGGGTTCCGTTTTTGGATGTAGATGTAGTACGGGTCGTAGGCCAGAACTGACTGAAAGAGGCCTACAAACAGCACCACAGCTAACAGCAGGGATTTCTTCACTTGTCCCCCGTTCTACGGGTTGTTTATTCTCACCTCAGTATACACCGTTTACCGAGGATTCTCACACCCCAAAACTCTTTATTTTCCCCACCCCACCAGGATAACAAACTCGACAAACTTACATCCCGGGTCGCAACAGGTGACTTTCTGGTGAACTGTGCCTACCAGACGTGGCGTAGTTGAAATGTGGTATGGAGGGCAGTTGATGGTGTTCAAATGCCCGTGGGGGCACCGGAAGAACACCGAGCTACGGGTCTTGGGACCATAGTAATCCCAAACCAGAGGCTCTTTATCTTGCCTTGTCCTGGGTGAGAAGCGGAGCTTTTCCACGGAGCTTACTCAGATTCCACGGTTACCGTAAAGGGAGGGCTATCCTTATAGCCTTTGAGAGCCTTCTCGAACTCTCCCGTCACGATACCCTTTTGAATCTCAGCAGCGAAGTCCTCGAAGTTATCAAACGCCCCAAAGTCCCAGGCGTCAACACCCTTCTTGACTTCCTTCTTGGCAGGCTTCGATTCCGCTTTCTTCTTCGGAGGAGCCTTCTCGGCAGCAGGAGGAACCGCTGCCGCTTCTTGAGCTTGCTGTTCGGCCAACTGCTCGGCCTGCTTGTCAGCCTGCTCAACCTGGAAGTCCTGACCCTGTTTCGTCTGCTCTTCAGTGAACTTCTGGGTCATTTCCAGGTTTTCCTTCTGACTCTTCGTCATCTGCTCAGCCACCTGAATTTGAGCGTAGACGCTGTTCAGAAGGATGTCCCCACCGTCAATGGGCGGCAGGTCGTTCTCAGCACGAACTTCATTAACCGTCTTGAAGTTCTTGAGCTCCTTCTCGTGGAGCTCAACTTGGTCCATTTCCGTCCCACCATCCAAGCCGACAAACACCAGCTCATAGTTGGGGTCGAGATACCGCATAATCTCACGATTCATGCCGTTCTCGAAGAAAGTCAACAGGGGGACCAATCCCTTGTCACGGGAGGCCTTCAAACGCATTTCAGACTTGGATTCGAACACGGCTCCCTGGCCGTTATTCGACATCTGGGAGGAGAAGTTGATTTCTTCCGGAGCAATCTGGTAGACCGCGCAGGCCACCTTAATCAAGAAGTCATTGTACTTCGAGAACTCCATTTCACGGTTCGTCTGCTGCATGTTGATGAATTCAAGGCCACCTTCAGCAGCAACGATAGGAGTACGCCACGCCCCAGTAATCCCAGCAAGCTGGGCCAGCCAGGCCTTCTTAAAGGCATCCATCTGCGTCTGGCTCATATTGGCCTTGACGTTCAGAACACCCTTAGGGCTGGAGCCGCTGGAGAAGAATCGACGGTTGTATTCAGCAGCAAAGAGGATGGCCGTAACTGTCTGAATAAGCTGTTCCACCTCAGAATAGCCATACCCAGCCACGTTGATTTCAGTACGAGGCCAAGCGACCATGAAGGCCATTTCGTCCTTGGTGTACTCACACACAATCTGGCCATTCATGACCTGGACGAACGCCTTCTCGTTGAGGGGTACATTCACCCGAGCCCACCCCTTACCACGGTCGTTGACCATTTGGGTATCAATGGAGTTCTTGATGGGGTTGGTGTCGTCGAAGAACTTACGGAGGGCAATACGAATAGTGGCGGAATCTACGGCTACGAACTCGTGGAGCTGCCCACCACGAGTGAACACACGTTCAAAGTTACCCTGGTCAACAATCAGACGGTCGCGGGTTTCCTTACGGATGAACTGTTCAAAGTAATCCCGAGTATGGGCGGCATCGCCCTCCCCACAGTTAAGGATGAATTCCTCATACCGCTGAGCTTTCTTACGCTCAGACTCCGACATTGCCTTGGTCTTGGAGGCACCCTTCTTCTGGACACGGAAACCGAGGGAATGCTTAGTCCGTGGAACCCGGCAGAAAGAGGACACTTGGTTGACACGAGTATTGACAATAGCAGAGAGAATCTGGCTCTGCTTCACCATTTCATGAAGGGTCTGGTAGGTCACCCCAGAAATCATCTGCTTATGGGTAAGGGTGTCCGTAAAGGTGAAGGGGTTGAAAAGGAAAGACTTTGGCTTGCCGTCGTGGACTGTCTCGGTCTGACCGTCAACGGACTTCTGGAGGTTCTTAAGGGACTCCAAGAGCTCTGGTTCGGACAACCGGGGAATCTCGGTCGGAAGGTCATTTACGGCCTTTAAAAGCCGCTCTTGTTCTTCGGGTTTCTTAAATACCTGAGGAATCACCTCATTGGCGATTTCCTCAATGCGCTTTTTAGGAATCCCGGGATTCTCAAAGCTGGGAGGCATTTCGTTTATCCTGGACTTGTTTTCTTCCTAAAAGCCCAAAATTTAGTGGGGTTTCATTAAAGAAACCAGGAAATATCCTGTGGAGGGGCTTCATCGGGGTTCTCCAGAGGGACGTAAGTATGACCTAAAACCTCGGGCGGGAACACAGGGAAATTCACCTTATTATCGTTGGGGTCAATCCCCGTAAAGATTCTATCATCCATGAAGGTATAAATCATGTTCTCTTGGGCCTTTGCCAAACCCTCTGCAATGGCCCGGGTAATACCAATAGCTGAGTCTACCACGTCCTTGCTGTAGATGGGAAGGTGGTCAGGCTTCTTTCCATCCCAGACAATGCGCTCTGTCTCAAAGAGGAGCTTGGTGTGCTTAGGGTACCTTACAGCCCCCGCCCAAAGCATGTTACGGTAAAGGACATAGTCCTTGGTATTGATGTTGTGCTTCTCAGAGTCCATGCCGTTACGAACGGCCTTTTCCAGGACATACTGAGACTGGTACTGGTCGTAGGAGATATAACGGCACCCCGTCATCCCTACCAAGCTTTCGATGACTTCGTCAACGTTCATATGGCTGACGACAGCTTGGTGTTTGAGGTCAGGCTCCCAAACCAGAATCTGGTCAATTACGATGATGTTTTTAATAGTCGTATTGACCGTTTTCCCCGTATCATCAACGAAAGTGGAGGCAATGTTACAGGGCTCCCCGTGTCCAATAACCACGGTTGTTGAGTCTCCTGAGATACTCAAGTCAACGTGGATAGCCCAAGCCCGTGTACGGTCAACTCGGGAAATGTTAGAGGCCAGAATACGCTTGATGACAAACTTCACCTTCTTGCCAGAAGCGTCCGTAATCTCCTGGATTTCATCCACTGTAGTGAGGAGCGGTTCAATGCTGTTATCAATAGCCGACTGAATGCGCTCGTCGTTGTAGAAGAATCGGTTGAGGATGATAGGAGGTACAGTACAGAACTTCATCCTCGAATTGAGAGGGTCCGTCTCGAAGTGGGTCTTGAACGAAATAGGGACGTCCCACTGCTCAAACCTGAACGTAGGCTCTCCGTTGTACCGAGGATTAAACTCCCAGGTACAGCCACGAACGCCCAACAGGATACCACCATCCCCCTTCTGGGAGTTCTCATACATGCGGATAGTGAAGTCGTCGACACGCCGAGGGAAGGAAATGATGACTCCCAGCCATGGGAGTTTACGGGATACGGCGGAGGTCAATAGGGTATTGTAGATGATTTCAGCCTTACCCACGTTGATGATTTCGTCTCCACTACGTACTGTTTCGAACTTGTCCTCGAACTCGGAAGCTTCGTCCATGCAGAAGAACAAGACATTGTAACCTTCGAAGTTACCAGCCTCGCTATGCAAGCTGTTGCAGCGGATGTTATTGGCTGTTTCAACGGCTGCGTCCGTAATACGCACTTCCATACGGGAACCACAAGAGCGGCGAAGAGGGGCCCCCCGGAAGCTGACTTTGAAGTTGTCGAGAAGCCACTTCCAGTTCTTGATACGGGAAGTGAACTTACTGAAGAAGATTTTACGGGCCTGTTGAGCTGTCGGGGCCACGTTCATGATGTCGATGTTTTCTTCTTGAGGGAAGTCGAAGTAGGCGTGGGGGTCCTTCATACACAGAAGAATGTAGAAGAGGTAGGCCTGAAGGACGGAGGTAACATAGTCCTTTCCAGAGCCCTTGCCCCACAGGAACACACCTACGCGCTTGACCCGGTCCATAGAAAAGACCTTGACAGGGTCATCCCCAATTAGTTGGAAAATAGCGTCGTATTGCCGAGGCGAAAGACCAGCCTGATGCAAATGTTCCTTAGACGTGACGAATTCTCGGAAGTGTACTGGTTTACACCAGTAATCCGCCCGCCACGTCTCAGTATCAGTGAATAGGATTTGGTCGATTAAGCCTGGCACTTTTTGGTCGCCGCCTTTTTCACCTTGGCTACAATCTTAGGACAGGCTACGGTAAGAACGAGTTTCGGCACTTTACCTGCCTCAACTTCGAACTCTGCCTTCATTACGTTATGGATTTCAGTCTTGACCCCGTTCTCACTCACGTTGTAGACGTGGGTATTCAGGGAAGACCCGTCGCACTCAACAACGACGTAGGGAGGTACGAACTTACCTTCTTTGAAGCTCATGTTACTTATCCTTTTCACTCTCGAAGATATCTCGGAGAGTTACAGATTTACGAATGAGCTTGGCCAGCTCGGTGAAAAGAGCTTCCTTCAAGGAAGTATCCACGAGGATGTTATCCGCTGCTTGGCGGAACAGGACAAGGAATTCAGTGATGCGGTCAGCTCCGTCACCTGTACCCTTGATGTTGACAGACACTTCAGGTACACCGAGGCTCTTACTGAGTTCGATGAACTGAGCAAGACTCTGACGCATTTTATCACGAGCCATGAGCATCATAGCCCGGTCTTTTGCGGAGTAGGAACTAGCAAGGTACTCGTCAGAGAGCGAGAGGTCGTCTGTGGCACTCTCGACAATAAGGTCCAGCATTTCCCGGTTCTTTTTTACGGTCCCAAGGAAACTGTCAAACCCCTCGCTACGAACAAGCGAAGTGGACTCGGTGGAACCTTGAGGAACAGAAAGGTCGGGAATCTGTAGGAGAGCTGAAGGAACTGCCCGCTGAAGGTGACGCCGATGGGAGAACAAAGCCATCGGCGTCAGGGGAAACGCCTTCTCTGCAAAGTGCCCACTGTACTTCGACAGGACATCAGCAAGCGGCATCTGTTCGAGAAGGTCTTTGTCGATTTCAGCGACAACCTTATCGTCCCGATGCTGGCAAATGCGACATCTTGGAAGTTTCAGGTAGGAGTAGGCCATGCTTACTTCCTCTTGGGGAATACCGAGGTGATGTTCTTACAGATTTCCGCATATACGGAAAACCTGTAAACCACCTTGTTTCTCCACCAGTACCCGAGCTTATACTTTGCCGAAACGTAGGGACAGGACATCACAGCTTTGTAAAGTATTTCCCTGTGCTCGAAGGTGGAGTCATTCTCAACCAGCTTGCTAGTAAGGTATAAGTCATCCATGCCTGTAAATTCCAAGTAGGTGCTCTTCTTACCAAAGTCCCACATTCGCCAGCGTTGCTGGGACACCCTATAAGGGTGGGTTACTCGGAACCACCATTGCCCAACAACACTCTTCTGGAAAGACCGACGAATCCTCCAGGGGATTGCAAAAAAGTAGGCTTTAGTCCCTTCCCAAGCAGACTTAAAACTTACTTTAATCTGTAACCACTTAGCCCCAATGTAGTCCGAGGCAACCTTAAGACACGCTTTAATCTTCTTCATGGGTTACTCCTTGGGCGGTTTGGGCTTGTTCTTGGAACCTGCAGGACGTCCCCGACCGCGCTTCACAGCAACCCCAGTGACTGGAGCCACAGGCTGTCCATCAACAGAAGCTTGGGCTTCCTTGCCCTTTGCTTCAGGAGCAGACTTCTCGACAGTCTCAACAGGCCGTTCAGGAACAGCGATGCCCTTCTTCCGCATGTTGAGAGCCGTAGCATCATCAACCATGATGATGTGGCCTTCCTTGTTACGCATAGCGACACGCCGCACGGTCTTGTGCTGGACGAATTCCTTGACATCGTTGGGGTCCTGAGCTTCCCCAGGATGAGAGAACTTCGGGGTCAAAGCCTTCACCATATCCTTACCAAGAAGACCCTGCTCTGCAGAGGTGAATACGCCCAGGGTGTACTTACCTGCAGTGACACCATCATGAGCCTTGGCTTGGCTACGAACTTCGCTCAGGTTCTTCTTCGCCCTATCGAATTCTACGGTGCGCTGCATGTCGTTCTGGATGTACTGCTCGGGCCGCTTCTTACCAGGCCACAATTCGCGGACTCCCTTGTAAACCATGACGAAGTTTCCGTCTTTGTCCTGGCTGGCAACGTAGGGAACGCACGGGCAGATGAGAGGGACTTGGTAAACGACGCCGTTGATGGACTTGGGGGCCACACTCTTGTACCCCGACTTGCACTTCATGCAAGTGGTATCGCGTTCCTCAAAGATGAACCTGGAAAGTTCAATGAGGCTGCTGGTACCTACTGGCATTGCGTATCTTTTCTCGGAAGCTGGGTTTTGCTGAGTCATTTGGTACTACCTTTCTTCGCGTTACGGCCCGTCAGGAGCCGCTTAATGTCTTGAAAAAACCACTTAAAACTGAGAAGGGTCTTACGGAACCACGAGGGCTCTTTCCAGATACGGAACCTATTCTTGTAATCAATAAGCTCCATATCCCTGTGGTTTACAAGGTCCTTGTCGTCAACGTCGATATAGGCAACCTTGTCCAAACAGATAATCCCGCTCATCTTCTTATCTGGTCCGTCGTACCAGAGCGTAAAGGTACGGTCCCTGACAGAGTTCAGCGCCAAAGACAGGTTAAGAATCTCAGCTTGGCTCAGAAGTAAATCTTTTTGAGAGCCACTCACCAAGTGTATTCTCACCAACCTGTAGGCGGTTAAGTCTTCTGGCATCTTCCTTACTCCTCCGAATGCTCTTGATATTCAGGTACGGAATATCCTCAAAAGCTTTCAGGTACGGTCGAAGTTTCGACTTCGGCCCCATTGCCTCGTCCAGCGTGATTTTGGACGACTGCAACCACCTTTGCGCGGTGGATGGCTGGATTCCAAACTCGGTGGCGATGTCCTTCAAGGCTTTAAGCTCCACGTAGTGTAGGAGCAAGCACTTGAACTTGTCTGGCGTGAGAACCTTTACAGCGAACCTTAAAAACTCAACGTAGTTCATCTTGTAATGGTAGGTGTAGACTGCCCGAATCTTACGGGAAATCACCTTCCGACGCCTTACGACTTCGCACGGAGGGAGCTCAAGGAGTTCTGCGATTTCCTTAGTACGACGGCGCTTTAGCGCCAGGGAAATAAAGTCACTCTCCAACGGGGTCAGATAGCTACTGGAAATAGCTAAGAGAACTTCGTGGGAGACTTCCCTCACATCGTCGGAAATCTCAAGCAGGGTGCTCATTAGAGCCCAGCTCGTTTAGGTTGTAAAAGTCTTTCCCTGGTACTGAAGCGCACTGTGCACTCTCCTAACCCCAAAATTTAGGGGTTATCACGAGAACTGGTCGAAAGGTGCGGAATAGCAACCCAGCGCTTCACCACCCGGTTGGGAAGCTGTACTGCAATCTGGGCCATAAGAGCCTTCTTTCGAAGCACCTTTCCGGAAAAGCCTCCAAGGATTCCTTCGGTCACACGAACCGCCTGTCCGACTGAAATCCTGCTCTTCTTGAGAAGAACCTTCTTCCTGAAAGCTTTAACTTGAGAGTCAGGAATAGAAGGAGGAAGGCCTTTCTGGTTTACGTTGAAGAATTCTCCAACCCGCCTTGACTTAATCAACTTGACAATTTCGACCAGCTTCTTGTCATTCACTCTGATAAGTACATACCCTTCAAGGAGTGAATCTTCCTTTTCGTCGATGTCCAAGTTGTCTTTCTTGAACTCGAAGATAAGGACTTCTTTTAAATCGCCCGACTTCGGGTTGTATCCGCCCTTCTTAAGTTCCGCCATAAAGGCGTCTTTGGAAGAGACAGAGCTTTGAATTGCGTACCACTTGTACATAGAAAACCTCGGGTGTTAAATCAGCTTCTTAAACTCCGTACCCTTTGCAGTTTTCACAAGAGAATATCCGTTGGTAGCTACTTCCAAGAAGGCGTGTTGGTGGGTTACAAGGAGGAATCTCATGTTCAACTGTTCGGACAAAGACTTTAACAACATTGCCACCTTAGGCACGTACTCAGAAGACACGTGCGAAAAGGACTCGTCCAAGAACATGATGGGCTCACGTTGAGGCCTGATAGAAGCCAGCATCAGAGCCTTCAAAACGAACGCCACAACGTCAACCACCCCTCCACCACAACTTGTCATGATGTCCAGCTCAAGACCGTCGTTCTGCAGGAGCTTGAACTTGGTGAGTACCTTCTTCTCGGCAGACACCTCGATGACAAACTTGTAGTCGAACCCAAACACTTCCTTCACAGCCATCGTAACGACCCTTTCGAACATTTCGATGGTTGCTTTCTTCTTCTGTTCCCCAATCCGTTTCAGTGTCTCCCCGGCCTGCTCCAAGACCTTCATCTGTTCCTGCAAACCCTGCAACTCAGTTCGAGACTTATCCAACAAAGCCTTGTTGGCCTTGACGTCGTAAGCCATAGACTGGATTTTAGCTTCAAGCTCAGCGAGGGGCATTAAAGTTCGTCCACCATACCTTTAGGGGGTTCTTGAGCAACTTCAATGGGAGGTAGAGCCGAGGCTGCTTTCCCATTCAGTTTGTCCTCGACCAACTTAGCAGCAATCTCTGCAGCGGCGATGGATTTGTCCAAACGCTCACTTGCAGACTTAATGTTCAGTTCCATCTTTTCGATAGAGGCTTTAAGGTCCCCTACGTTGGCCAGTCCTAAAGACTTGAGCTCGGCCAGGAACCGCTCTCTCTTCGTCTCGTTGTCTGCCTTTTGTGACTTAAAGAATTCCATCTTACCCTTCAGAGTGACAAGTTTGCTGGCAATCTCTTGATTATCCATGGCTTGAAGAACTCCCGAACGAAGTAACTTTTGGACCTACACGGAGCATTGCATCCGAGCACATGTTCCGAAAAATACACTCCCTGCAGACCTTCTCTTTTGGGTTGGCGTAGAAGATGCCTTTATTGATGTGGTCGTTAGTATCCTTAAGGATTTCCAAAGCCGCCGAACGTTGCATTTCAGACAACTGTACCGGAACCTTAGCTCCAGACCGAAGCATCAAAAAGAACGCCTCTCCGACCTTCTTACCCATCTTTTTTTCAAGGGCCATGACGTAGAGAAGCAACTGCATTCCCTTGATGTATGTCATGTCCTTGGAGGTCTTGAAGTCCCCAACCCAAAGAACCTCACCCGTATCCTTCACCCAGTCCACAGACCCTTGAATCCACAGACCCTTCTCCAACTCAAACGGGTTAAAGTATGTGCCTACCGAATACTCATTGTATACGTCTCCCAAGTCCATGCCCAGCTTCTTAACCGTAGAGATAGAAAGCTTAAGAAGCTCTCTCGTCTTATCTCGGATAGTCTCTTTTGTTTCCCCAGTCATGAAGAGGATGACACCACGGGAGCGCTGTTCGGAGAACACTCTATCGAACACAGAATCAAAGATGGAAAGAATGTATTCCTCGTTCAGGGGTTTGGAATGCAGGAATCCAGCCTTCAAGCAGTCGTGAACCACCGCGCCTTCCAAAAACCAGCGGTTGTTCTGGGGAATAGTCGACTTACGCTTTTCGATGTACTTGTATCGAAAAAACTTGGGGCAGGACCTGTAAGCGCTTAGAGAAGTGTAGCTTAGAGCAATCACACGCTTTCCTCAGCCTTGTCGAGAAGGTTAAAAATCATGGTTCTTACCGGCTCTCGAATGGTCTTTAATTCTCTGACCAAGTGCCGGATGCTTTCAGGTCCACTCAGCTCAACGTTACCTGATTCAAACTTGATGAGTTCCCCGAGACGATTGATTTCAGCCTCTGCTTGCTTCGTCTCCCGAACCTTGTCAAGGTCGAAAATCTTGTTGGCGGGTAGAGCACTCTTCAGCTCTCTGTAGTATAAAGCCCTTTTCTCCGTATCTAAAAGGGTAATTGTAACTTTTCTGTTCAGGTTTGACTCGACCAAGGACCCCCTGGTAAGGCTTCCACGGTTAATAATCGTTGTTTTTCCTACCTTTACCTCGCCCAGGTCATCGTGGACATGTCCATTGAAATGGAAGTCAACAGGGCTTCCAACAAGCTGGGAGTACAAGGTATAGGGCTCGTAAACAGGTCGCTTGACGTACAGGTCCCCATGGCTCATGTGAATGTGAACGCCGTTAAACGGGCGTCCTTCGATAAGATTGTCATGATGCTTTGTCATGTCCGGCATGTAGTTCTTGATGTCGGCTTCGTAGTTGTCTGTCTTCGGAGCCCCCGTAATCCACACTTTATTCCAGCTATTGAACATACTTCCTGCTGAAAGAAGCGTTAGACACCCCGAGCTCACCAATGTTCCCAATGGTTGCCGGTCAACACTGCTCTCATTGCGGTCCGGCACGTCGTGGTCCCCGATGATTCCGTATACTGGGCAGGGCAAAGACTTGAAGTACCCAATGAGCTTGTTGACAAGAGAATATGGATTACGCATCCAGTTCTTGAGGTGGAAGAAGTCACCCGAACACAGGATGAGCTCAGCACCCTCAGCCTTGGCAATATCCCGAATCTCGTCAAGCTTACGGAAGCACGTCTCTTCGTAGTTGTCGATTCTGGCGATTGGGCCTACAGCAGAGAGGTGAGGGTCAGTGAAGTGCAGGATTTTCATGAACTTCCCTTTAAGTAGTTTAAAGCCTTAAAAAGTAATTGATTACCCCGAGTATCTGATTTAAAAAAACCCAATCCGCTGTTGCACTGTCTACAAAGAAGCCCCCTAACCTTTCCTGTAGTGTGGTCATGGTCTATACTAAGAATACCAGACTTACAGACCTCTCCGCATATAGCACAGACCCCTCTCTGAATACTCATCATGTTCTCAAAAGCTTCTTTAGTAAGACCATAAGATTCGACTAACTTACTACGATGATATTTATACCTAACATCCTTATGTACAGTAGACTTAGGATTACTTAACCTTTTTACTCGGGAACACGTCATACAAAACTTACATACAGATTTCCCAATCTCGTCTCCAGGAAATCTTTTCTCAAAATGAGTCAATGGTAGGAACCCAGATTTTGATTTTCTGGGGTTAACACATTTGGGATTACTACAAGTTTTAGCAATCATCTAAACTCCTAACAACTTTAAACTTATTCTTTTTAGGGCGTCCTCCCAAAAGCCCATTATCTCTTGAGGCTCTGGACTTTCTTTCGGTTTTGGTAAGGGCTGCTTTCTGCATCCTCTTCCGAACTGTAGGGTCAACAGGACCCTCGTAGGTGTATTTGATGGATTTCCTGGACATTAGAGGGGCCTCTGGCAGGTAGGGCAAATCTTAACCTGCTCCTCAAGGGATTTAATCTGTCCTTGGTAATCGAACAGACGGGATTCCAGCTCGGCTTGCCTACTATCAATGTCAACAAACCCAGCAAAGAGAACCTTGCTCTTACTCAAAAGAGTACTTTCGGTCTTCAAAAGCTCAAAAGACTCTACAAGAGAACCCAAGGAGGTTTCCAAGACTGCGATATCCTTGGGCAGTTCGTCAGACAGTGAATAGGGGTGAACCCCCTGCATTCTATCCAACAAAACTTCCAAGGAGCTTTTCTTTGTCTGGAGGCCCTGACCATCTTTCCAAAGAGATAAAACTTCCTGAAGCTTAAACTCAAAAGGAGCCAGGTCAGCTTCCCGAGCCTGGAGGCTTTCCATCCCGTCGAGCAATGTCTTGTAGTAAATGACCCTCTTCTTTTCATCCTCGATGGAGGACTGAAGAGCTTTGATTTCCCTGACAGTCTCTAAAAGAGCATCTACTTCCTTGGAAAGAGTTTCGTACTTCAAAAGGTCAGAGACGTTACCCTGAAGTACTTCAGCCTTGGTCTTAGACTTCTGGTACTCCGAGTTCCCTTCACGAATAGCTGCATAGACAATGTTAATCCCAGAAAGGCTACTGACAGCCTTCGTGATTACAGTGGTTGAATCCGACAGGAGGAAGGGAGTGTCGAATTGTCTGCAGAAGTTGAGGTCTAAAGACTGGTCTTTGTCAAGAACCAGCTCAGGAGTTCTGAGGTTTCGAGAAACCTCATCAGGGACATCACGTCCAACCTTGCAATAGGTGCTACTTCCGGAGAAGTAATTGTTTACACCCTTGCCTTTAGTGATGGCCACCCGTAGTCCGCTATCCAGGTACTGCGTAACCTCAAGCTTGGACTTACCGTGCTTGACAAGCTCTAAGCCCCCCTGGTTTCGATGAAGCAGGTACAGGGCTCGGATGACTGCACTCTTCCCAACGTCAGATTGGCCCACCAACACAGTCAGTGGGCCAATCTCGACTTCAGCATCGCTAATGGACTGGAAGTTCTTAAGTGTGAGCTTCAAGATTACCCCGTGATTTCGTCCTTGGAAAAGCTCCCTGTCTTAGGAGCGACCTCCACGACGTCTTCTTCAGAAGCCCCAATCTCAGAGGCCGTCACGTCACGGCTCTCAACAGTTAGGTCGAATTCCGAAGGGTCATACTTCACAGCCTTCCCGTTCAGCTTCGACAAGAGAACCTGAAGGAGCTTGGGATTGACAGCAAACAGGTTCCAGAAGTTGTTGTAGGAAGACGCCTTGATGGTAGGGTCGTCCTTCAGGCGGTGCTCACCCTTGGACTCCCGGACAACAACTCCGGAATCAATCCCGCGCTTGATAGCGCTGGTAATGACATCGAAGCCCTTACCATTCCGAAGGGTCATCGTAGCTTCACCAAAAGGTTCCCCAACACGGTTCTTGATGAACTTCAGGCGCACATTGCGCCCAATCTTCACGTTGACCTTCTTCTTGGGGTCCTTGTCAGAAGCTACCTGCTTGGTGACGTAGTCCAAGGGCTTCAAGTAAATACGCATGTCGCAGTGGTGCTTGAATGCGTTCCCACCCGGAGTTTCCTCGGGGTCGCCAAGATTAACGTAAGGGCCAGACTGAGGCTTCGACATGATGTGGTTGATGAAGATGATGGAAGCCCCCGTAGCCCGAAGGTCCGGACCCTTCACACGAAGGGCCTTGGTAAGAAGCTTGGCCTTGAGCATCATGTCGTTGCCTTCAAGACCCTTCTCGTCCACACTTTCAAGCTCAGCCTTCGTGGTCATAACGGCCACGGAGTCCAGGATACACCCACAGAACGCACCCGTAGCCAGGAGCTTCTCCATGAATTCGAAGTTCATCTCGACGGTGTGCTCCTCCAGCTCAGGGATGTAGATTTGCTCTACAGGAACCCCGAGGGCAATCAGGTAAGTCTTGGAGGTGGATTCCTCATTGTCCATGAGGAGGATTTTCTTTCCCGTGATTCGAGCAATCTGGGCCAGGATTTGCCACGCCAGGGTGGTCTTACCGCTCGAAGGAGGGCCTGAAATCTCAATGAGCTTACCCATCGGGAAACCCCCGCAGTTCGAGGCCTGGTTGAATTCATAGAAGTCCGTAGGGTAAATCACGCACTCCGGCATCTGGTCGAATGTACGTACAGCGTTCTTCCCGTGCAGAGCGGTAAGCTCGTTGATAGCTTCTCTCAGCGCGGCGTTCGTTTCAGTCTTCTTCATGTTAACTCTTCTTTCCGAGGTCTATTCCACCATCAGCGTCTGGTTTTTTATCTCCGTTAGTCCCTGTCGGCTGCCCCCCGTCATCGTCGTCCATACCCTCATGGACAGAACCATCGGGGCACAAGGCAACTAAGTCGTGTCCCTCAAACGAAGGAAAAGCCGCTTTCAGCATCCCCTCAAACCCCACTACCGCATCCATGAAGTCGACCCTTTCTTGTTCCGGGTCATCCTCAATATGATACGAATACGATTCTCCATCAACAGTCAGGGTGATGTCCATTAAGCTCTCTTCTTGATGTAGAAATCGTCCAGCCGATTACAGATTCCAAACAACTTGGGGGCGGCGCTCTTATTCTTCTTTTTAACGACCTCTTCGCTCCACAGAATACGCTGCTGGTTAGGAGTAAGCTCCCCCTTTACTGAATCAATTCCGTGTGTGAGGACTCTCCAGGCGTTCAACCCGACTTCCGCAATCCCAATAGCGTCCACTTCATCCCACATGCGCTTGCGGTCTTCTGCGTTCTTCCCCTCGTACTTCTTAGCCATAGACTCTACAAGAGAATACTTTGGAAGAATGATAGCAGCCATGTCTTCCTTCTCGGCACTACCGTCGTCAGTCCAGTAGGACTTGAGCTTCTTCGGACTTACAACTACAAGGTCAGCATTCTTGGTGGCGTGAAGTGTGTAGACTGCAAAGATGCCGCCCCTTGCGGTTGCCTGACCCACCGCCCCGATTGCCACACCTTCAATAGCAATCGTGGGTGTTTCCCCTAACTTCTTCACCTTTGAAACCAGAGTCTTGATAAAACTCATGTGTTCCAGGAAGGTGAGAGCATCAGAAGCACTGCCCATCTTAAGGGTCGAGTTAAACACGCCGGAATCGACAAACTCCGTCTTCTTGGTTTCAGCATCCCACGACAGGATGGCATACCCACTGTGACGGAAAGCTTGGTCGACTCCGACGTGAAAGGTTTTCACTTATTCGGCCTTCTTTTCCTCGGCTTCAGGAGCCTTCTCGGCCTCTTTCTTGAGAACCGTATCAGCAGCCTTCACAAGGTCTTCCTCGGCCTTCTTCTTAAACTCCTCGAACTTCACCAGGAAGTCGTCAGAAAGAATACCCTGGGTTCCAAGGAAGTTCAGGAACGTACCGAAGTTCCAATGTACTTCCGTAAACCGGAGGTCAACTTCAGTGCCGAACCTCTTGAAGGTGTCTTCCATCTTGGAGTTCAAGGAAGCATTTGCCTTGTTCACCTCGATGCCAAAGGCCAGGAGGTCTGCCAAAGTGGCATTCCGAAGGTTCTTCTGGCTGTCCGGGTGAATCTCGTTCCCCCGGCCATCCTTCCCAGACTTCGCCATAGCCCTGCGCTCTTCGCGGTTGGGCATGTCCAGGATAGGAACTTCGATTTTTCCAGGCTCTGGAGCCTGGGGTGCTGTCTCGGGCATGTGCCCCTCCAATTACTTCTGGTCCTCGCTTTTTGCCAACAGGTCCTGAACAGCGTAGTCCTCTTTCAAGAACGCTCCGCCTGTATCTCCACAGGCATACGCTACATCTACACCTTTGTCAACCACACGGCTCACGAAATTGTTGACGGCGCGAGTAGCATAGACGGAGTTGCATCCAGAGTACCCACTGTATCCGGAAATCCCGGATACCCCAGAATACCCAGAGAACCCTGCGAGAGACAAGCTGTTGTTTGCCATGAATCCATATCGACTTCCAGACGCGATAGCGTCTTGGTTGGCTCCCAAGAAGAGGAACGCCCACTTGTAGACGTCAGTCTGGTGCTTAATCATGTCAAACACCTGCTGATTAGTATACTTGCGGCTTGAATTCTCTTCTCCATCAGTCATGACGGCAAAGATGACGTTCGCAGGACGTTCATCTTCCGGCATGTCTCCGAGGCGCTTGCCCGTCTCAAGAATAGCCTGAGCCATTGCGTCGATGAGGGCAGTACCACCACGGGGCTTGTAGGACGATTTATCCAGAAGGGCAACAGTGTTGATGTCCTGACCTTCGCAGTTTTTCAGGTACCAGTCCTCACAGTCAGCATCGAACTGAACCAGAGTAAAGCACACCTTCTTACCTTCTTTACCCTGCTGTTCCTTGATGAACTCGTTGATTCCCCCGATGGTATCGTTGGCTGTATGGCCCATTGAACCAGACCTGTCCAACACCAAAGTCACATCTGTGTAATTAGGATTCATTCGTTCAACTCCTTAAAAGTTCTCCCGATTTTCCCACCGCTCGGGAGCACACGGCTGATAACACCCCAGGCTAAGTAACCCCAGGGCTCGGGCTGTCTTAGAGGTCCGCCGACAGGTCGTCCATCATCTTGCGCTGGGTGTCATCCTTAGGAGCCGCAGCGGCAGTAGCTACTGCAGGAGCTGCCGTAGGAGCACCGCTACCGAAAGACGTCTGGCCTGTAGCTGGAGCAGGTTGTGCAGCAGCACCCGCAGCAGCTTGCTGAGGGTTCTTGGTGGAGCGGCGAACAATCTCACCGTCAACCACCTTCTGCATGATTTCCACAGTGACCACGGGAGCCACGACCTTCAGGATGTCCATGTCAGACATCTTCTTGACGTAGTCCGCCTTGACCTCTGCGAAATCGTTGGGACGAGCCTGCTTCATTTCAGCAAGGAAGCAGCTTTCCAGCGGAAGGAACGTCATCTGCTGGAACTTGGGGTTGGAGCAAGAGACGATGAAGTCTCGAACATACATCTTCTCCCCGAGCTGCTTGAAGATGCCGTTGAGGACGCAGAACGTCCCGTTACCCTTGCCATTGCCGAACACGAAGGCCTTCACGGTGTAACCGAAAGGCTTCGAGACGTTTCCGTCCAAGTCGGTGTAATACTCCAGCACCTTAGTGCCGTAGCGGTCGCTGCTCGACATGCCAGCCGCGCAAGCGGGGCAGTGGTCGGGCTGAAGGCACCGCATGTAGCCATACCCGTCCTTGTAGTGGACGCGGTCCCGAAGAAGGGTCTTGTCAATGAAGACAATGCGCTTCTTCTTGTTTTGTTCGTCTTCCCCGAACTTGAACCGCTCGAACCGTGGTCCGAGTGAACTGTCATCCCCGAAATTCGTTTCCGTTGCCATTGAACTACTCCCTTGAGTCTAAAAGTTTAAGTGCCCTGTTACAGGCTCTTAGAGTTCGCTACCGAAAGAGGTCTGCCCACGTTCCTGGTTCTTAATGGAAGCCTTATCAACGGCATCCATAGCATTCTCCGTGATGAGCCCCTTAGCCGTGAATCCATCCACCTGAATCTTGATTTCACCGTTCAGGATTTGGCTGCGGATGACGTTGACCTGGGAGGCGATAGCCATTGCCCCACGGCTGAGGTCATCGTACACCAACTGGACAGCCTGCTTGAAAGACGTTACTGTCTCAAGAGTCTGCTCCCATTCTTCCTTCTCACGGATGCAGGGGAGTTTCTCTCGGAGGCGGAGTAGCTTCTCTTCGAAAGACTTGGCCTTCTCAATGATGTCTGCGTGGGTAGTGAAGGCCTTTCCAAGTTCGTCCTTGTACTTGATTTCAGCCAAGGCCAAAAGGCGCTTGACCTCAAGTTCCATTGCGATAGCCTGGACGAGGCAAGTCTTCACCCATTCCTGGTAGTTGCGGGCACCCGCAATAGCAGTATGGAGTTGGTTGAGGTTGTCAGTTGGGTTAGGAACCGTGAAGGATTTGAGTTCCTTCAGGGACTTGAGCATCGAGACGATTTCAGGCTGGCGCTTCTCCGCCCACTCTACCGGCGTCGGCAACTTCACTTCCATGTCGTTTCCCATGCTTTTCCCGCTCCCGTACATACTGTTCCATGCTCTGAACGTCGCTCAGAGCTTCTTCCGCTGTTTTCTTCCCATCCAAGGCTTCCCAGTGGGAAATCATCCGGGTAATCCGAAGCTGTAATTCCGCAGTCCTCTGTCCAACCAGCTCTTCAGGTACATCTTTTTCCGTAAGCGAATAGCTGTATTCCGTAGGTTGGTAAAACCCCTGGTCATCCCTACGGCAAATTTTATCGCTTTTGGAGACGGTTAAGTCAAAGGTCCGAGTCATTTTTAATTACTCCGACCGGAATCTGCTGTGCCTTAAGGAGTTCAATCTGCTCTTTAGTAAGAGCCGGGATTTTAATCGAAGAGGGGCCGTATTTCATTACTTCAAGAAGAGAGTACCCGGCAATGTCACCCCAAGGATTCTCGCCCAAAAGGTCGACCTTGTTCGTGGAGATTCGATTGAGTTTGTCGATGACGCGAACAACGGTGAGGGCAGACCCCATCATGTCTGGGCTGATTCCGTTGGGGTAGAGAACAGCCATGATAGCAGGAGCCTTGGAGAATGAGTCCCCGTAGGCCTTCTGCTTCTCCTCTACCAGCTTGCCGATAGACTCCCCTAGTTTTGCGTATCCCGAGTAATCAAATTCCATGTTGTCCTCTCCCCCCTGCTTATAAACACCTAAATCTGTACTGTCAACCCCAAACTTTCGATTTCTTTAATCTGTCGCTTGGAGCCGAGAATGCGAAGTTCGGTAACCTCGCCTGTTTCCTTGTCAGTATTCGAAGGCTCAACAAAGTTCCCACCAACATTCAGGAGAACCTCGCTCTTGCCAGGATACTTCTTGAAGATTTCCTTGAGTTCTGGTCCTCGGCCTACGAGGTCCTTAGGGTCCCCTATAACAATGAGCTTGTTGTGGTAGGGGATGTCCTCCAGCTCCAAACCGTCGACGTAGTCCACCGAGTTACCCCAAGAATACCCAACCGAGGCGTCAGCCACGATAGGAACGAAGTCCTGGAGCCGAGGTTCTACACAGGCGGTCGGGGTCCTCAGCTCCATGCACTTCTTGACAAGTGCCACCGACTCACTTACAGGGATACTCTCATGCACCAGAAAGACAAGTTCGTCGTGCACCTGCATGAGCATGTGCATGTCCCAGTTACGCTTCTTGATTGCCATATCCAGTCGAATCATGGACATCTTCAAGATGTCGGCAGCGGTACCCTGTACCCGGTGGTTAACAGCCTCACGCAAGGCTTTTGAGATTCGAGACTTCGTGTCTTCAGTGTAGGGAAGGAGAGCGTCGGGAAGCATGCGCTTGCGACCGTAAATAGTCTCCGCATACCCGCAGGTACGGGCCCGGTCCTTCTCATTGCTAATCCACGGCTGAACGGTAGGCATCATCCGGAAGTATGTGTCCAAGAGCTTCTGGGCTTCTTCCTCAGAGCAACGAAGCTGCTGGCTCAGACCGTAGGCCTGCATACCGAACAACAGACCAAAGTTGATGGTCTTACCCTTCTGTCGGTCAGCGTCTGACACTTTATCCAGAGGTACCCCGAACATGGTCGAGGCTGTCTGCAAGTGGAAGTCTACTCCGTTCAAGAAGGCGCTCTTGAGGTTGGGGTCACCACACAAGGAAGCGAAAATACGATACTCAATCTGTCCGTAGTCCACGTCCAAGAGATAGTAGCCCTCGTCAGCCACAAAGGCCTTTCGAAGCACTGCACTGTTGGAAGTATCGTCCTTGGCCTTAGGAATCTGCTGGATGTTGGGAGAGGTGGAGGTAAAACGACCGGATACCGCCCCGTAGGAGTTGAGGTTCGAATGCAGGTGATGCTCAGGGTCCAAGGCTCTCGGGAGCTTCTTGAGGAACGTAGTGAGAAGCTTGTCATTGGCCTTATAGGTCAAAATAGGCTTGACAATGGGGTGGTCTAACTTCTTAAGAGCCGCTTTGTCCGTGCTTGGTGTCTTAGAGTCTTCGGATGTGTAAGAAGACACAGGAAGCTTCAGTTCACCATAGAGCAGTTCCGACAACTGCTGGGGACTTCCGATATTGAACTTCCGACCAGCCATGGCGAAAATCTCTTCGGCAAGCTCCCGGTTCTCTTTCGTGAAAGTCTCCGTGGCCTTTCGAAGGCTGTCATCATCAATCTTGATGCCCCGATACTCCATGTTTGCAACGATAGGGAGTAGCTGGGTTTCGAGACTGTAAATGAACCCCATGTCCGTAAGGTCAAGAAGCTTGTGATAGAGAAGAACAGTAGCATAGGCGTCCGTCGCAGCGTACATCTTTCCCAACTCAAGGGAGGCAAGGGCAAAGTTGTAGACACCTTTACCCAAAGCATCTTCAAGATTGAGCATATCCAACCCGAAGTGCTTTTTGTAGAGCTCTTTAAGAGAAGTGTCTCCAGCGGCTTCAAAGTGACCGTGGTCCAGCCCAGCCTTGGGAAGGAGCTTCATCAAGGACACATCAGCAAGCAATCCAGCCTCAATCCCTACAGCCTTCAAGAACTTGTAGTCGAACTTGAAGTTGTACCAAATCAGCTTTGTTTCCAGTAGAGGTTTCAGGATGGAAAGAGTTACAAGAGGGTCTATCTTGACTGTGTCAACATCGGACAGGAGGGGAACATAAAAAGAAACAGGGTGACCATCATCTTCTACCCAAGCCACGGAGATACCAACGAGCTTATCCTCACGAGGACGAAGCCCTGTAGTTTCCGTGTCGGCAGCCTTTGGGTTTGGAGACGCCAGAGCCCGCTCGACAAACTGTCTGAGGGTAGCTTCGTCGTTCACACAATGAAGACGGGCTGACTCAAGCCAGGAGACGTTCTTGGTCTTCTTGGCATGTTCAAGCCGTTGTGAGACGAGGCTACTCTGAAACAGGTCAGCCTGTTCCGGATTGACGGCGTTTTTCAAATGTAACTGTCCCTGGGATTAGGCGTTCTTCTTGAGCTTCAGCGCCTTGAGGTCCCTCTTGTACTGCTTCTTACCGATGCAGTACGTTCCCTGTTTCCTACTGTCCCAAACAAGCACAGGAGCGAGGTGGTCTTCCTTCACGTTCCCTGTCTTGGTCTTTACCTTGCGATTCGCTGGATGCCAAGGGTCCGTAGAGATTACAACTTCCTTATCCTTCGATTCCTTCATGCCTGGCTCCCTTACTTTTTGTCCGTAGGCACACAGTTGTGTGCAGACATGCGACCACCAATCGTCCGTACCTTCTTGCTGCAGACAGGGCAAACGGCAGCCGAGATTTCCTCACCCTTCGGCTCCTTCGACTTCTGCAACGGCATAGACTCTTGGCTCCAGTCTTCTTGATACGCCTTCATGTGACTACTCCTCTTCCTCTTGCTTGTGCCCCTTATCGTAGCCGTCGTAACTGTCTTCCTTCGGCTTACTCGGGCCGTTCTTGTTGCTCCAATGGGTGTACTTGTTAATCTTGACCGCGTCAGCGGCTCGTTTCTGTTCCTCAACAAAAGGCTCGACCATGACGTCGAAGGCAGGAGTATCATCCTCTTCCACCTTTTCGAAATCGCTACAACGGTCCATCAAGCCAGTGTGTTGATGTAGGAGTTTGCACCAGGAGTTCAACTTGTCGTTGTGTACGCACAAACTGCAAAAACCGATTGAGTCAATCAGTTTCTTGAACAGCGCAATGCGAAGCTCTGAATCTGTCCGGTAGCCTCCGAAGTCAAATGTTTCGAGGGCTTCCCAGATTTTTGAGTCTTCGTCATTAAACGTCTGGATGTTCTTCATTTGGTCTGAGTTGTGAGAGTTTATGGCCGACCAAGTCCTTCAGGTTGGCCATGTAGTGCTTAGCGAAGATGATGGTGTTCGAGTTCTTACTCTCGTTAGCTTTGACCAGGACGTTCTTTGACCAAGAAGTCAGGATGTCAATCAGCTCCGAGAAAGTCCCTACGAACTCCTTGGTAACGTGTTCGTAAGTCTCCAATTTGACGTACCCCAATTCTACCAACTCTTCGGGGCTAAGGGCATCCAGAGAAGCCTTTAATTCTGCGCGTTCCATCTAAGCACCTACCGCTTCGTAGTATTCCTTCACTGCAGGGATTCGCTTCAGAAACATCAGGCTCTTCTTGACTGTATCGGGATGAGCCCCGATGCTTCCTGCGATGTCTTTCAAAGAATGCCCCTGGAAGGCGAGAAGAACCACGCTCTTGAGGGAGATACTGCCAATTCTTCCCTGAATCTCTCGATGGTTCTTGGGTAGCTCAAGCTCCCGTACTATGTCCTCAACGAACGCCACTCTTTCGATTTCAGGAAGCTCGTCGAAAGCCCTGAAGTACGTCAGGAACAGGTTGGAGCGGTCAAGGTCTTCGATGCGGTCGAAGTAGAAGACGTTCCTCACAGGCATGTACTTCTTGCGGTGGTACTTCCGCATTTCGTTTGCAATCAAGCTGTGGACGATGGTGTACAGGTAGGTCGAAAAGCTCCGTGCTCGTTCCGGGTCGAACTTACTACAAAGGTCCCTTCGCACCATGCTCAGGTAGATTTCGCTCTTGATGTCGTCCACAGACTCTGAAGGAATCCCCGCCATGAGAATGGTTTTTGCAATCTTGGAATCCCAATCCCTGTAAACATCTTCCATGGTCACTTTGGTCACAGTACCCTCCGTAGTTCCACAACCCTGTATAAGCACCGGCTCCCTGAATGTCAACCGTGGTTATTCGTCATCATCCTCTGGGAAGCTGGAAACATTCTCATCGTCCCCAGGGTCGTAGTCTTCCGCATCCTCAGCATCCTCGACCTCAACTATTCGGCCCTTGTTAATGGTCTTTCCGTACAGCTCGTCGAAGAGGTCCTCGACGTCTCTTATAGACTTGTCCTTGATGATGAGGGTCACTCGGTAGTACACTACAACCTCCCGTGGTAGTTGAGGTTCTGGTTTACTCGTTCGTTTAGGGGGTTCCCAACAACTAGATTATCGGGGTTTAACCCGTTCAGAACCGCCTGGGCACCACCCTCAACCCAGACGTCGTTCCAGTCCTGACCTTCCTTCTTGGGATAGAAAGCCGGTAAGGAGTGCATTCTGCCTGAGACGTCATTATCCCCGGCAAGAGATAAACAAACTCCAGGGTATTTCTCTTTCAGGGCATTATACACAAGTCCCAGGTTGCAGGACGTAAAACTAATGAATGTAGTGCACCCCGTAGCCATGTACACGCTGGCCCCTGTCGAATAACCTTCCGCCAAAAATACCCGGAAGTCAGGACCAATGTTGTCTTCTGCACCGATGCGGAATAGGCACCCCTTGCGTCTTCCGTCTTTCTTAAACAGCTTCCTGCCGTCTGGGTAGATGTATTGAAGATTCCAAAGGTTGTCCTCAATGTCCATGACAGGAACAACCAGTAGATTTCCCTTAGACCTTGTCCCAAAGTGGTTCACCGACTTGTTGACCATGTAGGGGGTTAGGGCCTGTTCAGAAAGATTTGAGAACTCCCGAGAACATTCAAGAGCTACCTTCAACTCAAGACACACTTCGGGGGTCTTTGGTTCCTTGGGTTTAAGGATGGCATCAAGGGAATTCACGATGTGGTTGGAGTACTCCCTAGTTTTTACGTCGATGTTGAACTTGGTCGCCAACCTGTTGAGGGCTTGGCCCTTCCCAATACCTTCGTACAACTCCACGAAGGTAAGCATGTCCCCGCCCTTCTGGCACCCAAAGCACCAGAAGTTACCTTCTCCAGTATCCCCATCGTAGATTTTAAAGGACCCTGTGCTTTCAGAGTGCAGAGGACAAACAATCAATCCTGGGCCCGTCTTAAACCCGTAGCTCTCAAGGACCTGATTGAAGGTCACCTTGCTCTTAACAACGCTGAGAGTTCCCTTGAAGTCTAGTTTCATAGGTCGTGAGTAAAGTCTGTTTTTGTTCCGGGGGCTATGCTAGGGTCTGTGCTGGGGGACGGTCCACTACCAAAGCCTGAAGCAACCTGTCCCAGGTTTCGAATGGCTGAGCAGTCGTAGTATTCACTGCATCGCCAGTCTGGGGGAGTACGACCACGACGGAAGTAGCTCATGCCCATCTTAATCTCACGAGAGGCTTTAAGCTCTTCAGTACGAAGAATCCAGGCTACCATGTCAGAGCTCCGTTCAACTTCGGAAGCGTCGGACAGGTACCCCATATCGTAACGTTTGTTCTCGGATTTGTCAACCGCCTCGCGCTTAGCACGAGAAGTCTGGTGTGCGGTAATAACAGGAAGACCGTTACCGTTGTTGAAGGTAAGAGCCAAGTCCTTCAGAGACTTGTAAATGGAAGTCACCTGCATCGTTGTCGTATCCATTCGTGTCTCAGGATACAAAAGCGAAGCGTAATCCAAAAACAAAGCGTCCAGCGGGAAGATGGACTGAAGGCTTGTAAGCGCATTACGAAGCATAGGAACTGTAGAGCCTGTGGGCATCTGAAGGATATAGAGCATCCCGTAGCTGGGATTGTTCTCCCACTCTTCTGTCACTTCCTGGAGACGGGCTTCATCCTCAGGAGTAAGCTTTCCGTCAGAGATAGGAAAAGCTTTAACTCCATCCGTGTTTTTGAAGATTGGGTTGGTCGAGTGAAGAGACGTGAACAGATTCATGAGCTCGTCCTTGGACATTTCCAAGGAGGCGTAAACAACGTTCTTGTGCTGTCGGACAACCGCGTTGTACGCCCAATTACGAAGAATCTGGGACTTACCTTCCTTGGCAAATCCCGCGACAGTGAAGAGTTCCCCGTTACGCGCCCCTCCAGTAGCAGCATCAAGTTCTCGAATACCCGACTTAATTCCATAGTCCGGGCTACTCTTGGCCTTCTGGTAGTTCTCCCAGAACTTATCAAAAGACCCAGAAACAAGACCTTGAGGAGAAGAGGATACTCCCACAATCCCAGAAACGTGCTTGATGAGGTATTGCTTGGCAGCCTCAAACCCCTTAAGGTCGGCTTTGCCTACGTGGGCTCCCTCCATCAGGATTTTAGCTGTATCCGTCAGGATAGCGCCAAGCTCCTTAGACCCATGCTGCTCAATAAACATCGGGATAAGGGACCGAAGCTTGTCTACGTCTACCGAGGATTCCCGGCAAGTGGTAAAGAGGATTCGAACCTTTGTTTTACCGTCGTCATCGTACTCAGAGCTGTTTAAGTACGTCTCAAGGATTTCGCGGTCAAGGGTGTTCTTACGAACAGACTGCTTGGCGATTGTTTCGAACAGGAATTTATGATAGCCAGTAAAGAGGTCTGCGGACAGCCTAAGCTGCATTGCTGTAGAGAAGGCGGCATCCGCCTCTGACTTCTCACCTTGAGAGTGTGGAATGAGTGCAGCTAAAATGGAAGACTGAATGTCCACGTGTCCCGCCTTAAGGAATGTTTAAAAGGATTACCCGGCTCTCAAAGCCCTTCACGCTCTCCGGGTTCAGGGGTGTAAACAAACTCTTGAAGTCGTTAGTCTCGTACTTTTTATAAATACCGGCTTCGGTAAGGGTGGTAGACAAGAGAAGCATCTTCTTCTTCCAGCTAACCTTGTGAAGTCGAATAAGCTCCGAAAGGAAACTCTCACCGACCCGGAACTGAAGTTCATTCCCAAAGCTAACTGAGGTTACGGCAGCCCGGTTAAACTCATTGGGCATAGTAACGTCTCCAGATACCCCTTCTTGATTTGGCTGAAAGTTTCGAGCAATGAGTTCATCGAGGGATGTCGAAAATGCAGTATACCCGTTGTCAAGGGCTTTCTTCAGGATGCACTGCAGAATAAAGTCTTTTGGAGACGTAGCAGAACCCGTAAGGCAGAAGGTTTTACTAATCAGCTTGTGCTTTTCAAAAGACTCTAAGATGTACTCAAGCATGAGATTGGTGTCGTCAGGAATCCACGGGCTGTGCGGATATAGAGTCTTAACGTTAGCCCGGCTGTAGTTCAGGGTGTTGTGGTCAAAGGTAATACCAGCACGAGCGTAGATTATCGAAGCGGCGTATTCAATCAAGCAGGAGCACCGCTCCCACGAGTCCCCTACGAGAATGTGCTTCGTGTCGTGACACTTATCGCACTGGTACTCGGACATTAACTTCTCCGGAGCTTGGTTACAAAGCGTTTCATGAAAACGCCAAACTCAACGCTGAGCTTTTCCACCTCACAGGCGGTCAAGCACAGGTCATTTTCTTTGTCGAATGCTTTTACTGTTTCGAGGAGCTTGTTAAACAGAGCGGCCTTTTGGCGTATGTTCATACACCAGTATACACCAAACTAACCCAGGGGAACACCCTTCCGGGGGGCTAATTTGAACTTTTTAAGGTCGCGGGGTTCGAATCTGTAGATGAAGTCCCAGGGAGGAATCCCGAAAGACGCTTGTAGTTTCCTGAAAGCCTGCTTCGCTTCCGCACACATGCCAAGGCCACCTACGGCCTCAGACTTACCCTCGGCTCTCCAACGCTTGTCAACTTTACTATGCAACCACCAGTAGCCGGGGCATTCAATGAGCAGGGAATCTGTCTGCTCCCACCCCTCAGGCGCAGGCAGCGGTGTAATCTCATTGGGGTCCTGCTTCTGGAGTTCCCGCTGAACGAGTTTCTCAAGCTGCTCGTTCGAAACCTTCTTTTTCTGAAGGCGTTCAAAGTGTTTGTAGTTACCGTCAGAAATGTACACAGGCTCTCCTAACGAAGACCCCACCTACACCACGAGTTCGGGCACGTGTCGTTCACGGGCTCAACAAACTCACAGCAAGAGGGGCAGTAGACCTTAGGTTCTTTGTAGGCTTCCCTAGCGTCGTCGACAGTTTCGTAATGCGGAGTGCGTACCGCTACAGTAAGTTCGGATTTCATGTAAGAAATCCTTATGACTGTTTCTTACGCAACCTCGCTTTTGGTTTTTTAGGCGTCTTGCTCTGTGGTTTATTGGTGGAGGGTTTCAAGCAGTTGGTGCATGGGCAACGGTCTTCACAAGCGGTAGTAGGTTTCTTCATGACACACCTTCGTTACTTCTTCGATTTGGAGTAGTGCTGGACTTCGGAAATATCTTTTAACGTCTTTTTCCAATCTCCCTCGAATCGAATGGCGTTGTCGTCGATGTAGAGAACACTGTGCGGCTTTCTGTCGGTCACGTCATCAAAAGGAATCTGATTCTCCGTCATCCAGTCGATGATGGCTTTCTTCCCCGTCTCGTTGTTGGCACGAACAGAGAAAATGACAATACGGAAGTACTTGTGGATAGTCTCCAGGGCTTCCTTGGCACCATCAATAGGCTCGAACGGAATGTTACCAGGAGAAACAAACCGAGGGTACTTGCAGACAGTGCCGTCGAAGTCAATAGCAATGATTTGTCTCTTGGGTTTCTTTTCACTCACTGGAGGGCCTCACTCGAATCTAACTGAACCCAAAATTTAGGTCTTCTTCTTTCGACCCCGAGGATGTGATAAAACGAAAGTCATTTTGTCGAGGATACAGTGAATGCACACATCCGAACGAACCATAGAACGGCCACACTCACAGTTGTGGTAAGTGTGAATACCTGAAGCATTCTCGTGTTGGAATTCCCAGAACAGCTCCTGCATCTTCTGAATCTGGGGTCTGGACCACAAAAGCTTCACGAGTGCTCTCCTTAAATTGGCTCCGGGGGAAGGAATCGAACCTCCCTCTCCACGTTCAGAGCGTGGCGTCCTACCGATAGACGACCCCGGAGTGTTTACAGCGTTCCCTCTACACGTTGAACCGTAGTGCTCTGACAGAGGAGTTTTCCCTTGTCGGTCAGAGTGAACTTGGCTCCCATCTTGGTCCCGTTGATGGTATCACCCTCGTAGTGCTTTCCTGCGTTTGGCCCGTTGAGAACACACGCGATGAAACGACCCCCGACCAAGCGAACCTCGATGTCCGAAGAAGCGGTGTGGAGAATCATTGGTCACCTCTATGTTATGGAGTCCCCGACTGGATTTGAACCAGTGTGAGAGGGTTTGCAGCCCTCTGCCTCGCCTCTCGGCCACGAGGACACTTTAATTTAGTTACGGTAGGTTACAGGTCGCTGTGAATGACAATTAGGACAAAGAAACCTCAAATTCTTTGGCCTGTTATCCAGGGGGTTGTTGTTGATGTGGTCAATCTCCAACATCAACTTCTTTCCGTTCCAAGAACCTCCCAACCCACAACCGCTACACAAGAAAGGCAACCCGTATTCTAGCAAAGCTCTACGAAGAAAGTAACATTTCTCTCGTTTGTAAATCCTCTTAACTAAAATCTCTCTAAATGTCCTTTTATTATTTGAAGGAACTCCTGCTGTTCCTCTTTTAAAGTGGGATGTATCTAAACCAAGTTTATTTACTCGAAACTTGATGTTTTTCCAACTACCTCCAGAACAAGAAGAACTACAGCCTATCTTTCTCATTACCCCTAAGAAAGACGTCGAATTCTTCACTGCTTCTGTTAAAGCTTCGTCTGAGTACTTCTTTTTTGGTGCCAATGCACACCCCCTGTTTCCAGAAAGTGTACCACAAATATAGGCGAAAGGATAAGTAAAAGGAAACGCCCTTTAGCCTATTTATGGTGGGCAGGGCTGGAGTTGCGCCAGCGCGGACCCTAAGGTCATCCGGTCTACAGCCGGACCCCGGCCTACTACGGGGCTACCTACCCATAAGAACACCCACCTCCGAGGGCCCTCTGTTACCCAGTCAATGCTGGAGCGGCGGGTGCTAGTAAGTCCTAAGTATACCAAAAAGTTCCTCCCCTTATTCCGACATTGGGGGGGGGGGGGAGGGTTACGGGCGGGCAACCACCGACGTTGCCGGGGGGTACCCCGTGTTTTTCCGTTGCGGGTTACCAAGCGGGCGTTACCGTGTTA
>CABMCB010000005.1 GCA_902384455.1 uncultured archaeon
TGGGAGGTTTTCGGGGAGGTTGGAGTAGTCTTCTTCTGTTATGGGTAGTGCGGTGTAGCTTGTGGGAGGGTTGCCTATTATCCCAACAGACAGGTCTTTTCCTGTCAGGAATTCTTCCACCAGAACAGGTTTGTCGTAGCCGAGTTTTTCCCTGATTTCCATTATGGCGTCCAAAAGCTCTTCGGCGTTGTTGACGACGCTTCTCTGGGTTATCCCGAAGCTGTTGTCGCCGAAGTTAGGTTTGACGAGAGCGGGAAAATCAAAAGGCAGTTCGAAAGTAGTGTCCTCCGGGTTGATGAAAAAAGCTTCAGGAACAGGAATGCCCATCTCGCTGGACACTCCTCTGACAAGAGACTTATCGTAGCAGTGCGCAAGGCACTGCGGCCCTCCGCCCGAGTACGGCATGCTAAGCGCCTCAAGCATGGCAGGCACATGAAGCTCCTTGCGCGGGTCGTTAGTGTAGCCCTCGTCGCAAAGATTCAAAACGTAGTCCACGCTGCCCTTCAGCTTAATCAAATCCGAAAGAAGCGTGTCGTGGTTGTTGAGGTACTCGAACTGATAGCCTGGAAGCTCTCTCAGCGCGGTCTTAAGCTGGTCTATAGTGAAAAAGTCGTCGTCGTCAAACACAGAAGTCGGCTTCAAAGCATCCAGCTTATTGGGATCGCCCATGACAACAGCGACCTTCTTCACGCACTCCTTCTGCCTGCGCTTCAAAGGCGTCCAATCCTTCCGCACAACAGCATACGCAGTAATACGCCGTTCAGACGCGCCGTTCACCTGAGATTTCACGCCGCCTGTCGCAGTGTTTTCGTGTATCGCGCAATCGGAAAGTCCGGCGGCCTTCATCAGGTCGGTGAGGTTGTCTTTGGTGTACAGCCGTTCGGCGTAGAATTGGTCTGAAATGAGGCCTTTTTCCACGTGTGATACTACGTCTCTTGTTATCAGCAGGTGTCCGTCTATTGATAGCGAGCGTTCACGGCAGACGAAGTGTTTGTTGTCTATCCATTCCCACGTTTTGGGTTGGTAGTGTTCTTTCAGGTGTTCTCCATCTGATATGTCAAGTATGAGCCTGCCCCACGGCTTAAGCACCCGGTGCATTTCTTTGAGGATTCTTAGGCCGTCTTGGGCTGTTTCGAAGTAGCTGAAGCTGTTGCCCAACAGCAGCACGGCGTCGAATGTATCGGGGGCATAGGGGAGTTTTCTTGCGTCGCCTTCCCTGAATTTGACGTTCAGTTTTTCTTTTTTGGCTGTTCCTTTGGCTTTTTGGATTAGGTGGTGTGAGCGGTCGAACCCTTCCACCTGGCTGTATCCTCGTCGGGCTAGTTCAAGAGAGTGTCTGCCGTATCCGCAGCATAAGTCTAGTATTTTGTCGTCTGGGCTTATTCTTGCGGTTTGCGCGAACGCGTCTATTTCCCTTCGGGTTATCGCCTGTTCTTCGGCGCTGTCTGCGTCCGTTTTGATGTATGTTTTGCTGAATATTCTCCTCCAGCATTCAGGCAGGACGTGTTCTTCCAGGTTGTGCACGGGACCGAGCGTCTTCTTTGTTTGCCTTCCGTTTTTCCTTTGGTTTTTGTCTGGGATCGGTCTTTCGTTCATTTTATATGCTAAGGCAGAGTTCGAGTGCTGTTAGAGAAATTAGCCTCACGGCAGCGGCAGTCAGAAAGCGGGTGATGCCTATCGGTTGCTTTCGCGTTTTTTTTGGTAAATCTGGGCTTTACCATACAGGGCACAGTAAAGCATCACCCCCATGTTTAGTTATGCTCGTCTCCTCATAAATACTCTCTCCTAATTCAGTCAGAATGAAGTCCGATTTCATAGTGGCGTTCGACCTTGACGGCGTCATACTCAACAGCAAGACTGCTTATGTGACGGCCTTCAGGAATTTTATGACGTCTTGCGGCCACGTGCGTTCCGAGGCGGATGTTCTGTCCGTCATAGGTCCTCCTGCGCAGGATGTTTTGCGGAGTCTTTTCCCTGCAGGAGAACCTGACGTTGAGCGTAAGGTGCGGGAGGGTGATGCGGCTGTTGATTTGTTTGCGTTGTCTTCTGGGGGTCAAGGTCTTGTTGTTGCGGTGCCTGGTGCGGCGGATGTTTTGCGGGAAGTTAGAAAGTTGGGTTGTGTTACTGCGGTTGTCACCAACAGCAAGCGGAACTTCATTGACGCGACGTTTCCTCGTTTCGGGTTGTCCGGTCTTTTCGACAGGGTTCTTCCGGTCGGTGAGGGTCCTAAGGAGGTGCGTCTTAGGCTGCTTTTGAGTGAGTACGGCGTTTCGTCTGAGAGGATGTTTTACGTCGGGGATTTGAAGAGGGACGCTGACGTTGCCCGCGCGGTGGGCGCTGTTTCTGTGATTGTTTACAATGAGTACAGTTGGCTTTACCCTAACGAGGATAAGGTTCCGGGTATAGGCGCCGATTATGTCGTAAGCAGTCTTTCTGGGATTCTACCATTACTTGAAGAAGCTGTACACTAAGACAACAGCGATTGATGTGGAGGCGTAGAATACGAACATTACTTCATAGAAGTCCGTCTTTAGCCTGATCTTGTAGAGGTAGTATGAGATTGACCATAAACCCAATATGGTGCCTGCATTGAGGTACACGCGGACCCACTCCGCAAGCCCCCCGAATTCCGCGTACATTATCTGCCACATAAGCACGGCATTCAGAAACATCCCTATGCGCCCCACACGGTGCTTCATGCTCTCCTGGACGCAGACGTAAAGAACGACGCCAATCAAAATGAACGCCAGCTCCCTGGGTATGACAGTGAACTCACCAATCCACAGCGGCCTGTTAATAAGCCACTCAAGAGGTGATAAAGTCACTTTTTCTTTTTGAGGTAATCCACTAAACTCTGAAACACAGCGAACCCGTCGCCTAATCCGTCGGGGTTTCCGGTGCGCGTCCAATCAGCGTGCTGAATCCTGGAAACAACACGCTCAGGATGAGGCATCATACCAAGAACATTCCCCTCCGGATTACATATGCCCGCAATATCATCCAAACTCCCATTAGGATTCCACGGGAACCCCCCAGCAGCCGCGCCATCCGGCATACAATACCTAAACACAACCTGCCCATTCTCACTAAGCAACTTAAGAGCTTCCTTACTCCTACCCCCAAACTCAAGACGCCCCTCCCCATGAGCCACAGGAACCTGAATAACAGAACCCCTCTGAAAGCGGCCGGTGAAAGCGCAGTTTCCATCGAGCCGCAAATAAGTCGGGCGGCATTCGAACCTATTCTGCATGTTTATGGAAAGCACAGCGTCCGGGACGTCGGTGATGCCTTTGAACGCCGGAAGCATTCCCGCTTCAACAAGAACCTGGAAACCGTTGCATATGCCGCCGACAGGTCGGCCGTCTTTAACGAATTCTTTGAGTTCCGGCAGTAACCTGCTTTTGATTCGCGCGGCGAAAATCGCTCCTGCTCTTATGTAGTCTCCTGCGCTCCATCCGCCCGGAATCATCAGCACCGAGTAGTCTGATAGGCGGCGTCTTCGCTCCGGGGGGCAGTCGCCTGTGAACTGTTTAAGGTGGACTTTTTCGGCGGACAGTCCTGCTTTAGTTAGCGCGTGCCACATCTCCTCTTCGCAGTTGGTTCCTTCTATGAGGAGTACGGCGGCATCTGTCATGGTTTAATGGTTGTCCTACGCCACATAAAAATGCGCATATTTTACAGCCATAAAATATTTAAGGGCGATTAACCCATCTTCAACCATGCCTAAGAAGTCTATTCGGCTTGCGATAGTGGGTGTCGGAAACTGCGCAAGCAGCTTAATCCAGGGTCTCACTTACTACAAGGACGTTAACGGCAACAGCCCTCCGGTTCCGGGCCTCATGCACAATATCCTCGGTGGCTATCACATACGCGACATAACTCCTGTTGCAGCATTCGACGTGGACAAAAACAAGGTGGGGAAAGATTTGGCTGACGCTATTTTCGCTGCGCCAAACTGCACGGTGAAGTTCAGCGACGTGCCTAAAACAAACGTCATAGTGCAGAAAGGCCCTGTCCTTGACGGAGTGGGCTCCACCACTAAAGATGCCTTCCCTGTGGACGCGCGCCAGAAGCCAGTCGACGTTTCAAAAGCGCTTAAGGACGCAAAAGCCGAAGTGCTCGTCTGCTACCTACCGGTCGGAAGCGAAGAAGCAGTCCGCTACTACGCCCAATGCGCATTGAACGCGGGATGCGCCTTCGTAAACGCCATACCCGTATTCATATCAAGCAACCCCGAGTGGGCCAAGAAATTCGAGGATAAAAAACTCCCCGTAGTCGGAGACGACATCAAAAGCCAGGTAGGCGCCACAATAGTCCACCGAACCCTCACAAAACTCTTCGTAGACCGCGGAGTAAAACTCGACAGCACATACCAGCTCAACGTCGGAGGAAACACAGACTTCATGAACATGCTGGAGAGAACCCGGCTCAAAAGCAAAAAAATAAGCAAAACACAAAGCGTACAAAGCCAGCTACCAACGCAACTCCCGCCAGAAGACATACACATAGGCCCAAGCGACTACATCCCCTGGATAAAAGACAAAAAAATCTGTTTCATAAGGATGGAAGGCCGCAAGTTCGGCGACGTTCCCATAAACATAGAACTCCGCTTGGACGTGGAAGACAGCCCCAACAGCGCCGGCGTCATGGTTGACGCCATACGGTGCGCAAAGCTCGCTCTTGACCGCGGCGTCGGAGGCGCACTCACGTCGCCGTCAAGCTACTTCATGAAGAGCCCTCCCATACAGTACAGCGACTCAGTAGCTCGGCAGATGGTCGAGGAATTCATAAGCGGAGCAAGACAACGCTGAAAAAATGATAAAGTCCCGCGTCAACACGGAATGGGCAAGCGTCAGGCTGGGCATAATATTCTCCCACATAGGTCTATCCCCCAACTCATGGACCCTACTCTCGATAGTGCCCTCTGTTGCCGGATTCATACTCCTCGTGAAAGGAAACCTTCTGGCCTCCCTTGTTTGTTTCCTTGTTGCGGGGCTTTTGGATGCGGTTGACGGCGCAGTCGCAAGGGTGACGGGTGCGGTGACTAAATACGGCGGATTCCTTGACGGAATAGTTGACCGTTACGTTGAGATTCTTCTGTACTTAGGTTTGGGATTCAACCTGGCGGGACAGGAAACGCCGTTTATGCCTCTTTATGCGTGGCTTGTTTTGCTCGTGTTCGGCGCCACGATGACAAGTTACGTGCGCGCCTACGCCGACCACAGACGCGTCGTGACAGACGCAGAAGACCACAAGAAAATGGGCGGCCTATTTGAGCGCGGAGAGCGGATGACCTTAATCTATTTAGGTCTTTTTGCCGGTGCGTTCGACCCCCGTTACATCGTATATTCGATAGTTGCAGCCGCTGTTTTGTCAAACTTCACAGTTCTTCAGCGCATCGTTTATGTGCGCAAAAAAGCCGGCGGAAGCGTCTAACTCCCCTATAACGCGTCACAGCAGCCTTTTTATAGTGATTTGGCTGTATGTATAATCCACATGTCGTCACAGTACACGCCGGCACAGCTTTCTCTGCTTTTGGTTGAGAAGCACAAGAAACTTCTGAACGAATACAAGTCTGAGCACGAGAGCATCAACAGGCTGACTCTCCTGCAGGAGAAGCTCGACCAGCTTAGGCACTGGAGGAAAGACGGTTACGCAACCGAAAGCGTCCTCGAAGCCGAGAAGCAGACTAAAGAAGAGTTGTCCCGGCTGAAGAAAGAAGTCGGCGCGGCAAAAACAAGCCGGCACATCAAATTCCTACAAAGTAAGATTCAGGAGCACCAAGAGGCGCTTGCATACTGGAGCGTGAAGAAATGACGGACAAAGACCTGAAAGAGACGCTCGAAACCTACCGAAAGCAGATTCAAGCTAAAGACAAGAAAATAAAGGACATCAAGAAGCAGCTCATCGTCTACCAAAAAGAAGCCGGGGACTTGCGCATCAAAAGAGACCAGCTTAACGCCCAAGTCAAAGAGATGTCCACGCAAGCCAAAGTCTTCAGAGAATCCCGCGACCAGCTAAACGCCAAGGCCGCAGAACTACGCAAGAAACGGAAGGATCTTCTTGACGAAATAAAGAACTTGGGCGGAAACATAAAGGAAAGCAAGACCAAGCGGGATGAACTCAACAAGAAGGCAAAAGGAAGCGACGACCAGCTTGAGCGCCTGTTCGAGAGAAACCTCAACACCTTAGTTCTGAAGGACATACCTCTCACCAAAGAAATCCAGCTTTACGAGCAGGTTTGCGAAGTCATGGGGCGCATGGGCTCGGCCAAAGAAGCGTCCCAACTGCATAAAGCAGTAGTCTCATCGTTCCAAAACATTCAAGGCTTAAACGGCAAGCTTGATGCGATATCCAAGGAGTTGCATGAAGTCGCAGATGAAGCCAACCTAAACCACCAGTCCGCTCTCGACTTGTACACTAAGGCCGACGCGGTGCGTAAGGAGGCGGATGGCATCCACAAGCAGCTTATTGAGCGTTATGAGGTCATGAATCCTTATCGCGAGCAGATTAATGCGCTTCTTGGCGAGATTGACGTGATTAGGCAGGAGATGGCGCCGTTCCAGGATGAGTCTGACAAGCTTCGTACTGATCGCGAGAATGAGAGGAAGATGATGACTGCTCAGGAAGTTAAGGAGAAGCTTGCGCAGAAGAAGCGCGTCAGCTTGGATGACTTCCGCATATTGTTGGAGCAGGAAGGCATGCCTCTTGGCGATGAAAAGCAGGAGAAGGACGCAGAGTCGAAGAAGTCCGAGTCTCCCGCCGAAGAAAAGTCAGAATGAGGGTCGCCGTCGTAGGCGCAGGGGCTGTTGGAGGATATTTCGGTTCCCAATTTTTGCGCGCAGGATTCGACGTAGATTTCTACGCGCGCGGAAAGCATCTTGAAGCATTAAGGCGGCATGGTCTTGTGCTCCTTGAAGGCGGCAAGAAAACCCTATTCAAAGTCAAGGCGTACGACAAGCCGCCTAAAGACGCTGTAGCCGACCTGATACTTTTCACAGTAAAAGGATACAACACGGATTCCGCGCTGAAGAAATATCGCTCCGTCGCGTCTCCCTCCTCAATCGTTTTAAGCCTCCAGAACGGATTCGGAAACCGCGAAAAAATAGCCAACAAATGGGGTCATCCAGAACGCATCGTGCCTGCCATGACCCGCATAGGCGTCGAAGTCACACACCCCGGAACCATAACATACAGCGGACTAGGCATCATATACTTCGGCGCCGAAACACCCAAACAAAAGAAAGCCGCCGAAACAATCAAGCAAATTCTTGAGGCCGCAGAAATATCTTTTTCTTTTGAGCGCGATATTCGCCGTATACTTTGGCGCAAGTTTATGTGGAACGTAGCGTTCAATACGGTTTCTGCGGTTACGGAGTCCACCATGGGGGAGATGCTTTCAGACCCTGCGGTACGGCGTCTTCTTGAGGATGTGACTAAGGAGGCGGCTGCGGTTGGGCGTGCGGAAGGAGTCAAAATAACCGACGCGGACGTTTTGGGCGTTGTAGGTCCGCGCCCCAAGTTCTCGGCATTCAGGACGAGCATGCTCCAAGATTACCTTGCCGGAAAACCCCTCGAAACAGAGACATTAAGCGGTGCATTAATCCGGAAAGCAAGAGCGCGCAAAATATCCGCACCCAAAACTGAGGCATTGCACGCTATACTAACCCACAAAACAGCTCTCCGCAAGGGTTCGTCAAGCCGCTAAATTAACCGGCTCGTTTCTCGGGTTAGGCGGCTTCTGCCCGCTAAGTATTGCGATGAGATTGTCTAAGGCCACTCCAGTCATGGCTTCAAGGCGGATTTCAGGCGTGTTGGATGCAGTGTGCGGAGTCTGAAGGAAAACAACACCCCCCTGTTTGGCGGCCTCATAATAGTCGCTGGGCCGCACCCACTCGTCGTTGTCTACGTCAGTTGAGTAGTGTACTCGGCCTTCGCGTAGGGCCTTTAACATTGCGTCTCTATCCACTAGGGGTCCTCTTCCGACGTTTATGTCGACTTGTCCTTCTTTTGCTGCTGCTAGCGAGGATTCTCCGACTATTCCCCGTGTTTTTTCATTCAGGTCTACTGCGATTATCACGTAATCGCATTCCCTAAACAAAGTTTCTTGGTCGACTTGCCTTGGTCTTTGAGGGTCTGGGATGGTGTCGTCTTTGAGGACTATGCGTTTCATCGCGGTGCTTCCCTTCATTATCCCGTGTAGGACGTCGATTTTAGCGCTTGCATCAGCGAGGTCCGTCACAAGAAGTTCGCCGCCTCCGGTTTTGTCCGGGATGAAAGGCGCAAGCTTTGCCGCAGCATAAGCCCCAACCTGTCCTAGGCCCAGGAATCCGACCTTACTCCCTGCAAGAAGTTTGTGGCGTCCGAACTCCATTGAACACCCAGTCTGCCTGCCGTAAAAAACGTCATCAAACCCTTCAGCAAGATTAATCACCATGTTAAGAGTGTGGGCGGCGGCCATCTCCGAAACGGGTTCCATGAGCGCGCCTGGGGCGTTGGTGCACCAGATTCCTGCTTCTGCGGCTGCTGCTTTGTCTTTCATGTCGTCGCCTGTTCCGCATGAGACGAATCCTCTGACTCCTTTTCTGGCTCCGGCGGCGACGGTTTCTCCATCGACTTTCTCCAGGAAGTTTAGTACCACGTCTATTTGCCCTTCGTGGTCTCTTATGACTTTAGCAAGCTGGCGTTCGTTGAGCGGGGTAGCGTGAGTGTACATGACTACGTCGCAGTGCTCCTCAAGCCACCTGTATTTTTCCTTCACGGCGGGGTCTCTTATTATGTCTGATGGAGGCAGTTCGTAAGTTGAAAATACGGTCCCTAGTTTCTGTCCCGTTGCGTTGCGGCGCACAATGTAGTTGCCTAATTCTTCGTCCGGGACAATCTCCTGCCCCACAGGCCTGCTCATAGCTTGCTTTAGTACTTCAGAGGCGAGGTCCGGGCGTTTAAGGGCGCTTCTCATGAATACCTGCGCGTTTGGGTCGCGCATTGCGCTCTCAAAAATTATCCTAAGATTCTGCTGTTCCTGCGTCTGCGCCGGCATAAACTGAGGCGGCTGCCCTGAACTTTGGCTACCATCGTCTCTTCCTTGATTTCCTTCCGCTAGTACCATAAAATCACCGTGATGCATACTATACGGAAATCAAAAGAAATAAATCTGTTCAGTCGCTAAAGTACTCCACTTCCTCTTCGTCTAACTTGTATATTTCAGCCACCTCTTCAACGGAAATTTTCTTGTTCTTGATGAGCGTCTTATACAAGGGAATATACTCCTTCTCAACCTCCCTGCCTGAAGCGTGAAGCAGACCGCCCATCTTGCCTGCTATACCCCTCCTAAGATTGCGCTCCCCTCGGCTACGGCTCAACTCAATAAGCACGCTTGGAAACTGGTAGCGCGCGAACTTCGTCTTGCCCTTATGCGCGACGACACCAGCAGTCATCAACTCATTAGCGTACCTCAAAAAACCCCAATACTGCCGCCGCTTAATCCTGCCTAAAAAAACATCCGCCCGCGAAAGCTCACGATACACCGCCGGAAAACGCTCAGGCTCAGCCAAAACATTAGGCACATTCTCATCAATCCACAAAAGAACATGGTCCGGCTGCTCAGCAACATCATAAGTAGCCTCAACCGCCCCCTTCAAAGACGTAGCGCCAAAAACACCCGACAAAGCAAAATACAAATCCTTCTCCCGATCACGCCCCCCAACACCCAAAACATCCCCAACCCTAACATGATCCCTACCAACCGCAACATTCTCCAAATCATTCACAGCAGCCCGAACATCACCACCCACCGCCTCAGAAATAGCCTTAACCGCATCAGCATCCACAACCAAACCCTCCTTACGAGCCACAGCAACAACATGATGCGCAACAGACGCCGAAGGAGGCCTACGCAGCTCGACCGCGACACAAAGTTTCTTAACCGAAGTCAGCCTCTTGCTTTTGGGGTCGTCCGTGGTTAATATTACCGGGTTTCTGGTTTTAGCAAGGGCCTCCGCAAGCTTCTTCAGGTTTCCGAGGCCGTCCACCTGGTCCACAAGTATGAGACGTCTGCCGCCAAACAGCGAAGCAGCCTGAACCAACACGTCCCATTGCTCTTCGTTTTCGTCCGTGAGGCGGACAAGCTCCATGTCCTTCTCATGCGCGGTCACTTCGGCCAAAAGCGTTTTTCCTGTTCCTGTGGGGCCTGATATCAGAAGCGGCTTCTTTCCGTCCCACTCTGAAAGGTCCTTAGCCGCCTTAATGTGCCCAACGACGTCTGCATATCGCCGGGGCTTATGTTTTTCAGTCCACATGAGCGCAACAACAACTTATTTAATGCCCCCTCTATTTATTACCGATGGCCTACGAGGTTTTGCTTGCCGGCGTGGACGTTACGCCGCAATTTGAGATAGCTAAAAACGCGCTTTTGAATTACATCGTTATCGCGCTGTCGTTTCTGATACTGTTCCTTTTCGGTTATTTCATCGGCGCAGTAATAGCAAGCGTCCTAAAGCGCGTGCTCACAGTGTCGGACCTTGAGAAGTCGCTTGTCCAATACGGGGCGGTAACAAGCAAGACGTGGGGCTCAATAATCCAGTTCGTAGCCACATACGTCAAATGGTACTTGACAGTCGGAGTACTCACAATACTAAACATCCAAGTCCTACTGTGGGTATTCCAGTTCCTAAGCAGCCTATTCTGGTTCATAATGCTGTCGATACTGGGCATACTCGCAGGCGGAGTATTCTACAAGCTGGTGAGAGAATTCCTAATCGACATCGGCCTGGAGGAACACCTCAAAAAACACAACCTAGCAGGAGCATTCGGAGGAATGTCTCTCCTCGGAATACTCGCAAGCATAGCCAAATGGTACATAACCCTCATATTCGTCTCCACCGGCATAGAACAACTGCTGCCTGGCCGCCCCGGAGAAGTGCCTCCAGCATTAGTCCTCTTCGTCAGGCAGCTGATGAACTACGTGCCCCACGCAATACTGGGAACACTCGTGCTTCTTGCCGCGATGCTTCTGGCCAGATTCTCAGCGGAAAACATCCGCCGCCGAAACATGGAAGCAGGCGGCATAATAGCAGGATGCACAGAAATAATGATAATGTTCTTCGGCATAGTGCTCGCACTACCCAAATACGGGGTGGAAGACGTCTCAGTGCTAACCGACTCATTCAAACTGCTCACCCTCGGAATAAGCCTGGGGCTAGGCCTAGCGTTGGGTCTTGGACTCAAGGATGCCGTAGCGATAGTGAGCAAAAACCACGTCGCCAAGAAAACAAAGTAATAGGGCCGGCTAACTTAAACATCCCCTCTTAAAACCAGTCCTTGAAAATAACATAGTAGAGACGATGAAACTCTCGCTCCCAAACTACTGGACCCTCTTCGAAGTCGCCGTCTTAGCAGTCATCATAATCACGGCAATACACACACTGCCAGGAATCCTCCCTCAAACAATCACCTTCGGTATAGCCCTATTCCTTCTTGTCGGCCTCGCAGCAGGCGCGACGTTCGCGTACATGCTCCACCACCAATACACAACAGAAACGCTAATACAGCTCCACCCCAACGAACACATAATACTGGAGAAAGGCGACGACATAAACGGCGTATACGTGATGCCAAGAGGGCCGGACGGCAAACCCCACAGCAGATTCCCAGCAACACGCGCCAAAATATACCTGACTAACCTGGGCATCATCACAGAACAACCAGGAAGCGGAATAATAACGTTCTTCATACCCCTGTTCGCAATACGCCACATAGGCCACGAAGGAAACTACCTGATAATACAGTCCTTCGACGCAGACGACGAATTCATACAGCTCGACCTCCTCACAGGCCCAGACACAGAAATCTGGTTCCAGAACGTGATGAAAGCGGTAGCCCAAACAACCGCCTGAGCTTTTATTGCGAGAAACGAAAGTCCTATATTTCTCGATGAAACAACAGCAGACACAACAAAGGAAAGACGACTTCTTCAACGACCTCACAGAATTCTCAAAAAAAATACTGGCGGAAAAAGAAGTCCTCGTAATAGGCCACCACGACTGCGACGGCATCACCGCGACAGCCATAGCAGTAGACTTCCTTAGGTGGGGGAACGTCAAAGCAGACTTCATGAGCATAAAGCAACTCGACAACCACGCAATGCAAAAAATAAGCCACCTAACCAACAGCACACTACTATTCGTCGACCTCGGAAGCGGCCAACTACCCGCGCTCGAAGAGGCCGGATTCACAAACTTCTACGTCATAGACCACCATCCGCCAGAACGCCCCGACGACCCACGCCAAATCAACCCCCACCCCTACGGATTCGACGGCGGATTCGAAGTCTCAGGCGCAGGAATGGTGTACCTGGTAGCCCGCCAGGCAGGCCGCCGTGAAATGGCGCACGCCGCAGTAGTGGGGGCGGTAGGAGACATGCAGGACTCCGGCGGAAAACTCCACAGCCTAAACCGCCTGATACTCGACGACGCAATAGAACAAGGAACCATAGCAGTCAAACACGACCTACGGCTGTTCGGAAGGCAAAGCCGCTCACTGCCACAGATGCTCGCATACAGCAACGACCCCTTCCTACCCCACCTAACCGGAAACCCATCCGCATGCGAAGCATTCCTAAAAGAAATCGGCGTGAACACACGCCAGAACGGAACCACAAAATCCTACGTCGACCTCACACACCAAGAAAAAGAACACCTCACAACCCAACTATACATAAACCTGCTCGACGCAGGCACACCAGAATTCCTAATACAAAGAATGGTCGGAGAAGTATACACACTACTCAAAGAACCCCTCCACTCAGAACTACGCGACGCACAAGAATACAGCACAGTACTAAACGCATGCGGCCGCCACGAAAACGCGGAAACAGGCGTCGCAGTGGTATTGGGCGACAGGCAAAGCAAATGGGCGGAAGCAAAAAACATGCTGAACTACCACCGCGAAATGCTAAAACAAGGCATAGACTTCGTAACCCAAAACGGAGCGGAAACACACCCACACCTCTACTTCTTCAACGGAACAGGCAAAATCTCGGAAAACATAATCGGCATAGTCGCAGGCATGGCATACGGAGCACGCGTAATCAAAACAGACAAACCAGTGCTAGCACTAGCCGAAGACAAAGACGACCTAAACTCATACAAAATAAGCGCCAGAGCCACATGGGACCTAGTACACCGCGGAATACACCTCGGAGACGCAATGAGAAACTGCTCCCGCCAACTCGGAGGCGAAGGAGGCGGCCACGACATAGCAGCTGGAGCCCGAGTACCCAAAGAGCAACTTCAAAAGTTCATAGAACTAGTGGACGACACATTCAAGCAGCAACGTGAAAACAAAAACCAAGCATAAAACCCTCCGACAATATTTTTCCGTCCGCCCACCATTAATCCCTACAATGAAGATTCTAAACGCCGCCCTCCTGCTCGTCCTCATAGCGTCCTCAGTCAACGCGGTAGACATATCCATATTCGACGACCTGACAAGCAACGCGCTACTTACGGAAAACATCACTCTCACATTCACCCCGGCGGAAAATACATACTCCTTCCACATACCAGACGGCGTCCAAGACGTATCCGCATACGGCGGCAGCATAACAAACAACACATTCACACCAGACAACAAAACATGCGGATCACCCTGCATAGCAACAATCTCCTACACGCAAACCGACGCCCTAGAAAGCATACCAAACAACAGAAAACGAGTAAACCGAATATACCTGTTTCCCGCAGAAGTAAGAAACTTCACTGTAACAATAGCACTACCACCCGAATACGTCCTGGACGCACCATCAAGATCATACGCCATAGTCCCCCCCGCATCAACCCTCTCAACAGACGGCACCAGAACCTACATCACATGGACAAGCCAAAACCCACAACTGCCCCGCGCATACATACTACTACTATCCAAAATCAATAACCACGACGAAGACGGCCTTCAAAGCCTAACGTCAGAACTACTCGAATGGCAAACATACGCAGTAAGCGCAGTATTCGCCTGCTTCGGCTTCATCGCAGGACTCCTATACAACAAACGCAAGAAAAAAGAAGAAGGCACAACAATAGAATCAATACCCGACTCAGTGCTCACCCCCGACGAAAAAACAATAGTAACGACATTAGAAGAAAGCGGCCGCATAAACCAGAAGGAGATAGCGCGTAAGACGGGTTACTCTAAGGCTAAGGTTTCGGCTGTTGTGGCTAATCTTGAGGGCAAGAGGGTGGTTGAGCGGGAGCGTGCCGGGCGGTCTTACATCGTGCAGATGGCTAAGAAAGTAGTTAAAGAACGGCGTAAACAGCATTAATTCAGCCTTTAAATGTGTTTTTTCTATTTAAACGCAATTCTGAACCGTCGTGAACCTTAATAACCTGTTTTGTTATCAAAAAGGCCTTCTTTCAGTTGTAAGTTGGAATGGTTTGTGTAAAGAATTAAATACTCCCCTTCACGCATTCAAATTCCAGTTCGCTTCAATTCAAGCGAATCCAATAAAAAATGACAAACAAAAAAAGGATTGGAAAATTACTCATACTCCTAATGATTTTCGGGCTGGCGTTGTCTCAGATAGCTGCCGCAGAAGGAGATGATTACACCGAAAGAGAACAAGCGAACGAAAACAGCTTGCTAATAGAACCGAATTCAACCGATCAATCGCAAGACGGTTATACGCATAATGCGACAGAACAAAGAGTCAATGAGCATGAAACGGAAGAAGAGGACGACTACACATACGTCAAACCCAACCCATCGCAGGACCCTAACGCAGACGACGACCACGACGGAGTATCAAACAGATACGACCTCTACCCCGGCTACGACGACGGCCACTTCACAGGTGTGGACGACGATGACACAGATTACTCAAACAGAACCATCATAGAAAATTCCAGTAAACAAAGAGAAAACAATTCCTCCGGCAAAAACGAAACATCCGACGCAGAAGACATAAAAGAAGGCACTCATCCGGCAGAAAACCGAACAGCGGAAAAAAACACACCTCCCCTAGAAAGCCAAACAACAGAAGATCAAATCCCGTTGACAGAAAATCCAGTAAGCAAAGAAGAAACAACAACCCCCTCAGTCATAAACCCCACAGACACACAGAACACGACGGCATCCCAGACTGAAGCAAACGCAGACGGAAACACAAACACCCCCGCCCCAGCAACAAATGATAACACCCCCACCACCAGCCAGCAACAATAGCCAGACCAAACGCCTCAAAAAGAACATAAGACCCAAACAACCATTTCAACGCCAAACGACGCACAACCAGAAACAACCCCCCCCCCAAATAACCATCAAACCTCCGCCCTAAACACACTGCTACGCTACTTAGGCCAAATGCTAGAACTATTCGGATTCAAAACCAACCCTGCATAGGAAAATGGACTACGACATATCGCAAACAACGCACCTAATGGGCGGAGACCTACGCATAACAATAACCTCACCGCACCCGCAGAAAGCATTACAAGCGATAAACGCCGCATTCCAAGAAGCAAAGCGACTCGAAGGCATTTTCAGCGTCTACGACCCCCAAAGCGAACTATCCCGCCTAAACAAAGAACGCACGCTGACCGTAAGCAAAGACCTCCGCACAGTACTATGGCGAGCCCGATGGCACGCGGAAATATCGGGCGGACTGTTCAACCCAGCAATAGGAAACGAAATAATAGCGGCAAAAAACTACATACAAAACGGCGGAACACCACCTCATAAACCCATCCACGACGGACACTACCGGAAAATAAAATTCGACGGCAAAACAGTCTCATTAGGACACGCCCCATACACAATAGACCTGGGAGGAATAGCCAAAGGATACATAGTAGACAAACTCGTAGAAACCCTCAAAAAAGAAGGAACAAAACAAGGCATAGTCGACGCCCGAGGAGACATACGCGTCTTCGGACCACGCCCCATAAAAATCCAGGTGGAAGACCCGCAAGACTCCAAAAAAAGCAAGCACACATTCATGCTGAAAGACGCCGCAGTCGCAACATCCGGCAACTACCGGCAACACAGAGAAAAAACCGGCCACATAATAAACCCATTCAACACCCCCCCTCAAATACTTTCCGCATCAGTCATCAAAGAAACATGCGCCGACGCAGACGCACTAACCAAAACCATATTCAACCTACCGCTGGCAAAAGCAATATCCGCGATCAACCACGGAGTCATAATAGCATCCGACGGAAAAGTACACGCAAAAGGCATAGCAGCCGCGACCACGGAGGCGGCGTAATGAACCTCCCGGAAAAAATCCTGTTGTCCATAGCAATCACGACATCCCTGCTACTAATCTACTTCACCCTATACATGACGTCAGACACACCATACGTCTGGTACTTCACCCGAGCCACAGGACTTCTAGCCGCAGCACTCCTCACAACCTCCATCTTCACAAGCATAATAAAAAAAACATTCAAAACCAACGCGCCACAAAAACTACTCCACCTCCACAAATGGACATCGATAGGCGCACTAATCACAGTATTCCTACACGGCACCTCAGTAATATTCGACCACTACCAATGGAAACTCGGCATAACAAACGTCCTCGGCCTTGATTACCACAACCGGTGGGTGGCGCTGGTGTCTGCAGGAAGCATCGCTTTCTATCTAATGGTGATAGTCGCGCTAACATCCATCACGCCATCAATGATGCGCAGGGTGGGCGTAAAATGGCGGCTGATCCATTACGCAAGCTATGTAGTGTTTTTGCTGGGCTACATTCATTCGGTCAACCTGGGGACTGACGTGCGGCATTCGTTCTTTTCGGTCATGGTTTTGCCCGCCTTCCAGGCGACTTTCTTAGCGTTTATAGTGCTGTTCATAACACGCATAGTAAAGACGAATTCGATTTTTCAAACCAACTTGGATACGGCGGCGTTCGCCATAGTATTGGGGCTAATACTCTTTACTTTGCTGTCTGCCTTGCTGACGTCAGTTGAAACACTGCAGATGACAGACAGCTTACGGCAGAACATCACGGAAGTATCGCAGAACATGGCTTCTTTGCAACAGGAAGGGGATGTGCTATCTCGCGTCGTATCAGCAATCACCGGGGGCGCAAAATGAACGTTCAGAAAATAATTCTCGCAGGATTCATGACGATGCTTCTTGGCGTAAGCATTTTCTCATGGGCTTATGCTGCGTATGTGCAAGAGCAGACGAAAGAGGTTCGAACCCAGCTTTCAGACATGCAAAACCAGTATCAGCGCCTAGCCCTCACAACAGAATTATTGAAGCGGCAGAAACAGGACCTCCTAAGCATAATTAACCAAACACGCGTACAAAACGGCGGCTCACAAAAAGGAATTCCTGCCTTAGACCCACTGTTAGCAGACGACCCCCCTGCCGCAGACCCCGCAATAACAGATGACCCACCGGCGACAGACCCTTCAACAGCAAATGACCCCACAACCACATCCATAACCAATACAGATCCGACAACGCCCACAACATTAAAGACGACCTCAACTACAACCCCCAAATCAACAACCACAAAAACCACAAAATCGACAACCACAACAAGCTTGAAGGCAACCACTACTTTACCCTCCCCAACCACGACCACCACTTTAGCGTCCGCCCCCACAACCACCA
>CABMCB010000006.1 GCA_902384455.1 uncultured archaeon
AAGGTTTAAAGCTTACCTTAAAAACTTACTCATACCCCAGTGAGTTTTAGGGGATACGCGCTGTGCCTATGACTTGCTTGACAAAGCGGTGTCGACACGAAAAAAGGGCTCCTCACCGCGCAAGGCGGTGACGAAGTATCCAATTTCTGCCAACTTTGTTTTCTCCCTAGAAAGGAGGTGATCCAGCCGCAGATTCCCCTACGGCTACCTTGTTACGACTTCACCCTCATCACTGGTTCTACCGTGAGCCTAACCAACGCTAAGATTTAGGGTAGCCCCAGCTTTGCTGGCGTGACGGGCGGTGATTGGGATCAAGTAATTCATTGTCCCTCCCCACCGAGCGTGCGCGTCTAGCGCACTCGGCGAGTTTCTACTCTGTTTTCCTAATACGAAGAATTTCCTTAATATTGTCGCCTCCCAAATGCTTTTTCTCTTTTATCAACCTTGCCACTCTGCAAAACCTCGCAAACTGCAACTTTTTCTTTGCCTGCAAAGGATATCTGGTGAAAAAAGGTATCACCTTTTCGTCAATATCCTTAAAACTGCCGACTTTAAGTTTGCAGTGTGGTTTCCACTTTGGGTGGTTTTTGTAGACCAACCTATATATTTTTCCACAACCAATCGTCTCTGCGATTTTCTCCAGAATTTCTTCATCCGACTCCTCAAGTTCGATTGCAAAAATTAATCGGACTTCGGAAAGTCGACCATGATGCTTGTTAACGGTAATGCTAAAACAACCCTCACCATCAACAAAACCCACAACATAGTTTGGGTCAAGAGTAAAATTCATCCCTTCCTTCACAAGATGTATTATATCTTGCTGTAAAGTACTATGGATTCAGCTGACTTCCTAATAACTTAAGAACTACACTTATTATTAGGATCTCCTTGGGTCACACTTTAGACTTTTTGAGGCATTCCCACCGGACCTTCTAGACTTTTTCCCTTGTACACACGCAAGGTCAAAGTATCCGTTTTTTGCGTAAGACTGCCGTTTGTATGTTGAACCCTTCAGACCTTCCCTTACGGGAGAGGTCCTGTTCTCAACTACCCCGCCGCGGCGGGGAGTGGATTTTCACCACTTAGTCTTATAAGCGCTGCCAAGCGCATTTATCTTGTGCAAGTCCCGAGAACGTATTCACCGGCGTATAGCTGACCGCCGATTACTAGCGATTCCAACTTCATGGAGTCAAATTGCAGACTCCAATCCGAACTGAGACGCGTTTTAAGAGATTTGCTCATAGTCGCCTATTTGCTTCTCGCTGTACGCGCCATTGTAGCATGCTTCTAGCCCCAGACATAAAGGCAATCCTGACTTGACGTCGTCCCCACCTTCCTCCCTGTTACCAGGGCAGTTCCGCTAGAGTGATACAACTAACAGTAGGGGTTGCGCTCGTTAGCCCACTTAAGGGTACGTCTCACGATACGAGCTGACGACAGCCATGCAACACCTGTGCTACCATCCGAGGATCATCCCGCCTTTCGGCGGGACTACACACGGTAGCATGTCAAGTCTGGGTAAGGTTCTTGGGTTACCAGCCAATTAAAGAGCATGCTCCACCGCTTGTGCGGGACCCCGCCAATTCCTTTGAGTTTTAGCCTTGCGACCGTACTCCCCAGGCGGCCTGCTTAACGCGTTAACTTCGACACCCAAAATAAATCCAGGTATCTAGCAGGCATGGTTTACGGCGTGGACTACACGGGTATCTAATCCGTTTCGCTACCCACGCTTTCGTCTCTCAGCGTCAGTACATCCCCAGACAGCTGGCTTCCCCCTTGGTGTTCCCTATGATATCAACGCATTTCACTGCTCCACCATAAGTTCCGCTGTCCCCTAGATGTCTCAAGTTATGCAGTATTAAAAGCAGTTTCCCCGATGAGCGGAGAGATTTAACTTTTAACTTACACAACCCCCTACAGAACTCTTTACGCCGAGTAAATCCGGACAACGCTTGCACCCTACGTATGACCGCTGCAGCTGGCACGTAGTTTGCCGGTGCTTTATCGAAGTTTACAACCCGAGGGCTGTCATCCTTCACGCGGCGTCGCTGCATCAGACTTTCGTCCATTGTGCAAAATTCCCAATTGCTGCCTCCCGTAGGAGTAAGGCCCGTGTCTCAGTGCCCTTCTGGCCGTTCGTCCTCTCAGACCGGCTACCCGTCATAGGCTTGGTAGGCAATTACCCCACCAACTACCTGATAGGCCACAGGCTCATCCTTAAGCGTCTTGCGACTTTAATCTTGCGATCACATAGAGTATTACTTCCGCTTTCGCGGGACTATCCTCTACTTATGGGTAGATTCCTGCGTATTACTCAGCCGTTCGCCACTATTCAACTATCTTGCGACAATCAAACCGTTCGACTTGCATACCTTAGGCACGCCGCTAGCGTTCGTCCTGAACTAGGATCAAATTCTCAAAGAAACATTCTTTTCGCCTTTCAACTTTTGAACATAATTGAAAGGACTTTCTTACCTATACTTTCCTTCAATTTTCAAAGAGCATTTACCCGGTAGTACCATGTCGGAGTTCAAGTACGACACAGGGTTCGAGTAAACCACAACATACCAAAACAAAGTTGTCGTGTCAATAACGGCCTACATTAAGTATAATAAACGGCATGAAGTACGCTAGCCGAGCAGGGGAAAAGCTGGAATTTGCCTTAAAGTCGTTTAGTTGCAGGGTAAACGGGCTTACCTGTGCGGACTTTGGGTCGTCAACCGGCGGCTTTGTGAACTGCCTGCTGCAACACGGAGCCAAAAAGGTTTATGCCGTGGAAACAGGTTACGGGCTTTTGGACTGGAAACTGCGCAACAATGAACGTGTTGTAGTAATGGAAAAAACTAACGCAGTGTACGTGAAACTCCCAGAAAGAGTCGAT
>CABMCB010000007.1 GCA_902384455.1 uncultured archaeon
CCAGAAGCTCGTTGATAATCAAAATGAGTGGTACGATTTCGTGGCGAGAAATATCATCGAGAAAATGATGGATAAACTGAACGCCAAGGGCTACCTGCACAAGCGCCAATCCGCGAAGCCCCGGAAGAAGGTGCACCGTGCACGTTCCTAAGCCGAAGAAAGTTATCCCCATTAACGTCCCGCCGCCGATGGACATCGACGAGTGGATAGTGATTGGAATTGACCCCTCATTATCTCGCACCGGGTTCGCAATCTCGCACATACAGCCATCGGGACAACTCACAGGCCATAAATGGCTGACCATCGGTTCCGTCAAACCGGATAGCGCCAAAGAACCAATTTGGATTCGGGGCAAGGCTATGGCGTTGTAAATTCGCAGATTGCTTGAATACCAGATTCACGCCATGCATCTTGAAAGTCCGTGGCTGAAAATCGGACTCATTATCAGCATGGAATACCCGACGCCCATGAACGATTTCCTCGTCGCCCTCAACCGTATCATTCATCTGGTGTTTTTCGAAGACCAGATGCCGCTTTTTTTCAACACCGTGCGGGTACTGACCACCAACGCAGCCACTCTTCGTTCTCTCATGGGGTTGACGGCTCGTGGCACCCAGAATAAGAAAGAGAACATCCAGCGAGCGTATGAATACGTAAGCAATTTAGCGTGGCCACAACTCGATACCGATAGCTGCGACGCCATCCTACTCGCCGTTATGGGTCGGTACGCGGCGGAAATCATGCTCGGTCACGAATACAACGTGCCTGACCGCTTCAAGACCTCGCTCTGTAATGCCAACAAAGAAGTAAAGGGTTCCGGCACCAGAGTGCGTATTATAACCAAGGGACTGTTGCACCGCGACGAGTATTGGTACTCTTACGAACGTAAGGAATACGTGCTCGCCATCAAGGATGCCGCAAACCCGAAACTCGGACTCAAACGCGAAACGTTCATACTTTAAGAGGAAACGATGGCAATCAAAAAGAAGGGCAAGGCTAAGGAAGACGAAAAGCCGGGAGTAGACCCCCGGACATGGTCGGCGGAGCAACGTCGTGAGTTGTTTCTCGCCCGCCAGAAAGAATTGAAAGAGCAGAACGCAGCGGACTGGAAAGTCTTGAAGTCCGACCTGCAAGAGGTCACTGTGCCGTGGGGTTACATCATCTACGACAATGTGTTGCGCCTTCGCCAGATTCCCCGCCGTGGGCGCGTCGTCCAGATTCACGGTGATGAGGGCGCTGGCAAATCCACGACAGCCTATGGCATCACGTCCAACTACATCCGCGAGACGGGTGAGGGTGCCGCCATCTATGATTTTGAACGCACATCCGAATGGGATTATCTGACCAAGATTGGCATCCCCAAGGATATGTGCGAAGTCTTCATGCCACTCGGCATCGCACAGGCATCCAAGCGTATGCTCGAACAATTGAAAGCTGGCGTCCGCTTTTTCGTGTTGGACTCCATCCAACGCATGAAGAACCGCGTTGACGAGAAAGAAATCCTGTCTGGTGCTGTCTACAAGGACACCCAACCCGGTCAGCACGCCAAGCAGATGACCAGATTTTGGGACACGATGTTGGATTACTTCGCGGAATACGACGCGACCGTCATCGCCGTCAACCAGACCCGTGCACGCATCGAGCAAAGCAACGACGCCCGTCTGGCTGCCAAGTATCCGACGTTCACCAACCTGCCTTACATCCTGCCGGGTGGCAAGCTTACCCGTTTCGTGATGTCGGTCATGATTGAGTTGCAACGCAAGAAGGCATATCGTTCCGGCGAACTCGTGGACGACGACCCTTTCATTCTCGAACCGAACCCGCTCGGCGGCAAGGAAAAGGGCGACTTCATCGCCACCGCATCCCGCGTCCGCGTCATCAAGAACAAGATTAACGACGGCGGCTTCCGTGAGGGCTTGCAGTTTATGCGTCCCGGCATCGGCGTCGATGACTTGGCTGCTCTGCGCTATCTCGCACGTCAATACGGTCTCATCGCTTCGGCAGGCAAGAAGTGGTATGTCGGCGACAAGGAAAACCCGCTCATCACCTACAACGACCAAGCCAAGGCGGTTCAAGACTTGGTGATTGACCAGAACGTGGACATCCTGAAAGCTCTCCGACCGTTGGTCGAGAAGGCTGTCGAGGAAGACCAGTCCACCTTCATTTCAAACATCGACATCGCTGAGAAGGCTTATCTCGAAGGCGAAATCGACATGGACGACATCGACGCGGTCTCCGGGCCATCATCCACTTCGAAGAAATTCGAGATGGAAGTCGAAGAAGTCTAATGTTGTTGGTGCGTCATAAGCCGAGTGGCAAATTCCTCCGTCCTTACGGGAATGGATTCGTAGCCACCGGCACATTGACCGGCTCTGACAGCGTTGGACTCCTAGCCTTTACCGACCTTTGGGCTGCCACGCAGTTCTGCGAGAACAATCCGGGACTGCGCGACAAGCCAATCGAACTCGTGGAAGTCGAAATGAAAGAAGTGCGGGTCTACCCGCCTGTGGTCGAGGTCAAGAATGAAGCTGACGGGAACAAACTTCCAATCACTGACGGAGTTTGACCTCGATATTTCAGGGTTGACGGTTATCGTTGGCCCGTCCAACCGAGGCAAATCCGCTATCTTTCGTGCGCTCCGGGGGTTGTTCCGCAATGAACTCCCGTCTGGGTATGTCCGCACGGGTACCGATGGTCTTGAACTCGCGGCTTATCTCGAAGGTCAAATCATAGCCGTCAAACGTGGTACCAAAGGCTCAACCGAGTACACCATTAACGGGAAGCCTTACAAGAAGCTCAATCAGACGGTACCTCCCGAACTCAAGATTTTCGGCATGAATGAGGTTGAGGTCGGTGAATACACGATAGACCCTATTTTCGCCCGCCAGAACGGGAAGCAGTTCTTGGTGGATTCTGAGGGTTACACCCCCGCAGAGTTAAATGCCATCCTTGGAGCTTTCGCCTCGACGGAGAAACTCGAAGCCGGTAAGAAGACCGCCAATCTGGAAATCAGCCGGAAGAACAGCGAAGCCAAGACCTTCGCTGAGGAAGTCGGACAGGCCGAGGCTCGGAAGGCTGAATTGGCAGCTTTGGCAATAAAGCTCGATACAGCCTCTAAGGGCATCAAATCCCTTGAACCTATAGTCAAGGGGCTGGAATCCAAAACAGCGTGGCTGCAAGCCGCTGTAGCCCGCCAGCGGGCATTGTATCCCCTCCAACAGGTTGTCAACGACTTGACCATCCCCGATTTAGGGGAAGTCGAACGGCTCCGGGTCGCTTACGAATACGGAGTACAGGCTACCAACGGATTCCGGCTATCTCGGTTCTACGCCCGCGTCCGGGAAATGGCTATCGACTTCATTGGAATTGAATGGCAGGCAGTCGAACGGCTACGAGCCGGAGCGGCAGCCCTACGAGCCATGGATGAAGCCCTATCTTCCCCGGTGCCCATGTATCGAAAACAGATTCAAGTCGTGGTTGATGGTGCCCTACTGGAATTAGAGGGTACAGAACCCCTGACCGATGGTATTATGCTCTTGAAGCGAATCCAGACGTATTTGGAACGAGTCGAGAAGCTGGCTACCGAACTCCGACAGTTGGACGAATTCGTGGCTGTCGAAAACGCCAAAATACAGGAACTCCGACGCCAGTTGCGGGAAAGTCAGAAGATTGCGTGCCCATCCTGCGGGCATAAATTTGACCCCAGTCATAAGTGTGAGGAAGCCAATGCCGGAACAACTTGAAGAACAAATTGTCATGATTCAGAATCGCGTGAAGAAGCTAGCCGCTAACCGTGACCAGCTTATCCGCGACCAATGTGCGGCTGAGCGCAAGCTCGAAGAAGCTCAGGAGAAGCTCAAGGAATTGGGCATCAACATCGAAGGGTTGAACAGCAAACTATTACAGGCTCAGGCGGAGGCTCTCGAAGTCCAACTCGCCGAGAAGGTCGCCGAACTCACTGGCAAGGTCGAAGAGGGTGAGACACTCGTCGCCAAGTACCAACAGGTTCGTGGTTAATGGACAACGGATATATCGTCTTGCTTCAAGGCGCTCTGTTCTTATCAGAGACGCCGGGAGTCTATGAGAACACTATCAACGGCACGACGTGGGTCTGCACGGGCAATGATTGGGACGGAGACAAGCGTGCAGACTGGACGCTTGAAGCCGTCTACGGCTCATTGAAAGGTTTCAAGTTTTCCGGCAATACGATGGTAGCTCTCGAAGCTATTTTACACAAGTATTGCAATTTTTTACC
>CABMCB010000008.1 GCA_902384455.1 uncultured archaeon
ACAGGAGCGTGCTTGCCGTAAAGATTAACGACGGTAGCGGGGAGTTGTCGGATGCGGGCAAAATAAACATCGCCGACGGGCGGTGGCATCACATTGTTTTTGTGCGGGATAGGGCGGGCAGGGAAGTAAGGGGTTATGTTGACGGCGTTTTGGACGTGAGGTTTTCGGATTCTAAGGGGGACGTTTCGGATACTTCAAGGCGGCTGGTTATAGGGAATTCCAATCCGCTTCAGGACGGCTCTTTCGTGGGCAGGATTTTCGGCGTAAAGACTTATTCCCGAGCGTTGTCTATTGTTGATGTTCAAGGTCTGTATGCTTCGAATTTGGATGCCGTAAATTCAATTCCTGAACCGGTTGGTCCGGCGGAGGTGGGGGCATGAGGAAGGCGGTTCTCTTAGTTTTGGCGCTTTTTGTGGCGTCCGCGCTTATTCCTGCGGTTTCGGCGTCAGACGCATTCACCGCTTACCGCTCAAATACGGGAACGAACACTCTCGCTTCGCCTAAAATTCGGTTCTGGAATTCTACGACCAGCAGCTGGGGCTCAGAGGTCGAGCTGGCGGCAACTGTTTCCGGCTCAAACGTGCAGTTTGCGATAATAAAATCTTCGCCGGTGTCGTCTAAGCTTGTTCTTGTGACAGAGCAGGCAGACGGCACCATCGACGGATACGTCTGCATGGCAAACTGCACGGTCGCGACTTCATGGACTGCGGCCGCCATAGGAGCAGTATGGTCTGGGGGCGGTGCTCAAGACCAGAGGCGTTTTGACGTCGAGTTTGAACGTAAAACAGGGACTGCGGTCGTTGTTTACGGCATTGTAAGCACAAATGCCGCGCAGGATTTGGCGTATATGGTGCTGCCTGAGAACGGAACCACTTTCACCGGAGTCCCAGAGCAATACATAAACGACGCAGGGCATAACAACGACATCCAGTACGAATGGGTCCGAATGGACGCCAACCCCCTAAACTCAAGCCAGGAACTCATTGTCACAGGATACGACGTAAACGACCACGACATAAACGCATGGGTTTGGAACGGCGCAGCATGGGGCAACGCACAGTCGATTACAGACGCAGCTACCTCCACAGGAGACTACGAGGCACTCGCGGTAAAGTACACGACCGACGGAACACAGGGAATGGTCATGGGCGGAGACGGCGGCAGCGGAAGCGTAGCCACATACTTCTGGACCGGAGCAACATGGACTAATTCCCCAGACTTCGACGTAGATTCAGGCGACGGAAACGACGTCCAATGGATAAACCTGAAAGCAGACCCAGCATCAAACACCAAACTCCAGGCGGTACTCATAGACAGCGGAAGCGACCTACACACAGCATACTACGACGGCACCTACTGGAATCTAATAAGCAACATAGACGCAGGAGTAGACGTAAACACACGGCGACCAGGAGACGTAGAATGGGAACCAACCGGCTCCGTAGGATGGCTCGTCTGGGACACAGACACCACAGGAACCACACAAAGCACAAGATACTGCAACCCACAATGCGGAGGAGCAACAACACTAATATCAACATACGCAGGAAGAGGCCGATATACGACTTTATACCGGAATCCGACTTCTTCTGATGCTGTGAGGGTTTTGGGTGAGAGGGTAAACGACAACACAGTCACAGGGTCATTCTACAGAAACGATACTGCGTGGACGAACTACGGCGACAACGCCATATCAACAGACATAACATCGACGACATGGGAGTCCTATTCCATCTCTTTCAGGCGCGATTGGAGGCAGCCGAGTTTGCAGTTCGTAGACATCACTCCCGCAAGCGGCATAACAAACACCACCACCAACTGGGTCTACGTGAACGTCACATCCAGCGAAGAACTGCAAAAGGCCTACCTGGAGTGGAACGGAGTCAACACGACAATGTACGGCGCAAGCCTCAACTGGTATTATAATATGTCTGGTTTGGGCAATGGTTCGTACAGTTATAAGGTTTACGGGGAGGATATTGCGGGTTTCTGGAATGTGACTGGAACAAATACTATAATTATACTTGACCAGCAGGCTCCGACGTACACTAATGTGGTGGAGTTGTTGTACGGGGCAGCAAGCACGGAAGTCCACAGAAACGAAACCCTTAATTTGAGTGCGGCATGGGCTGACAACTTCAAGTTGGTTTACGCGTGGTTGGAGACTAACGAGAGCGGTAGTTGGGCGAACAAGTCGTCGTATCTTTCGCCTATGGCAATATCTGGCATAAGCAACATCAGCAATTTCATGTGGAGCAACAGCACGTTTTTGCCAGGCAGGTTCATCAGCTGGCGCATCAACGCCAACGACACAGGAGCCAACGTGAACAGAACTCCGATATACAATTTCACTGTTTGGGGTTGGGCGAACACGTCCACGGTGCTGTGGGCTGGCACAGTCCTGAACCGCAACCCAGTCAACGTATCCTGTAAAGTGTTGGATTCGGTGTCTGGCGCGGGATTAAGCAATTACGTGGTCAGCGTGTACAATGGTTCTGCGCTTATTGCGTCGGGCTCAACGGACGCGCAGGGCTGGTTCAACACCACCTATACTCCCGTCTATCAAGGCGCCTCAAACATATTCTGCAACGTAACAGACAACGCCTCGCAGTTCTACAACAAAACAGGCAACTCGTTTGTTGCGCTTCAAATCAACGAAAGCTACAAAGTAAACGTCACAGTATTCGGGCAAGACAATGCGGTATTCAACAACGCGACCGTAACTTTCACCAACGCAGGCGGCTACACAGTTAGGGAAGGAAACGGAAGCGTCACAGCATACCTCATTCCCAACGCCACATACGACATAGCAATAAGAGCAGTCACAACCACGTCCGGCATACTGTACGCGCGGATGTTCACTTTCAACGCCACCAGCGAAGGCATATACATGCCTGCGCAAGTCGTCGAAAACTACGCGGGCAACCTGCTTTCAGGCATCCAAAACATAACCCCCGTATTCGCCCTAAACGACACAGGCATAGCCTACAACAGAAGCAGAATCACGCTAGTCAAAGACGGCGTACTCATCACCCGGATAATGCGATGTGCAAGCTGGAACTACTCCTCCGGCCTTTGCGTAGGAAACAACTGGGAGGCCAACGTTACTTCGGATTACGGGATGGAGTCGAACTCAACTCACGTCTGGTTCAACGTGACATCAATGCAGGCGTACGCAGGCGCAGCACGCACACCCGCGCCAAACCTCACCCAAATAAAAGTCTACGACCTCAAAGGATACTCCAACACGCACACCGACGGAATACTAATAGACTCCGGATTAAACAAGACGTTCACCCTAAACGGCGGAAAACAATACCGCTTCGAATTCTACGTCAACAACACCGGAGACACCAACTGGATAATCGACACAAGCGACATCGTACACTTCAACGGCACAAACAACACATGGGCCGTCAACTATACCAACGACGTATGGTACAACGACAGCTCCCTCATATACACCGGCGGATCAGGGCTAAACGGCGGAAACGTAACATGGAACACCACACTTGACGGGTCGGTTCCGGCATACAGCACGGCAGTCTTCTACGTAGTCATCAACATAAGCGGAACCGCAAACTACAGCGTGACGTTTTTGGCCAACGACACGTCGTCAGTCAACGGAAGCACGCAAGACGCAAGCTGGCTTAGGGTAAGCCAGGAACCAGTCAACCCGCTGTACTCTAACGTGGTGCAGCTTTTGAACGGGGCGGCGGCGACAATACTGCATCGCAACGAGACGATGAACCTATCGTCCAACTGGCGCGACGACATGAACATGTCCGCGGCAATGCTTGAGACAAACGAGTCCGGACTGTGGGTAAACAAAACATCATACGGCTCGCCGATGGCATTAACCGGATACAACAACATAAGCAGCTTCCTGTGGGCAAACAGCACTTTCGTGCCTGGCCGGTCTATAGGCTGGAGAATCAACGCCAACGACACAGAAGGAAACGCAAACAGCACCCCCATAGATTCGTTCACCATATGGGGCTGGGCCAACACGTCCACGGCGCTAAACGTCTCAAGCGTGCTAGCGCACTACCCCGTCAGCGTCTACTGCCGAGTGTTTGACACCCAAGACGGCACTGGACTATCCGACTACGTAGTCAACGTATCCAACGGCTCCACAATATTCTCCTCAGGAGCAACAAACGCCAACGGATGGTACAACGTGACATACGTTCCCCCAGTAAACGGCACAACCACAATATCCTGCCTCATAAACGACAACACCAGCCAATTCTACAACGCAATATCCAACTCCTCCAAACAACTAGAAGTAAACGCAACATACATCACCAACCTGACCGCATACCTCTCAGGCACCACCATCTCAACCAACACCACAATAACATTCATCAACGACGCAAACCAAAACGTAAGCCAAGAAAACGGCAGCCTACAAACATACCTCAAAGCAAACTTCCTATACGAAATAGACACACGCTCAGTAACCACAAACTCAGGAATCCAATACGCAAACATATACAAATACAACGTCACAGCAGACCACTACATAACCACCCAACTAATCGAAACATACGCCGGCACACTACCCCAAACAATACAAAACTTCTCCGCCATACTCGCCATAAACGACACAGGACTAACATACAACACAACAAAAATAGTACTCGCCAAAAACGGGCTAACAATAACCCGAATACTACAATGCCCAACATGGAACTACTCCTCCAGTCTATGCCTAAACAACAACTGGATAATAAACGCACCCACAACACTCAACGCAGAAGAAAACACAACCCACATATGGTTCAACACAACCAACATACAAGCATACACACTCGGCGAAGGAAAACCAATACCAAACATAACCAACATACGCATGTACGACCTCACAGGCCTAACCAACTACCAAACAGGCGGACTACTACAAGACGAAGGACTAAACAAAACATTCGGCCTATACTCCAACACAATATACCGCTTCGAATTCTACCTAAACAACACAGGAGACACAAACTGGACAATAGACACAGCAGACCTCATATACTACAGCGGCCTAAACGCGTCGTGGCCCATAAACTACTCCGGCCAAGTCTGGTACAACGACACAGTAAACACGCATACCACCGGTTCAGGAAGCGGAAACGTCACGTGGAACACCACACTGGGCGGCACAGTGCAACCAGCAGGACTACCCACATTCTACTTCGTAGTCAACATAACTTCCACTGGCGCATACCCCGTAGTATTCTTCGCAAACAACAGCGAAACAAACTCAGGAAGCACAGACGCAAGCAGACTATCAGTCACACAACGGCCATCGCCGTCCGCCCCGAACATGGTGGTCGCATACACATCCAGCACCGGAACAAGCGGAACAAGCTCGCCTAAAATAAAGTTCAGAAACGACACCGACGCCACAATATTCGACCCAGAAATAGAACTGCCGACCGCCGGCTCACCAGTCAGATACGTAATCATAAAATACTCGCCCGTATCCGGAAAAATGGTCCTGATATCAGAAAGCGACGACGGCTGGCTGGACGCATACGTCTGCCTTGCCAACTGCCGGCAAACAAGCTCATGGACAGTCACAAACAACATAGGTAGGGTATGGACTACTGCGGCAGCCGAAAGGAGGTTTGATTTTGAGTTTGAGCCCGCAACAGGCGACTTGGTGCTTGTGTACGGCGTAATAGACTTGGACACAACCCACGACATAGCATACAAGGTGCTTCCTGACGCGTCAACCAGCTTCCCGGGAATAACCGAGCAATACATAGACGACACGGGACACGCTTCAAACATCCAGTACTCTTGGATTAGGATGGACCGCAAACCTCTAAACAACACTGAAGAACTGGTTCTGGTAGGATACGACTCAACCGACAGCAACGTGAACGCCTGGGTGTGGAGCGGAAGCGCATGGGGGAACAACCAGGAAATAACCGCCGACGCATCATCAACAGGCGGATACGAAGCAATCGCCGTAAGGTACGCCGCAGACGCAAGCAAAGCGATGGTTATAGCAGGCGACGGAGCAAGCGGAAACGTAGCCACATACTATTGGGCGTCAAACGCATGGACAAACTCCGCAGACTTCGACATAGACGGCACAGCAAACGACGCCCAATGGATAAACCTGAAAGCCGACCCCGCAACAGACGACATGCAAGCAGTCATAGTTGACTCAGCAAGCGCCCTCCACACGTCCTACTGGGACGGAAGCGCATGGACAGTGACAAGCCAAGTAGACACGGGATTGGACGTAAACGCAGAAAGAGACGCAGACTTCGAGTGGGAGCCAACCGGCTCAGTAGGTATGCTAGTATGGGACACAGACACCACAGGAACAACGCTAAGCCTAAGAAGATGCGCGCCCCAATGCACCGGCACAATAATCACAAATTCAACCTACGCCGCAAGAGGACGATACATAACAATGTACTCAAACCCCGACCCCACAAGCCCAATCAAAATCATAGGCGCACGCCTAAACAGCAACGTCGACTTAGGGCTATTCCGCTGGAACACCACAGAATTCACAAACTACGGCGACGCAGTAATGACAGCAGACGCAACATCCGACGTATATGAAGGATACTCAGTCGCATTCCCCCGCGACAAACGCCCACCAGCAATATCGTACGTAAACATCACACCTGAAAACAACACACTACTCACAGACCAAAACTGGGTCTACATAAACATCACATCAAACGAAGAACTCGCAACAGCACGCATAGAATGGGCAGGCACAAACGGAACAATGAGCGGCACAAACACCAACTGGCACATAAACAAAACAAGCATCGCCGACGGAACATACACATACAAAGTATTCGGAAACGACACCGCAGGATACTGGAACTCCACAGACAGAAGAACAGTAACAATAGACACAACCGGCCCAACATGGACCAACAACAGAACCTCCCCGCCATCCGGCTCAACATACACCCCCGGACAAAACTACACATTCAACGTCACATGGACAGACGCAACCACCGCAGTAGACAAAGTATACATAGAAGAAAACTTCACAGGAACATTCCAAAACATAACCCTAACATCCAGCGGAAACAACGTCTACAACTACACATTCCAACACCTAAAAGCAGGCACATACTCATGGCGGATGTACGCAAACGACACAGCCCACCACTGGACCCAAACACCCTTCTTCACATACACAGTCGCCAAAGCCCAAGCAACCATAAACCTAACACTAAACGGCGCAGCAAACAACATCAGCATCTGCCCCACACAAATGGCCAACATATCCGCAGGCCTAATAGCGCCACCATCAGGCTACCTAGAACTATACAACGACTCAGTCCTAATCAACAACGGCACCTCACTACCACTCGAAAACAGGACAAACTACACCGACGTAGGACGACACAACATCACAGCATACTACCCCGAAACAGAAAACTACACAAACACGTCAACAACCTTCTGGGTATTCTCCCTAGACTGCCAAGCACCCACATACTCAAACGTAATGCAACTACTATACGGCATCCAAAGCAACATCGTACACCGCAACGAAACAATGAACCTGTCCGCCAACTGGGCCGACAACTTCAACCTATCCTACGCCACCCTAGAAACAAACGAATCAACAGGCGGCCAATGGATGAACCAGACAGGTTACGGCTCCCCGATGGCCATAACCGGAACAAGCGCTCAAAGCAGCTTCATCTGGACCGTCGACTCCGCCCTCCCACCCGGAACCGTAGTAGGATGGAGACTCCACACAAACGACACAGCAGGCAACGTAAACACCACAACACCAATCCAAACATTCACCATCTGGGGCTACAGCAACATAACATGGACAACGCCAGTAGGCCTAAACTACACTCCCGGAACGATAATACCCCTAGTCTGCCAAGTGGCAGACACCGATTACGAAGACCTGATAAACGGCTACGCTGTAAACTTCTACGTCAAAAACACGACCACAGTAACATTCCTAGGCACAAACACCAGCAACACAACAGGACACGCCCACTTCAACTGGAACACAACAAACTGGAGCTCAGGCCTATACAACGTCTCCTGCAACATAACCGGCGACTCAAACGTCTACTACAACTCAACTGCCACAAACCAAGGATGGGCCAACATAACGCTCACAAGCGAAGCCATAACCGGCGTAATAACCGGACACATGAACCTGCCCCCTGAACTATCACTAACGAACGTAGGCCAAAACAAAACATTCACAGTCAACGTCACAGTCACATGCGCAGGCGACTGCGGCTCAGTCACCGGGGCGCTACGCTACAACGTAAGCTCAATAGAACCAGACACCAACGTCCTAACAAGCTCAACTACCCCAATGTACATACTCACAGAAACAAATCCCCAAAGCTGCTCAAACAACCCACTAGTCGACACAAACTGCACATTAACATGGACAGTAAACGCAACAGGCGACTTACTATCCACATGGAACCTCGACACCAAACTAACCGCAACAAAAGCCGCACAAAACGAAACCAACAACAGCGCAATAAAAATAAACATAGTGCTAATCCTCAACCTAAGCACACCCAGCATAGACTGGGGCATACTCGACCCGCAAACAACGTGCGCCCCAGCCCCAACAAACCTCACCGTAACAGTAGACCCAAACAGCAACGACGCAGACGCACTATGGATACGCGGCGACAACCTGACAACAACGCCAACCAACGGATACGTAATCCCAATATACAACGTAACATGGTGCAAATGCGGAAACTGCGGACTAGGAACCAGAACAAACGAAACATACGAAGAACTACTTAGGCCAGCACCCGCAGGAGTCAGCACAAACGTAACATTCTGGATAGACGTACCGGCAGTGCCGTACGACCACTACACAAGCCAAATATACATAATGGCAAACACAACAAGCCCCTAAAAACAAGGCAAAAAAAGGCGATATAAACCATGGAAAACCAATTAAAACGTATGGACAAAAGGGCCAAGACGACAACAATAACCCTCCTAATACTCGCAACTCTAACGTCAACCGCCCACGCAGCAACCCTAACCCTCGGAAGCATCACAGACATATCCCGCCTAACAATACCCGCCGGAGGAGACGGCACATTCCAAGCCTCATTCTTCACCCTAGAATCAACCCCCGTAGAAATAACATTCAACGTAGAAGCACCCCCAGAAGTCATGGTAAGAATCGACCCACAAAACATCACAATAACATCAAACTCAACCGACTGGCCAAACGAAGGAGGCTCATGGTACGTCCTATCCGACACCGGAACATACATACGAACATACCCCGTAAAAGTCAGAGTCAGAATACCCTCAATACTAACCCAAAACGGATACAAAATAAAACTCACCGCAATAGCAAAAAACGCGCGAAGCGCATCCGCACCAGGAATACAACAAAAAGTAGCCCAATCACGCGAAATAACATTCTACGCCTACACACCCGGACCCATAGAAGGATTCCCAACAACAAACGACCAAAACACCCAAAACTCAGGCACAACCGGAACAGAAACCGGCCCATACATACCAGCCTCAGACAGAAGCACAGACCAAGGAGGCCAAGCAAACAGCCCCTCAGGAAACTACCCCAACAACCCCGCAAACCCCATAAACACCGGAGACACAAACAACCAGAATACAGGAAACAACAATCCCACAGGCAACAACCAACAAAACACCCAAACAACAACGAAACAACAACAAAACAATCAGCAGACACACACAACCACAAAAACACCCACAGCAGACATAATAGACGCCACAAAACCCCCAAAAACAACCAGCAGCCCACTAATCACAATCGCCGCAATAGCCATTTTAGCGGCAATCGCGCTCGTAATAGCATACGTCATACACGCTAAATGGAAAAAATAAGACTGATAGCAGCCGCACTACTAATCATAGCAAGCGCCAGCTACGCATCAGCCGTCGCCCCAGAAATAAACCACGTAACACACTACCCAGAATTCACAATACTCGGAAAAAACGTCACAATAAACGCCACAGTCACAGACGCAGACGGCAACCTACTTCTGATAACAGTAAGAATCACAGACCCATACGGAACAGCCAACAACTACATGATGAACCCCGCCAACGGCACAACAACACCCTACGGCGGACTATACACCTACGCATACGCCCCAAACATGAGCGGAATATACGACTACCAGATAATCGCAATGGACGCCCTCGGCGAATCAACAAGCACCAACGCATCCTCCTTCTACTCCGTAGACCTGGGCGGATTCAGAATAGACAACCTAACAATAAACGTAGAAGTAAAAGCAAGCTGCTGCGGACTAATAAGCTACTTCTACGCACCCGACTACATAATCCGAAACCAAACAGTCGTATTCCTAATGTTCTTCAGCAACTGCGGCAACATACGACTCAGCCACTTCCACGACATATACGTCACAGACAACGAAGGCAACGTACTAGCAAACCTAACCGGCTCAGGATACCCCTCAGACCCAGTAGAACCACTAGAAGAAACATTCTTCTTCACATTCTGGGCTACAGCAGGCTCACCACCCGGAAACTACACAGTAATAGGATACACAGACTACGACAGCATAGTATCCTTCCAAGAAAACCAAACATTCACCCACTACACAAACCTCACAGACAACCCCTCATACACCTGCTTCCAAAACTCCACAAACGTCATCTGCACAAACATAACCCAAAACTCATGCGAAAAACAATACGGCCCAACAATACACATAACAACAGACCAAGCCACCAGCACACCCCTACCCAACCAAAACACAAGCACCCAAGCATACAACGGCACATTCGACATAGATGGCGCAATACACAACGTATACACCTGCATAGCAAACACATGCAGCGAATACTGCCAAGCATGCATAAGCAAAGACGAAAACGTCACACCCGACGAATGCGGCAGAAAAGGAGAAGACCTAACAACAGTCCCATACCGCATAAACACCATAGAAACAAACGGACTAGACGCAAGCTTCCAACGCTACGAAGAAACATGCGACTTCACAAAAACCACATACAACTGCACATACACCCCCGACAGCGGCTTACTATGCAGCCAAACAGTATACTGCTCAGGCCGAGCAATACGGACTAAAGTAGTCCAGCTTATAGAGTCGTTCGGTCAGACAGAAAAATTCATGCCAAGCCCAGACATACTCCTCATACGGGAAGTGCCCTCAAGAATCAACCAGAAGTTTACAGAATGCGACCCGTCCGACCCATGGAGCAACTGCTCATCCGGCAGAGTCAAACTGTTCGCCTACAACCGGGGGCAAAGAGACGTCCTAAACCTGCACGTAGACGACCAAAGCGAAAGCACATTTTGCTACCCCGGAAACGGCGACTGCTACCCGCTCGACTACAAATGCGTGAACAGCCCCAACTACGACTGCTTCAAAGGCAAAGCAGGAATCAACACCACAAACCTAATACAATACAACCGCAACGTCACAGCAGGAGAAACCCTCAACTTCAGCATACAATCCAAAGAAGGATACCTGCAAAAAAACGCAATACTACAGATGTTGCCGCCCTCCGCAGCAACATGTCAAAACATAACTCCCACAAGCACACGCCAAGAAACAGACGGCAGCAAAACATACAACTTCACATACACAGTACCCTCCGCCGGAAACTACATATACCGCCTCACATCCACGGACAAATTCGGAGAAACACTATACGGAGAACCAAACCTCCTCACCACCGGCGCATCAAACAACCCCGCAACAAGCCCGCAGATAACAAACACCACACTCTACAACTACCTCTTCTTCAACCAGAGCATAGCAATCGAAGTGAACACATACGACGCCCAAGACGACATCTACAACGTACAAGCCGAAATACTCACCCCAAACAACATAACCCGAATACCAATGTACAACGGCAGCTTCACGCTAGCAATGACCAGAGGACTAACCCCGCTCACTACCGTCCTATCAAACCTTTTCGCCTCGCCCCAAGCCTACTCACAAAGCTACACGGTGCCGACACACAGCGAATACTACGTCCGAGTAAGAGTTGAAGACGCCACCGGAAACGTCGTATACACTCCGTTCTACTTCATAAACAACACGCTCTACATAACCGAAAACCAAACAAGCCGAATACAATTCCAAACACACCAGGCAGTCAAAGTAGGCGACTACCAGATGTTCGAATACGACATAATACCCTTAAACAACCAAACCCTCTACACCCAAATAAACGCAACAACCCCCAACTACTACCTCTTCAACGCCACAGCCACATACTACCTGAGCATCCTCTCATTCAACCAGACCGAAGCAAACACAACACTCAACATCAGCCAATACTTCAACATACTCCCCGCAGACCAAGGATACATGAGCAAAGAAGACGACCCCACATACAACATGCCAGAAAGCAAAAAAATGCGGCTATCAAACGTAACCGCAGTACAATACACATTCGACCTCATACCCGAAACACCCGAAGAAGAACGAACCCACCCCGGAAACGAAACAATCAACGCCACACTAACAATAACCTCCCTAGCCGGCGACATAAACCAAACAAACCCATGGCAACTACACATGTCCGTACCCCAAGTCTGGAACATAACAACATGCGCCCCACCCCCAACATACACATGCGAAATAATCACACGAACACAAATAGAACTAAACTCAACAAACCCCCTACCAACAGGACAAAACACCACAATAAACCTCACACTACAACCAACAGGCGGCCTCTACACCCTGCCCACAAACAAAAGCTTAGGGACAATCCTTAGCAGAACATACCACCAGGAAGACATTCCGGGGCTGTTCACCGTAAGCCGCCAGTACGTAAGGCGAAACGTAACCCAAAACGTAACCCAAAACATAAGCGTACCCCAAAACATAAGCATACCCCAACCCCTACCAACTCAAGGGCCCAACATACTCACAATAAGGGAAACACCCCACTTCCTAAACCAAAACGAAAACTGCGACCCCCAAAACCCCTGGCAAACATGCTACTACACAGACGTAAGGCTAATACTATACAGCAGAGGAATAGAAAACGCAACCCGCACAACCACATACGACTTTGCCAAACCAGAAAACTGCGCGCCAACAAACACATGCAGGCCGACGGCACTGCGCTGCAGCAACACCACCGAGTACCTCTGCGACATATGCCCGCTAAACATAACGCTACTAACAATAAACACGACGACTACGGGCGGACAGGCGACAGTGAACGCCACACTAACGCCTTCAACGGAAGTTAAAAACGCAGTGCTGTCAGTATACTCAGACTCAACCGGCTGGACAGCGTACAGCCCAAATTCAACGCAAGAAGCAGGAAATCAACGCCTGTACACATATAGTTTCCCCCTCCCCGCGGGCTCAGACGTGCTGTTGCGCCTTGACGCAACCGACACATACGGCACAACAATCTCATACTCTCCCGACCCAATAAGAAAATCCAACAGCACACCAGCAGCAACACCCCCCACAATCAAAAACCAAATAATAGCGTACACGCAGGAAAACAGGACCGCAATTTTCAGAGTGAACGTAAGCGACACAGCAGACGACGTAACCTCAGTAACACTCGACCTAATGAGGCCGGAAAGCAATCTTGCAGACTCATACGTGCTGACGGAAATCGAAAACTACAGCCGCCCATTCATACTAAGGCTGTTTGCCAGCCAAGACGAGCGCACATACCAACGCAGCATAGAACTACCAGTAACAGGACTATACATATACCGGTACAAAGTCCAAGACAACAACGGCAGCATAACATACTCCGACTGGACGACGCTATCCACATACCACGTGGCATCATCAGACGAACTCTACTGCATAAGATTCACCCTCCTTAAGGACCTCCCGCCACAAGACTTCGTCATACTAACATACGACCTCGCCCCAACAAACAACACCCAATACTACACGCAAAAACCCGAATCACCAGCGTACGTGTACAACGCAACAAGCCTGTTCTACCCGCCAAACGCGATAAGAGCAAACTTTACTGAAGCTGGCGGAACATGGTTTTTGACGTACAACCAAAGCGCGTTCCGCGCAGAAGAAGACTACGCCCCATTCAACCCACCGATAAACCGCTACGCATACCTCAGAAACATATCCGCATTCCACTACTACCTAGACACAGACCCAACAAACACAAGCATAACATACTCCGACTGGACGACGCTATCCACATACCACGTGGCATCATCAGACGAACTCTACTGCATAAGATTCACCCT
>CABMCB010000009.1 GCA_902384455.1 uncultured archaeon
GAAAGCAAAAACCCCGCCGACCAAATAACATACCCCCCAGAACAAGTAGAAGCCATGCTGTCAGACTTATTCGGAGAACCAGTAATATTCACCGAAGTCACATACATGCCATACTACAGCGCCAAAATAGTGGACGCAGAAGGCCGATTCCGCGAGGAAACATTGTTCGCCCCAAAATTCAACCAGGAGGTGCCAGCCGGTGGAAGCATTTAGGATTCCGACGGGACCAGTGGACTCCAAGACGTTCGACCGCCTAGTATCCGCGTTCATAGAAAAAATGGGGTTCGAAATAGTCTCCAAAGAGCCCCGGCTAGAAGGCGGATGGGACATGCTCGCCAAAACCACCAACCCCATGGGCGGCCGCATTTTCTCGCTGATTTATGCGTCTCCTTCTAACGAGGTGGTGGGGGCGGACAAGATTCGTGAGCTTCTGGAGAGGATGCGTTTGAAGCAGGCTGCCCGGTCCGCTTACATAACGCTTGGGAGCTTTTCGGACGAGGCGGTTGAGTTGTCGAAGACTTCTCCTGTCAGTTTGCTTGGAAAATACAAGCTTGTGGAGAGCGTGGAATCGCAGAAGCCGCGCGAAAGCAAAAGCGGGGACAATATCATGGAGTCGCTAAAAAGCCTTGGTTTCGACGAAAAATACTACAAAGGCGAAGTCCATGCTTTCGACCTGGGATTGTCGCTTTCGCAGGCGAAAGACTACTTCGCAGGGCTCAAAAACAGGAAAAAGCCGCTAAGCCTTTTCGGCGGCAAATCGTCGCCGGCCGAGGTGGTGGGCGGGTTCGCTCCCGTGGAAATATTCCGCGTAGCCCACACTAAAACGGAGGAGGCGGAGGCGGGTCTTCTCATGTCGTCTGAGACTGAGGAGCTGGTGTTCGTCAATCTTCTTTCCGCTGAATTGTACAACGTGGTTCCCCCAAAGAAGAAGGGCAAGACTCAGACTGAGGCGGCAATAAAGAGCAGCAAGATTTTCGCGACCATACTCGACTTGCCGTTCGAATCCCGGACCACCTTACTCGAGCTTGTCACCCACGGCGACGCCCCCAAGGCGGTCCTTGACCCCCGAGTGGTGGCTCTCCTTAAGAAAAAGGAGCTGGTGGAAGTTTATGATGACGCGGAAAAGAAGGCGTCTGAGAAGCCTTTCCTGGAAGGCCTGGTTGAAAGCATCAACGAGAACATAGTCATAATAATGAACGAGCTGTTGTCCGCCATGTCCACAGGCGGAGAAGGCAAGAAAGACGACAAGAAGGAGGAGGAGAAAAAGGAGATGGTGAAAGCGAAAATTCCTTTGCCCCACCTTGAAGGAGGAAGCTACAGCCTCCTGCAGTTCCTCGTGATAGAGAAGGGTTTGGAGGAGGATTTTGCGGTTGACGAGCCCAGGTACGGCTCGCTGGAGCTTCTGCCTCTTATGCGGCACGCGTTCAAAGGCGACGTGACGCCTCTCGGCTTAATGTACATGCCTTATTACCGCTGCCGCTTCGTCGACTCGTCAGGCGAAACAAAAGGTTGGGAGGTGCTGGTTGCTCCGCGCTTCAAGGCGTCTGAAATGAAAGCCGCCAGAGATTTCGAAGCGTCATCGCAGAAGAAGACGGCGAAGGCGAAGTGGGAAGGAAAAAGCAAGTTCAGCACGCAAAAATTCAGGGTAGTACGCTGAAAACGCACCTAATCATAGAGCGTTCATCAGTGGGGCCGATCATAGTGCATTAACGAGAATAAAATACGTCATCCGCTTGTTTGCGCATTAGTGCTCTGTTTACGTTGATACGCTATCTTTAGGGTGTCGCTGATTTGCATCCATAGGAAAGTATACGCCCAGACGAACAGCACGAATCGGGGCTCTAGTTTTGGCATAAACACTCCGAACAACGCAAGCATAGAAGCTAGTATCTGCGTCCCTATTAAGGCGGATAAAAGCGTTTTGCTCGGCATTGATTTGTACCATGCATTCTCAGCCCTTGCCACAAGCAACAGGAAATGCCCTCCAATCGAAAGCTTGAGGAAAAAGGCCGTCTGAATCGCGTCTGAAGAAAGATGGAATACGTTCATCGCCAGCCAAAGCATAAGCAAGCTGCTGGCGAGTCCGACCGAGCCCAACGCCAGACTGAGTCTGGTCCTTTTGGAAAAATCTATTTTTTCAGGCCTGCTTGATATTTGGACTTTATCGAATGCTATGGCTATTATGGGCAGGTCGTTTAGTAGCGACAGGAGGATCAGCTGGAGGGGTGTGAGCGGGTAGCTGCCCAGCCATAGTCCGATAAAGAGTATCGTCATCAGAACCCTGAAGCTCTCCGATATTCTGTAGACGGAGTAATAATAGATTTTATGGATTATCTTCTTGCTCTCTACCAAGGCATCTTTTATCACCGATATGCCGGGTGAAAGTAGGACCACGTCAGCCGAACTTTTGGTCGCGTCTGTCGCGGTGCTCACCGCGATTCCTATGTTCGCCTCCTTTATGGCAGGTATGTCGTTTACTCCGTCACCCGTGACCGCGACGATGTACTTCTCTTTAGCTCGTTTTATTACCCCGTATTTGTCTTCCGGATACAGCTCTGCGAAAACGTCATATTCTTCTATCGTCTTCAAGTCGTAACTTCTGGCGGTTTCTTTCGAAGAAAAGACTCTGCTGCCTATCCCCAAGTCCGAAGCTATCTTAGACGCGATATACCTATTATCCCCCGTAAGCATCTTCACGCTGATGTGATACTCATGAATAAATCTTATAGCCTCCTTGGCGTCGTCTCTTGGCGGGTCCAGAAGAAGTATCAAGCCTGCATATTTGTATTCCCTGGAGGGGTGCTCTTTGTAAGCTACGGCTATTATCTTGTATCCTTCCCCCGAGTATTTCCTGATTTGCTCTTCGAAGATTCTTTTGGATTCTTCATCCGGCCGATATTCAGACTCAATGACGTTGTACGCCCCTTTAATAATATCTAGCTCCTTCCCGCCCATCCTTATTTTGGCTTGGGATTTCCTGCTTTCAGAACTGGCGGGAACAGACGAAATGACCTCATAAGGCTTGTCTATCTTCCTGTTTTCCGCCTCCTTTAGGATGGCGCCATCGATTACGTCGTTTATTGATCTGTCGCTTGCCGCGCAAGCAAGTTGTAAAAGATTTTCCTCCGTAGTGCCGTAAGGCAAAAGCATCGAGGCAGTAATCTCGTTTTTTGTTATGGTCCCAGTTTTGTCAGTGAACAATATCTCGGTGTTCGACAAGTCTTCCAGCGAAGCAAGCCTCCTTACTACGGTGTGCTTGTTGGACAACTCGTATACGCCAATGGACGTAACCAAAGTTATCACCGTCGGCAGCGCTATGGGGAAGCTGACTATCGCCAGACTTATCGCAAGATTCAGCACCTCCAAAAAAGGCCGCCCTACACGCAGAAAATAAACGCTAAGGACTATCATAGAAGCGACCCCTATCGCCATGAGAAACTTGGTTATTCGCAACACATCTTTCTCGACAAGACTCTGCTTTCCGTCTGTCTCAATGAACTTCAGGGTCTTGCCGAAATACGTCTGTCTGCCGGTACCCGAGACTTCGCACACTGCCTTTCCTCGTTTCACAATCGAGGTGGAAAACAACTTCTCATTTTTGCCTTTCTGGACTGGAAAAGATTCGCCAGTCAGCATTGATTCATCGACTGAAAAGTCTGAGGATTCGAGTATCACAAGGTCGGCCGGCACAACATCCCCTCTTTCCAGCACTATGATGTCTCCCGGCACTATGAGCGTCGAATCAATCAAGTATTCTTTGCCTTCGCGTATGACTTTGGACTTGATGTTCAGTATTTCTTTGAGCTTCTTTATGGAATTCTCTGCGTGATACTCATGATAAAAGGAGATGACGACGTTGACAACTAGCATAAAGAGTATTACTGCGGCGTCGTCCTCCCTTCCTGTAAGAAAAGACAGAATCAACGCCACCTCTATCATGAGCGAAACAGGTTTTACAAACCACCGTAGAAACTCGATTAATGGGCTCGTCTCCTTCTCCTTTATGTCATTTAAGCCGAATTTCGTCAGTTTGCTTTCGGCCTCGTCTGTGGAAAGTCCAGCATATGGTATTGCTTCTGAGTTGGGTTGCATATTACGCGTATTTTGAAAAAACGCGGGTGTACGGCTGTTTAATCTTGTTTATTTCGATTAGGAAAGTGAGTATTGCTGTCGCTATTATTGAAAATAGGATGACTGAGTATACGATGTCTTGCATTAGCTGGCCGTTTAAGATGCCTGCCTGTAAGGGTAATGACGCAAGTACTGCCGCAGCCAAACCTTTAGGCACGATTACTGCTGCGAGGGAGGCGTCCAGCTTGGGCGTTGTCTTATTCATTGACAGGCGTACGATAGGAATTCGGATAGTGAACATAATGAGCGTAAACAGCAGCCCAACAATGATTATGTTTAAGGCGTTCAGGCGGATGGACAAACCAAGGTAAACAAAGAAGAATGTCTTAAGGAGGAACACCACCTCTGCAAAAAACGTTTTCTCAGTCTTGTTTAAGCTAATCGGCTGAAACTGTATTGCTCTACCTCCGACCAAAGGTAGCTTTAGGCCGTGACTGCTGACGAAAGGAATGCTTCGAATGTTTCCCAGCGTAACGCCGAATGTGAGGGATGCTATTGCGCCGCTGTACCCCAGCATCTCTGTCATGCCGTAAATGATGAAAACAAAAGCCGGAGTTAGAAAAATACTGTTTTCTAGGCGGCGTATAGTGGACAAAATAGACGCCCACAAGAGGGCGAAAAACCCGCCTATTATCGCTGCAAGAAAAAAGGAGGCGATAATATTTCCAAAAATCCCGATCGGCTTCAAATCATTAGATGTCGCTGCCTGAATCAGTGCCAAAGTCACGACTATACATAAGACGTCGCTGAAAGTGGACTCTAAAATCAAGCTTGTGCGCGTGCTTTCCTGAAGCCTAAGTTTCCCGACAATAGGGATTACGACCGCGGAAGACGTGCCGCCAAGTATCGCGCCCAAAATAAGGCCGTTGAGAATTGACATGCCGGAGGGAATCACTATCGTGGTAACGGCCATGCTTGTTACAACAAAGTTGATTACCGTCAGTTTTATTCCGCCTCCAAATGAGTTCCGCAATGTCGAAAAATTAAGCCCTATGCCGCTTTCAAACAGTATGACTACGAGAGTGATGCTGATGAAGACGTTGCCGACTTGGCCGAACGTCTCTGGAGTTATAAAACCAAATAATGGGCCTAAAAGAAGCCCTATGAAAACCAGGGGGAGAACGTCCGGAATCCTGGTTCTCTCAAACAACCCTGAAAACAGATGAGCCAGAAAAATGAGCAAGCCCACAAAAAGTATTACCGTAGAAATCTCCACAAACAAACCTCCCCAACCATTGCCTTTCTATTAGATGCAGACTATTAAATCGTTTCAGCGCGCGTACTCCAGTAGGGGTTTGAAGCTTTTTTTGCGGATAATCACGTCTGCGACCGAGTTCAGTTTATTGTTATTTGAGCAAAAAGCCACGCCTAAACCGGCATGTTCCACCATACATACGTCGTTTTCTCCGTCTCCGACCGCCATAACGCTCTTTAGGGGTATGGAGTACTGGTTGCTTAAGTGGACTAGAACATTGCTTTTGCACAGATTATGTCTACAGACGCTTTTGCTGTTCTTAGTGTAATACGACGGTATCTTCACTTCCCCTGTGGCAACACCTTTGGAGAACTCAAGCTCGTTGGCAATAACAAAATCCGCCCCTATCTTATGCGCCACCTGGTTGGCGACGAATTCATAGCTGTCCGTGACAATCCCCACAACATACCCCCGACCCTTCAGTTCCTTAATCACATCCCCAGTACCAGGTATCACGCTGATTTTCTCGACGACTGCAAGAAGCTGCGAAACATTCAACCCCTTCAACAGCCGTGCGACGAGTTTCGTCGTAAGAAACGGCTCATTAGTCTGAGACCTAATGCCCCTAAGCTCCTTGGAGAAATTATACTCAATCGCGGCCTTTTCTATGAAACGCCCCATAAGAAGCGTGTTGTCCAAGTCAAATATGACCATCTTGGTCCTACCGCGAAGATTCTCTTTCACCGCATGCTCCAACGGATCCAACGCTACCTGAGAATACTCAAAAGTCTCAAACAAGTACGAAGGCCGAATCTTAGTCCTCTTAAGAATAGCCCGGGCAACGTCCGCAGACATGGGGGAAAGATGCTGCCAATCCTTCATCTTATTGTCTATTCGGCCTATGCTAACTTCTTTCACCCTCGCCCCCAGCTGAATCATGTCGATGAGCAACCCTATGTCTACGCCATAATCATTCTCAAACTCCACCTTCTCGAAGAAACTGCGTTTCCCCGCAATAATCCCGCTCAAAGGCTGGGCAAACAACGAAGCCTCCGGCAGAAGCAAGTTCAAAAGCGGCTTCGCCATCAACTCCGTCACCCTACCCGCCTGACGCTCGAAAGTGCTCTTAATGAAATCGGCCTCATCGTCCAACAAAGGGCGTATAAGCCGTTCAACCACATCCGGCTCGTAATTGGCGATGTCGCCGTCGAGGAAAACCAAAAAATCCCCTTTGGAAACCATGAGGCCTTCAAGCATCGAAATGCCTTTCCCCCTCTTGGTGCTAACTATGACTGTTGCGCCCGCCTGTTTTGCGTTAGCCACAGTGTCGTCTGTGGAACGGTCGTCGACGACGATGACTTCTTTTACGGCCGGGTTTTTCTTCGCCAGGGAGACTACGCTTGCTATTGTTTTTTCTTCATTTAGAACTGGTATTATTACGGAAACCTTCATCTCACCATGTTTTTGCTTTGTTTGCCTTCGGCGATAATTTAGATGTGGGCTTTAATAAGGTTAATCAGCATGCCGTACTTTGTAAAAAGTAGCAACGTGATTGTTGATTCCGGAGCCGCATCACCTGCTGTAAGGCGTAATCTTCAGCGGTATACTCCGTTTCGCAGTATCATAGGCGTTACGGCGGTGGTCAGCAAACTCATAAGGACCAGAGTCACGTAAACGTCTTGATGTATCACCCCCTTAGTCAAACCGATGAGGGCCACAATCATGGCGACCTCCCCCCTGGGAGACATGCCGAAACCTATGACTATGGAATCCTTGTTGCTGAATCCCACAAGCTTGGATGTGAAGCCGCATCCTACGACCTTAGTCAGTACTGCGACGACGGTGAGTATAAGGAGGAATGCTATCGTTCCAGTATTGAGCGCATGCAGGTCTGCGATTATTCCGAGAGAGACGAAGAATATGGATGCGAATATCACGTGGAAGTAATTCGATCCTTCCTTGAAGTCCAAGCTGTTCTTCAGTTTTACGTTGCCCATGGAAACCCCAGCTATAAACGCCCCGACAATGGCCGACAGCCCTATGGTTTCGGCTATCATGCTGTATAAAAAGGCGATCGCCATCGTGTAGATGAAGGCCATTTCAGGATATCGTTTTGCCATTTTTGAGGAGTCGAACTCGACGATTTTCTTGTTGAAAAAATATTTCCCCAGCAGAGAGCCCACGACAAGAAACAGAACGGCTTTTAATAGGACTGCGATGATCGACAGGTAGTCTATGTTTCCGTCGGATATCTGATTGGTGAATGCGAGAGCCAAAAGGCTTAGTATGTCGTCTATTACAGCAGCTCCAATTATCGCTTTGGCGGCCGGCGTGCCCAGTTTGTTCATCTCCTTAAGGACGCTTGCGGTTATCGCTATGCTTGTGGCAGTAAGCGCGGTACCCACGAATACGGAAGAGACAAAGCCAAATCCAAAGTAAACTGCGGTCAAGTAGCCGCCGACCCAGGGCAATACGACTCCGACGAGGGCTATTGCGGCGTACTTCAACCGGAATATTTCCTCAAACTTGAACTCCAAGCCGACCACGAAAAGTAGTATTATGGCGCCCAACTGCGCTATGCTTCTGACGAAATCTGTGTATGTGATCACGCCCAGGACGCTGGGGCCGATTAATAGTCCCACTATAATCTCGCTTATGACTGCTGACTGGTTTACTCTGGACGCCAGAAGGTAGCCTACCAGCGAAAAAAACAGCAGTAGACTCATCTGGAATTCTATTCCCGGCATCAATTCTGGCAGCATCATTTTTGTGGATAATCTACGAATAGCGTAATAATATTGTGCGAGCAGGCTAAACTCCCGTCGCGTCGCTAATTTGTAGGGCGAATATCACAGCGAGGTAGACGATGTAAAGGGCGAGCATCATAGTGCCTTCCCGCCGCCCGAACTGCTTTTTCACCACCGCTATATAGAAGAACATGGTGTTTGCCACTACCGCGAACAACAACGCAGCTATGAAAACGTGAAGCTTAACCAAGATGGGGTTTATTACTGCGGCAGCGCCAAGCACAAGCGTCAGATTCGCCATGTTGCTTCCTATCGCATCCCCCAAAGCAAGACCGTAATGTTTTTTCCGTATCGCCTGCAAGTCAACGGACAACTCCGGCAAAGAAGTACCCACCGCAATCAATGTGGCGCCTATGAAACTTTTCGACAATCCCAGCACGGTCGCAAGCTTGACGGCAGAGTCCACCACCAGACTAGAGCTTATTATGACGCCGATAACACCCGCAAAGAAAAGTAAAAACGAAGTAAAGCCCTCATGCCTACTTATCCGCCTCTCACTTCCACCACCAACCAACCTCTTCTTAGAAAGCATGCGGAAGGCATACCAGATGGCCAAAAGCAGAAGCAAAAAGCCCTCGTAAAAGCCGAGCGCATCCCCCGTTATCTGCGAATGAAAAAGTATGTCTACTGAAATCAGCGTGGTAAGCATCAGAACCAAAGCCAAATCAGGCAGATTCTCCTTGCCCACGCTGAATCCGTAAAGGAACGCTCCAACACCCAAAATCAAAAGTATGTTGGCGATGTTAGAACCGAAAACGTTTCCCGCAGCTATCGCACCCTGATTTGCCGCAGACGACGTAACAGAAACAGCAAGCTCCGGGAGCGAAGTGGAAACGGCCACAAGCAGCATCCCCGTAGCAAGCTGGTTTACTCCGAAGAATACTGAAAGATTCACTGCGTTGTCCACAACAAGCGACGACGACTTAGTGAGAAGAAAAAGGAATATGACCAGTACGATGAATTCAGCGAATACCATAGAGAAAATTAGGTCTACACGTATAATACCTTAGCGGATGTCACGAAGAATTCTGGCATGGCAAACCTCCATAAACCAACTAAGTCCGGTTAAATCAATTTTTCCGCCACGGTTATGCGCCGAGTCAGACTCTTGTGGACTCTGAGGTCGTATGTTCCTAAGACTTCGAAGTCGGGTAGTTTGAATTCCGTCTCTGAAGGCGCCGCGAAAACAAGCCTTCCTCCGGGGTTAAGGTAGTCTCCCGCCTTATTTGCGAACTGCATAATGAGGTCTGCCGGCTTTCTTCCGCCGACCGGAGAAGACCTGCCGTACGGGGGGTCTGTGACTACAGCGTCAACCTTCTCATCAAGAGAGAGAGCGTCGCCGCGAAGTATGCGCCCCGGCAATTCAAAGTGATTAAGGTTCTCCTGCGTGCCCCTCACCATCCTGCTGTCCAAGTCGTAACCCGCCAGCTGCAATCCCATCAAACCCGCCTCAATCAATATTCCGCCTGTGCCGCAGAACGGATCCATAAGTACGTCGCCTCTTTTCACCGCCGCCAGATTCACCATGCCGCGCGCCAACTTAGTATGCAAACTCATAGGCATGAAAAAAGGCCTAAATTGAGGCCTCCTTTTCCCCAGTTCTTCGGCGGTGGGTATGCTCAAGAACACTGTTCCTTCGTAGCATCCGACTTCAAAGTCTGGTTCATCAAGGTCCACATTGTACCCTTCCTTGTGGATTAAGGCGCCCAACTCCTCCTCAATTGAATGAGACTTGCATCGCACCCTGAATCCAGACCCCTTCTGAAACAAAGCCGAAACAGACTCCCTGATGCGCGCAAAATCATCCAAAGGAGCAAGAACCTGCCCCGCCTCCTTAGTGTAAGCAAGACGCCCTATGAACGCAGAATCATCCACAGCCGCCTCAACAAAAAGAAGACGCTTATCACGAACGCGGCCGACGACTTTGTACTCCGCCTCCTCGCCGGCAAGAACCCCCTCTATTTCAGCGACTGGAAATTCAGGGTGCTCGCCAGACAGGTGAAAGAGGAATTCCATGTGGAACCCTATATTCTTCGATAAAGCTGCTATAATACCACATTTTACTCGATACTAAACGTGCAGGCAAGAGGCGAAAGACGCAAACCCACTCCAGAAGAACTCAAGCACTGGGCGGAAACATTCGAAGCTCTATCCCGGCAAGGACAAAACGACGCCGTCCAAAGCATCCGCCTGCTCACTCCAGACGAACTAAAAAACAGCTGGAACGACATATGCGGCTTGGTGGGAAAAAGCCTCGGAAGAAGAATCAGCCCGCAAGTACAAACAGCCGCAACATACAGCCTAAAGACTCTGGTAGTGGAAGGAGCAAACTTAGAACGCTTCATAGAACCCGCAGCAAGACTACTTAGCACGACAAACGCCCCCGAAGTCCAAACAGCCCTACTATCCTTCGCATACGACCTACACAAAAAAAGAAGACAATACGACATTACGCCATTCGCAGCGGGAGCAACAAAATGCATAACATCAAACAACCCCAAAGTAAAAACAAGCTCACTATACTGCCTCTCCGGACTCGTATCCAACGGACAAGGCCTAAACGAAGCCGAAACCGCGGTACCTGCCGTCGTGGACGCACTAAGCTCTGAAGAGCCGACTATCGTAGCGGCCGCGGCGTTGACTTTCGGGAAGTTGGCGTTGGCCGATGTCGGATACAAGGTTCTCTACGGCGCAACACCCCAGTTAACTCAACTAATCCCCTCGAAGGAACCTTCAGTAAACACTGCAGTATGCGGCTCAATAGCCGACTTAGCCAACGCTCCTTCAGGGTACAGAATACCCCCCTCTACAGCCTCTGCAATAGTGGCTCTAGCGTCCCAAGATGAAACCAAGCAAAAATCCTCCGCATTAGGTGCAATAGGCGCGTTAGGCGCAATTTGGCATAACTACCATGAGCGGGAAAGATTGAATTCAGCGGTTACGCCGACCATTCAAGCTATATACGACCCCAGAGAAGAAGTTTGCGCTTCCGGCTGCGTAGCCTACGGCGGAATAGCCCGAAGCAGAATAGGAATAGAGGAATTAACCCAAAACGCAAAAAGAGTATGTGAGCTGCTTAACCACAGCAAACCGTGGGTCTCCTCCTCGGCATGCGGCGCAATAGCTGGGCTTGCGGCCGGAGGTGTTGCCCTTGAAGCTGTTGCTTCGTCGGCGCCCGTCATAGAAGGTTTCATCGCATCATCACACAATCCCCCGCTTATCTCATCTGCTTGCGTGGCCTTAGTGGAAGCGTCTTTGGCCGGGGTTCCTTTGAAGGAGGGTCTGGAGTTAGAAGTTTTTCCTCACGTTAAAAGCAGAATCCCTTTCGTCCGCTGGAGCGGATGCACTCTGCTGGGTGAAGTCGGAACCTATACGTCGGTTATGCCTCTTTCTGCGGCGCTTGAAAGCGATGACCCCCACACAGTATGGAGGGCGGCGGAGGCGCTCGAGAGAATGAGCATTCGAGGCGTCGACATAACGCCCTCCGGACAGGCATTGAAAAAACAGCTGGTTAGAAGATGGCCGCCGGACACTCCGTCGGGGATGGTTGAGCACATAATAGAACACGTAGGAAACGCCATAGAAATCGCAGGATTGACTACCCAAAGATAATCCCGCCTAAATCTTTTTCTTAGGAATTATCTCGAACAAAGTAGTCTGTTCTTTCGTCGTCGCCTGCCCGAACCTCCTGAGGTCCTCGAATACTGCGGGCCACGGCATAGTCGTTTCTATGTTGGTCTGCCGGATTTCGGCGCCGTTTGATTGGCAGAATGCGTTGACTGCTGCCCGAACCTCCCTTGTGTATTCGTCGCTTCTTCCAGTCTTCGGATAATAGCTCCACCTGAAGAGTATCCTCCAGTCGTCAGGGTCAAGCAGGCGGGGCACTTCTTAGAAGAACCGCCGCACAGTTTCCACCGGCTGGTATTGGGGCGTTTTCGAAGCCTTATCGTATCCTGGATACGGCGAAGGAGTGAAAACGAAAAGATTATGCTTACCCCCCACCTGCCTAAACAAGTCGCTTAAGCCGGGGGCAACAACATTGTCTACGCCGTTGGCCAAAGCATTATCTCTCGCGCAAGAAAGGCAATCCCCCTTAGAATCAACGGCCAAAACCCGTGAAGCACCCTTTAATGCGGCGGCAACAGACAACACGCCGGTGCCGCACCCGGCGTCCACGACGCGCTTCCCCGTCAAGTCCCCCATAGCATCCACGACAATCTTTGTGAGCTCGCGTGTTGGCGGATAAGTATTCTCATAAACCCGGATAATCATCTGCGGCTCGTCCTCGTACCTAAAGACTCCCGCGTCAACCAACCTGTCCGGCACCATCAAATCAGGCGCACCCGGCTGAACAACAGAACCCTTCCGCCCGCCACCAACGCCTCCACCATGCAGCATACAGTAAAAAACGGGGAAACAGAAGGTTAAATCCGATTAAACACCCTCAACCTGCCTAAGCGCCCTGACTAAAGGACTGCCGGAAAAATCCATAAGCGGTTTATGTTCTTCCGTTGACGCATGTAATACGCTGTCCACAAGCGGCAGCCCCAAGTATCCTCCTTCGACTTTTCCTCTGACTGCCGCTTCCCCAAGCTGCCGCCTTAATTCGGGGTCTACGTCGTAGAAGCAGGCGTCCATGTAGGCGCGCCCAAGACCGACGTCGACTCCTAAATTCTCTTTCAACTGCTCGTCCACCCGAAGCACTGGCAGCAAACTCTGCCTGATTTGGATTGCGTGGTAGGCGATTCTCTGCGGCGCAGGCATGTCTTTAACGACTTCAGAATCATGCAGGTCCCTCATGAACGCCCAAGAATAATCCAACAGATTGCTCTTAACGCTGCCGGCCCGGATACTCGAAAGAGCCGTTGTTCCTCCGCTCACCATCTCAACCGTATGCTCAATGTTCCCTCCATGCCCGCTCAAATGCACAAACCCCCTATCGTAAAAAACCCTCAAACCCAAAGCCGACGCAGCCACAACGCCACCCATAATATCCTTCCAAGCGTCCATCCCAACCTGATTACCCTCCTCCTCACAATCGGCGTAACCACCCTGCGCCTTATTCAAAAACTGCGTACCCGAATGCAAATTCAACTCCTCCTCCTCGGACCTCTTAGGCAGAAGCGTGCCAACAACGCCCAAAGGCACAATCTGACTATGACCGAAAGCCGCAGCAACCTCCGGAACATCAACCGCCTGCTGATACTGCCCATACAAAGCAACAGGATGAACCAAACAACCAGCCCGCAAAGCCAAAGACGCCACCCTAAACTCCTGCCTCGCAAGATACCCGAACATAGCCTCCAACGGCTCATTAGGCCTAATCCTCGGGATTATCACGCCGTCGGGAGTAGCCTGTGAATCAGTTCGAAAAGAGCCTTCCACACGAGGGATATCCTCACCCTCAAGAACCCTATGAGCCTCAATCAAATCAAACCTCTCCTCATTCACCCTTTTAGGATCAAAAACACTCCCCTTCAACTGAATCCTATCGTAAGACGGAAGCGGCCCGTCACCAGAAACCTCATTCCTCAAAGGCACCACCACAGACCGGCTGCGACCAGGCACCTGACCCACTTTACGTTCGTAATCCACCCCCTCAACCAAACTATCAAACCTCGAAGTCAAAACCCGGCTAATCCTCTTGACGTCCTCAGTACGAAAATGCCTGTAAAACAAATCATCAAACTCCAAAAACAAAGGCCGACTATACACGGAACCAGTAAGGTCGTATAATGTGCACGGAATGTCGTCAGGCCCCTTCTGGCCGTAGATGATGCGCATCAAATAATAACGGGATTGCGTCGTTAAAGAGCAAGCTACTCAGGATACTGCATCTTCAACGCCTTAACCAAGGGATTATCCCCAAACTCGATTATCGGCCGTTTGCGTTCAGCGGACAGCTGGAAGAGGTTTTCAATTGCTGGTCTTCCGCTTTGGCCAATCTTGGAGAAGGAGGCGAGTTGGTCGAGTAGGAAGCGGTCGTCTACTCCGTCGAAGTATTGCATGGCCACGCTCATGAAGTCAAAGCCTCTTTGGTTGAAGAGGGGGTAACTGTCGTATCTTCCTGCGTAAGCGAGCATCGACTTGAGGTCGAGTGCTATGCAGCCGATTTTCTGCGCGTATGGCATTTCAGTCAGAGGTTCGACGTTAAGCAGGTCTGCTGCTATCATGCGTTCGCCGGCGGGCGCGGAAGCTATTCTCTCCCAGTTGTCGTGGGCGAAATAAAACTGGCCTGGATGAGGGCTTTCATGGTAAAAGCCTTCTTTGCCTGCCGCGTCATCCCTCCTATGCCACCTCGCCAGTCGTCTCACGTACGCCAGGAAAACAGCATGAGTTTTTTCCCGCCACTCATCAATGACGCTCATGTCGCCCTTGCTTACAACCGGGTCATACTCCTCCGAAAGATTTCCTATAACCGCCCCAGTATACAGTCGAGAAGGCGAAGTCAAACCCACTGCCATAGCACCCAACCTAAGGCCGTTGGGCGGCACGATACTGGGGTCGTACTCATACCAATTCAGGGGGTAATCTACGTCTTCGCCTCCGTTTAGGCATCTGCGGTGAGCTCGCGCTTCGCCTAAAGTCTCGGATAAAAATCCTCCTCCAAGCGGCTCATTCACGTGAGGGGTCTGAACGACCTTTCCTGCCTCATCAATATACCAGTCCATTCGGACGGCGCGGGAAGGCACCTTCCACCCCATAACTTCTGCCTGCATCCTAAGCAAATCAAACTCCCTGTCGAGGTTGCTTGGGTCAAAGGCGACTCCTTTCAGCCGGACGGCGTAAATCGTATGGTTTCCTACCTGTATCGGCTCAGGAAGCATGAATGAAACAGTCCTGAAGCTTCCCTTCCCATCCTTATACCCAGTGCCGTGAATCTTGTCGTAGTCGACGCCCTCCTTCAACGTCTTAAAGTCGGAGGTGACGATGCGGTCCATCCTGGCGAAAACTTCGGTTGGAACCACATCAGCTGCTGCAGGGTCTCTGTGGGCTTTGGCCGGACGAACACCGCCGACCTCAACAGCCGGCAGATACATCTCATGGGCTTCGGCGGCGACCCTCGTCATCCTATGTTGAATGAAGTCTGGAACTGAAGGAAACAATGAAGCAACCAAGTCAGGGTCAACCTGACTGCTGCCTTTTCCGCCTGAAACAACCTTCATAGTCCATTAACACCGGGGAAAACTACGTTAAAACCACCCTTTAATTTCCCCGTTTCCCCATTCATTCAACAACCTATGGACGAGGAGAAAGTCTCAGTAACAATCGGAGTGGAAGTCCACGTGCCACTTAAGACACAGCAGAAACTATTCTGCTCATGCCCAACCAACTACTACGAGCTGGAGACGCCAAACGTAAACGTCTGCCCCGTCTGCACCGGAATGCCCGGAAGCAAACCGTACCCCATCAACGAAAGCGCGATAGAAACCGTCGTAATGATAGCGGAACTTTTGAACTGCGAAATAGAAAAAGAAAACATTTTCATAAAAAGAAAACACTACAACTACCCAGACCTACCCAGCGGATACCAACGCACAAGCGAACCAATAGGAAAAAAAGGAAAACTAAACGGAATAGGCCTCTGGGAAGTGCACATAGAAGAAGACCCCGGAAGATACGACCTAGATAGCGGACGGGTTGACTACAACAGAAGCGGCTGCCCGTTGATTGAGATTGTTAGCGCGCCTGAAATGCACAGCCCGGAGGAGATGCGCAACTTCCTTAAGGAGCTCACAAACCTGCTCAAGTACACCGGCCGCGTCGCAGACGTCGGCGGAATAATGCGCGCGGACGTGAACATCTCGATTGAAGGCGGAAGCAAGGTGGAAATCAAGAACATAAACAGCGTCCACGGCGCATACAAAGCCGTCCTATACGAAATAGTCCGCCAGAAAAGCCTTATGAAACGAGGCATCGCAGTCAAGCAGGAGACGCGCGGATTCAACGAAAAAAGCCTCATAACACAATCACAACGCCTTAAGGAGTCGGCTGCGGACTACCGTTACATTCCTGACCCCGACATTCCCCCGCAGAAATTTGAGGAAAAATTCATTGCCTCAATTGAGCTTCCTGAGACGCCGCAGCGGCTTAAGGACAGAATCATTGCGACGTACAAAGTGGAGCCTAAGTACGCGGACACGCTTGTGAGGAACAAACCGCTTGCCGACGCATTCCTCACTGTCGCTGCTGAAAAAGGCATTGATTCAGCGCTTGCGGCGAAGTGGCTGTGCGAGGAAGTCACAGCGCAAATCAACTTCAGGGGCGTAGAATACGACGAAACCAAACTGTCAAATAAAATACTCGTCAGCTGGCTGCGCTTAATCGAACACAAGAAAGTCACAGACATAGTCGCCAAAAAACTACTGGAACGCTTCATAGACTCAGGCGAAGACCCCACCGAAATAGTGAAAAAAGAAGGCCTTGCGGTAGTCGCCGACACGTCGGCGCTTGCCCAAGTAGTCGAAGCCGTCCTTAAAGAAAACTCTCAGGCCGCCGCCGACCTCAAATCCGGCAACACCAAGTCAATGAACTTTTTGATGGGCAAAGTGATGAAGCAGATGCGCGGCGCAGCAGACGCAGACACAACAAGAAAACTGATAGACGAAAAAACAAGGTAAAATGCACGCTAACCCCCGCCAGCCAGTAAACCAGCGCGCTTTCGCAAGAACCATATCTTTCGGCGAAGACCTAAACGACTTCGGAGGAAGCGCCGGACCCGAATACTACGACCTATCAAGGGAATACGAAAAAGACCTGCTGCCGAAACTATTGGAATCCGGCCCGCTTGCGCAAACCACACTAGACCTAATAAGGAGGCCTCCTGCGCCGGATTCGGATTTGAGTTTAAGCCCTTTTGAACATCAGCTTGTTTCATTTTCGAGGAGGCTTAGGAACGTGGATTTAATGGAGGGGTTTATGAAGTGCGCCCAGTTCCTTACGACGTTAGACCACGACACAAACGAGTACCGGCAGATTGCCCGAAGGTTCGGGATTAAACAACCGGAGGCGACAAATCAACAACCTGAAGTGCCCGCACCCAAACAAATAACGTCCGCCGCTCCGCAGAAGATAGACTCCCACGGCAGGACGGCAACAAGCTTAGATTGAAGTCTTCTGTTTCGGCAGCGTCATTCCTTTTTTCTTCAGGTGTTCTCGCGCGGGCTCAAGGATTTCAGCGAGGTTTTTTGCGACGGCCGTTTTGAGGTCTGCGGGGTGTAGTTTGCCTGAAACGTAGTCTGAGTCTAGTGAGTCTGCGTTTTGGTATGTGGTGTTTCCGCCGAACTTTTCAGGGCGCTCGACTGTCAACGTTCCTTTGCGGGGGAAAATGAGGTAGCGCACGATGTCCAATACTGGGTTGCTTTCCTTAGTAGGTGGGCAGTATGCTTTCTTCATTTTGGAGGCGATGCTTTCGGGCGCCTCGTCTATTGCGACAAGCGAGTCTGGAACTGAAGAGCTCATTTTGCTTTCAGGCCCCTTAAGCGAACACAACAGCGGAGTGTGGACTATCACCGGCTTCCTGTATCCGACCTCCGGCAGTATCTCCCTTGCAAGCATGTGAATTTTGCGCTGCTCTAACCCTCCGTAGGCGACGTCAGCATTAAGGTGCTTTATGTCAGCAATCTGCATCAGCGGGTAAATAACCTGGCTTGTGTGGGCATTCTCCATGTCGCGCGCCACCTCCTGCATGCTACGCAAGGCTCGGTTGAGCGTCGTCTTCTGCGCGATGTCCAACACGTCGTGGACGTACTCCCGGTTGTACTGGAAGTCGCTCCCGCGCACGAACTCCGCCTTATTCAAACCCAAACCAACAAAACACTCCTTCCAGAAACCAACCATCTCAGCAATCCAATCCTCAGACCCCTTCCTGTTTAAGCCCGTGTGGATGTCGGCAAACAAAACCTTAACTTTGAACCCCGCACTCTGAAAATCCAAAAGCTTCTGGACCGTCATCATGTGGCCTATGTGCACCGGACCAGAAGTTTCGTATCCGCAATATACTGTGGGGTGGCCTGATTTATGGCATAATTCGGTGAGTTCCGCAGGCTCAACCACTTCGACGGTGTTCCTTCGGACGAGAGATTCGTCCATGTTTACGTCAAAGCCTCCAGGTCGCTTATTATGTTCCAGATGAACGTTTTTGCGTGCATCGGGATGTTGACGTCGCTGCTGACGCCTTCAAGTTCGTACACCAGGGTGGTCACCTTCACGTTCCAGTCGGGGGACTCCTTCTTAATCTTCTTGAGCTCGTCCTTGACGTGAGTTAGGGTGGTCTTCACGCGCCTTGGAAGTGCGGGGTCCACTTGGGCTTCGTCAATCTTCTGGAGTACGTCGTCTAACATAATTTTCAGCCGCCATTAAAGAAAGCGGACAACCTTATAATAGGGTAGGTTGTAATTTAAAAGCGATGGAACTCGTCCACAAGGGCGCTGAAGCGGAATTATTCCGCGAAGGCGACGTGCTTTTGAAGCGCCGCTCGCAAAAGAAATACCGCATACCTGAGGTTGACGATTTAATCCGCAAGAGACGGACCCGCAGGGAAGCCAAGGTGCTTAAGCAGCTGGCTGAGATGGGCGTGCCTGCGCCCAAACTAATTTCTGTGGACGAGAAAAGCTGCGAGCTCAAGATGGAGTACATCGACGGCAAAAAAGCCAAAGACCTCTTCGAAGAATTGCCAATGAAAGAGGCGGAAGCATTGTCCCGCCGCGTAGGAGAACTTCTGAAGCAAGTCCACGACGCCCACATAATACACAACGACCTAACAGGAAGCAACCTCCTTGTCACCAAAAAAATAGGCGTACACCTAATCGACTGGGGCCTGTCCGTCCAAAGCACCCGCACAGAAGACAAAGCAATGGACCTCGTAGTCTACAGAAGAAACCTACAAGCCACCCACCCACAAAGATTCCAACACCTCTGGGACGCAATGACCCAAGGATACGGACAAGAAACAGACGCAATAAAACAAGTACAGAAAATACTCCACAGAGGAAGATACCTGTGAACTCCGCAAGCAAAAACCCAGACATACGCGCCTTCACAGACACAGACCGGGCCAACGCCGCGGATGAAATCAGAAAAGTCCCCCTACTAGGATTCTCAACCTCAAACGAAGGATTCCCCTCCGGCGGAGCAGTAACAGACCGCCGACACAGAACAGTAATAATAGACGGCCGGCAATTCATATTCAAACTATACGGCGAAGGCCCGCTCGTCCCAGCAGGATACACGCTGGAAGACGCCACGCTGATGTGCGACGCAACACGCGACTACTCCCGCCTACTCGAAAACTCAGGAATAAACGTCCCAGTACTCAAGGCAGTCCGGCCCGTAATCTACAAAGACACTTCCCCGAAAACATATGCCGTAGGTGTACTGCAAGAGCAGATTCACGACGGCGTCAACGCGCAGACTCTCGCCGAAACAGACGGCATGTCAGACGACTTCGTCGTCCGCCTGCACGGCGCCATTCTGTCCGCAACCAAACGCGTCATAGACTCCCCCTCCGCATACAGACCGAAAACTCCAATGGAAGCTCCAACAGGATTCGACAACCGCACCGACAACTTCGTGTTAGACAAAGACGGACGGCTGTTTTTTGTAGACCCCTACCCGCCGTTTCAGCTGGCCGCGGACGGAAAATTCGCGGTAGACGCTCCGATGCGCAGGTCCATAAGCGAAGTCGACTTCGACTTAGTTCATGAAGTCACATGCGGTCGCTTGTTCCTGTACTGTCGTCCGCTTCTTTTTCTGCAGATGGCCCGCCCGCATTTGAGGGGGACTCTGGAAGCGCAAGCGTTAGGTTTTGTGCGCCAAAACGAACATCCCGAAGTCGCTCAGGCAATCGAAGCAGAAATAGCGGGCGGATATCCTCAATACAAAAGCAAAAGTCCGGAAGTAGCCCGCGGCCTGATAGTGATACAATAAAAAACGGCTGTCAGTCTAAACCAAGTTTACTCCTTGTATTTCCTGTTTGATGTGTTGTGCGAGCGGGTTCACTACGTATCCGCCGGTTAGGCCTAGTTTCCTGTTGGCGTTTCTGCCTAAAACAGACCAGCGTCTTTCGTAGTGGTCAACAAGTTTTTCAAGAAGCCACGGGTTCTCAATTTCCATCCCCACACCCAACGAAAATAAAGCCAATTTTTCAGGAGCAACCAAAGCCGGATGGCCTCTCAGGCGGTCGTCTTCTAATGCGCCTTCAAGTATGTCGCGGCCTAGGAAGTTTGTTGTAACCGCCGGGAGTTCTATGACGCGTGCCGGAATTTGGTGTTCCGGCGTTTCTTTTTCAGGCATGATTTGGAGTGTTCTGCGGTCTCCGGTCTGGTACCGTAATATGCTCCCTCTTTTTTCGACCAGTATATGAGCTGAGAGAAGCGCCGTTTCCTGCGGAGTCAACGGTTCCCCCGTCCTGATTTTATGCCTCATAGCCAAGATTGTGTCGTTTATGTCGCCCTCGTAAACCCCAACCTTAAGTTCATTAAGCTTAGTCCAGTGTCCGCTGAATTCATCGTCAGGCCACGCTATGGAGTATGGGGTTGTGGCCTTGTCCAGTCGGGCGGTGTAGTTGTGCATTGAGTAAAACGTTGTCTCCGGATTGTCTTCAGCCAGCTTCCTTATGTACTCTAATGCTTCCCTGTTCCACGTTGCGCCCTGAAGGTTCGCCATCAAAACATCCCCCGAGATTTCATTCTCCCTAAAGGCCTCAAACAAAGGCGGAAGCTGATGCAGGTAGGTGAGTTCGAGGGGAATAGGATATAGTCGCGTTTGGATTCCTTCCCGCGTCAGCGCGTCGACAAGATTCTTGCCTGCCTCCATGGCGCCCTCCTCAAGCGGGTGTTCTCCCACGATGATGCCCACCTTCGCGGAGTGCGGCCGCATTAGTCCTACGTCGTCAATTGGCGTTTGACTTTGGCGTAAGGCATTCATTGCAGAATAACTTATGGGCGTCCGGCGTATTATCCTTTTTTTCTCTTTAGGGAGTCGGTTTACTGTGCCTGTTTGGTTTCCGCCAGAAACTTTTTTACTGCTGGTACGGCTTCCGGCAGCGAGCCGACGAAAACGTATCCTCTTTCCTTGAATCGAGTGTAGTCCGCGTGTTTGTCTTTTCTTTCCACCACTATCTTGAGGCGTGCGAGTTCGAACAGGTCCTCCTCGTTTGCGGGGTCGTCGCCTACGTAGACGTCCGGGAAAAGGCCGTCTGCGGCTTCGCTTTTCTTGTGGGTTCTGAATGCGAACGCCATAAGGTAGCGGTTGACTGCGATTGTTTTGACGCCTAAGCTTTCGCCTACTGCGTTCATCACGTCGTAGTCTCCGTTGCTGTAAAGCACGACTTCAGAGAATTTTTTGAGTTCCTCGACGGCTTGCCTGTTTTCCTGAGGGATGGCTTCGACGACGGATTTGATGGCGTCACGGCGTTTTTCAACGTCATAGTTGGAGAGTATTGCGTGCCTGTGCTTGTGGACGTCTACTGCCGCAAGCTCCCCTTTCTTGTAGCGGGCCTTCATGTCCTCCATCTCCTTGCGTTCCTTATGGGGGACGTCCAGGCCGTCAAGAAGGGCCGCCATCGTGTGGGGGACGGCTACTACGTCGTCTACGTCTAGGCCTACGGTAGGCTTGCTCATCGTTTACATTATTTGCTTTTCCGTTAAGAAAAATGCGCCTTTTTACTGTCCCAGAAGCTTTTCTTCTATGCGAAGCAGCCTGTTGTATTTGGCTACGCGCTCTCCTTTCGCTGGCGCGCCGATTTTCTGGTGAACCCTGAATGTGGGGTGGATGTTGGGGCATGCGACCGCCAAGTCAGAGGCGAATGTTTCGTCTGTTTCCCCGCTTCTGTGGCTTGGTATGGGAACAATACCGTTTTTGAGCGCGAACCTAGTCGTCAGAATCCCGTCCCAAAGGCTTCCCGCCTGATTCAACTTGATAAGAAGGCTGTTCAACGCGCCCTTCTCCTTCAGCATAGTAAGGCGGCCCACGTTTGTCGCAGTCAAGTCGTCTCCTATGATGAGCGCCTTGTCGCCGATTTTCCTTGTGAGCTCGGCGCTTCCTTCAACGTCATCCTGGTCGAAGGGGTCCTCAAAGCCCTTCATGAAGTAGTCATTGGTGAGTTCCACGTAGAAGTCCACAAGCTCGCCTGTAGTCAGAATCTTGCCGTCCACAGTGTACCCGCCGTGAACCTTCCAGTGGCTCGCAGCAGCGTCAACGACGATGCCCACATCCTTAAGATTCAACCCAGCAGCCTCAATAGCCTCCTCGGCCGTATCCAATAGTCCGCGGCATCCTTCGAAGCAGGCGAATCCGCCGTCTTCGCCGGTCTTATGGCGGTCGGGGCCGAAGCGGCTGAGCGTAATCTTTGAGAGCGCAAGATAGACGTCGCGGCCCAAAGTGGTTGCTTCGCGGAAACTTTTCGCCTTCTCGAATGTGATTTGAGTGTTCTGGAAGTTGTCTGCGACCTTCTCCATCCTGTCTTCGCCTTGAACCCGGTGAAGGCCTCCCATCAGCAAATCGACGAGCGGAACAGGAAGCTCATACTTCTTGTTCCCAAGGTAACCGCCCAAATACTCGTACAACTCAAGGCCTTCCGCGGCTGCGGCGGCTTTTGCGGCCGCCACTTCCACAGACAGGAATGCGTTTGCGCCAAGGTTGTGTTTGTCTGGGGTTTGGTCTAACGCTACGAGTCTGTTGTGGATTGATTCTACGTCCGAGCCGTCTGAGCCGACAAGCGCCTTCCTTATTTTTGTGTTTATGTTCGTGACTGCGTCAGCAGCCGGCAGGTACTTCGCCTCGTATTTCCCGCGGCTTTTCCCGTAAGGCACGCTTGCGCGGCCGAAAAATCCTCCTTCGAGTGTTACGTCGGCTTCAACTGTCCAACTTGCGCGGCTGTCAAGTATCGTGCGCGCTTTAACAGACGTTATGTTCATGCTCCTTCACCTTTTGCGCTGGAGGCTTTACTCCGTGCTCAACGTTATAGACCGTCTCCCTAAGGCGCGGAACCAAAGGCACGCTGCTGTTTATCCCCTGCATCCCTATGTGCTGCGCCCATTTGATAGCCTCGTAATCGAACGTTTCCCCGCAAATACTGGGGTAAACGCCCAACTCAAGAGCCTTCTTAGTCGCAATCTCAACCAACTGCCTTACCGCAGGATGGTGCTCATTGAAACGTTTGGCTATGTACGGATTAGCCCTGTCCACAGCCAAAGTGAACTGCGTCAAATCATGCGGCCCCACCTGAATGAAGTCGAGGCCGTGTTTGGCGAACTCAGAGACTGTTAACGCTGCTGAGGGGACTTCAACCATTATGCCCACTTTGACGTCTTCCCGGGGCTTAAGCCCTACTTGGCGCATTATGTCGAGAGCGCCTTTGTATTCGCTCACGTCGCTTATCATCGGGAACATGACCCAAAGGTTTTTGGCTCCCGCATCGACCGCTTCCTTTATCCCCAGAAACTCCGTCTCAAGAAGCTCCTTCTGGTCAAGGCCGCGTCTTATTCCGCGCCAGCCTATCATGGGGTTGAGTTCCTGCGGTTCGCTGTCGCCTCCGATGAGGTTCCTGAGCTCGTTTGTAGGCATGTCGAGGGTGCGGTAGCATATGGGTTTGTCGCCGTAGGCTTTGGCTGCGGTTGAAAGCACCCGCGAGAGTTCTTTGACGACGTATTCTCTGCCTTCGTCTCCTATGAGGCGTATGGGGTGTTTGCCCATGCTGATGAAGAGGAATTTGGCGCGAAGAGGCACTATGCCGTCGCTTATCTTCTTCGCCTTAAGCATAGTCTCAAGTAGCCCTGCGACTCCGTACACGTGCATTTTGGTGGGCAGGGGTTCGGCTTCGATTTCCTTCTTGGTCAGTTTGGGTGCGTGGTCGCCTTCGTAGAGTTTGCCTGCTGTGGCATCCAGCGTTACTGTTGTGCCGTCTTCGGCGTCCGGCATCTTCTGGGAGATGATTGTGGGCACGCCCAGTTCCTTGCATAGCAGGAGCGCGTGGCTGCTTGCGTTGCCTTTGAAGAAAATGATGCCCAGTGCCCCCCCCTTAATCATCTGGTACACTCTGTCTGGGCCGCTGTAGTCTGTGACTACTACGGCATTTTTTTGGGGCTTGAATTCGCCGTTCTCGTGCATTATCCGCTTGAGCGGGCCGGCTACGACGCCTGAAAAGACGGTGGTGCCGGAAAGGAGTATTGCTTTGGATTCCATTGTGTTTACCTCACGTTGAAAAAGGAGGCTGGGGGCTCAAATGCTCTCCAGCTCTTTAGCCTCGTCCTTAACGAATATGGTGACGTGCTTGACGTCCTTCAGTTTCCTGAGCACAGTCAGGAGGGCGTTGTGCGTCTTGTCTGAATTCACCATAAGCCGTATTTCCACGGTGGACGGGTTTTCGTCGAAGTTTTCGGTGGGGAGCTTAATCTCTATGTCCAGGATTTTGGCGCCTGTGGCGTCTATTTCTCGCAGCGTGCTGCCGAATCCTGTGTCTATGACGTGCCCATGAAGGGTTACGTACAGTATTTTCTTCATTGTTCCCACCGAAATGTGAATTAGAATATGCGTCCAAGCCTTTTAAATGGAATCCACAGCTTGACTAGGGCAAATAAGCGGAAAAATGAGCGGAGAAGGAAAATTTTAAGTAAAGTCAGCGCATAAAAAGTATTTTTTAAGGCTTAGTTCGCATGGTTGAGTGGGGTGGGGTTGGTGGTTATAGCCTACGTAGCTGTTGGTTACGTTAGTTCTTTACTCTGTCACATCGGCCTAATCGATTTTAAGAGGTGTATGTATGCGTAAACCTTATCTGGTATTTTTGGTATTGGCGTTATTAGCCGTGTTTGTTGCTGCGGACAGTTACATTAACACGCAGGGCGGTAATTTGGTTTTGAATTTAGCTGGCGGAAAACTTGGTGTTGGAACCACAACTATGGGTAAGACGGTGGATATTACCGGTGATTTGGCGCTTGCTATTGCGAATAACGACAGTAGCCCTGCTTTGTCTTTTTCTGTTGATTCATACGGAGCAAATTGGTGGTCTAGTAACTCATATAATCGCTCGAATGCGGGTTCAGGTTGGACGAGGACGATAACGATCAAGAGCGGCAATGTTGGCATTGGGACGACGAGTTTGGCGTCGAAGCTTGTTGTCGCAGGCAACATACTACCCAGTTCAGACAACTCCAGTAACCTTGGTTCTTCAAGCAAACGGTGGAGAAACCTGTATTATGCTGGGCAGTTGTTGACTAGTTCAGTTGGATACAGTGCGCCGCACGGCAAGAGTGCCGTAGAAGTCGTTTCAAACATCAAAACTAACTCTGACGGAGAAATAGACCACAAAACCGTAGATAAAAGCCTATTGGTTTATCAAACCGACTATTCTCCAGAATACTACCAGCAACTTGATGAAATAGAGAAAATAAGCGAAACATCAGGCAAGTCGCCCACGGAGATAGCCAAGGAAAACGGATACAAAGCCTACCTGAACAACGAAACCACCGAATACGAGCTCATAAGCGTAAGCAAACTCATCCTCGCGCAACAACAAGCAATCAAAGAACTAAACGACGCCTACAACAACCAACAAGAAACAATAGACAAACTACAAACCGAACTATGCAAAAAAGACGAAAACTACACATTCTGCACCACAACCTAAATGAAAAAACCCATAATCGTATCCACCGAAGCCTTACTACTAACGGCAGTGCTTGCTCTAGCCGTTATTAGTAGTAATCCTGTTACGCCCCAAATATGAAATTATCAAAAAAAAATATTTTCAAGATTATCGCTGGTTGTGGAATCATCCTACTTCTTCTTATCTCTATGAGTTATACCCTAGAATTTGTTAACCTCACGCCGGGAGAAAAGCCGAGAGTTTTGTATGATAACTTGTTGCCGTTTCCATTCGAGAACGGATGTAATGGACATATTATCCTAGGAAATTATGCGGGTGGTTTTGACTATGGTTTATGGATTACGTCTCAGCCTAGAGACATCCGGGAAATACGTGATCTTGCGCAGTCAAAGGGTTTCTATACAGAATTTGAAACACGGGGGTTCAAGGCAGAAGCATTAGAGGATTTTAATAAGAGATATAATCTCTCCCTCAAAGTTGGTGAGACTCTAGACGTTGGAAAATACACGGTAAGCGGCATCAAGCCGCAACCTGTACAGAAATTCTATGATGGCGTAACAAGTGCATCAGGAGAATATGCAGTCTATAACTACTATTATCTTGTTGTAGAGAAACGAGTTGGAGTCAATCAGCTGTACCACATTGAAATCCAGAACTTAGTTGAAAGCTCTGATGTTAGCGAAAGCCCCATCATTTTCAGCATTCAACAAGAAGGAACTTGTAAAATTGACGAAATTCAAGTGAGGGAAAACGTCAAGAAATTACTTGATGAACTTGAATTATCTCAACAGTGGATTGATAATATGTCAGTCAAGAAGTCGTACCCTATAAACGTAGCGCTTTGACATGGACAAAATAACAATCATTCATAAACAGCAATGGTTGGTGGCGGTTTTAATCTTGATAACTTGGTGTGCTCCTGTAATCGGCGTGGAAGGCAACATATTTAGAGATAGTGGAACGCAGTATCTCCAAACTCATTTTCCCAAGGAAGAAATAAAATTTCAGTCAGAAGGAGTGTACATTCAATCTGAAACTAATGAAAGCTACACAATTCTTAAGTCCTATCATAACGGGAAACCTATAACTCTTGCCATAAGGCACAAAGACAATTCTGTGGGGGAATATCCTAAAATAGAGTCTGATTACATCGATTACATACATAACCTCTCAAGGCCGTACCAGAAAATGTACTCAAGCCTCCGGATTAAAATTAACAATGAATTTAACCGATTCCCTGCGCGAAAGGACTTAACTCCTTCTGAACGTTCTACGAAGATTCCTGTTGGGTTTGACTGTGAGAATACGCATGATTTGGTGAAGATAGCACGGGAAATATACGGGCGTGGCATCTACCCTTATGTGTGGAATGGAGATTCATTCAAATTTGTCAGTGCGGAACTTGATATGGAAACGATTCTCACAATAGCCGAAATGACAGAAACGAAAGCTATTTGGTTTAACCATCCTGTTACTACCAGCATCATCTACTCAACCGGCTCCGATGGAGTAAATAGCACATATTTACAAGACCAGTTAGATCTTACGGGAGACGGTGTTATTGTTTCGGTCGTAGACACAGGTGTCGGCCCTATAAACTTGCACCCCGACTTGCCGTTCATTCCCTTTAATAACAGAGTTTCATTCATTGGAGATTCTTATGATCACAGTTCAAATGGTCACGGCACCTTAGTGGGCGGAATTATCACGGGTCAAAACTCAACGTATCGATCTATGGCTCCAGATGTCACGTTGTTGAGTGCAAAGGTGATGATAGATACGTCTGTCTTGTCGCCACAGATTCCAAGTACGATAGATCGTGTTATCTCTGGCTTAGACTGGTCGTCCGATGATACAGCAGATATAGTTTCACTTAGCCTAGGTTTTGAAAAACGAGCCAGTAATCCGCAGATAGTAGTAGACGGTTCGGAAAAAATAACTAAAGTTGTTGATTATCTAATCTACAATAAAGCAGTAAACATTATCACTGCTGTCGGCAATGAAAAAACAGATTACCCGCGAGTCCCTGCTGACGCATACAACAGTATAAGTGTGGGGGCCACTACCGGTCATGATGATGGATACAACAAAGTCTGGAGGAATATCCTAAGCGGGGGCAGTAATGGAGGTATGACTGATGATGGCCGCACCAAGGTTGATGTTGTTGCACCCGGCCAAGATATTTACTCTCTTAACAAAAATTGGAACGCTACTGGGCAATTATATACAGCAGCAACAGGTACTAGTCTTGCTGCACCTCATGTATCTGGTTTAACCGCATTACTGTGGCAATACCGATATGATCATGGCTTTGAAGATTGGCACATAAACTCCTTAATTGTGAAAGCAGCAGTAATAAACTCTGCAAAGAAAATTAAGGATCACGACGGATCAGCGTGGGGAACCGACGGCAGCCAACAGCCACTGGATATGGAGCAGGGCTCTGGAAGGATAGATTCTATAGAAGCATACAATACCATTAATAAATCAGGTCGAATCCTGTACGACTCTGTTATTGCAAATAGTCCCAATATATACTACATCAATGTGACTGATGCTCCAACGAATATTACTCTATCCCTCGTATGGTATCGAAAGGTCGTATATGCTGACATAAACAATGCCTCATCTAATCCTGTAATAGACGATATTGACCTTAAGCTCTACAATATTTCTGAATACATTGATCCAACTCCAATGGTGTATGCGCAATCAACGAGCGTGCGGGATAGTGTTGAGCATATTTTCACAGAAGTAAAAACTAATGGAGAATACGTAATTGAAGTATACCCTTTCGCAATCTATGACGAAAAAGCCGACTATGCGCTTGCTTCCAGTCATCCAATGTACCGGAAAATATCAATTTCCCTCCCCAGTGATGGTTGGCACCTCATTTCCTTCCCCATGGAGTTTACATGAATAAAATACCCAAAGCAATTACTTTAGGGATGTTAATACTAACGACTCTTATTCTAGTTTCAGCTGTACCCCCCATCTCTCCGATATACTCCGGTTATGTATTTATCAATGGCTCTCTTGCAACAGAAGGGACAAATGTAACTGTGTATTCAAATAAGAGTGGAAATCAAGTTGGCATGACTTCTGTTTATGAAGGGGGAGTTTATTTCATGATACTCTACAGTAATATTAGTGTGAATGACTCCGATACGGGTCACTTTCTATCATGGAAAATTAACGGAGAAAATGTGACCTCTCCTCCGTCTAACTTCTTTGCAATTGTGTCTGGGGATCAACGTACAAATACCTCCCTTAGCATCGGGGAAACACCATTGAGGATAATGAGCTATTCCCCACCTCAATCAGATCTGCGCGTTAATGAGGGTAGCGTAACGAAGTTCACTCTATATACAGTTTCTCCATGGGGCAATAACCTTACCTACAATTGGTTCATAAACGGCGAGATTAACTCCACTCAAATGAACTTTGGATATAATTTCACTGAAGGTAGTAACGGCACCAAGACTGTTCTAGTTATCGTGAGTAATGGCACAAACATAGTGTCCCAAGGTTGGAATATCACAATTAACCGGCATCCAAACATCACCCCTGCTATCCCTAACCAAACAGTCAAATCCAATACTATCTATGACTTCAACTTGACTCCTTACGAATACGATATCGAGGACACTAATGAGAATCTTAGCTGGACAGTAAGCGAAGATAACCCCGCACTCGCTACCATATACGTGGATTTTGAAACTGATCTCCTAACTATCATCCCAGTTTCTGATGCTGTCGGAACTGATGATGTTAAGCTGACGTTGTGGGATTCCAATAATGCAACTGCCACCCAGTGGATAACTCTTATTATAGAACGAAGATGTGACCCTCTAGATCCCCCCTCAGCAGGTGACTGGGACATAGGATATAATACCACTTGTACTGATGCTAACATCTCCTTAGATTCGAATGCCAACATAACAATAGATGCAGACAAAGAACTTTACCTCAATAATTCGAACATAGTATTAAGCGGCAGAATATTCTTCAATAACAAGAGTATATTGGCCCTCAATGGATCAAGTATACACTTCAATTAGAATAATGGTATCCGATCTTGCTTTGGTGCGATTTTGTATATTACAATAGCTGTATGCCAAATATGCGCTATACCAGCTATCATACTTCATATAAATAGGAGCGCTCTTAATCGTTTATCCTTAGTTTCGTGAGGTGTTTTAGCATGGCTGATAAAATCAAAGTTGGGGTCGTGGGACCGGGAACTATCGGGCACAAAGTCATTTGGGCACTGCAAAAGCAAGGCGACGTAGAAGTCGTCGGCGCCGCGAAGACGAGTCCCGACTGGGTTGCGCGCTGGTGCATTGACGCCGGCCTTAAGATGTATGCTTCAAGCAAGGACGGTCCGGCCGGCCTTGACGCTTCTGTCAAGGAGTTTCAGGATGCGTTGGGTGCGCAGAATGTTGGAGGCAGCATCCGCGACATGCTTTCTCATGTGGACGTCGTCGTTGACTGCAGCGACGGTAAAATTGGCGCCATGCTTAAGGAGCAGTATTACGCCCCCTACAACAAGGAGGCGAAAAAGAAGGTTCGGGTCATATTCCAGGGCGGCGAAAAAGCCAACATAGGCAAGAGCTTCAACAGTCGCTGCAACTACGATAAAGTACTAAGTGTCGGCGCATCTGATACTCCGTACCTTAGGACAGTATCCTGCAACACGACCACACTCGCTCGCTTCGCAGGAATGCTGATTGAAGGCGGATACCCAATAGAATTCCTTGAAATAGCCTTAATGCGCCGCGCAGTTGACCCCGGCCAAGTGGGGAAGGCGATTCTTGACAGCATGGAAGTTGACCTTAAAATCCCAAGCCACCAGGCCCCAGACCTAATGGAGGTGCTACCGATTCAGGCCTCAAGCCGCGCATACAAGATTACGTCTTCGCAGATGCACCTGCACGACGTCAGAATCACGTTCAAAAGCAAGGCGCCTTCGAAGGAGGAATTTGCTGCGGTGTTCGCTAAAGACAACCGCGTGGCTTTGTTGAACAGGTTTTCTGCTACAGGCGAGCTTAAGGAGCGCAGCCGCCGCCTGAACAAGCTGCATCCTGAGGTTGCTCTAGGCGGAGACTTGTTTGTGGTGGCCGCGGGTTTGGGCACTTATCAGGTCGTTAATGAGAAGCGTTCTTGGATTACTTTAGGCTGCCCGCAGGATTCTATTGTGGTCGTCGAGAATGTGGACGCTGTCAAGGCAATCACTTACGACACAAACAAGTTGAGTCGCGACGCGGTAATGCAAAGCACAGATAAGGCGCTCAGTCTGCGTGAGATAAAGAAGGCGTTGGAAGAAAGCTACAAGGCGGAATAAAACATGGCGAAGAAACTTTTCATTCCCGGACCAGTGGACGTGAGCCCTGAAGTTGCGGCGAAAATGAGCGAACCCATGATTAGCCACAGAAGCAAGGATCTCTACGACCTTCATGCCCACCTAATCGAAAGCCTAAAGCGCCTCATGTACACTCAAAACCACGTAATAACATTCACAAGCAGCAGCACAGGCGTATGGGAGGCGGCCGTCAGAAACTGCGTTCAAAAGAAGGTTTTGTGCGTGGACAACGGCGCGTTCGCTAGCCGCTGGTTTGATGTGGCAGTCGCGTGCGGGAAGGAGGCGGACAAGCTTGAGATCCCTTGGGGGAGCACAGTCAAGCCGGAGCAGCTTGATGCTGCGTTGTCCAAAGGTGGATACGACTCCGTCACATTGGTCCACAACGAAACTTCTACTGCGGCGATGGCGAACCTTCAGTCTCTTGCTCCAGTGTTCAAAAGTCACGGCGTAACTTCGCTTGTGGACTGCGTTTCAAGCCTTGCGGGAGTAAAAATTGAGGTGGACAAACTCGGTTTGGACGTCTGCCTTTCAGGAACCCAGAAGGCATTGGCTGTCGCTCCGGGAATGGCTTTTGCCTCAGTGAGCCCAAAGGCGCTTGAAATAAGTAAGACCCAGAAAGGCAAAGGATACTACTTCGACTTCATAGTGCACATGAAGTACTGGGAGAAAGACCACCAGACTCCTGCGACCCCAAGCATACCTCACATGCGCTCACTCGACTACCAGCTGACTAAGATTCTCGACGTCGAAGGAGCTGAAAACCGCTTCAAACGGCATCATGAGATGGCGAATACAGCGCGCTCTTGGGCGAAAAAGCACTTTGAGCTTTTCACCGAAGAATGGTGCGCAAGCGACACCGTAACCTGCGTCAAAAACACGCGAAATGCCGACCTCTCAGCGCTCGGAAAAGAGCTTTCAGCGAAAGGATACCAGTTCAGCAACGGATACGGCAAACTCAAAGGACAAGCCTTCCGCATAGCCCACATGGGAGACAGAAAACCCGAAGAACTCGCAACGTACCTTGCCGCAATAGACGACGTCCTCAAGCTATGAGCGACTACATAAAACTCTTTAAGAAAATAGGCAAAACCGCAAAAACAACGCTTGAAGACCTGCCAGACGGCGCGCAAATCACAGGGAAAAACCCGATAGGACAAAAAAGCATCAAAGCGGACATAGCGCTTGAAAAACTGGTCGCAGACTTCCTACGCGAAAAAACAGGCGGCACGCTAATAACAGAAGAAGCAGGCAAAATAGACCTCGGCAAAGGAGAAGACGTTTTCGTATTAGACCCCCTTGACGGAAGCAGCAACTACAGCCGAGGCGTACCATACTACGGCCTAATAATAGCGCGCTCGGCAGGCTTCACCTACAACGACATAACCCACGCCTACGTCATAAACCTCGCCTCCGGCACCGAATACTTCGCCGACGAAGAAGGCGCTTTTTCCGGCGGAAAACCCCTTGTGCCTTCACCAGTAACTTCGCTTAAGGACTCCGTGATAGAGATAGACACATTCAAGAACCCGCGAATATACGATACGCTGCGGCCGCTTCTTAAGTCTGTGAAGGATATCCGGCGTATTGGGGCAAGCGGGGTTGCCCTTGCTCATGTGGCATCAGGCGCCCACCAGATTTACTTGAACCCCCACAATCCAATAAGTGTCGTCCACGCGCCGGGCATATACGTCGCCGAGAAGGCGGGGGCTTTGTTTACGGACTGCAGGGGAAACTTCATTAATCCTAAACTCGACATATCAGTGAAAATAGAGTTTATGGTGGCCGCCAACAAGGAAATCCAGCGGCAGGCGCTCTCTCTTATGGGCGTCAAAACAGAGAGCGAAGTCGCCTAAATTACTGTGGCCGTCCTAATTTACCTTCTGGCTTTGGGGTTTGTGATAGGGTTAAGCGGGGCGCTTCTTCCTGGGCCGCTTCTTGTTTACACTATCTCTGAGTCTTTGAAGCGGGGGCGAATGGCTGGGCCTTTGATTATTTTGGGGCACGTTATCGTTGAGGTTTTTTTGATTGGGTTGATTGCTTTAGGGGTTGCAACTTTTGTTAGTTCCCCATTTTTCGTGGCTGCGGTAAGCGTCATTGGAGGTTTTGTTTTCGTTTTGATGGGGGTGCAGCTGTTCAGGACCGAATTCAAGTATGAGAAGAAGGAGGATTTCGCTCACCATATTGTGTTGGGCGGAATGTTTTTCTCGGCGTTCAATCCTGGGTTCCCAATTTGGTGGGCGACGGCCGGAAGCCGGATGCTTTTGGAGGGATACGCGGCTGCCGGATTGTTGGGTGTGGCGGTAATCGTTGTGGGACACTGGTTTGCGGACGTAGGCTACTTCACTTTAGTGTCTTTTGCGGTGCACCGCGGCCGCGAAAAAATCCTTACTGAAAAGTATGTGCAGTGGGTAAGGAAGGGTCTTGCTTTGGTGCTTGCTGCAGTCGGATTATACTTCTTACGCACCGGATTACCGGTATAACAGCGTTTTTCTTTACGCAATGCGGATTTTATTAAACACAATGAAGCTGAGAGAGCAAGGTCCCCGCGGTCCTGACGTCAATTTGATGCCGGTTCAGGGGGCGGGCGGGCAACAGCAGGATGCGTCCACCGGCTATGAGGCTATTGCCGCGAAAGTGAGTAAAAGGACGGTTGCTCCTTCGCATCTTGTCGCATTCTTCATCCATGAATTAGGCGACTCAGAGGAGAGAACGCAGGTGGAAGACAGGTTTTTCAGAACGCCTGAGGGTAGACTGCGCATGGCCGGCGAAAGGAAGCCACTTAACATAACCCTCGCTTTGTTTGAAGTTCATCCTGAGTGGCTTGTCGGCAGGAGTCCTGAGGCGGTTAAGTCTATTATGGTCGATTTGGCTGGTAGAGTTGATTTGGTGGATACGTCGAAAAAAGACGAGTGCTCTAAAGAGGAAGTGCAGGCGGTTGACGGGGTTTTGAAGTCGGCGTTGGCTTTATCCGTTTTGGCGCCGGAAGTGTCTCCTACGCCGCCGGATAGGGCGCCGCTGCTTACTGTGGAGCCGAAGGGGGCGGGACCGTTAGGCGCCGTACAGGATTTTATCTACGCAAGGCGGACTGACCACGGAATCATAATCCGAGACTTAAGCATAGGCCTACTTGACCACCGAATCATAGACCAGCATGACCTGCGTCTTTTCGGGCACCTTCAAAGGCACGAGCAAATGAAAGCCCTGACGCGAGTAATGAAGCAGGCAGAAGAAACAGGCCGGAAAGAAGAGGGTCTGAAGCTTTGCGCAGACTTTTTGAATTTAATGCCTACCACTACGCGCACAAACTTATTCATATCTTTTGACATGCGAATTGGCGCAAGTTTGCTTGACAGAATGGACGTGAAAAAGGCGGCGGAAGTTTTGGATGACATGTTGGGCGGCGAATTAGATACTGTCAAAAAAATGGGGACCATACTATACCGCGCAACCCACCCGCAGGCGCAAAAAGAATACTTCGAGCTTCTGGGGCAAGACGCGCGAGTCGAAGTAACCCGCTGAAAATTGTATGATGACAGTCGCTTCAAAGCCACCTGAAGAACGCCCTGACTTTCCCGCAATAAAGACAGTTCACGGCTGGCGCGCGACTGAAAACCAGATTATTGCGGTACTTGACATGGCCCGCCTGAACAACGTCATAATCCACCCAGTAAAAAGAAGCGAAGAAAAAGCAGACCCCAATTTTGAGCCTCTGTGGCGGCAGGAAGTAAGAGAAAAGGGATTCCAGGTGGGTGAAAGAAGAAGCCCCGGCGGACTAACATTCAGGACAATCAGAATAGCAGAAGACCTGACAAGAAAAGAATACCAGCAACTCACCGAAGCAATAAACCCCGCATACAAAGGGAGGCCCATCGAAGAACTGCTGGTTGAGGAAGGATTAAGGAGCCTGCTTCAAATCAGCACGCCCCACGTAAGCTCAAGCGATTCCAGCCGGCTAGTTTCAATAAGGCGTGCGGTCGCAGCATCCAAGACGATGCTTCACATGGCGGGAGATGCGGAAGGCGCAGAAGCCAAAGCCGACCTGCAGGAGAAGGCGTTAAAGACGCTGCAGAGAGCCTTCACAAAAAACATCCCCCACGTCGACTACAGCGGAGAAGACCTGAGCGAAACACAAAGCCCCCACCGCACACTCAGAAACCTAGACGTAGTATGCGACCAAAAAACAACCCTCGCGCACGCAATACTAAACGCAATCGCACCGGCAGAAAGCGGCCTAAAGACTTTTCCTGCCAGTGTGACCGAGGATTGCAGGGGTTTGTGGATTTCTCATTCCTGCCTTTTTTGCTGTCTTTCCGATGGAAGCTACTTTGTTTTCGACGCAAACGACCCTAGTTCAAGCGGGAGGCTGGGGGGAGATGTTTTGCCTAACAACTCGGTTTCCCCCCCGACAAAAAGTAATCCCATAGTGGACGTGAGGTTAAACGGCGAGTCGGAAAAGTTGCCTCGCCGGCTGGACCTGTTAGACCCCGCAACCCACATGATGGAGGCCCAATACCTTGCTCTCGGAATATCCTACGTTCACGGGGGCCGTTTGGATGCTGCTGAGGAAGCGTTTATTTCCGCGTTTAAGCTGGCTCCTAATACTGCTAAGGCATTCTATAATTTGGGTTTGTTGCATGCGTATGCGGGAGTGGCTTATAAGGCGGAAGGCGATGTTGATGGTTCTTATGCGGAATTCAGGAAGGCGTTGAAGAGTTTCGCGTCGTCTTTGGAAATAAACCCCCGAATAAGCAATACTTACGTCAACGTGGGCGTGATACAAAAGATGATGGGTCATCCAGAGGAGGCGGAGAAATCATACAGGACGGCTTTGGAAATGGACGGTAGTTCCCCTGAAGCGCACTTCAACTTGGGGAACCTGCTTTTGGATAGGGGTGAATTAAGAGAGGCAGAAGGCGAATTCAGGCGGGTGATAACTTACCGGAAGTCTTTTACGGAAGCGTACTTCAATCTGGCTGATGTTTGCGTTATGGAAGGTAAAAGTCGGGATGCTGCGGAAGCTTACCGCAGTTTCTTGTCTTCTTGCCCTGAAGGCAGGTACGTCCGCCAGAGGGAGATTGCGGAAGCATATTTGCGCGAAAATGAGGATGCTGCGTAAGATGGGCTTATGCCGGTATTTACTCCCGTTTTTCATATAATTCCGTATGCCAGCCCCCCGCGAAGTCGCTCCAGGCGAAATTGAACGGGTTGTTGAGGAATCAGGCCCTCTTACTAATGACCTTCTGAAAGGTTTGGGCGGCGGTAAGAAGAAGGCGGCTGCGGCGTTTACGACAGTTGAGACTTCTGAGCGGCTTCTTTCGCGTATGGAGTTGGGTTCGGGATTAAGTCGGAGAGTAGTTCAAGAGCTTGAGCGCGTGAACCCTCAGGTGGGCCGCATCGTCGAAGGCATCAAGGGGGACGCGGCTTCTGCGCATGGCGCCGTTGCGCCGGAAATAATTGCGGAACTCGTCGATAGGACCGTTGCCGCAAAAGTAATAAATTGGGTTGCTGAAAAGGCTCAGGAAGCGGGCAAGAAGCCGGTTGACTACGCGGTGGCCGAATTGGGCCTTAAGCGAAACGTAGTCGTTCATGGTCCGTCTTTGGTTATGGAGCGGCTGGCTGACACAGTAAGCGGAACCATAGTCTCATTTCCCGCGGGAACAGCAGTAAGGCCGGCAGACCTTTTGAGGCGTATCGCCGCAAGACCTCCTGCGCCAAAGGTGCCTGACGCCGCCCCAATCGACCCGCTTGAAGGCATAAAGCCAATCGGGGAATTAACCGTTTATCCGGAGGCGGAGGTTACGCCAATCCACATTAGCTTGGACGGCGCTAACGTGGATAAAATAGGCGCTGCACTGGAGACGGCCACAGGTTTTAACGAAGCTTTAGGTTGGGGTGTGGTGAAAAAAGGGAGGCTCCAATTCATACCCGTCAAAGCGGACGTACACCTTAACGAATACACGTTCGACACAAAACCCCTTGAGGCCGCAACCAAAGGAGGGTGCGAAGCCGTCATAATGTTTTACAGCGGCCTTGCCGAATACACTAAAGTCAAGTCTTCTTGGGCGGCGCGCGAGGCGGTGGCTTCCGCGGCGGGGCCGGTTCCATTCTGCGTCTCATGCCTTAGGAAAGCAAACGACGGAATGGCGTTAGCCGCAAACTTCGTCTTCAACCCCAACGTGCCTCCGGCGGACGTAGACGCGTTGATTGCCCGCGCTGAAACAGACGTCTACGAGGATTTCAATGGCAGGCTTAATGTCCGTTCGAACGCTCTAACAGCAAGAGTTAACCAGATAGCCTATAGCGGCGGCGGAACAGACGGTCAAATGACTGAATTTGAGGCCGCAATTGCAGAGCGTCCAGTTTTCGTGGGCGAGTATGTATCCCAAAAATTCGGCGACAGAGCATGCGGGGACGATACCCAGCAAGTTGTGGCCAAGACGACGGGACTGGTAAGAGCAAGGGGAGGCGAAAAACTTGACGTCGTAGGCCTTAATACGACGCAACTTCTTGTCAGCGTGGATGCTGTGCGGGTAGCAATATACACTAAGATGTTTGAGGAGCCTCATGTCGTAGAGCCAGTGCGGTTTGGCGGTGAATACGTGAACGGTTTGCCTCTCAAAAGCGGCACGCACACTGTTATGCAGGGCATAGGCATTCTTGCAGGCGACATGACTGTGGAAGGCGCCGACATACAACGGCTGGTTTATATCGCCAACTCAGGAAACTACCTGGGTGACCGCGTATCCATTCTTAGGCCTATAGCGCGGGAGGTGGTCGAAGGTGGCGCAGAGTCCACTAACACAACCCTAATAATGATTGAGCGGAATAAGGAGGGTCTTTCCGCGTGCGCCGCAGTCATGAGGACGCCTGAAGACGACGTTTCCTTGAGGGCGTCTTTCGCGGTCGCGCGCGGGCCGGTGAGAGAGGCGCTCGCAGCCCAGGTCGAATACAATCCTAAAACAACGCCGGAAGAAGTGGCCGAATTATACCGGGCAGCAGCCGAACTTAATCCGAGTCAGCCGGGAGTTAGGGCGTTCCAGAACGAAGTCGCAAATCAGACGCGACTTCAAACCGGCCGTGAAATAGATGAGCTTCTTGCCGACCCACGTCTTCTGCGCATACACACTACGCCGATGATAGAAGCGGTGTATGGCGCTTACGACGCAGTCGAAGACCAGATGAACGCCACCATGGCTGAATGCGATAGGATAGCGCAGATGCCGAGCATCGACGTGAGCAAAAGGTACGGGCCTAAGACAAAAAGGCAGAGGGCATCATTTAATCCCGAAGCCTTTAAGGCGAACAAGCAGGCTGAGCTTGATAGGACAAGGGCGTCGCTTGAGGTCATGCACGGCGTAATAGCGCCGATTAATGAGGACGACGCCACTCACTATCAGCTTATGGCGATAGCCGAACCGGTCTACGACGAACTGGTGGCATCTCCTGTAGCGCTTAGGCAGCAAAGAACTGCGCTGCAGCAGAGGATGGCTTCAACACTCCGCGAAGGATTAGGCGACATAAAATCTAGGTGGGAGGCCGTCCAGCAGAGGGAAGCGGAAGCCGCGCAGCGAGAGGCCGCTTACGACAGCGGAGTCATGATGGTTTGGCTTGCAGTGCATGAAGGCGTGAACGACATTTCATTGGACGATTTCATGGTAAGAGAAAGCGACGCGGGACATCTTACGGCAGCCTTAGGGCGTTACTGCTTCCCTGAAGGCCAGAGGAGTCCTTGGGGTGACGCAGTTTTCGAGCAGGGTGTGGGAGCTGTAAAGGATGCTGTTGTTCTTCAGTGCCGCGAAGACTTGATTCCGGTGTTTGAGACTTACGCCCGCTTGAACGCCGCAGGATGGGGTCAGGGGCATCTAGCCCAAGCAGACCTGCCTCATTTCGCAAGAGACAAAGTGCTTGTGGACTACCTTCACGACGTAGGATACGAAGAAGTGGCGGCAACAAGAGGGCAGTACGCGGCGCTCGCCGAAACAATGCACACGCAGCTTAAGCCGGAATATTCGACAATGGAAAGATTATACCGGCAGGCAATAGCAGACTTGCCCGCAGACTCAAAGCCGCCTGCTGCGCTAGAGATTCCCAGCGTGCCCGCAAGAGAGCCCGTCTAAATCTTCCCCACCAAATCCAATCCCGGAGTCAAAGTTTTTTTGCCTGGAGTCCAGCTGACGGGGCAGACTTGGGCGCCGTTGTGGTCGCGCACGAACTTTGCGGCCTGCAGTTTCCTGAGTATTTCGGGGGTGCTTCGGTCTATGCTGTTGTCGTGCACGTCCATCGCCTTGAGGATTCCGTCGGGGTCTATTATGAATGTTGCGCGAAGCGAAACTCCCTCCTCTTCGATGAGGGTTCCGAATTCCCTGCACATTTTGCCGGTGGGGTCTGCGGCCATGGGGTAGTCAATTTTGCCGACTGCGGGCGATGTGTCGTGCCAGGCTTTGTGGGCGTAGACTGTGTCGCGGCTTACTGAGATAACTTCCGCTCCCAGTTTGATGAATTTCTCGTAGTTTACTGCGGCTTCCTCAAGTTCAGTGGGGCAGATGAAAGTGAAGTCCGCCGGGTAGAAGAGTAGGACAAGCCACCTTCCCGCGTAGTCCGAGAGCTTAATCTTCTTGATTTTATCGTTGTGGTACGCTTCCACTTCAACGTCCGGGATTTTCTCGCCGACTTTAACCATTTTTTTCCTCAGCAGGGATTAGTTATGTTTACGCGCCTTAAAAATCTTAACGATAGTAAAGAACTGTTGGGGTGTTTCTCAAAAGCACCACATCCAAAGCGCAAAAGTATTAATTATGCGGAAGAAAGAATACTGAAAGGAACGAGCATATGGTGATCAAAAAGATACTAGCCAAACTTACGGGGGAAGTAAACGACGTAAGCAACTTCAGCTTCGGAGCCACCTCAGCAATCACAACAAGCCTGGCGGTGATATCCGGAATGGACGAGCTCAGCAGCCCCAAAATGACCATTATCGGCGCACTACTGGTGATAGCAGTCGCAGACAACATCTCAGACTCGCTGGGCATCCACGTTTACCGAGAATCGGAAACAAACGGAAAGCACAACTCCAAATTCAACGCCATAACAAACTTCATCACCCGCCTAACAATAACGCTGCTATTCGCCCTTATAATCCTAATTGTCCCGCTAAAATACGCCATAATACTCTCGGTAATCCTGGGCCTCACAGTACTCTCAGTCCTCAGCTACCTCATAGCGGCATACAAGAAAACAAACCCCTACACGGCAATACTACACCACGTGGGAGTGGCAGTAATAGTAATGGCAACAAGCCACTTCATAGGCCAAGCAATAGCCGGCGTATTCAAAATATAATCGCATGGAATTCCCCTCAATATTGCTGATAGCGCTCAGCTTATCCGCAGACGCGTTCGCAGTCGCAGTATCCAAAGGACTGGCCGCCAAAAAATTACGGGTCAGAGACGCTCTTAAGGTCGGACTGTTTTTCGGGGCATTCCAGGCTGTGATGCCTGTTTTAGGGTGGTTTTTAGGTGGTTCAGTGCGCGACCTGATATCGGGCTTCGACCATTGGATAGCGTTCCTCCTGCTGCTCTACGTCGGCCAGAAGATGATGCGCGAATCACTGACCAAAGAAGAACGCAAATCAAGCGAGTCACTCTCCCTGTCCGTGATGCTCCTGCTTTCAGTCGCCACAAGCATAGACGCATTCGCCGTAGGACTAAGCCTATCATTCCTTAGGACGCCAATAATGTACCCCGCAATACTAATCGGCGCAGTAACATTCACCGTCTCAACCGCCGGATTCATAATAGGGCGAAAAACAGGTCACCTGATAGATAAAAAAACGGAACTAGCAGGCGGCATAATCCTGATTCTAATCGGATTGAAAATACTCGCAGAACACCTACTTTAATCGCGGTTTCGCCTTCAGCTTAGCCTGAACCGCCTCGCCCGAAAGCTCCTTCAAAGCATCAGAGGCAACCCAACGGGCGGCCTTAGAATCCAATTTCTGAATCTCCTTCGCCGTCTCAACCGCCTTCTTGTTCAAGGTGAGATTCCTCTTCCCAATCTGCCTTAACGCCCAATTGACGGCCTTCCTCACGAAATTCCTCTCGTCAGTTGCCCCCTTCTTTATTAAGGGAAGAAACCGCAGGAATTTTTCATCCCCCGCCTTCTTGTCGTGGACTGCAAGCGAAGCCATAAGGGCAAAACCCGCCCTCTTCACGAACTCCTCCCTCCTGCCGCTCCACTCCATAGCTTTATCGTACGCGTAAGGCGTCCTGTCAAAAAGATTCATCACCACCTGGTCGCAAACGTCCCAAGAATCAAACTCAACAACCCAACCCTCCATCTGCCCCAAAGAAACCTCCCCCGGAACGTCAACCAAAGCCGCAAGAATGCGCGCCTCATGAACACCCGACGCCCAAAGCTCCAGCGCAAGAACATGGTCGCGGCCAACCTGCTTCGCCAGCTTCCTTACCTCGACCATAGACACGCCAAGCGTACCCTCAGGGTTGATGCCGAACCGCTCCATGCCCGCGACGTTTTTGGGGTTTGAAAGCATCCTAAGCCGACGTAACACCTCATCGCACTTCATTTCAATAACTTTCAGTCAAAGCCACCATAAAAGAAGCCGCCGCATTAAATCGGAAGGTTTTTTGGTGGGACACCCATACTTAAAGTGATGGCCGACGCAGACGCAGTATTCGAGGTATCCTACGAAGTCTGCAACAAAGTAGGCGGAATATACGCAGTTCTCACAAGCAAAGCCGCCCACATGGTTTCGACGTACGGCGACAAATACTACGCCGTCGGATTCTACGACCCCCACAACGCCAAACTTGAGTTCGACGAACAAGACACGCCGCCGGAATTCAAGGAAGCATTCTACCAGCTAAAAGAAAAAGGAGTCGTATGCCGCTTCGGCCGATGGACGATAAAAAGCAGGCCTCAAGTCATACTCGTAGACGCCAAGGAGCTCATGGGGGACAAGGAAAAAATCAAGACTCGCCTGTGGGAAACCCACCACATAGACAGCCTGTACTCGGACAACACGTTCGTTGAGCCCGTAGTCTGGAGCACCGCAGTAGGCCTGCTTTTGGACGAGCTGACAAAAACCGCGTTCAAAGGCAAACGCGTTGTGGCGCAATTCCACGAATGGATGTCCTCCGCAGGAATGCTCCAGCTAACGTACGCCAAAAAACCCGTAGCAACAGTATTCACGACCCACGCGACAATGCTGGGAAGAACGCTGTCAGCAAGCGGAATAGACATATACGAGATGATAAGAAGCGGCAAAACAGAAGACCCGCTGGTTCTTGCCAAAAAATACGGCGTAATAGACAAACACACGATGGAAGCCGCATCCGCCAAAGCCGCCGACGTCTTCACCACCGTAAGCGAAATAACCGGGCGGGAAGCGGAAGCGTTCCTGGGCCGCAAACCCGACGTCCTCCTCCTGAACGGAATCGACAGCCAAAAATACCCCGAATTCGAAGAACTCGCGGTGCTGCGCCGCCACTACCGCAAAAACATGAAAGACTTCTTCGCAAGCTACTTCCTCAGATACTACGACGTAGACATGACGCACGTCAGAAGCTTCTACATAAGCGGCAGATACGAATTCCACAACAAAGGAATCGACCTATTCATAGAATCACTAGGCCGCCTAAACGAACGCATGAAAAAAGAGGGGACGAAATTCAGCGACGGAACCTGCACGATAGTCGCACTATTCTTCATACCAAGCGACACAATAGGCGAAAACATAGAAGTCCTCAAAAACAACAGCCTATACCAAGACATGCAAGACCAAGTGGAAGCGGCCCTACCGGAAATACGCGACACCGTACTCAACCAACTATCCCACGGCAAAATGCCGCAAAACATACTCACAGACGAATTCATAGGCCAATGCAGAAAACTAATAAACCACTTCACAGAACGACGAGGAGGAAGGCCGCCGTTGTGCGCGTTCCAGCTTGCCTACCCTGAAGCCAACGACGCCATAATACAGGCGTTCATAAAAAACGGCCTCCTCAACAGGGCGGAAGACAAAGTCAAGGTCATCTACTACCCCGCATACCTGTCAAGCGCCCAGCGCCTCATAAGCATGGACTACCAGCAGGCCACACTCACATTCGACGTCGGAGTATTCCCAAGCTCCTACGAGCCGTGGGGATACACGCCTCTTGAAGCAGCCGCCCAATCCACGATGGCAGTCACAACAGACCTGGCGGGATACGGCTTGTTCGTGGACGGAAAAAGCAAAGGCATATACGTTCTGCGCCGCTGGGGCCGGGAATGGGATGAGGTGGTGGACGACCTTACGTCATACCTCTACCGCATATCCAGCCTAACCAAAAAGGAGATAACTGAGCTGAGAGCTGACGCCAAAAACATATCCTCGCTTGCGGACTGGAAAATACTAATAAGCAACTACATAGACGCCCACGACAAGGCGCTAATTAGCATGTCCGCCAGGACAAAGAAATAGAAAAACCTGCTTCTAAGCCATGCAGAAGAAAACAGTCACCCCCCCGATGGCCGGCGCACGAAAAAAAGGCGTCCCAACACTCAACCCCAACCAGATGAGCCTAGAACAGGCGGAAACACGCGAATGGCTGCTCACAAACGGAATAGGCGGATACTCAAGCCAGACCATCGCCAGCTCCCTAACAAGAAAATACCACGGCCTGCTGATACACTCCACCCCAACGCTCGTACGCCGCATGCTTCTGTCAAAACTGGAAGACGTCATAGAGACGGCAGGCGGATTCATACCCCTCACAGTCAACCACTACGCAGACGGCACAATAGAAAAAGACGGCTTAAACCGCCTGCAAACATTCGAATACCAGCCGCACTCAATCAAATACCAATACAAAACCGAAGAAGCGTCGATTGAAAAAACCCTCTGGATGCCGCAAGGCCACAATGCAGTAATCGCGTCATACAAAGTCAAAAACGCGGGAAAAAACCCCGTTACTTTGCGGATACACCCACTGGTGACGTCAAGAAACCACCACAACATAATCCCCCAAAAAGAACAGCCCTACAAGACAAAACAAATCGCAGACAGAGCAGTCGCAGTGGAAACAAACCAAACATACCTGCTCCTATACTCAGACAAACTAACAGCAACACCCCCGCAATACCTCTGGCACAACAACATACAATACCCCCAAGAAATAGCCCGCGGAGAAGAAGGCAAAGAAGACCTATACCACCCCACAGAATTCACGATAACTCTCCCCGAAGGAAAAGAAGAAACATTCACCATAATAGCAACTGGAGGCCTAAGCGAAGCGGAAGCAGCCGCATCATTTACAGCATTAACCCAAAACGGCAGTCCCCCGCACCCCAAGCCAACGGGAAACCCCGAGCCCATAATGACGCTTCTGGCGACAGCACAATCATTCATCGTAGCCGCACAATCCAAAAAAACGGTCATAGCAGGATACCACTGGTTCAATGACTGGGGCCGAGACGCAATGATAAGCCTGCCGGGACTCACTCTCACCGCAGGACACCCCAAAGACGCCCAAGACATACTCGACTACTTCCTAAACAAAGTCCAAAACGGCCGCATACCAACCGAAATACGCGACGGAAAACCCGACTTCAGAAGCTACGACGACACACTCTGGATGATAGACCGAGTGCTCAAATACATCGAATACGTCGGCGAAGAAGAAGGAAGAAGATTCCTCCACACACACTGGTGGACAATAAAGTCAATAATGGCATACTACGCCTCACAAACAAAAGGGGGCTTACTTAAGACGCCCCCGGAAGGCACGTGGATGGACACATTAAGCCGCCCAAACGCAGTGGAAATACAAGCCCTATGGTACAACGCACTGCACACATACAACAAGCTCGCAGAAGTAATGAAAGACTCAAAAAAAGAAATCGACGTCGACGCGCAAATCAAAGACTTCGAAAAAGCATTCATGCCCACATACTATGCCGGAACACACCTTAAGGACACCCCAGACGACGACTCAATACGCCCAAACCAAATAATAGCGCTAGCACTAAATCACACACCAGTACCCAAAGAAGAAGCCAAAAAAATACTGCAAACAACAGAAAAACGCCTGCTGACGCCATACGGCCTGCGCACTCTCGACCCATCGCACCCAAACTACTGCGGAAGATACGTCGGCGACCCCCAAGAAAGAGCGCGCGCCTACCACAACGGAACAGTATGGCCTTACCTTATGGGCTCCTACGTCGACGCTTACGTGAAGTTCAACGGGGAAAACACGGGGCCGCACCTGATTAGCCTGCTTGAGCCTCTTGTGGCAGGCCACATCTTGGAGGCGGGGCTGGGCACGGTAAGCGAATGCTTTGACGGAGACCCGCCTCATACGCCCAGAGGGTGCATAAGCCAGGCGTGGAGTGTCGCAGAAGTAATCAGGGCCTATTTCGCGGTGAGGGGAAAAAATTAATCGCCTTATAAGCCCACAATAATAAACCATATCAAAGATGACTTCAGTCTGCTTGTATTTCGAGGTCCACCAGCCGTTTAGGCTGAAATGGTTTTGGCCGGCCTCCGACGCGCCTCAAACCTCGCTTGAGGACCGCTACTTCGACGCGCCCCTGAACGAGTTCACCTTCAAGAAGGTCGCAGGCAAATGCTACTGGCCCGCAAACACCACAATACTCAACAACATAGACTACTTCAAGGGAAGCAAAAAAAAGTTCAAATGCGCCTACAGCATCACAGGCGTTCTATTGGAGCAGGCCGAGCGCTGGGACAAAGACCTCCTTGAGACTTGGAAGCAGATGGCGGAGTCCGGCTGCGTGGAATTCCTCGACGAAACATACCACCACAGCCTCGCCAGCTTGTTCGACAACCACGTGGAATTCACCGAGCAGATACTTCTGCACAAGCAGAAAATGAAGGACTTGCTGGGGTACACGCCGACAGTCTTCAGAAACACCGAACTACTATACCACGACAACATCGCAGAAACAATAGAGCAGCTGGGATACAAGGCGATTCTCACCGAAGGAATAGAACGCATACTCGAAGGATGGAGGAGCCCAAACTACGTCTACAAAAGAGCAGGCGGAGACCTCAAAGTCCTACTTAGAAACTACCAGCTATCCGACGACATAGGATACCGCTTCTCGGCCAAATGGTGGAGCGAGTACCCGCTGACGGCAGAAAAATACAGCGCGTGGCTTTCGGCGACGTCAGGCGACACAATCAACGTTTTCATGGACTATGAGACGTTCGGCGAACACCACTGGGAGGACACGGGCATATTCGCGTTCCTTGCGGCGCTCCCCGGTGAAATACTTAAGTGGGAGCACATGGAGTTCAACACGCCCTCAGAGGTCATAGAAAAATACCAGCCGGTGGGCGAAATACGCGTCCCATGGTACGAAACCGTCTGCTGGGCGGACATGGAAAGAGACACGTCAGCGTGGCTGGGCAACCACATGCAGCAGCTCTCGTTCACCCTCCTTAAGCAGCTGGAGAAGCCGGTGAAGGAATCCCGCAACCCCGAATTCATAGAAACATGGAGGAAACTGCTTACAGGCGACCACCTATACTACCAGTGCACCAAAGGATGGGGCGACGGAGACGTACACACATACTTCAGCCACCACGGAACACCACACGACGCAGCAATAAACCTCCTTGCAATACTCGGAGACTTCCGAGAAAAAGTAGCCGCATACAACGCCGCACGAAAGACACCGCCTACCATACCCGCGCCGCCGATGACGCCTTACATACCTAAGCCGGAACTCACTTTCAAGCCTCCTGAAAAAGAGGCGCCACCGCAAATTCAATCCCCTTACCTGCCCGAAAAAACGCCCGCAAAAAAAGAAACACCCCAAAAAGAAGACGAACAATCTTTCACCAAAAAATACGGCACAATCAAAGGCATGTCAGAAGCCGCCCAATACAAAAAGCCGGAAGTAGACATACAAAAATACAAAATCCGCTCCCAAAGCACAAAACACCACACACCAATGCTCGACGACATACTGAAGAAAAGGCACGAAAAAGAAAGGAAGAAATAAGCAATCAAGACAGCGAAGCGACTTTCTCGTAAACCTTCAGGTACTGCTTGGCTATCTCTTTCCAGTCGTATTTCTCGACTTCCTTCTTGGCGTTTGCGCCCATCTGGCGTATTCCCGTGCCGTCGTCGCCCAACAGATAGTTGATGCCCCAGGCGATGCTTTCAGGCGTCTGATAAACCTTAACCCCAGTCCTAAAGTTGTCTATAATCTCCCCCGGACCCCCAGTGTCGCAGGCAACAACCGGCTTGCCCGCAGCCCAACCCTCAAGAGTAACTATCCCAAACGGCTCGTTCCTGCTGGGAACGCAGACTATGTCGCAGGCCTTAAACAGGCGTACGCGCTCTTCGTCGCTTATGTATCCGAGCACGCGCAGGGAGTGTTCTACGCCCAGGTATCTGCCTCTTCCGTGTATGTGTCCTGTCATGTCGCCGCTTCCGGCGAAAATGAATTTGGCGTCAGGACGCCGCGCCAAAACGTAAGGCACCGCCTCCAGAAGCAAGTCCGGCCCCTTCTGGTGCGTCAGCCGGCCGATGAAGAATATGACGGGCGCAAGAGGGTGAATGTGGTATTTTTCCTTGACGCGCCCCGCATCCACAAACCCCCCGAACCGGCTTAAGTCAATGCCGTTGTATATGACGTTCATCTTGTCCCAGGGAATCCGGTACTCGTTGCTCAACTCCTGCCGCATAGCGTGGCTCACAGTAGTCACAGCCGAAGACAAATAGCCGCCCAACCACTCCCTGTGAGTAATCCGGCCCGTCCACCAGTTGTCGTGATGAGCGTTCCCGTTGCGGCCGTACTCCGTGCTATGGCAAGTCCAGACGAAACGCCGCCCGCTCATATGCTTCAAATTAGCCGCAGCATTCACAGTATGCCAATCATGCGAGTGGATTATGTCGAAGCGGCCGTAAGTGCGTTCGGCCCAGTGGAAGCATGAGACTGCGCTGTCGCAGAAGTGGTCCATGTACTCTATGAAGTCTTCGCAGGCGGGTGTTACGCAGCGGTGCTCGTAAACGCCGTTGATTTTCTCGTGCTCCAGCTTGCCTTCGGAAATCCGAGTGAAAACGTGAACTTCATGGCCAAGCACAGCAAGCGCCTCGGACAGTTGGGTGACTACGGCCGCGACTCCGCCTACGGGAATGCTGTTTTTTGTTTCCCAGGAGAAAAATGCGATTCTCAACCCCCCTAACCCCCACCTTGTTCTTAAGGGATGTGAGCGGGGCAATAAAAAGGCGGAAACGCTTTTTTCTAGTTTACGCATATTGTAATGGAGATGGGTTTCTGGGAGGCGTTTTGGGTTTTGATTCTGCTTGTTACTGCGGCGTCCCTATCTTCCGCTGCCGACTGTGGGGGAGCCGTGTCCTGCGGCTGCGGCGATACGGTGACCTCTGATTATGTACTGGCCGACGACTTGCAGTGTCTTGGAGATGCGTTGTCGGTGGGCGCCGACGATGTCACGTTGGACTGCGGGTTGCATAGGATTTCGGGCAACAGGTCCGGTTGTGGCATAGTGCTTTCGGACGTTGCGGGAGTGACAGTCAAGAACTGTGTTGTCGCGAATTTCACTTACGGGATATTAGTCGAGTCTTCTGTAATTCCAACAACGACCACCACGACCACTACGACAACAACCACGACAATACCTCATGGTGGTTATTCTGTTCAAGGGCTTACCCGAAATTCCTCCGAGCATAACTTGATCTTAAACAACACGTTGGAGTCGGACTTTTTCGGCATATACCTTATTGGTTCGTCAAACAACACTCTGTCAAACAACACCATAACTTACAGGAACCTTTCTGGGTTATGCGGGCAGCCGTACTATACTTGGGTCGGTATGAACGGCTTTTTGTGGTGCGGGAATCTGTCGCAGATTACCGGCATATATTTGAATCAGTCCGAAGAGAACATGATTTCAGGGAATACAGTCGACTACGGGAACGCAAGCTTCTACACCCCCTACGGAGGCGGCACAATCGACGGGTTTATCGGCTACGGAATTTACTTGAATTCTTCAAGTAAGAACAACATTTCGGGGAATGTCGTGACCCTCTCTTACTTCAACCTTACTGGGGGGAATTCGATTGTGAACGTTGTCGCGGTGATGTTAGGGTACTCCCAGGAAAACCGCATTGAAAACAACCGCGTAGATTTCGGTGACGGCGAAGTCCAGTCTTCCAATATAATGTATGGGATTAGTCTACGCGTATCGGATAATAACGTCATACTCAACAACACCGTAACCGGCGGGAACTTTTCTATATCCTACGTCTACCTGGGAAGTTCTGTGTTTGTATACGGGATTTCCCTGTCAGAAGCTTCGCGAAATAACATGATAGCTGAGAACAACGTCACATCGGCGTCTAAAGGAATTCAGTTGAGTACTCTGGCTTCATCCAACACCATCCGCTCAAATAGCCTAAAATACAATGCATACGGAATTTCCTGCGGAGAATCGTCTTACGCGCACAACAACACCATTGAAAACAACACGTTGCAGTTCAACTCCAACACCGGCATTAGCGTTAACGGCGAAAACAATACCGTACGCTGGAACAACCTGAGTTCAAACGCGGACGCAATCACCGTCAGCGACAAAAACAACGTCGTAGACGCAAACACACTCTTGTCAAATGAAGGCAACGGAATATCAGCAATCGGTAACACCATAATATCAAATAACGCCGTCTTAAACAACGCCGGCTACGGCATATACACCACCACCTGCACCCCCGGCCAATTCGGTCAATACTCCCCCACGTGCATACTGATCGAAAACAATACCGTCTACTCAAACGGCCTGTACGGGATATACGCTGCGCGGGGCATGATTAAGCTCAATAATGTGACGTCGAACTACGGCGGAGGAATTTTCATAAGGGACGGTTCTGCAGTCGAAAACAAAATCAACTTTAATTTAGGCGACGGATTACTCGCATACTTTTGTTCTACCTGCAACATAACCCAAAACACTCTTAACTCAAACTCATACGGCGGAATCACCCTCCTAGCCTCAAGATACGACAGCGTAGAGAACAACGTAGTTGTTGGAGGCAAATACGGGATATTGTTGACAATATCAACATGGAACCTAGGCTCAGAGGGCATATCCACGAATAACATGGTGCGAAACAACACCGTCATTTCAAGCAGTACCGGAATCGCCAGTCTAACTTACGCCTCCTACGAAAACACGGTGGTAAACAATACCATAACCGGAAACCAATCAATCCCAAGATACCCTCACTCCGGCATATCCATACAATACAGCTACGGACTCAACAAAATCCTGGACAACAAAGTGTCCAACGAAGGATACGGAATCTACGTGGAAAACTCAAAGACCAACACAATAGCCGGCAACACAGTCAACACAAGCGAATACGGACTCTACCTATACGGAACCGCAAACAGCAACACCATAGAAAACAACACAATGAACTACAACTCATACGGAATATCCATAAGCGACTACTCCAACACAAACCGAATCAAACGGAACACGCTGACAAACAACACATACGGCATCCAAGCAATAACATCAAGCAACAACACTTTACGGGACAACAACATCACGGAAGGGCAAACCGGCATTTACATAATGCTATCCTCAAATAACACATTAGCCAACAACACAGTACGCCTAAACGAAGACGGAGTCCAATTCGTTTTTTCGTCAAACAACAACCGAATGGAAAACAACACGATAACATCAAACAACCAAAACGGGATATACATAGCCAACTCATCCGGAAACGGCCTAAACGGAAACGTAGTCTGCTTCAGCAACCAAACGCTCGGCTACTACGACATACAAAACCAAATGCCAAACAGCGGCTCAGGAAACACATGCGACTACTACCAAAACTGGAACGACACAGGCGCAATCGGATGCGCACGCCGCTGCACCTACTCCACAAGCCAGACGCTAACTTTAAACCCCGGATGGAACCTCATAGCCATATGTCAGGAAACACCCGCATAAAACATAACCAAAAAACCAAAACAACGCCCATGAAACAAAAAATACTGACTGCAACAGCGGCGCTCATATGCATCACATACCTAATCTCCCTAGCCATCCCCCAAAGCGGGCCGACCCAAAACATAAACCCTCAAGCACCCGCCGCAGACCAAAAAACCCTCTCGCTCACAGCCCGCGGAAACCTGAACGCC
>CABMCB010000010.1 GCA_902384455.1 uncultured archaeon
ACCTCGTAGGAGCCAACCTCGGAGGAGCCATATTGCCGTCGCCTACTCTCATCCTCCTAGCATACTGGGGCAGTGTCTCTGAGCAACTGCGTGCTGATTTAATGGAGTACGATTGCTGGGTACACGGCAGCCGCGCAGCGTTTAACTACTGGGCTGAATCTGGCCGCTGCCCGTATTCTGGTCACGGCGAACAACGCGCCGCAAATTTTTGCGAGAGCAGGTATATGTGGTCAAAGGGAGTTGGAAAACTTTGCAGTCCGAAGGAGTTAATGCTCCGCTTGTTTGAAGAGAAAGGCATTAAGCGATAACAGCGAGCGAGAGGGCACGAGGTGCTCTCTCACTCGACGTTAGTCGAAGAAAAGAGAATAAAATGCTTAAAATAGGAGACATCGTTTTAGTAGAACGAAAAGCGGAAAGTCACGAGCGCGGATGGCGAAATACGTGGGAAAAAGGAATGGACTCCGTTGTTGGAAAAACCGGCGTCGTTATCCGCTACAATAAACTTCATCGCAATGTACACATCAAGGTAGACGGAAACATCGACGGCTACGGCTACCCAGATTTTGTTCTTCGCAAATTTAAGCATGCGGCGGGTATGCGAATCACAAAAATTAAGCGGGCCGGGGGAAGGAGCGGACTTAAAATTTATGCCGAGGTGTCCGGGGCACACGGGAAGAATTATTTAGTCGGATACTTTCGCCGCAACAATTTCCGAGGCTGGCAATGCACTTGCAAAAATTTCTTCTTTGACGCATTCAAAAAGAACCGGAACTGCAAGCATATCAAGCTGGTTCGCGCTGAAACTGGACGCTACGGCGGCGGAGTACCAGAGTAAAATTGGTACTAAAGTACTATTGACGAAAAACAGAGACAGGCTCATACTGGTTACAGATTAGGGAGTGAGAAGCAGCCCCTGATGTGGCCCGACACTCCCACGATGTTTCTAGCAGTGACGTTATGACGTAGGCGGCAAGGCACCGCCCTCGCAAAGAGCAGGCCAGCTACTAAACTGGACGCCCCTGCACCTCTAACGTTACTGCTAGGCGCATCGAGAGCTGAACCGCTGAGGCTTCACCGAGATAGAAGCCGATTTGAGAAGCGAGTGGTGCGCCAACAATTTTCGGCGGCATCGGGAGCAAGTACCCGAGCGGGAGCGACCCCGAGCCAAGCGAGCACCGCCGAGTCGCTTTAGTATTAAAGTTTCTCGGGCAGTGAAGTGCGGCTCTTCCGTGACGGCTGCGAGGTACACCACGGCATTGGGTACGTTTGGCGGACCACTTCCGGGCAACCGGGGCGTTGACAGCCAGCGGACGCTAATCAATGCGAAGGGTGACGAGAAACGGGCGGTTTGTACTACCTTGAAATGTCCGACGATGGGTGCGGCGAAATACCTGCTTTGGCCGAAAGCTAAAGCGTAAAGGGAAAGCGCATCGCGAACAGCGACACCCACAGGCGTTGTTAGCCTCGGCGGTAGGACGCCCGTACCAAGGTACCGGAGGCTAATAATGCCGGATTTTCTCATCACCGTACACACAGACCCTCCCCGTTCCTACGTGGTGGAGGGCGTGCCAAGTGCCGAGACCGCGTGCGCCAAACTTTTGGCTTTGCTGGGCAGCGACCCCGGTGTCGAGGTTGATGTTATCAGAACACCGCTCAACGTCAATCCAATGGAGAAGTTCCCATGCTTGTCGTCGTCATAGTTTATTTAATAATCGTCGTCTGTATCATCGACATGGGCGCGGCGTCCCACAAGAAAGGGAAAAGATGAACGAACATCACGCGGGGCCTTACGACGCGGATAAATGCTATTTCTGCGGTAAATCAGGAGAGAAGAACGGCGGGAAGCACACCGCCGGATACCAGCGGCGGGAGGAGTATGCGCAACTAGGACCTTGGCGCGACTCATGTCAGTCGTGCGCTGAGAAGCCGTATAAGCAGCCAGAGCAGTTTAAAGAGGGGGTGGCCGTTGCTTGAGCCATACAAAGCAAACCAGCCTGTGACCGTGGCAGGACCCCGAGGCACCCGAGAGCCTGCTACGGTGAAGGGAATTACCCGCGCCGGTCTCATTGTTGTGCAGTGCGAAGACCGCGAGTTTCGAGTAGTGAACAAGGAAGAGTTGGAGGCGACCCAATGAGCAAGACATGGAAGGAACAACCGAGAAGCGGTCGGATTGATGAGACGCCACAAAAGGCTATTGACCGCTTGCAAGCGAAAGAGGCGGAGTACGACATCCGCGAAGCACTGATAATGCCAAAGGAGGCATACCGTGAACAGTAGACAGCGACAGGACCTCGACAACTACATCACCGGACATGATGGAGAAGACCAGTTTTTCAAATGCCCGGTCGAGGCATTATCAGCCCATGAACTTTTCTCTTTTAACCGTGCCCTGCCCGGTGTCTATGATTATGACCCGACAGACGATGGGCCGGAAGTGGAGACAATTCTCGCCGTCCTTATCGGCGCACAACGGGAATTGGCTAAGGAGCGTAAGGATGTCCGCGAACAAGCGGTATCCCGTGCCTTATACCAATAATACGCGACGCCACTGTTCGCGTGGAATCTCCCCTCCCCGGTAGCCCCGGAGAAAGGAATCGAGCCGTGAAGCTAAAATTAGTTGAAGGCAAGGCGCGGCATTTTCGATGCCTTGGTTGTAGCAAGGAAGGTGTCGGAGGTACAGAACCGTACGAACAAGCATCGAGCGGGTTGTTGCTTGCGCCAGACCAGCGGTGGTACACTGCCGAGGACGGCATGTCTGGGCTCATAACATATTGCAGCGAGTGTGCAGCAAAAATGGTGTACGAAGACCCAACACGAAGCGTGAGCATATTCTACGCCGATGTGTCGGGCACTCAGATTGAGCCGGAGCACTTAGAATAGCGTTGCGGACCACGAGATTTATGAACAAAAACGAGAAGGCTCGCGCAAAGCGACTCATGGACAACTACAAGTTGACCGTGGAGCAGTACGAGGCTATATTGGAACATCAGGGCGGCGTGTGTTACGGTTGCGGTGAAGCCGAGCCGGTTAAGGGGAGACGCCTCTCTGTAGACCATGACCACGAGACCGGTTTGGTGCGCGGATTATTGTGCAGTCGCTGTAACCCAATTCTCGGGAAAATTGAGAACGCATACAAGCGTTTCGGACTGGGCAAGGTGCTGACATTGACAGTGGCGAAATTGCTGCTTCGATTAGCAAAATATTTAAATGACCCACCAGCTAGTATCGCCCTTGGTTTCAGACATATAGGATATGCAGGGAGAACCGGCACTAAGAAGCACAGAAAGCTGCTCAAAAAGATTAAGAAAGGGTGAGGTAGTTGGAACCTCTTTGGGAGACGATATGACGATAAACGCCACACCACCAACCGTAGCGGCCACGGACCCACTTTCGGTGGTCGAAAACTTCGTCGGGCACTGGGTAACATTGGTGAAGGCACATGAAAAGTTACTGCTATTCGTCATCGTTTCCGCCACCCTCGTGCATCTCGGCTCCAAGGGGCTTAATATCTACGACAAGCACCTACATAACGTGGACGCACAAAACCAATCCCAAATCACCGCACTAGAAACTAAAATTGCACAAAGTGCCAAGGACCTCGCTGCGCTACAACTCACAGTAGATGCCAACGCCAAAATTTCGGAAGCCAAGATTGCCGCATCGAAGCAAAAGCTAATCGTGGCCCAGAGTAACGACGCCGCGCTGCCGTTGCCGGAACTCTCCGCGCACTGGCAGGACTTGCTCGTGCTCCCTCCGGGCAGCGTAACGCCGCAGCCTAACGGCACCGTAGCGGTCACCACCGATGCGGCCCACACCACTGTAAACGAGCTCGAAAAGGTTTCCGCATTGGTGGAACAGAATCTTGAAACGCAGAACGAGTTGAAGGGCTGCACCAATGTACGTGCCGCACAGTCGGGACAGATTGCCCAGCTCACCTCCGACCTCGAATTACAAAAGAAAGGCCGTGCGGAAGATGCTAAGGCTGCTGCGGTGGACCGCAAGAAATCGTGGTGGAACGGGTTCAAGTGGGGCGCAGTGGCTGGTTTCGTCGGCGGTATCATCACATTACACAAAATTTAAGAAAGAGGTCTCATGAACGTAGCGAAGATTGACAGAACGTCAACCGAAGAGGTGTCCGCTGTATTCGCGAAGCACGGTGGCAATATCCGCGCAACTGCGAAGGAGCTAGGAATCGCCCGTAGCACAGTCCGCGCAAAGTTGAAGCCGCTAGGTCATTTGAAGAAGCCCTTGGCAGCGGGAACCGTCGAAGGAACAAAGGTCATCAAAATTAAACCGCACACATCCGGTGTGAAGCGCTACATTCTTACCTCGGCGCAGAATAACACGTTTGTGCATGAGAGCGCGTGGGCCAACCTGCTTGCGCTGGCAAGTCACTACAACGCAGATGTTTTTGTCGGCACATATACGTATAATCAGAACGCTTTCGGTAAGCTGAGCGTGAAGCGCGGCAAGGAAAAAGAGGAGCAAAAAGACCTTTGGTATGACCCAAAGGTTGTCCCATTTATCCGGGACGAGCGCGTCGAACTAGGGAAGGGTCTCGTGTGGTGCGGGGAGATGAATACACTTCCTACTGCCGTAAACCCCTTGGCCGGGTTTGAGTCGTACACTGGACGCTCATCCGCAATTTTTCCCCACGCCAAGCTGGCGATGCGCTCTATCGCGACGATGCAGGGTGAGGGTGTGAAGTTGAATTACACCACAGGAACTGTGACCCAGCGTAACTACATTCAGAAGCGGGAAGGATTGAAGGCCGAGTTTCACCATATCTACGGCGGGCTACTCGTGGAGGTTAATGCTGCCGGAAATTGGTGGGTTCGTCAGTTGAACGAAGACGAAAAAGGAGTGATGCAGGACCTTGATGTCAAGGCCGATAACGGCTTCGTAACGACTGATAACCAAATTGAGTCGGTAACACACGGTGACCTGCACGGCACATTCGCTGACCCGGAGATTGTAAAGACCTCGCTCGATATGGTTGACACATTGCGACCGAAGTTTCAGTTCCTCCACGACGTGATGGAGGGCGCATCTATAAATCCGCACCAGCGCAAGCACCCCAGTAACTTTGATAAGTTTCACACTTGGCTGCGCGGATACCATCGTCTAGATGCGGAGTTGAAGGAAACCGCGACCTTGCTCAATGCTTATCACCGCGATTTTGCAAAGACCGTCATCGTCGATTCAAATCACGACGACCCGTGGTTGAAGCGTTGGTTGCAAGAGTACGACTACCGAAAGGACCCGGCGAACGCTGAGTTGCATCTCGCGTTGCAAACGTTTGTGTACCAGCAAGTTCGCAAAGGTAAGATGGTTCGAGACATTAGCGTGATAGAGCATGCGCTTCGCAAGGAAGGCTACGAGGCCCCGGCAAAGTTCTTGCTCACAGACGAATCATTCCTGACGTGCGACCGTAAGATTGAAAACGGTATGCACGGCCATCTCGGCCCTGCTGGCCGCTGGGGCTCGCCGGAGAATCTTAGCAAGATGGGGCGCAAGGCTAACACCGCTCATACCCACACATGCGGAATTTACGACGGTCTTTACGTCGCGGGAACATCATCGAAATTACGCTGGGATTATACGAAAGGCCCCAGTTCTTGGACGAACTCACACGTCGTAACATACCCTAACGGAAAAAGAACTATAATCACCATTTTCGGTGGTAAGTGGAGGGCAGAATGAGGACACCGATGGACGGCGGTAAATCGGACGGCGTACGAAAACCGAAGAGTGACCGAAAACCGAAGAACGTCATTCACATCACGTCGAAGCTAGCATGCCAGCGTTGCACGAACGAATGGGGCGTGGTAGACTTGAATCCAGAGCGCAAAATCGCGCCGTGTCCGGTATGCGGGGAACAGAACGACATCCGAGAGGCAATTAAGAGGGCGGAATGAATCAGCTAATTCTAGGACTCGGACACAAAGCCCGCCACGGGAAAGACTCGTTTGCTAAGGCGGTTGACCAACACTACGCTATTCAATCCGCCGCCGCAGCGAGGCACGGTCTGGTGAACTACAAACACGTTATTATTCAGAAGCTGTCGTTCTCGGACCCACTGTATAAGGAAGTTAACAAATGGCTCGCGACACCGGAAGGTTGTCGCTTTCGCGGTCTCGGCGGCAGTTTATTGAACGGATATACCGTAGACGAAGGCGAGGGATACGAAGAGAAAATTACTCCGGCAGGACTTTATCTCGGGAGTAGTTGGACACGGAAGCCGGTGGTTTTGCCGTCGTGGGTAAAGGCGGATGATGTGTCCACGGACCCGAGAGCGCCTCTCGGCAAATACCCGAGCTTGTTACAATGGTGGGGCACCGAGTATCGTCGCAATAACTTCGGCCAAGACTATTGGGCGAAGCAGTGGAAAGCGAGCATCAATCCAAAGGCAAATATCGTGATTAGCCCCGACATGCGCTTCGCTAACGAACTTGAGGTCATCAAATCCGTCGGCGGATTTACTGTGGACGTGAGCCGATTGAACGTGGACGGTACGTTGTATGTAGACCCGTCTCGCGACCCAAAGCATATTAGTGAAACGGAGTTGGACGGAGTGAATCATGACTTCCACATTAAGGTTAAAACCGGCGACCTAGTGTTGTTAGAAGAGTATGCTATCACGCTCGTACACTATTTGAGAGCGTTGAAAGGAAATAAGTAATGAGCGAGGCGTGGATTGAGACGTTTACGGGTAAGGCGTTCAATATACTGGACCCGCAGCCGGACATGGTGTGCTTGGAAGACATAGCACACTCTCTCTCCATGCTTCCTCGTTATACCGGCCACACGAAGTTTCCATACCCGGTGGCGCAGCATCTTCGTGTCGGAAGTTATTTCATCCCCGACCCGTATAAGTATGACTATTTCTGCCATGATTTTTCGGAGGCATATCTGAATGACATGAGCCGTCCGCTGAAACACTTCACCAAATGCGGTAAGGAGTACAGGAAGATTGAAAGGCGGGTGCAGCTTTTACTCTCGGATGTCTTTGGCTTTTCTAAATCGGAGCCGAAGGCCGTGAAGCTGTATGATAATCGGATGCTTTACACGGAAAAGTTTCAGCTTAAGTCAGGCGTCAAATTTCGTCGCGAGTGGGCCGCTGCCGAAGGCCGAGAGCCGCTGGCGGTGACACTAGTCTACAATGATTTTTGGACACAGAAGCAAATGTTTCTCGATAGATTCGAGGAGTTAAAGGGGAAAAGGTAAATGATTACTAATATCATCACGCAGGTAGCGGGACAGCAACAGCCGTCGTCGGTTATTCAAATCATCAAGTGCGATGAATCTGGGTGCTCAAACGCGGCACAGTTCGATATACAAAACGAGAAGGACAAGGCGTTAGCGGAAAATCCGTGGTTAAGAACTTATCGCACCGTCCAAACCGGCGACGGTCGTACCTTCGGTTATTGCGGCGACGCGTGCGAAGTGAGGGCTACCGCAACTGGGAAACATAACATCCCAGAACCGTCGAAGATTATCTCTCAAGCTAGTCCCGTAGCAATCGCGGCAGCCGCGCAAGCTGTAGCTGTACAGAAGCAGTCAGAAGAAGCCCTCCGCACAGGCTCCGGCGGAAAGATTCAAATCACCGAGTAATTATGGATTATATTATCAAGTTTACCGGCGAAGTTTCTTGGGAGGGCCAAGCCAACGGCCTTCCCGACAAGATTCACGCATTTTTGGTCTTCAAGGAATACAACCGGGAGGTGTTTGACGCAGCTATTGAAACTCAAACCGGCGCGTTTCTGCGGATGGGTGCAATGTTTGTGCAAAAGGACCAAGGCCAGATTATCGAGTTGAACAAGATGCCTCAAGACCGCATCATGGTCCCGATGCGGTGGATTGTGAGTATGGGCGTAGAAGTTGTCAACATGGTCGGTGAACTTTCGATGCCCGATGAAGCAGGTATTGAGAGATTATCGAGCGGAGAGGAGCCGGTAAAACAGTGATTGTAGCCGGGATGGACTTGGAATCGACTGGGCTCGATAAAGTAAAAGACAGACCCATCGAGCTAGGAGTTACGTTATGGACTACAAAATACAGCCGGGGTCTGGATTCTCAATCCATTCTGATTAAATCTGACGGCGTCCCTGTCGTTTCAGAGATTACTGAGATAACCGGCATTACTCAAGACATGGTAGACAACTTTGGCTACGAGCCGGACGAGGCATTTGAAGTCGCGACATCGTACGCAGACCGGGCGCAAGCGATTGTGGCATTCAACGGCAGGCGTTTTGACATTCCGATGTTTCAAGCTATGGCCAAACGTTTAAAGAGGCAGTGGCCTGACAAACTCATAATCGACCCTTTTGTGGATTTGCCTATGAGGGGACAGGAACTTATTACGATGTGCGCGAAGATGGGCATTTATTACGACCCGCACGAGGCCGGTGCCGACGTAAATGCCATGCTTCGGCTGACGGCGAAATTTCCGTTTGACATCGTACTTGAGCGAGCGAAGTCGCCGGTAGTGGTGGTGCAATCGAAGCAGAGTTACGGTGAAAACGAAAAGGCAAAGAAGCATAAATTTCGTTGGAATCCCGGAGAGAAAATTTGGTGGAAGGCCGTCAAAGAAATCGACATGAGCGACTTAAACGGGGCAGTTAACTGAGAGTTCGCTATGGTCGTTAGAGAGGACCTCTCACCAGAGGACCTTGACACGGAGTAAGTAGTACGGTAGAATAGAAGGCTGTAAATTTAAAAGGGGCTTGAACCCCGCAAAGGAAAACAAACATGGCAGAAATGAGAACAATGAAGCCGTTTGAAAAGCCGGAAGGCGGCTCGTATATCGGAACCATCATTGACTTCGTTACCAAAGAAGTCGCTGATACCGATTATGCAACCCGCATGCAGAAAGTCGGCCCGGACGGTAAACCAAAAACCAAGTTTCAAGTTACGTGGACTTGGGTGTTGAATGCGAACGACAAAGAGGGACGTGCGTTTCAGGTATTTGAGACATACGACGCATATCAGAATCCCGCAAAGCCATCCAAGTTGGACAAGGCTTTGACGCAGATTTTGAATGCTGCGCCCCCTCTTCTCTCGGATACCGACCAGCTAGAGCCGTTGCTGCTGAATCGTGCTAATGAACTATTCATCACCAAGAGTCCGAAGGTGAGCAACCCAGCCGAAATGACCGTCAAGGTTATTGGGCATACTCCTCTAAAGCCGGGCCAGCTTGCACCACAAGCGCCGAAGGACTTCATCCGCTTCAAAAACCGTACGAAGGGCACTACTGGCCCGAATCCCGGACAGTCTACCCAGACATACGCTCAGCAGCCAAGCCAGCCAGCGAATAACGTTTCGTTGAACTCAGCACCAGAAGAAAACGAAGCGTTTTAATTTTCCCTCCGAGCCGGGAAAGCCGCTGGTAAACAAGGCTTGACGGCCCGCCAGAGCGCGGGCTATAATATTCATTCGGATGGGAGACACCTTGACAGTGACCGTGAATAATGTTCTTCTTGAAACAGCACTGCTCTGCGTGAAACGCGGGTGGTATGTGTTTCCCCTCGGAGAGAAGGCCAAGGAGCCGGACAGCGAGTTTTCACCACACGGATACCAGTCTGCATCTAGCGATGCCCGTCAAATTACCCAGTGGTGGACTGCGAAGCCGAACGCTAATATCGGCATCGACCTCGGTCGCTCCAATCTCACTGTTCTAGACTTCGACAACGGCCAGCCTCCCGCAGAACTAAATCTACCACAAACATTGCAGGTTTCTACATCTCGTGGACGTCACGTTTATTTCCAAGGCACTTCAAAGCAGGGGGATATGTACGTCGGCGAGTTACACGTCGGCGAAATTAAATCAACCGGCGGGTATGTTCTTGCTCCGATGTCTGTCCACCCATCTGGCCCGACTTACAATGTTGTCGTAAAAGCGGCGGTGGCCCCTCTCCCGGGCGGACTTACAGACCGTCTCCGCAAGAACTCAAACGGCGCAAAAGCGTTCATCGACGTTTCTCCTCAAGGCGCGAAAATATCTCGCGGACAACACGACAACTTCCTCCGAGACGTGGCGCGTAAGTTGCGCGGCCAAGGCGGGGAAGAAGAGGGCATCTACAACTGGCTTGTAGAGGTATGTGAAAAGCGGTGCGTGGACTACGGCGTGGATTATTTAGACATGTGCCGTAAGCACGCGAAGAACGTTGTGTCTAAGTTTGAGCCGAACCCTCCGCTGTCTATCGGTAATAATCTGAAACCAAAATCGGCGCAGGAGGTGGTCGAGACCGCCGATTTTGTTGCGGAAGAGGATATAGACTACACAGACTTAGGATTACCTACCTTCCCATCATGGGTAATGGGTGGCACAAGCTTGTACGACGGTTTTGTGAAGCCGTTCTGCGATGTAAATTCACGCGTGGATTACTTTATGTGGCTGCCAGCGGCGCTGATGATGTTGAACTATCTCGGCACGAAGGTGCGCGTTCACATGAAGTCATGGACCCCCAGCTTGTACGTGGTTCTTATCGGCAGGAAAGGAGAAGCGCACAAATCCTCCTCGATTAAAAGCGCGATGAAGTATATGGAATATGCGGGCGTCTCAGCCTATCACTCGAAAGAGATAAAGAACGCCGACGGTAAGACGCTCATCTGGCAAGCCGGGTCACCGGAGGGTCTCGGCATAGACATGATGAAGACCAACTGCAAGAACGCGATTCTATTTTACGATGAGCTATCGTCGTTGGTGAAGAAGGCTGGAATTGAAGGCAGTGGATTGAACTCTGCTTTGCTCAACATGTATGAAGCATCTCTTTTTTCAAACTCAATCAAGTCGAAAAAGGATGCGTACTCGGTTAGCGCGGATACGTACTGCGCGAGCCTCATCACCGCTACTACCGATAAAAAATTTACTGCGTTGTGGGGTGCTCTAGCCGGTGAAGATACCGGTTTGGATGACCGTTTCTTTTTCGTTCACGCGCCGCTAAAACTCCCGGACACTACGCTAGAAACCGACGTGCCGTTCCAAGAGGCCTCGCTTAAGACCCGTAAGCTATTGGATAGCGCAGTGAATCAGAAAGAGTATAGATTCAATGACGAGGAGGATTTGATGCCCTTGATAGGCGGGGCTCTCCTCGATTGTGCTAAGGCCTACGGAAGCCGCGCAGAGCAGCGGGCGGAGAAGTTTGCGCTCTACTTTGCCGTGGATATGGGGCTTGACAGCATAACTTATGATTGTGTAGAGCGCGGCGTAGCCATTGTGAAATATGAACAAGCAATGAAGAAATACCTAATGCCGTTTGAGGCTAATAACGACGAGTCTTCGATTCAACAGCGTATTATGCAGATGCTGTACCGCGCCAAAGGGCGCGTTGCTTTACGGGAGCTGGAAGATGTCCTTCATCCGGCCCGCTTCGGTCTCTCTGTTTGGAACAAAGCTATGGGCCAATTACAGGCGCAGCGCTACATCGTTGTCACCGGAAGAGGTGTTAAGGGAGACCCTAAGTTGGTCAATATGAATCGCCGCATGCACTTCGGAGATAACGACTGATGAGGTTCCTTTATGCAGACTTCGAGTCGCGTGCAGCGGTGGACCCGTTTGAAGTGGGGCTGTACAACTACATCCAAGCAAGCGAGCCGCTGTTTCTGTGGTGGGCGCTAGACAACCAAACGCCCCGCTGCTGGCGTCTGTGGGAAGACCCGCTCGTTATCGACAGCGAACTTATGAACGCGCTGTTAGACCCGTCTGTCAATATCGTGGCCTTCAACTCGGCTTTTGAGCGGTATATGTTCCGAAAAATTGGCTGGGACCTGCCTACGTCTCGTTTTCTATGGGACCCGCAAGTAGGAGGTCGCTACTTATCGTTACCAGCCTCTTTGAGCGTTCAAGGCGAAGTTTTGGACTTACCGCACCACCTGCGTAAAGATAAGCGCGGAGACGCTCTAATAGGGCTATTCTGCCACCCCGTGGTGACGAAGCCGACCAAGAAGAACCCGACGCCTCTCGCGCCTTACTATAACGACTGGGTATCACACCCGAAAGAATGGCAGGAGTTTCTCGACTACGGCAAGAGTGACATTCTCGCAGAGAGGGAACTTTTGCGTCGCATGCAGGTACTCGGCGCAATGCCGCTCCCGCCGTTTGAGCAAAGACTGTGGCTCTTTGACCAGAAGGTAAACGACCGTGGAATGCCGGTAGACAAACCATACGTGGAGAAGATGTATCGCATGGCTTTGCGTGCGAAAGCAGAAGCGAAAGCAGACTTCGAGGCATTCACCGGTGTTAAGAACGCAAACAGCCCAACACAAGTTAAGGCATGGGCCAAGACACAAGGATACCCTCTTAAAACGTTAAAGAAAGATGCGGTCACCAGTGTGTTGAAAGACCCGGTAATCAAGTTGACGGACGCGTGTCGCAAGGCGCTTGAGATGCGCGGAGAAGCGGCATCGACATCGTACCAGAAGCTGGGAGCTATTCTTGCTAACATATCGCCGGATGGACGCCTCAGAAACCAGTTTATTTTCCTCGGTAGTTCTCGCTGCGGTCGTTGGTCTGGAAACGCGGTTCAATTACATAATCTCGCTCGTCCTCTGGTTGTGGGCGGTTATGACTTTGAAGACCAGAAGGTGGTGAAAGAGGCGCGGGAGTTTGTATACCGCGAAGACTTCGAAGGCATGAAAGCGAAGTACGGCTCCGTGCTTTTAGTAATTAAAAGTCTTATTCGCACTGTCTTCGTCGCAGAGGTAGCGCAATGAGTTTACGTTTTCAGGTGACGGACCTTAATGCTATCGAGACTCGTGTCGGCGCATGGTTGGCGCAATGCACCGATTTGATGAACGTCTTTGTACCGGTGCTGGAACTAGGCCGTAAGGGCCGCAACGGGAAGGACCCCTATCTCGCGTTCGCGACGAAGATGTACGGCACCACTTATGAGGCGCTATGGGCCGATTATAGCGGCATCAACGGGCCGGAACGCAAGGCCGACGCGAAGCGTAAACGTCAGGTCGCAAAGCCGGGGGTGCTGGGCGCTATCTATCGTTTGTCAGGCGGAGCGCTAGTTAAAGCGCACACAGACGAGTGTATTAAAGCCAAAAATGCGCGGGATTATGTTAAGGGAACACCGTGCGACTGCCCTATGGTTAAAACCGGGCTGTGGGCGTATGCCGACAACATGGGCGTTGATATGAGCATGGAACAAGCGCACCAAGTTGTGGAAATCTTTCGCAATAGCTACCCCGAAATTTGCAGCATGAAAAATAACCCAGAGTGCGGCGAGTATCCGGGCATTTGGAAAAAGCTGGAACTAGCGGTGGCAGATGTGATGAATCCCGACCGCCCGGCTACTGTTCGCTACATCGGTCCCGGAAATTGCGTCAAGATTGACCGCGTGAATATCGGCCACACGAACAACGACGGTGTGTGGGTTGAGAGCCGTAAGCCGATTATGCGTATGCAGTTACCAAGTGGCCGCTGTCTGCACTACTTGGACGCACGTTTAGAATCCACGATGATGCCGTGGAAAGGGGAGGATGAGGACGGCAACGAGATTGACATCTACCGCGACAGCCTTATTTACGCCGGAACTAACCAGAAAACTAAGCAGTGGGATGTGTGGGTTTCAACTCACGGAGGAAAGTTGTTTGAAAACCTTGTGCAAGGAATTGCACGGGACGTTCTAGCTTGCAAATTATTGGACTTTGAAGATGCCGAACTCCCTATCGTTGGGCATGTGCATGACGAAGGCATCGCTCTTGTCGAAGACGATATTTTGTCGCCGACCGTACTCGATATGGAGAAGATAATGACAACGCCAATCGACTGGGCACCGGGTCTGTTATTGGGTGCGGACGGCTACGAGGACAGTTATTACCACAAATGAGGTTTAACTTGACAACAGAGCGAAGGCGTGATACTCTTTATGAGTGAAGAAAACCACCGCGATTCTGACAACGATACTCGGGGTACACCTATTAACGCCGGTGATGCAAGCACCAGCGGCCCCCAAGCCGATGAAACCCACGGCACCGAGGGTGGTCAAAGCATGGCAGGGGATGGTTTCGTGGTATGGGAAGGAGTGGGCAGGCAAGAAAATGGCAAATGGGCATCTTTACGACCCGCAAGCATTGACAGCCGCGCATCCTGTCCTGTCGTTTGGAACTTGGGTACGCGTGACCAACCTTACTTCTGGGCGTTCCGAGTTCGCTAAAATAACCGACAGAGGACCCTACGTCGAGGGCAGGGAAATGGATGTCAGCGAGCGAGTGGCAGAGCGTATCGGGATTAAGGAAGTCGGTGTCGCACACGTCAAGATTGAAATCATCCGATTCGCGGACGGCTCCATAAACTATTTCATGAGGAGTGAACAATAATGACCGAGTTTGAAGCGCAAGCCCGTTCTTTCTTGCCAGCAATGGCAAGCCCACCTTTTCTTGCGCTTCAGAAAGAGGTAGTATGAAATTACCGAACGGCATGAATACAGAGCGCCCAATAATCGGAGCAGATTGGAGCCGCAAAAAGGGGGTCGATATTTACGACCCTCATACAGACTCAGTAGCAAATTTCCCGTCCTTCGAGGCGGCAGCGCCAAACTACAAAGGCTATTTGCTGATTACAGAATCTACAGCAGAGAGTTTTGAGTTGCAGCGCCGCGCAGTGGTCCTTAAGGCTTTCGAGGAAAACAACGTTGAGGCGTGGGGGTTCAAAACGCAACGCACCGCCCAATTTCGAATGAAATGGGATATTCTTAAAAGTAATGAATCTGACGCCAAAACAATCTATTGTATCGGGACCAAAACAAAGACCGCGCTCAGCCGCCTCGGCCCACTTCGCACGGAGGATTTACTCAGGGAAGAAATTCAGGAGACTTTGGTACGAGACCGCTTTTTGTTCGATGGGGAGCCAAGCCAGAAATTAGCGGCGGCGGTTTTGAATGACGCCGTAATTCCTCGTGAGTTCTCTTCTATTCTGGTGGAGAAAGAGTTCAAAAAGAAGAGGGGCCGCGTATATCGCTCTAGCGTCGGGCGCATTTTACTGGTCGCCAAGGCTGTCCGCGATGCAGGTCGCGGTTATCGTGAGTTTCGTCGCCAGCTAGGGAACTACGGCAACGGATACAAGTCAATGGCTCGCTCGGAGCACAACTGGCATCTTACGATTTACGAAGTTCGCAGGGCTTTGAAAAAGGCAGGAATCACGAAGACGACGAAAGCGGTGAAAGACCCCAAGACGGGCATAGAAATTTCGGTACGAGTCTGGACAGACGAAGAATTACACATCAAAAGTCAAGTACAAAAGACGGTCGTCGCCGCCGCCAAGTTTTTGTGGCAAGTGAGCAAGGAGATAGCATGATAAAGAAACCATTTCGTATTATTCATGACCTTTCAGTTTTACAAACAAGAGCCGAAGTCGATGCATATCTTGCGGAAGTAAGCGCGTATGTCGGCCTGCCACCGGAGTTGAACGCATTTGACACTATTTGGATGGATAACGAGGGAGCCCCCGGGAAGTCGTTGGTGGTGTACGCACGCCGTGGCACCGCAGAAATTTTGCGTGATAAATTGGGAATCGAGGTAGATTCTCTTACCGATAAAATGGTAAACAGCAGCATCGTGTACACCGCAGCAGGTCACACCAACCACCCCGACACCGGACGCCCTCTTCGCCACGAGATTGCTATCGGCTCAAAGAATTTGCATGCGCTGCAAGGCAAAGCGCTGGACGATGCCATCATGACTGCAAGCACCCGGGCGCTTCGCAGGCTGACGATGCAGTTTACGACTCTCGGCATTTTGGATGAGTCGGAAGTCAAGGCCAGTATCAACGACGTCGTCAATCCGGCAGCGGGCGCGTTACCGGCTGTTAATAACACCCCGAGCATTTTCATCCCGTCGATGACACCAAATAATAGTTCGGGTAAGGATATTACCCCAGAGCACGAACGAAATCAGCCAGAGATTATCGGGAAGGAACAACTGACCACACATCTTGACCACACAGCAAAACCAGAAGAGCCGTTTCTCGGCCAGAAAAGCCAGATTGACGCCGCCATGAATCAGGTGAAGGAAAAACAAGCGGGCGCACAAGCAGAGAACGCGTCGCCGCAACCGGACGCGGAAATAGCGAAACCGAAACGCGCTCGCAAGCCTAAGAACGCCGTATCAATGGTGGAGCCGGAGACCGTTTCAACGAAGCAGCCCGCCTCAACAACGTCTGAAAAGATTATAGCACCTCCCGCGCCCGCGCCTGCACAAGCGCCGCCGGTATCGGCTGCTACAACGGAGCAAGCGCCTCTTGTGCAGAGTGCGCCCGTTCCGGCCTTATTTTCCGGTCAGCCGTCGCCGGAGCAACTCGCGGAGTATCGTAAAAAGATAAGTGTATATACTGCCCAACTTCCGGCCAGCGAGAGCATGGGTAGCGTGGCGAAGATGAGGGCGTTTATTACCCAGACCTCCGGCTTCGCGCCACAGGCTATGACCGTGGGGCAGTGGAACGAACTGCTGGCATGGTTCGAGGAGTTTGTTGCTAGGAATCAGGTAAAGGGGCTCATTAACTACATCAATACCTGCTTAGGGGTTAAGTGAGTCTCTCTCTCAACGAGGAACAACTGGCCGGGGTCAATGCAATCGACGGTGACTACGTCATGATTGCGGGACCCGGCTCGGGTAAGACCCGCGTGCTTGTAGAGCGCTATCTTCGTATGGTAACTCAACGCCAAATCTCCCAGCGCGATATTTTGAACTTGACTTTTACGAATGCCGCCGCTTCCGAGATGGTGGAACGGGTTGGACTTATGGATGCCGATAAGGTGTTTCGCACGTTTCACTCCCTCGCTCTCGACATCTGCAAGAAGGAACGCAACTATCTACCATTCAAGACCTGCCCCACAATCATCCCGGTACGCGGGGAGCAGTTCGCCCTGATGAAGGACCTGCTTAAGTTTTATCCAGCTATTAGCGGTTATCGCCCTCTGTCGGAGGCCATTACGAGGTGGAAAGCCGAGAACATGGACCCATCGGAGGCAGTGGCAGAGACCGCTAACATGGGGCCGGAATATTTTATGGCGGCGGCATACCGCGACTACGAGCGCATTTGCCGAGAGCAGGGCTGGCTTGACTTCGATTCGCTGATGAAGGAAACCGTCCTGTTATTGGAGAACAACGATGAGGTTCGTGTTAGACACCAGAGAAAATACATCGCTGTCGATGAGTGCCAAGACACCGACATCACTCAGTTTCGTTTGCTACAGCTACTCTACGGAGGGAATATCTTCGCCGTTGGAGACGAAAGTCAGCTTATCTACGCGTGGCGTTCTGCTCAAGCTGGAAATCTCACGAACTTTAGTAAAACGTTTCAAGGGGCGAAAACACTATTTCTCGGTACGAACTATCGCTCTACCAAAAAACTGGTCGAGTTCTTCAAGCAAATTCTTCCCGTCGATAATGGTCTTGCCTCTCACATGAAGTCGGCCCGACCGGAGGGGGAGGGGCCGCGCTTTATCCGATACACAAGCGACGACGAAGAGGCGAACGAGGTGTTGACTGAGATTGTGGACCGCGATATTCAGGAGTCGTCCGCCATTATTGCCCGCACCAATCGACAGCTTCAACTGATTCAGCGCCGTGCGATGAGCCGTAATATCAAGGCGGAAATTCTTGGTAAGAATGCCAACGTGTGGGAGTCGAACGAGGTTAAGCACCTAATTGAGTTGACGAAGGAGCGTCGTAACGACTTACGTCCGGCACACGTCGTTATGAGCGAGTTGATGCGCCAACACAACCTCACTTACCGTTACGCCAATACCGGGAACCCGCAAGACAAGGACCCGGTCGAGAACATGAACGACATCATTCGCATGGCAGGACGAAAAAACAAAGAGACCCAGCAACCGCTGAGCGTCCCGGATTTTCTAGAATGGCTTCGCAAGATTACATTCATGCGCCGAACAAACAAGAACCCAATCCTAACATTGACTACGGTCCACCAAGCAAAGGGCCGCGAGTGGCCCCACGTATTCGTGGTGGGCTGTGAGCAAGGTAAGATGCCACATATCAACGGGGACCTGCCGGAAGAGGCACGCATATTTTTCGTCGCATGCTCTCGCGCAGCCGACGAACTACAGATTAGCTACTACCAAAACCGGAGTCAGTTTTTGAATCAGTTTGAGGAAGAAGTTGAAATCTTCGGCGAGGAGGACGATGAATAAATGGCATTCTTATATATTAACGCCAAAGGACTTCCGTGGAAGCGGCACTCATATTCCGCAGGAAATACTTTTGACCAGTGCCCTCTCAAGTACAAACTTCAAAAAATTCACGGCTGGAAAGAGAAGAATAACAAGGCTCGCTTCGAACTTGGAAAAGCATTCGAGTCTGCGGTTCAGTTCTATCACGAGCATCAAGGGGACCTCAATGAGGCCAAGCGACATTTCGAGGGACAGTGGCAGCCTTATGCTACCGTTGACCTACAGTACACCAAGGTTGAACGAGACTGGGCCAGATGTCGTATTATCGGGCTGGACTGGTTATCACTTTATGCACTCCGACAGCCATCCCTCCCCATACCTCTTGGCGGACAAACACTTTTTCAGAGAGAGTATGAGAAAGAAGTCTTCCCCGGAGACCCCAATTACGGAGAAATCGTTGATGCCGGAAAGCTTGATATTGTTTCATGGGTTGAGCCTAACCATCCCCTCTTGCCTCGCCTTGAATGGAAACCAGAGTACGGCGCTCTTCGGCCCATCATCGTTGACATTAAGACCGCCGGTAACGACTTCCCAGACCACTATGGAATCGCCGCTCATGACCCGCAGCTTCGTCGCTACTCTTGGCTTAGCAGTATCCGCGATGTCGCGCTTCTTTGGTTCGTTAAAAAGAGTCCTGCGCTTGCGAAAGGTTACTCGGTAACATTGTTGGAAGACGCGGGATACATGGCAGCCGGAGCGGAGGCGGTAATCGCGGCCATTGACAAAGAGAGCATTTGGCTCGTCGCCAATGATTTTATTACGGAGGAGATGGAGCGCGTGCAAGGCCAGAAAAACGGAAAGACCGACCAGACAGCGGAAGCAAGGGCGCGTCGCGACCAATGGCTGGAAACTAACGCCGTTCGGGTAAGCGAACATCAAATTACAAAACAACGCCTACAATTTAATGCCGGATATGTCACGATTGAGTCCGCTAACGACGCTGGATTAATTGCTGCACGCCAGATTACTAACATCGTACAATCGTGGCATTCCGGTAATTGGGAGAATAAGTTTGGAGTGAGATACCCTCACGACGACAGGTCGGACCCATACTTCCGTGCCTTCGTTTTAGGTGACGAGGCGTATAAGGTGGAGAACTTTACTAGGTCCGACGAAGAGATTGACCTCTTCGCGGAAGAGGATACGGAGACCGAATAATGAACAAATTAAAGTGCAGTAATGCCGAGTGCTCTGCTTTCATAGAGACCAGCGAATCCGTCAGTGCCGATGCTACGTACAGTTGCCGAGCCCACACGAAGAAGTATGCGCCGCCGATAGCCTTTCAACATGCCCAATTCGACTCTGATTTTAGGCGTGCAGCAAACCCCGTCGGCACCACGCACATCCACAATCAAGGCTCCGATACTCAAACATCCGAGGACCTCGTGTGCGGGCCCTTGATGACGCCGTCTTATGCACGTAAGAAGGATGCCGATGAATAATCCCGCCGATACATTTCGAGAACTGCGCCAGCGTTACTTCGACGGCAGCGAGTCGTTCATGGCAGGCGGTCATCAGATTTTAAAGATTCGCCGTATCAAGAGAAAGACTCCCGACTGGGTTAACGACGAAAAGAAAATACGCGTCGTGTTGCTACGTTCGTTCTCAAGCCTGAAAACCAATCAAACACACAGAAGTCATGCTGCTCGTTGGGCTAGGGTGATTCATCTTTATTATCGGGTGGGCATGACGCAGGGACAAGTAGCCGCTGAGATGGGTATCACCTCCAAGGCAGTCAACAACGTTCTTCGCTCCATTTCTAACGCGATGAAAGGAAAAAAGGCAAACGGTACAGGTTTTCTATCTGTTAGAAAAAACGACCAAAGAGGGTGAGGTAGTTGGGACCTCTTTGGGAGTAACCCATGAAACGAGTTAAGGTCCACCACTGTATATCACAGGAAATGGTGGCGCAACAAATAGAAGAGCCGCCAGCAAGGAAGTGTCGTTGCAGAGAGATGATTGAGTACAAGGAGGCGGACCAAAAGGTTAAAAAGGGTGAGGCCCGCTGGACCGTGGTCGGCAGAGAACGGGGAGAACACAAGGTCGTTTGTCCGATGTGCGGCAACAAGCCGGAGATTCGTAACTGCGCTAATTGCAGCGGGACCGGAACGGTGGTTGAGCCTGTGATTTGGGAGACATTCGGGGCCGACATTGTGCTTGTTTCTCAAGCGGCAGCGGACCCCAAGGAAAAGAAATACAGACCCGCGCTAGCAATGAAGACGCCGCGCGTGGCGACTATCGAAAGCGAGCACATCGAATTGGCCTATGTTGACGGTAATAAGGAAGCACAAGAGCGCATCGAAGAGTACGGGCGTCTTATTTTGGATGCCAGAGCGTTCGTGGGACCAAATAGACTCCCGGCTATCAAGTCGGAACCGAAAGACAACGCGTCACGAAGCGAAGGCAGAACCTTCGATTATGGGAGGGCGATATGAGTGACAACAAGGGGCTTACAGTAGGAGAGGCGGTCGGAGCAGCGCTGGCCGGATACCTGTCGTGGGTTCGCTGGCATAGTGTTACGTGGGCCGTAATTCACGCGATATGTGGGTGGGTTTATGTGATTTATTCTCTGGTTCGCTTCGGGGTGCCCCATTGAGTAAGAAAAATAAGAAGACGGTAGTAAAGACGCTTCGTTCCAAGCAGCGCCGAATCTTGGCGAGAGCGGAGAGAGCTTTGGAAGTAGTGGCTTATACCATCCCAACCAAATTTTTGCTGATGATAGCCAATGCCAGTGAACCCGCCGACCAACGTAATAATCTTTTCAGGATTGCAGCCCAAATCAGGGCGGAGCGTAATTCTATATGATTGATAATCATGAGCACTCGGTACACGAGTTAGAACCGGAAGCATTCGTTCCCTCCTCGGAGTTAGAACAGGCAACAAAACTCGCACTAGGACAGATTACGGGTCGCTCGTTTTCTGACCGAAACCCGGGATTAGGAAAAATGGTGAATTGTCCATATCACGGTTTTCGTCATCGCGCTCTTGAGTTCGGCGGGCCTTGTAAACAAACATTCACGTACACAGTGAACGGCCACGAAATTTTCCGAGAAGAAAAAGATACCGACGGCGGCGTTACTTTGGTACCAGATTATCGAACCGCGCTGAACTCAGACACGCGACAGACACTGAGGCAGGTTATAGGTGCTGCTCAATTCTCGAAGAAACGCCGTCACCCACACCGCTCACGTGCAAAACTAATGCTTATCGAGCGTACTCGCAAAGTGTTCGATGAACTTGAATTTGATTTGGACGCGCCGAAGGAGCAGTTCGAGAAGGATTTACAACGCGCCCGCGTATTAGCCGCTCGCCGGATTCGGAAGGAGCGTCGCCTAAAAAGTCGTGCCGCCCGCCGTATGCAGGACCACGCTAACAGGGTCAACCGTGGGCTCATCAGCCCCGGGCAGGGCTGAGCACCACCGTGGCACCTATCATCGCTGTCGCGGGACTTATCTTTTTTATTTGTGTACGAATCCGGGAGATTATGATGCACCGGGGACAACGTGATTGATAAAGTCACCATTCTAATTACTACCTTTCTTCGTAGGGGGTTGTTGCGTCGCTGCCTTCAAGGCGTCGCGACCAACCTCCCGGAGTGTGCGGTTGTAGTAACGTCGGACGACGACATTGACCCGGAGTTTCAAGGCAATGAACGGTGGAGAGAACTCCCATTTGATTCAGGGTTGACCGCAAAAAGAAACGTAGGGGTGCAATTGGTGAGTACCGAGTACACTCTGCTGGGTTGCGATGATTTTGATTTCTCTACGCCGGACTCCCGCAACGGTGTTTGTTTATTGGCTGAGGTATTAAATAATAATCCAGCGGTGGACGTGGTATGCGGTCGTCTCTTAGGCCGAGGTAATCATGCTGGTTTTCTTGAGTACATACCGGGTGAATATATTCGGGAGACCAGACTGAATATCGGGTTAACTCCTCCGTATAGTCGTGCTCCTGTGTCGGTTTGGAAAATCGACCTCGGAATAAATTTTTTCCTTGCCCGCACATCGGTTCTTCGGGAAGTTCCGTGGGACGAAAATATTAAACCTATCGGCGGAGAGCACGGGGACTTTTTCCTATCATTGAAAGAGGCCGGTAAGACGGTAGTATTTTTGCCGTCTGCGAACATCGAAGAGATGACCCCGTTGCCGGGAGATGTCGATGAGCGGTACGCAGCACTTCGACGGAGGGCGCAGGAAGGACATGAAATCTTTTTAAAGAAGCGCGGAATCAAGAGATACATTTCTTTCGGAGAAAAACCATGATAGATTTAGTTGTGTATCATAACGCATGTCCCGACGGCTGGGCCGCTGCATACATCGCCAAGAAGAGATGGCCGGGTGCTGAACTTCTGCCGATGAATTACGGGCAAGACTTGTCTGAGCTATTCTTAAAGTCGGCTGGTAAGCACATTTTCATGGTGGACTATTCTCTTCGTACTCGGGAACTAAATGACCAACTAAATTCAGAAGCTAAGCGGTTGTGGATTTTAGACCACCACAAAACAGCAAAGGCTGTGTTGGAGGGAGCGAACTACGCGACCTTTGATATGGAGCGCTCCGGCGCAGGCTTAGCGTGGGATTATCTTTTCGGGATAGATAGCGATGCCCTTTGTAGAGAGGCTAACGCTCGACCTTGGTTCGTTAATTATACAGAAGACCGAGACCTCTGGCGTAATAAGCTGCCGCGCAGCGAAGAGGTGAATGCATACCTGATTAGCGCAGAACGTACAACGGAAAAGTGGGACGAGATTGCAAAGATGTCTCTGGATGATGCCGTTCATGCGGGTAGCGCAGCAAGGCAGTATATCGAATATTACGTTCGCGGCGTGGGTGTAGAGACTCAAGCGGGAGTGTATGTGTTTTCTGGCCGCAACTACCACACGGGCGTCGTGAATATGCCGTATGTGGGGGTTAGTGATGCGCTGCACGCGGTCGTGAAGGCTGGCTTCGACATCGGTATGGCGTGGTTTGAGCGCGGTGACGGAGTGGTTCAGTTCTCTCTTCGCTCGGAGGGCGACACGGATGTGTCGGAGATTGCGAAATCTCAAGGCGGCGGAGGGCATAAGCATGCCGCAGGATACCAGCTACCACTAACAGCGGCAAGAGCCCACATTGACTGGATACTAGGGAGAACAAACCATGTTACTCGTTGCTGTTAAATCTTGCCTTCGAGATTTAGACCGAGGTTGTCACGATGTAATTCGTGCAACATGGGGTAAAGACTTGCCAAGGAGTGAATCAATGGTCCGCTTCTTCGTAGGGATGGAGGTGGATGGAAAAACCTCCCGAAACTTTAAAAGCGACGAGGTCGTTCTCAGCGCACCGGATGACTACGCAGGTCTCCCATTTAAAACTCGCGAGATTACGCGCTGGGCCACTACAAAGGCGGTTTCTCACGCTTTTCTTTGTGATACCGATACCTTCGTGAAGCCCAAGAAACTTTTAGAGTGTGGTTTTGAGCAAGCCGACTACATGGGCAAGATAAGTAAGCCGATTGGAGAGAGATTTTCTTACGAGGACGTAGACCGCGCCGGACAAAAACATGTATATGACCGCGCTTTTCCTTGGGCTAGCGGCGGTTTCGGCTACTTTCTATCTAAAGGTGCTTGCTTCGAGGTCTCCGACCAATATCCGGCGGGGATGTGGGCGGAAGATTTTTGGGTTGGCCAAGTAATGGGAGAGCAAGCAGCGCAGGGCTATGCTGTAATCGAGGATGTGCCCGCCGGTACTTACTCGTTTCACTTTCCTCAAGGGAAATACGGCTCGCAGTATGACCCGAAGTTCAAGTGGATGGAGCAAATGTACGAGGAGAATAAGTGATTACGACAATTTTAAGAGGCGGAATGGGTAATCAAATGTTTCAATACGCTATGGGTTTAGATACCGCCCGTCGTCTCGGAACCAAACTGGCATTGGACACCACGCATCTTCGCTCTAACTGGAAGCGCCAGTACAGCCTCGGATTATTCAATATCAATGACCCCCAAGTAGAAGGAAGTGAGCCCACCGTGTCGGAGGCATGCCTGCCCTACGACTCCTCGCTCGTGAAGCGTATCAAGGACGGCGACGTGCTTCTCGGGTACTGGCAAAGTGAGAAGTATTTTAAAGACTTAGACACCCGCATCATGCTTCGCCACAGATTTTTTCCGAAGGGCAAGATACCGGCAGCAGCAGAGGATTTTTCTAATGAAATTCTTGCGACAGGCGAGCGCGGCGTTATGATTGGTGTTCGTCGAGGAGATTATCTCGTGAGTTCGTATCACGGCGTAATGACCTCAGAATATTATTTAAGAGGGCTCTCGGCTCTCGGCGTACAAAAGCCGATTCTCTTCGTATTCTCAGATGACCCGGTATGGTGTCGTCGGGTACTGGCAATGGAGTTGCCGCATCCGATACATATCTTTCAAGGAGATGTATCGGTCCCAAATCACTTAGGGCGAGAAGACGTTGACCTCTGGTTGATGAGCCAGTGCTCAAATTTCGTAATCGGAAACAGCACATTTCACTGGTGGGGCGCGTGGCTTTCTACTCGTTTTAATGTGGTTGCACCGAAGAACTGGTTTGCATCGAGCAAGGAAGACCCGAGAGATATTTGCCCCGAACACTGGCTGAGAGTATGAAGATTGTACTAATCACTATTGCTGACGGCGCTGCATATTGGGATTACGCCCGCAACATGTTTGCGTCTGCGAAGGAGTATTTCCCTCGACACGACCAGATTACATTCACTGAGCGCCCATTTAAAGCAACCAGCACATTTCTTCGCGGGAACGAATACCATCTACAAATTGCTTCAAGAGGATACCCGGGCGCAACGCTTTACCGCTACCACGCATTTTTACAATACGAGCACTGGCTCAATAAATACGACTACGTTTTCTACTGCGATGCCGACATGGAGTTCGTTGCTCCAGTAGGCGACATCTTCGCGCCGCTTGTTGCTGTGCTGCATCCGGGTTATCTCGGAACACGCGGTACGCCGGAGGACCGCCCACAATCGGCGGCATACTGTACTAATAACGGTGCATACTACGCCGGTGGCTTTCAAGGCGGGGAGTCAGTGGCATACTTAAGTGCGGCAAAAGATATGGCTGGCAAAATCACAGAAGATGCGCTTCGCCAAATCACGGCGGTGTGGCATGATGAGTCGCACTGGAATCATTACCTTGCTAACCTTCCCACTAATGACCGTCTGTTAGCGCTCGGTCCTAGCTATTGCTTTCCAGAAGGCTCCAAACAAGCATACCCGCCTATTTTGATTGCATTGGATAAACGTAAGCGCGGTAATCATCCGAGGTTTCCCAGTGCGTGTTAGCATCATCATTCTGTATGTAGCGTCGGGACCGCTGCTGGACGAGGCTGTTAAAAGCGCGGAAAACCAGACGCTGCCGCCGTACGAGGTTATCGCGGAGCACGACCCCGGCAGAACGGGGATAGCTGCGACCCGTAATCGGGCACTGGCGAAAGCCACGGGGGACGCGTTTGTGCCGCTCGATTCAGATGATTGGGTCGAGCCGACATTTTTGGAAAAGACTGTGCCGCTCCTTGTCGGAGCCGTGGGCATAGTTTCTACTGCGTTTGAATACCACGGGATTCACGACGGATTAATCATGGCCGCATATTCTAGAACATTGAGAGAACAGTTATGCTCAAACAATATTTGCGGCTGTTCGTTGGTTGACCGTCGTGCTTATGATGCGGCGGGGCCGTACGACGGCTTCATCCCGGGCTGGGAGGATTGGGATATGTGGATTCGAATTTTGAAGGCAGGTTGGACCCACGAGGTAGTGAACGAGCCGCTGTTCCATTACCGTCTCACGAACACAGGAATGAATGCGTACGCATCTGCTCGGAAAGCAGAGAATCGTGCCAAGATGAGGGAGAAGCATGGAGAGGGAGAGTATTACGCATGAGAGCCGTAGAGCGCGAGAAATATCCAAAACTCTACAAGAAACACCTTGCTTTCGGGCGTAGCAAGAGAGGTCGTAGACTGAATAAACGGGCCGTTAAAAAGTACGTGAACAGTGAAAAAGGAAAAGAAGTCCGAAGCAAATATCAGACCGGGGCGGGAGCAGAAATTCACAAAATTTCAGTGAAGAAATACAATAGTTCGAATCACGGCCAAATCAACCGCCGTTTGTGGAATAAGGGTTTATCTAAAACAGAGAAAGAGAAGGCTAGAAAAGCATGGGACCAATTTGATGGGCGCTGTCAGTGCTGTGGGCGACGTAGAATAACTAAACGCGGATGGCATCTGGACCACAAGGGAAAGAAATTTCGAGGAATACTTTGTCACCATTGTAACATTGCCCTCGGGTTCCTCAATGATAGTGTTGAGAGATGCAACCAAGTAATCTCGTATCTGGAGAAAACAAAATGAAAATTGTGTTCGTGGGAGATGTCCACGGGAAGACCGACCAATATCAAAAGAAGCTGCGTCAGAAATATAAGGGGCAGCGTACTTTTCAACTAGGCGATATGGGTTTTGGTTTCCCGGGCACGCCGGGTCTACACAAAGATATTATGGAGAGCGGCGACCACAAGTGGATTCGCGGGAACCACGACGACCCAGACGCGTGCCGCTCCAAGATTGGGTACGCTGGCGACTACGGCTACTGGCCGGATGACCGGCTATTTTTCCTCGGCGGCGCATACTCTATCGACAAGATGTGGCGCGTGCCGGGAAGGTCGTGGTGGGCGGGAGAAGAGTTGAGCTACACCGAACTTCAAGCCGCCATCGACCTTTACAAAGAGGTTAAGCCGAAGTATGTGGCGACGCACGAGGCACCCAGCGACGCCGGGAAGTATATGCTGATGCAACTGATGGTCGGCTTTCGCGCAGATAAATTGGAGTGTAGCATGAGTCGTACCGCTGAGGCGTTACAAGTCATGTTTGACTTCTACCGGCCCCAAGAATGGGTTTTCGGCCATTATCACGCTGACAAGTCATTCGACTGGAACGGCACAAAATTTACTTGCGTTAATGAGCTTTCGTGCTACACTATATCCGATGAGCCGTTTTTGGCACCACTAAGTAACGCGGGAAAAACCGTGGACGGAATCACTTATGTAATACCCGAGGGCACAAGCATCAGAATCATCGACAACGAATGAGCGAGGAGAATAAGATGAAGCTGTGGGTTGTGAGCGACACACACTGGAATGAAAAGGATGGAAGTCCTATGCGGACCCACTGTCTTCGTCCACCTGATTATACCCGCATCAGCTTGAAACGCTGGAACGAGACAGTTCGCCCAGAAGACACCGTAATACACTTGGGCGACGTAATCAACGGAACGAAGCGCGAGGTGAAGGCAATCCTTGATTCGCTTCACGGCAAAAAGATACACGTTCGAGGCAACCATGACAGAGACAAGGCGTGCTCTTGGTGGATGGATAACGGCTTCGCATTTTCGTGCGACTGGTTCGTTCTTCGAAATGTTCTTTTCACGCATGAGCCTGCCAACGCAATAACGAAGTCGAATGGAAATCGTCCATACGATATGCTGGAAGAGGGCCTTCCATACGGCTGTGAGCTAAACGTTCACGGACACCTTCATAATGTGTGGAACGGCTTCATGGATGAAGAGCGCTATGAGCGCGACAAGGCGCTGCTCGGGATAGACTTCAAGAAGCAGTTGCGTTACCCGTGGCAGCGTTTGTTCGCGATAGAATACACGGACTATCGACCGGTTGAACTGGGCAAATTTCTTGCTCATCCGCAAAAGTATCAATCTACTGAGCCGAAGAAGGCCGAATGAGGAGCGAGGAGCATAGCTTATGACAAACTTTCAAATTGCTGTTCAAAAGACGTTGGCCCACGAAGGCGGTTATGTCAACAACCCGAATGACCGGGGCGGACCAACAAAATATGGCATTACCCAATCCGACATGCCGGGAGTGGACATTGCATCCATTACTCCGGCGCAGGCCGTTTCTTATTACAGCGAGAAGTATTGGAAGCCGCTGTATTCAGAAATCAATGACCAGCTACTCGGGGAGAAGTTATTCGATATGGGCGTTCTCTTCGGCGTCGGAACTGCGGTGAAACTGCTTCAAATTAGTTTGACAGAGGGCGGCAAAATCTCTTTAGTTTCGGATGGTGTGTTCGGCCCGATTACTTTAGCGGACACAAATCAGCGGGGAAGCTTAGAGGAGTATCGCACCGTCTTAGTTCGACATGCTGTTGATGTCGTTAATCGTAACCCGCAAGATGGCGTCTTTCTACAAGGCTGGCTCAATAGGATTGCCGCGTGATAACAATGGGCCGAGAGTGGATGAATAAGTTGAAGGTGTGGCTTCGTTCTTCGAAACACTCGGACACGCCGCGAGATGTTTTTATTAACGTTACCGGATACGACCGAGTTCGTACCGTGTTGATAGGCCGCTGTCGAGTTTGTGACTACGTCATATCATCCGACCCTGAAAAGGTGCGTGAAATTGTCTATGATTGCGGCAACGTGAGGTGCTGCGTACCGACCGGGTATCGTAGCCCAGCGAACGCGCATGCGGTCTGCAACCTGTGCTATGATATGTTTCACGCGCTGTATGTCAATTACAAGATGACAAACATGAATTACTTCAAAGAGCTTGACGAGCGGGAAAAAAGAGACAAAGGCGATGACCCGAAGCGTCGCGATAGGATGGGATTATGAAACATAGAATTGAGACGATTGCATTCAGCCAAGGGTGGTTGGGCAATCAGTTGGAGCAGGCCGCGAAAGAAGAGATGAGCGAAGGCGCTACCGCCGTCGGTCAACAAGTATTAGACCAGTGGCGCGTCATTGACGAAGGCTTGGACGACCTTATTCAAGAGAACCAAGAGTTACGGCGTCGTCTTGCCGCCGTGCAAGACGCGCTTAAGTGAATATACGTTATGTAAACGGACGATTCGAGGCGGAGTTCTCCGATTTTAGCGGGGACATGGCCGCTGTCAAGGCTGCCGGGTGGAAGTGTGACGGCCCTCCCGGCTGGACATGGCATTCCCGTACTGCCGCCGGTGTTGTTCGACTTCGTGAGAAGCATCGTCCTGCTAGCGGACTTACTATCACGCCCGAGGCTAAAGCAGCGTTTGCTTCTCTTCTCAAATGCGAGGAGCAAAATGCGGAGGTAAAAAAGCAGCTACAAAAAGCCCGCAAAGAAACTGAGAAGAAGCGCATATCAGAAGACCCCGCCAACGAAATCCCCATCCCTGAGAAAGGCTACATCGGCAAGGAAGACCTCAGCCCATCAAAGGTCAGCTACACCCCGTACGCTCCCCCTCCCAAACCTGCCACGTTGTGCGTTTACTGCGGGGACCCTGTTTATGCCCTGTTTGACCGGACGGAGCCTTACCCATATTGCTTGTGGTGCGAAAAAACAGTACTTGACAAATGCGACGGTTTTTGATACTACTTTAATAGGGGGATTTATGAGGCTGCTATTTGTTCTTTTCTTAACGCTCGCGTTGTGCGGCTGTGCATCGTCTCCGCCGCCGCCCTCCGTGTTGCAAATAACTACTCAGACCCTCTCGCCCGCCTTCACTGGAAAGACTTATACCCAGCAACTGACCGCCTCCGGCGGGACAGCCCCGTATATTTGGAGCGCTACGAACCTCCCGAAAGGCTTAGCGCTTTCTTCGTCCGGTGTTCTGTCCGGTGTTCCCGAGGTTCCGGGTCAATATCAGTTAACGATTCAGGTCGTGGATTCAAAACTCGCGGCAGTAAACTTGAAAATTGATTGGAGAAAATCATGAAATTGAAAAACGTTTTAGGGGTTCTCTTGTTTTTGTTTTCTGCGTTTTCCGCCTTCGGGCAGGACAAAGCGGTGAAACAATTGACGCTCGTGGTTAATCCGGGTGTTGTCTCAATTACGCCCGCCGTCGTTCCGGGGGGAATGGTCGGCTTAGCGTACACGACCACACTCACCGCCTCCGGCGGACTGGGGCCGTACACGTTTAGCTTGACCACCGGCACGCTTCCTTCCGGTCTAGCATTAACCGCCGCTGGTGTTATCTCCGGTACCCCAACGGTTGCCGGTGCGAGCACATTTGCGGTGCAGGTAGCGGACTCCGAAGTTCCAGCTATTACGGCGTCGCAGTCTTATACAATCACTGTCGTCCCTACGCTCGCTATTACGACTACCGGCTTGCCAGCGGCTAACATCGGCGTGGCTTATACAACCTCGATTGCCGCTACCGGGGGCGTTGCTCCATACACATTTGCCGTGACCGCCGGTTCTCTACCGGCTGGTTTGACACTCACCCCGTCCGGTACCCTCGCTGGAACCCCAACCACCGCTGGGTCTTTCACATTCACCGTCACCGTCACCGACTCCGCAACGAATATCGTGCTTTTGGAGATTCGAGGCAAGGTAATCGTGGCCGGGTTGACGAAGGGAGAAGTCGGGAAGTCATGAAGAGACTGATTTTTGCACTCCTGCTGGCGGCACTCTCCGCCAGCGGGGGTGCCTCCCAAGACAAAACGTCCAGACCGCTGGTTGTTCTGGTCGGACACACGGTCACCATGAGTTGGACGTATACAAACCCGGCTCTTTACGACGTTGACCATTACAACTTATATTCTTCTTCTATCAGCGGTGGCCCATATACGATTGTTGGAACTTCAACTACCATGCAGTATGCTGACTTAACTACGATAGCTGGTCATACCTACTACTACGTGGTAACCGCCGTCGCCGGTCCCAGAACAGACTGTTCCTTTCTTGTGGTTCCTACTCCGTGCCCCCCGACTCAGCAATGTTATTGCGGGGAGAGCGCGTACTCACCCCAGTCTGTTCCGGTAACAATACCCACACCGTAAAATTGCCTTGACAACATCCGTAGAATCTGATAGTATTTAGTCTCAATAGGAGGTGACTCTTGTCACAGTTTACAGAACACGTAAAGGAACTCGCTAAACAAGAAGTCGCTGCGAAGAAGTTGGAATTACGCGCCGCCGCGCAGGATATTGTTGACATTGTACGACCGGGAGAAGCCGTTTCGGAGGTTGTAATCAACACCAACACCGGCACCAGTGTGAAGGAAATCCTTGAGACGGCGGAGAGGTCCGCGTCTGAGTCGCTTATCCCCGAGGCCACAAAGATTAAGTACTTTTTGTACTACACAGACCGCGAATTTGTGAAACGTTTTTACGACTACTACGACGCATTCGACACGCGCTTGGAGGCTTTGGATGCCCGTAAACAAGCAGAATGCCACGGTTTTTATAAATATTACATCTTTGCGACAGAAGTTCCGGCGGAGTAATGCACGAGTGCAAACAAACAGCCCCCAAATATAATTCAGACGGGACGGAGTCAGGTCAGTTTTATAACTATCTCTGCTCCCGCTGCGGAAGATGTTATGTTTGCAAGCACAAGGCGGTCCTTTTCGGTGACGGAACGTGGCACTGGAAGTGTCCGAACGGAAAGTTTCAAGAACTGATATTCGATTGGAGGATTCGAGCATGAGCGAACAAATAAAGTCAAACCAGAAGCGGCACCAGAAGCCCCACAAGTCCACGTCTTCGGTACCCACTGCGGAGGAGAAAGCGGCTGCTCTTGCTGCGACTGAAAAGCAGGCGGCTGAATTGAAAGCAGAGCAGGAGCGGGTGGCGTTGTACGGCGAGGCGGTCAAGCACATGTCTCATCGCCAACTTTGCGCTGAGTTGCAGAAGACACTCAACCGAGAGCGTGTCAAGGTCGGCAAGGGCATTTACGACCCCATCCCCGGACTGACGGGGCTATATGCCACGGTCTTGCTCAATGTGTTGAACAACACAAAGACTCCTACCCGGGTATTCGAGGCCGACTCGGATGGAAAACCGACACGGGTAGGCAGGTTAGACCAGATTAACCAACTCGGGGCCTTGCCTCACTTTCTGAGATAGGAGGACGTATGGATTTTTCTGAATTAATAGGCAAAACACTAACTGCCGTAATCTATGACGAGGACAGGGTTATTTTCCAAGTCTCAGAAAACGAGGCATACGTACTTTATCATGACCAAGACTGTTGTGAGATGGTGCGGCTGGAAGACGTAAATGGGGAGTGGGACGATTTAATCGGCTCACCTATCGTGAGAGCGGAAGAAAACTCCAAAAAAGACGTAGATTCTTTCAAGGAGCCTCCCAAAAACGAGGATGCGGAGGAGGAGGAATGGACCTTTTATCGTATCGGAACCAAGAAAGGCACAGTAGTGCTCCGCTGGTACGGCACATCTAATGGCTACTACAGCACAGCGGTTAACTTTGAGAGAGTGAACTGATGTGGAAACTTTTCTGCCCCCAGCACGGTATTCCTGCCTTTATATCTTGGATGTTTCTTGGCACAGATTCGCAAATTTTCTTCTCGACAATCCAAATGTTTTTCAGTAAAATAGTTGAGTTAGTAAATTTCATTAAGAGAAGACGGCAAGATTGAGAGGATAAAGTGAGCCTGCCAAACGAGAAGTTTATCCGAAAGAACTACAACACCCGCGTGGTGGGAGATGCACCGAACGGCGGGTCAAACAAATTGTCTGCGTCAAGGGACTAAGGGGGAGCATGAGCGAATCGAAGAAATATCTAATCTCCGGGATTGTTGTGGATGCCGTTAAGTCGGAGGGCGGCGGATTCTATGATATTGTTATCGAGGCTACTGGAGAAAAATATCGTTTTCTTTCCGATGTCTTTGAGTCGGTAGCAAAGCCGTATAGCGAACAAGGGGATAACTAGTGGTCGTCGGCTACCAACCGGGCGGCACAATCAAGGATGCTAGAATCATTCTCGCAGAAGGTGAGACGCTGCCTAACAGCTTCAACACCGCGCTCACCGTTGTCTGGCGTCGAAGCCAATCAACGGACTGGCAGCTACTTTTGTTGAAGGATGTCGGCGAGATTTTACCGGGAGATGACCCTCTGCTATCTGAGCTGCCCGGTTATTTACCCTTGACAACCACGGAGAAAGAGAGTAGTATGTATGAGCATGCAGACATTATTGCGATTGATGAAGACAGCTTTAGCGATAACGGCGATACTAGCAATGGGGGCAGTGATTTGGTTCCTGATGGGCGCGACGTTTAGCGGAAATTGGAGGCCACATTGAATCATGTCATGCCGTACCCGTTCCGAAAGGACGGCACCCTGACCGTGACCAGCGAGCAAATTTTGGCTCGGCTTGCGACTATCGCGAATAAGAAGGCCGAGATAGAAACAGCTTTTGAGCAGTTCAAGAAGCAATTTGAGGGAAAGGCGTGAGTATAAAAACAAAGATTCTGCTCACGATTGCCTCAGTAGTTCTGTGCTCGTGGTTGTTTGGATGTGGGGCGCAGAAAGTAAGTACGCGGCAGCCGGAACTCTCTGACGGTTCCGATACCAACCTTACTTTTCTCTCGGTTGCACACAGCGCTTACAACGAGGAATATTTTGGCGGCAAGTTAAGAGCGCACATCGGTTTAGACGAGACGCAGTACATGGCGTCCACGATATGTGAAGACGACGGCTCCGACTGTCGCATTAACTTTAATCTTAGATACACCGTTGCCCCTCGGGTTGCGCTCATCACAATGCTACACGAAATGTGCCACGAAAAAACTTGGATGCAGGACAAAGACATGCTAGGTAAGCAAATCGGGCACGGGTATCACTGGCGTTCTTGTATGGTTCTCTTGGATGCGGAAGGCGCGTTTCGAAAAATTATCATTGACAACTACTCAGAGCAAGTGAGATAATTGTGTGAAATTGAGTTTAAGGAGACCACCGTGAGTGAAACAAGGAAGAAGACATTGCTTTACAAACTGACGGACGCTAACGGCCAGACGTACAACCACACCCAATGGGATGAAGGCGTCACACATGAGACCTCCGGCGAGGGCGAGCTATGCGGTCCCGGCTGGATACACGCCTACACCAGTCCGCTGCTTGCCGTGTTCCTCAACCCGATACACGGTCGTTTCAAAAACCCGCAACTCTGGGAGTGCATCGGCGAGGGGCTGGAAAAATCGGACTACGGGCTGAAAGTAGGCCGTACGCGAATCACAACAGTGAAGCGTATTCCGTTGCCCGTCGTGACGACAAACCAGCGAATTGCATTCAGTATCTTGGCTGTTCTGGAAGTGTACAAAGAACCCAGCTTCGTATTGTGGACAAACAACTGGCTCTCCGGCAAAGACCGCACTGCGGCTGATGCGGAGGCTGTTGTGAGGTCTGCGTGGTCTGTTGCGGCTGATGCGGCTGTTGCGGGGTCTGTCTTGGACCTGCAATCGCTTGCCGAAAAAGCGCTCACGTATAGCTGAAAGCTCTAGAGGTGCGCAAGGTGGAAGGGATTGAGTTTCACGCGATGGCAGGAGGCGCGTAGCGCCGAGCGTTTCGCGTGAGTGTGGTGGGCGCTGTGACACTGTTAGGCACGGAAACACGAACGGATAGCGTATCACTTTGGTTTATACCGTGCTTGGGTGAATACGTGCCGGGGCCAGCGCCCCATCACAAAAATTGAGTTTTGATTGCGTACAGGAGGAAAGGATGAAGGCCTTAACTCTTACAGAACCCTGGGCAACTCTAATGGCTCTCCAAGAAAAAAGAGTGGAGACACGTTCTTGGAAATTACCTGACTGCATGGTCGGCCAGAACGCGGTGATTCACTCAGCGAAGGGGTATCCCCGTTGGGCGAAGGAGACTTGCCTGCAAGAGCCGTTCTACTCGGCATTGAGGCCCGGTGGAAAGTACGTAGAACCAGAATTGCACACGGGTAGTGGACTGTGCGTGGTCAAGTTTATTGGCTGCCGATACACACAAGATGTCCGTGCTCAGTTAAGCGAAAAGGAGGTTTTGTTCGGGGATTATTCGGACGGAAGATTTGCATGGTTCACAGAGTTTGTGGAGCGATGGGAAACGCCCGTGCCAAAGACTGGTCATTTAGGTTTTTGGGAGTGGCAGCAGGAGGGATGAGATGGAAGGGAAATGGACGAAGGGACCGTGGAAGGTTGTGGATGAGCTAGACGTTATTACGTCTGGCAGAGAGCCAATCGAAATAGCCACGTGTGGAACTTCTATTCAGGAGTTCTACGAAACAGCTAAAGCCAACACCACTCTCATCGCGCAAGCGCCAACACTCTACGAGGCGCTAGAGGCCGCCCTTCCAAAACTGGCACACGGTATAGAGTGTGCGGAGATGCGTCCAGCAGGAAAATGGGAAGAGGCTGGTGGCAGCATATCTTTTGACAGGTGTTGTTGCTTAATCAAAAGAATAGAATCTGTGCTAGCAGCAGCGAGAGGGGAGAAGCCATGATTGGTAATCCGTTTGAGAAGAAAGTGAAAAAGAGAAAGGTGCGGCTGTGAACGCTATTGACATTGCACTTATCACAATTTCTGCGTCTTTTGGTCTGTTTGTTTGTATTTGCGCGGTGTCTGCTTTTTCTGATGAGCTTATCCAGATAATTCGCGCATGGAGGGAGCGGCCATGAAGCGCAAGGTGGATAAGTACGACCGAATGGCCATGACCCTCGACAGCATGATTGATAGTTGGGGGAGGCTGAATTTGAAAAAGGCGGCTACTCTCTTGCGTCAAGTGGCGAAACGGGCAGAAGCGAAGGGGTATGCAGACGGGGAGGCCGGACGTGTCCCTGCGGGTGGATGGGTCACTAGTGCAAAGTACGAAGTCGATTTGAAGAGAGCGCGAAGAGGTGCCAAGTGAAAGGAGAGCAGAAGTTGAGGGATGAAATTTGCAAATTGCCACGATATGAGCATCCGTGCGGGGATGATGGTATTTGCGATTGCGTTGTGCTGTCTGACGTGCTCGCCATTCTCTCCACCCCGGAGCCGGAAAGAGGATTTGATGTGCGACAACTCCAACTGGCGAACCAATTAGTTCAACCACTTCGTCCCGATGGTTTTTTGGAAGCTCAACTTATCTGTACGAGTACCGAGGATGAAGAAGATGCGGAGACTATGTTTTATGCCGTTGGGAAGCACAAGGCATCCGATGCAGAAGAACTGGTTCGTAGGTGGAACACCGCAGGAGCGGCCAGTCAGTCCGCGCCCGAAGAATCTCGAAGTGTTCAGCGTCGAACTGCACTGCAAAAGGGTGAAGCCATGCCTACATTTGTTTCTCCAGTTGAAAGTCAGCATCCTTCTACGTCTGTGCAGCCTCCCGTAGAACGTGAGGCGCTGGAAAAGTTGGTGCAAAACTGGTGCGATGAAGGGTGTCTGCACGATGATGCGGATGTACTTCTCTGCTCTACGTGTGCAGAGAGGCGTTATTGCGCCCATCAGTTAGAGCGCATCTTGAAGGGAGAGAAGTGATGAGTGTGGGAGTCATCTATATGATTCCCAAATAAAGTGCTTGACTTTTCTTTCTCGTTTATGTAGAGTTAGCACATGGAGACACGCATGAACTTTCGAGGCCAAGCGGAGAAGTATCTGCTTGAAATTGCCAACCGCAAACGTAACCCGGCGCGAGCCGGTACGCTGCACGTTTATCGTTCTCTTCTCGATGCCCGAATCCTGCCCTTCATCGGAGGGATGGAATTGGGGGGCATCGGCAATAAGACCGCCAAGATGCTCGCGGGTCGTCTTGCAGAGGCCCGTCTGAGCCCCGCCACAATCAACTTGGCGGTCACTGTTGTCAAGCAGGTTCTCGCTTCTGTAGTGGACGAGAATGGAAACCAGCTATATCCTCGTACTTGGAACTCGGAGTTTATCGACGCGCCCCGGGTTGATAAAAAGGCTCAAAGGACCCCTGTAATGGGTCAGGAAGGGCTCTCCCGGTCAATTTCCGAGGCTTTCGGAGAGATTAAGGTCCTCGTAGCCCTTTTAGCGGGAACAGGGCTCAGAATCGGCGAGGTGCTCGCAATCGGGGTTCCGGGGGGTAACGTTTGGGACCCAGCCACGAGTACCATCCAAATAACCTCCACGATGGTCCGTGGAAGGCTACAGCAGGCCCCTAAGACCGCCGCCGGAGTCCGTACGGTTGACCTTCACCCCGACATCAATAATGCGCTGGCGAGCTTGCCGGACGGCAAATTTGCCCGCTCCGAGGATACATACCGCCGCCAAATCGAGAAACTCGGCATCCCCGGCTTTCACTCTCTTCGTCGTGCCCGTATTACCCATTTACAGAACGAGAACGTCCCGGCCATGCTCATCAAGTTTTGGGCTGGCCATGCGGCTGGCGACATCACCGAGCGTTATACAAAAATCGGCAGTGAAATTTCAGCGAGAAAGGACTGGTCTGAAAAGGCTGGATTAGGTTTCGCATTATGATAACGACTGAAAACCTGATAAATATACTCACCCGGTACGAGGGCGCAGTTCAAGCTGCTATTGATGAATCGGGCGACGAAGCTGTTGAGAAAGAATTGGAAGAGGCCCGTAACGAACTTTTGGTAGTTCTTCGTGAAGCCAAAGAATATTGCAAACAAACCGACCACTCGGGGGACCTATGATTCGGTGGTTTAATCAACTTCGCGCCCGATTACTTTGCTCTTTCGCGTATGAGTGGGGCGGCATGCTATGGGAATTTGATTTACGGAGTCGCGACCTCCACAAAATTTGTCAGTGGGTAGACCAAGAATGGCAGAGGGAAGCGAAGGCGTACTCTGAAAATGTCTTTACCGGCTCTCACGACGCAATACATGTCGTAGTATTGAAACAAGGTGAGAGGCGCGGATACTTCTGTGTGTATAGCTCGGAACGGAAAATCTACAACCGAGCCTTTTGGACGACGATTTACAAGCCGGAAGAGGCCTTCCGCGACGTAATAGATAAGTGCAACGAGTGGGCGGAAGAGATGGGGTATCGGAGAAAAGATGAAGAGTCTTAAACGAATCTATGTGGTTATCCCGGCAGTGGTTGAGGTCACTGACAAGCAAATGGTAACTCAGCCAGTCGGACGCCAAATTGCCCAAGCATGCCATGTCGTCACCAAGCTTCGCCACAAAACTCTTCGGTCAGAGAAAGACTTCATTCCGGTCACAACAATTATTCTTCACGCCAGAGACCAGAACGAGATGTTTCATGTTTCTCAGCTACTACAAAAAAGGAAGATGAGTCCGATATTCTTCTCCGATGAGAACGCGGCGGTGTACGGGGCGGTGAGGCCGATTACGGCGATGGCCGTGTACGCAAGCAAAAAGCAGGTCGAGGACATCCTCGGCTACCTCCCGCTTTGGGAGGCATGATGGCCAACAAGCCTATGCCACAAATTCAGTGGGGAACGTTCTACGACAATGTGGGGCGCTCACACGTTGCTCCGTGTATCGAAGGATATTTAATGTCGGGGCACGCGCTCAGGCTTGAGTGTGCTTGCTGGCCGGATAGAGACCAAACAGAGAACTACGACATCGTCGTCCACTACGTTATTCAGTAGCGAGTAAAATCATGGAAGGAACGGCTCAAAGTCTTGTGCATACCGGTCGGATGAGCGAACCGAAGACAGAATCTCTTTAGCACGAGCGACGCGCTGATGAATATTACCCCCCTTGTTAGCATAAATGTCCAATATTCCGTACCAAGAAAAGCCTTGGTGAGCGCACACCGGTGTTTCTGGGAATGACCACCTCCCGTCCATCTCTTGAATAACTCGACGAATCAGGCCGTCGTCCAACGTCGAGGTCCAATCTGCCGGTGGGAACCGTTTACAGTATTCTATTGTGTTCGAAAAGTACTCGTCGTTGATATGCGGAGCCAACGCGTCCAGCAACGGGCGTCGCAAACATGACCCGGGATTGGTATACCACGGGAACGACTCAAATCGGCGCATTTTCCTTCCGCACGAGGCGGCCACTCCCTCCTGAGATTGATGCCACTCAAAAAATTGCGGGTACACCATCACATCCTCCTCCACCAGAAACACCTCGTCCGCAAACTGAGCGGCATGTTTGATTGAGTTGAGGATGTTCCAGCAACCGGACGGCGCTTGGATGTGCGGCGGGGCCAAAAACAAAAAAGCCTCCGGGAAATATAAGTCGCGAACGACCTCTACTTCGCGGAGGCGTGACTCCGATACGGTGTCCACGTAAATGTGGACTTCGAGATTACTTGGTTTTCTTGCGGCGCTTAACTTTTCCAACGCTAGGGCTAGGAGTTCCGGCCTGTGCGCTGTCGGAATCGCTACCACCGATGTTCGGCTTCGGTCCACTGTCGTCTCCAAAAATCTGGTTCCACCGCTCCTGCGACACGTTCGGGCTACGAAAGGTAGCTCGTACAGCCCCACGAGCAAGCTGGTCCCCGCCTCCGTTTACTGTTGCTGGCATGTCAGTCCTTTCCCGCGAGCCCTTGCAAAATACCCGCAGTTCTTGGTTTATGTTCCTGCTTAATTTGAAGATGTTCCGGGAGTTCGGCCTCGTTCTCGCCGTCCAATACCTCGCGCCCACCCTCGTCGCCCATCGTTGCAGCCTTCACATACTGTTGACGGTCTGGGCTGATGCCGTGCTTTTTAAGATAGCTGAGTAGCAGGTCCATTTACTCCCCCTTCAAGAAGTCGAGAAATTGCTGCGCCTTTACCTTCCGTCCCGCTGCCATCGCTGGCTTGGTTCGGTCGAGGCTATTTCTGACATCTTGGGCATATTGTGACACAAGCTGGTGCGTTTTGTCAAGAGTCTGTTTTCCGGCAGCATAATCACGCCAGATTTGGTCTATTGCCTTGACATGGACACCGGCGGCGTTAACCTCGGCAGCCTTGTCAATCTTAGCGTTCCCTGTCTTCTTAATCGAAGCCGAGGCCAGCTTCAACGTGACCGGGAACATGTTACGAACCTCTTCCCACACGATGGATTGAAGCTGGCGAGGCTGTATCCCGAGTTGAGCCGCAGCCTTTCGATAAGCCTCGGCATAAAGCGGATACATGCCCTTAACTCCGGTTTCTGCGCTACCGATGCGTCCGAAGTTGTTAAGTACCTCGTCGGATTTACCTCCGAGAGCACGCACCAAGCCTGCGGCGACTGCATGGGTGTCGACGGTGACGTGGCCCGCCGGATTATTTGGGTCCAGTATGTTGTTGTAGAAATTGCGAACCTTATGGCTACCGCCCAAATGATTCGAGATATTTTCTCTTGAGCCGTTTTCCAGAACGGATACCGCGTTTCCGATTTCGTTTAAACTACCCCACGCAATACCGGCGGGGCCTTTTGCGGCCATGACGGTTTCTTTTTCATCGCCGGTTGCCGGGTCGATGTGCTGATACGAGCGCGGGTTATGCGCTTCATCATAAATACGAATCCACGCAGCCTTCTCAATCGGGTCGTGAAGTTCATTCAACGATTTTCCGCGAATATTGTCAAGGATGGCGGTGAGACCGGGGTTCAAGGTCTTGCCTTCCTCGTCCACGTCCGTGAGAGACTTTGCCTTGGCCTCCATCTCTGGCGTCATAACAATGTCAGCCTTCGTGTGGTAAATGTTGGCGACACGCTTTGCGAGCCCGACATTCATATCCCAATCCTTTTGGGGCGACATCGCGGCGATTACCGCGCTCATTTGTTCGGGAGTGCGGCCATACTTATCCGCTAAGTCTTGCGCCAGTTTGTTGGCAGACTCGTACCACTTTGCATTAGCATCCCGACGTTCTTGCGGTACTTGGTTGTATAGCTTCTTAAGGTTTACGGAGACGTGGTCAACAAACTTGTCCATGACCTTTTGTGGGTCCTTCAAGTTCGCCACACCTTTGACTCCCGGGATTTCCTTAATCTTATCGGCCATACGCTGGGCTAATGTCTTATTGTCGCGCAGCGCTGTTGCGGAGTTAATGGCCTCCCGGTTGATTACAAGCGGTTCTCCTTCCAGATGATTCTCTGTCGCGTCCTTAGAAGTCGGGACACGTGTCGAGATAAGCTGCTGCTTCTCCGGGTTGAACTCCTCGTTAGAGCGGCCCGATAAGTCGGCCAAGCGTGCTTCCGTCGTGTAGTCCGGGAACGAAGTCTGCTCACCCTTCCCGCCGGTCATAATCTCTTTCTGGTTTTTAACATCCCAGATGGACTTCTGGTCGAGGTTCTTTGCAGCGGTTTCCGCGTCCTCTTGATTTGAGAAGCGACTGCTGATGTTCAACTCGTTGCCGTATCCGCCTACGTGAAGTTCCGGGTGCTGGGCCAACAACGCCTTGTTATCCTTCGCGAAGGATGCGATGTCCTCAGCCGTAGCCGGGTGGTCTAACACGCGGCGCTTCTCCGGGAACATCTCGTTCATGTAGCCCTCGGTCGGGACTTCTCCCGTCTCAGGGTTAACCGTGAATCCGCCTTCTTTATTGGACTCCTCTGCTTGCTGTGCCCACCTCGGGGCCTTCACGGCGTTTGCTTTCTCCGCCGTATATAGATGCTTCAACGCGGGAGCCGCTTTTATGAGGTCAAATTTGTGTTCTCGAAGAGACGTTACCGGAATCTCGACATCGCCTTTAGGAGTTCCTATTATAACGTCCGTTAAAGGAACCCCATACACGTTACCCGCAGCAAAATCTCTTTGGTCTTTTCGCAAATCCGATTCTATCGCTTGAAGAGTTGATGAGTTTAAGGAACCTACGTCGTAAGCGCCTTGACCGGCTTTTCGTATCCAGCCTTTATTTATCAGGTCCTCAAGAGCATTGTCAGCTTTAGAGTACATTTGAGCATCAGCTTCGTGATAGCCGTGCTCTAGGTCCTTAAACTCGCCTTCCGAGGTAATCCACCCCGCAGGCGCGTTTTTATTTGCATTAGCTTGCTCCATCTGGCTTGGGTGCGCCTTAATGTCTCGCAGCATTTGGTCAACGTCACCGCCGCGAGGAAACGACTTTTGCTTCGAAAGCTGGTCCTTGGTATCGGCTTTTACGTCCGCACGCTCAATATTAAGATTTCCGTTTCGGCTTAATCCCTCCGCTGTTGCGCGGCGTATTGAGTCAAGCTGTTCGAGGCTTACACCACCAGCGGGTACGGAGAACGACAGATTTTCTCCCGAGCGATTATTGTAGCCGTGAACGCGAACAGCGCCGGACTTGTTCACAAACTCCGGGCGATTATCCCAACCATTTTTCTCGTTCGAGTTTCCCCCTCCGCTTTCTGCAATCGCGTCGCCGTGCTGTGTTCCTTCCAAGTGGACGAACTGGCCTTCCGGGGTAATAAACGAGTGCTGGTTTTTTACCGCTGCGGCGTTGTCTGTCACGCCGTATCTTTCCTTGATTTTATCAAGAACATCCTTGGCTTTGGTCTTTGAAAGATTGGATTGCTCAAATTGGGAAGCACGCGCAGCATTGGCCTCATCGCCCTTGCGGTATGCCTCCCGACTCGCGTCCAACTTAGCCTTCACTGTATCAGGTGTAATTGTTTCGTTCGGCCCGAATGCCAGCGTGGTGCCGGATGTTGGGTCATGAAACATGCGGACTGCCCAAGCCTCGTTGCCGCCGAGTCGTCCACCGGGGATGCCGCCAGCCTTACGGATGATGTCATCCTCGCCTTCGTGGCCGGTGGTGTGTTCCGGCGGGGTCCTTACTTGGTTGGAAACGCTTTCTCCAATTCCGCCCTCACCTCGGCCTTGTGTTCCTCCGGTGCCGACTGCGCCCCCTTGGTCGCCTCCTCCACCAACTTGTCCGTTGTTAGGTTCTCCGGTACCTGATACTGGCTCATTTTGTGCTCCTAGTCTTCTTTTAACTTCCGCCGCCATCGCATTCAAACGTTCCGGCGAATAGTGATACTGGCGGGACAACCCCTTTTCACGGGTACCCGCATTCTGATTTAGTATATCCGAAATCTCCGGCCTTGTCAAGTGGGTCTTGGCGTCGTCAATGGCCTCATTGAACATCCTACTAGCTTCCGGGAAGGAAACACCGTGCGCCATGATAAGACCGATGGCTTGGTGTGCATCCGAGCCCGAGAGCCTCGAATTGTTGTTTCGGTTCGCTTCTCTCGGAGTGTCAGAAAATGCCTCATCGGCAGCGATACCTCCTGCCAGAGCGCGAAGAATCGTCGGCATGTGTTCCGATTTAATAACCAAAGCACCCCGCATCGCAGACCGCCACAGGTCTGCTAAGTTTGCTGTGCTCCATCTCACCGCAGCATTCACCGTATTCGGCACATCGGGATGAGTGTGACGAAGAATGCCCGTTTGAACCAGTCCCTCGTTCATGCCGACTAAGGCGTGTCCTAACTCGTGCCTCATGGTCCCGAGAAGAAGATTCTCCGGTTCTAGACCGCGTGTTCTTGCAACGCGAGAATCAGGCGTACTTAGGTGGCTGCCGGTCGGCACAGAATATGGAATCGGTCCCGGCTCGGCTCCTTGATTAACAGAGAAGCCCTTCGCGTCCGGCTGCTCCTTCTTAGCAATCTCAATCGCTTCTTGCATTGAGTGCGCTGAGACTTTATCCTGTCTCGGTCCCTCCGCTGTATCGTATTCGACGTTGAACTCACGGGGCAATGCATGCTCTTCTACTTTCTTTTTCAGGTTTGACTGCTCTATATTTTTACGCTCTTTGTCAACCACGTCGTGAAGATAGTTCGGGGCTTCCGCAGCCGGAGTTTTCTCCTCGTGGGTGGGCTCACTCGCGGTCTCCTTACGAGACTCAGCGAGACCTTGCATTACTCCGTGACTGAGATTTGACTGCTCTTTTCCTTCATCAGTCTTTCGTGACGCTTCGGATTGAACTCCTTGTCCGCTTGCAGACTTATCTTTTCCAGTTCTTCCGGCTTCTTCGACTCCGGCTTGTGAGGTACCATTCGCCCCTTCTCCTTCACCATCTCCATCGGGTATTGATGTTTCATTTCGGTATGCTCCCTTCAATTTTTTAACGTACTCGGCCATTCGACCGGCACTGATGTGGTAGTTCTTGTGGAGACCGACTTCTCTCAGGCCCTTGTTCGCTTCCACGAGCGCTAACGCCTCTGGGTTCGAAACATGCTCCTTGGCACGCTCATACAGCGCATCTATCACGTTATCGAGCGTGGTGCCGGACGTGATGCCGCCCTCGTCGCGAAGAATCTCGCGTGCGCGACGGAAATCATCCCGGGCTGCAACATTGTCTCCCTTCTTAATGCCGTTGTGAACTTCATCGAAAGCCGGACCCGACAGTATTGCTGTTACGCGTTGCTTCAAGCCATCGAAGCCTTCCTTCGCACCGGTAATGTCGGCCTGTACCGCTGCCGCAGCACCGGCTCTTTGAGCGTCCGGGTGGTGTTCCGAAATCATCTGGAACGGGTCCAATCCTTCCGCGACGTAGCCCATAATATGGCCGTGTTCGTGGCCGTGGATTTGGTCGGTGGTGTGAGATGAGACACCGGTGATGTCTGCCGCCGGGTCCAATGCTCGTAATACAGGACCGTGCGCAACGCGCTCATCCGCGCCTGCGGCGTTTGCTTGCTCTGCGGCCTTAGCTGCTCGTGCAGCCTCTTCCTTCGCGATTGCGGCCTTATACTTCTCCTGATATTTCAAGAGGTCCTTCTGATACTTATCGTTCGCAGCCTTGTTGGCCTTCTCGACTTGCTCATTCTCAATCGAGTGCTGCTCGTTAATCTTGGACTGTAAGTCCATCGCCTTGTCGATTTGAGCCTGCGAGTACTTGCCGCCCTTGTTCGCGATGTCCTGCTTCATATCCGCAACTTCGTTGCTAAACTTTTGCAAATTGTCTTTGTATGGAGTGTCGCCGAGGAACTCCCCGTAGTACGACGCGAGTGCGCCGTTTAAACGGTGGTTCACTTCCGGCGCAGTTACCGGCGTCGGTGGTTGCGGTACCGGCGGAAGACCCTTCGGAGCCGGTGGTTGCGGAGGCGGCGGAACAGCGCCTTGTTGTGGGGGAACGTCGGTTGGAGTAGTTGCTTGGGCTCCCGGCTCGCGTCCCGCCAGATTCTGGGCACGCTCCAAATTGCCTTGGGTATCCTTCGCGTTATCTTCGTATACGCGACGCCATAGCTCCGCGCCGCCAGCGATTGCACCGATTGGCCCGGTCAAGAAGTGGCCGAGTAATCCACCTACGATGCCAGCGGTCTTGCCGTATTCGAATAGCTTGCCGAGAACGGTGCTCTTAGCCTTCAAATCCATCTTATCCAGCGCGGCTTGTGCATTACGCAAGCCGTCACGGATGTCGATTAGGTCAGCTTCCTTCTGACGTGCTTCCTTGACGCCACCGATGCCTTTGGCATCATACGATTCATCAATGGTCTCGCGCATGAAGTTGTTGGCTTCATTTGCCGCAGCGCGGTACGCATTCGCTGGAAGATTTGTTTTGTCGTCGGTGAAGCTGGCCTTACCCTCTTCGTTCAATCCTTGGCGGGCGTTCTCAGCTTCATAAAGATTTGGAGCGCGGCGGACAGTCAAGCCGTCACCGTGGTCCTCTGTCTGCATAACGCGCTCGACAACCTTGTCCGCAGCTTCTCTCGCAACTTCACTGCCGTAACGGCCTCGGTTGTCGTCGAAAAACTTATCGAGACGCTCACGAAGACGGTCCTCGAAATTCGGGACCACCGGCTCCGTGGAGTCACGGGTTGCGCCTGCCTTTTCTAATAGTGGGCGCTCAATCTCGGTCTTCAAATGCGTGTCAATCGCGTCTGCCGCCGTTCCCGGGGAAGTAATCTTATTGTCCGTGTCGTTGTTCAAAATCGACTTCAAATCATCGCTGACGCGCCCGATTTTGTCGCCGATTACTCGACCGCCTTTACCGGAAACCTTCGTAGCGCGTTGTACAGCGGTATTGAAGTTATCTGTTTTTCCGATAGCCGCCCCAACTTTATCAAATGTAGCCTGCCGCATTGCCTTGAATCGCGCTACATCCGAACGAACACCCTCTGGTAATTCATTCACTGGACGAGAAAGTGCGTCAGATATTTTTCCTTCGTGAGCGCCCGCCAGCATCGTCCAGCCCGCCGCATTCAAACGACGTTCCAACGCATCCGCTGGTGATTCTCCCGGCTGTTGACCCTTAATAATTTCTGGTATTTGGGTTGCCGCAATAGCCCCACCGGCTGCTCTTCCGCCGCCGACAAGAACCTTGGCCGCAGTCAGGCCAGCGGGGCCTGCTTTGCTCAATGTGTTAGCCGCCGCTCCTGTACCGAACAACATAATCGACAACGGAGATGAAAGACTAGACAGAACCCCCGCAGTGCTATCCATCACCCCTTGTTGCAACGTATCTAAATCAATGTTGCCGAAACCGGGAATATGAGCGACCGGGTGAACGTGTTGTGTGAGTACATCTCCGTACTTCCCGGTTGCAGAAGCACGCTGCATCACATCCTTTACGGTGTCTTTAGAAATCAGTCCTTGGTTCACCCAATTCCACAGCTTATGGATGCCGCCGGTTTCTTCGGGTTGAACGACAGTCTTTTCAGTTTGAGGTGGTGTTCCGGTGCCGGTGACAGGACTGCTGTCAACAGAGATACCCGCAGGAACAGATAAAGACTGTTGGTGCGGTTGGTCTACCGAGATACCCGCAGGCGCTGAGGACTGATTCTGTATCTCTGAATCGAGTGTAATCCCAGCGGGTGCTGTAATCTGGTTGTCAGTCATGATATTTTACTGTGCTCCCTGTGTTTTCGGTTGCGCTGGCTGAACGAACGGCGAACCGTCTTTTGAATTGAACCAATCCCTTCCGTTCATTGAATAAACTGCGCCTTTGTTTCCGGTCTTCACGGCGGATGGGGGAATCTTACCGGCTTCCGCATACTCCGTGCGGTAATCCACTTCATGCTGCTTACGGGCGTCGCCGATTGAGATGAAGTCATGTCCATTCTTATCATACATCATTTTATCATCCGACAAGTGGTTATTATTTGCATTCAACAAAACGTCGTTGCGATACTTGATGTACGCCGCGCCTTGTAAACGCTGCGCCAAGTCCGATGCTTCTTGCAACGACTCTGGCGGCAGCGTGCCGCTTGATGCCTTGTCCATCAAAACGTTCCAACGACGGTACAGCGAACCAACGCGAGGACCGGCTGCCTCGACTTCCGTCTGGTTGATACGGTGAACGCCTGCGGATGTAGTTACGCCCAACGCGCTGAACAACGGGGCCATTGATGTTGCGAGTTGGTCGCCGTTCTTTGCAGCAGAAACGTTTGCCAAAATTGTATCGCGCTCTCTAGAGACATCCGAGAACTTGTCTGAGTCCTTCAATAACTTCTGCGTGCCGACTTGCTCGGTGCGGTCCAATGCCTTATCCTTACGGTTATTTGCTTCTTCCAAACGCTTTTGGGCGAGTTCCGCAGCCTTAGCGCGCTCCGCCGCGATTACAGTCGGCGTGTAGTAGGTCGTCACGTCTGACGCGAATTGAGCCGCTTGCTGCTTTTGTTCCGGCGTCTTCGCAGTAGCGGTCATGCGCTCCGCATAATCTAGCATGTCGAGCGGTTTTCCACCGGATGCCGCGATTGCAAGAGACAAACGCAGGCCTGCCGCGTTACGCTCCTGTTTTTCTTTCGTGTCTTCTGCCGCCTTATCGGCCTCGCTCATATTCTTGCGATTTTCTTGAATGACCTTTTGGGTCACGAGGTCCGCAGCTTGGGCAGCCTTGGCTTCCTTCACTGCTCGTACGTAAGTACTGCCCGGAAAAGTACTGCCAGCTTCGTAGACCTTGCCGTCTGTGCCGTGGTTCGTGAGAAGCTCAGCGGTAGATTTGTTTAACTTCACGGCTTGAGGGACAGCCCCATAAAGAGTGTAAGTTGGGCGCAAGAACTCGTTGCCGTGCTGGTCAAAAGTCGGCGTAAGTCCGTCTTTGACGGCAGTGACCTGACCCTTAACATCGCTGTTTTGCGAGTCCGCATACCATGCCTGCAACTGGTCTGAGGTCATTCCAGAGTGTAGCTTCGGGGTACCAACTGTGTCCAAATCACCGGCAATCGCTTTATCGTACTCCAACGCCTTACGCTTGTCATCTGAGTCTGCATGACGCAGTGTTTGCTCCCCGATTAACGTCTGCATTTGCGCGTGGGCATAATTGATTTGGTCGTTCTTCAAACGTTCTTGATTCTCAAACTGTTGCTGTTTTTCCTTGTCAAGACGCTCATTACGGGCGTTTAAGGTTCTTGCTACGCCGCCAAGCCAGCCTCCGCGCCCTCCATTGTTAGCCGCTGCCGCATCACCCAGTCCGGCTGCCGCCGCGCTCAATGCGCCGCCTAACTTATCCCTGAATGAGCCCGTCCCACCGGCGGGGGCCGCTGGTTGGTCCTTCGACACGAGGTGGTCAATGAACGCGGATGCCATTTTATCAACCGGGTGGATGTCTGGGGCTTCTCCCACGTCTTCGTCGCCAGCGGGCCTGTTTGGGACCTGTGCCGCAGGAACGCGGCCTACACCTGAGTCGTAGGTGTTACCTTGTGGGCCGTTAAAACCCGTCGGCTGGGGTCCCGTCGCAGCTTGCTTACCGAGAGCCTCATCAATCGTTTTTTGCACATCTGGTGGCAGGGGAAAATCAGTCATTTCATCCTCTATACTACTATATCACAAGATTGGGCTATTGTCAAGAAAAACTATTCTGCCGCACGGGCAGCCTGCGCCAGCTTATACGAGGACCTTTGACGAGCCTCGTTGGCGTTGCCGATACCGCGCTGGACAGCATTAGAGAGCGCCGTACCTAGTGTGCTAACCTTGTCGAGCGTTGAAGACTTGTCGTCTGTCTTCTTCGTCGCTGGTTCCGGGGCATCCTGTAAGTGCCCGTCTTCGTTAATCATTACACTCATGTTATCCCCTGACTGACTTCGCAATATTTCCCGCGCTGCCCGCTAATGCGGTTGCGAAGCCCGCGATGTCTTGACCGACGGCGTTGTTCTGCTGGTTGATGTCCGACGCCTGTTGATACGATTGTGCATTCTCACTAATCGCGCCCGACTGTACCGCGCTCGGATTATATTGTTCCGCCAGATTTTCCATTCCGCCGACACTGCGCCAGTAATTCTGCTGGCCTAAATTGAAATCGGCTTGAGCAATCTGATTCTGAGAAGTCGCCAGTTGATTTGCTGACTGAGAACCGATAGCAGACTCGATTTGCTTCGTGATGCCGGAAGTGACGCCGGAGGTTCCTCCACCCCCCTGTCCTGCGCCGTATGTACGAGCTGCTTGCTGTGCCGAAATGTTAGCTGCCCCCGCAGCATTAATGGCTTGAGTATCCAGCGCGGCTTTATCCGCCGCCGTGAAGCCGTGTTGCCCCGGCCCACCCCCGAAAACTGATGAGAGCCCTGCGCTCAGTTTAGATAAAACGCCCTGTCGGTCGCCGAATAGCTGGCTAAACTTATCCTGTAACAAATTGGAAAAAGACTGCGAAGATGCTTGAATCGCGTTCATCGCGCTGCTGGGTCCGCACATTATTGTTGTTCCTCGAAATCCAGCCGGTAGTCATCGCTTCCGACCGACTTAAATCCATGATGTTTTTGCATGAATGCAATCAACGACGGGCTGACGGAGTTAAAGACGATGCCTTTAAAGCAGCGGTCTGCTCGATACAAGGCAATCAATCTCCTCATGCACTCAAGCATCCCCACCACCAATCTATGCCGAGACACGACCGAGCGGGGCGCAAACTGCGTGTGGAGACGAATATACTCACCTTCCACGTCCAAACGAACGTAGCTCAAGGGGCCGCGAGCATCCATCAAACAGAAAGCGAGCAAGCTGCTATTTTCGGTCAGCCACCACTCCGGCTGATTTTGATGAGAATGATACGGGTCGTGTTGAGTCCACTCCTCAATTTGCGGAATGTCGCCGAATACGGACGGAGAAAAACTGATAACCGCCCCCATTATAGCATCTCCGCTCTTACGTGAACGTTGTAGGTCATGGCCGTTGCTCCTGTAGATGCGTACGCCGTTAAGTTTCCCGTTTGAAGTTGTACAGCGACGCTTGCCTTAGCGTAAATGATTAAGCTTCCTGTAACCATTGTTTGAAGCGTGTTCGCCGAGGGCGTCGCCGAAACAAAGCTAGCGGTTTGTGCCGCACTATTATTTCCGTCCGTCCATTGAATCTGGATGTTGGGGAGCGTCGAAGATGTGGTTGCTGCCACTCCCACGGTAACGGTGAAGTTGATTCGGTATATCCCCGCGACTGTCGGCGTAAAGATTGTAGACGCCGCGATGTTTGCTGTTGCATTTCCGAAATTGTATGTCCCCGGAATGGTTGTCAGGCCGTTGGAAACGAGCGGGACGCTGTTATATTGAGAAGCTAATCCGACGCCAGCCAAGTCAGAGTAATCTGGTTGTACAACCGTGATTGCAGACCCGGTGCTGGCTTGATGAAGAAATAACCCGCCGCCGCCTGTTGATGAGAGATTGGCTCCGGTTCCACCGGAGTCTACTCTTAATGTACCTCCAACGCCGCCGTTTCCTGTTTGTCCTAACTGAATAGGCGGAATCATCGCAGAATCGAGGTTTCTGAATAGCGGCTTATTGCTACCGGAAGGAAAAGACCCGAACTCAAGGATAACCAAATTTCGAGAGAACGCAGGAACTGCCGTCCCTGAGAAATTGGCCGTTACAGTGTTTGCTCCACCTTTACAATTTGGGGCAATAAAAATTGTCTGTTCTGCTCCGGTTGCAACCGGCGACGCTGTGTAAGGGGCAGAGCCACTAGAAAGAATTTGATACGAATTGCCGTTGCTATCGGAACAAGAGAGACTCTCTAATGGATTCCCAGAACTTGTTTCTTGGAGAATAACAACGAGAGTGTTCCCTGCTATATTTCCGGCGGGGAAGGCAAGAGTAAAAGTATGCAGGGCACTACTGCTGTTCGCTTGCTGAACTAGAGAAGGTTGAGGCCCGTTAAAAATAGCCAAACAAGCGGCGTAATTTGACGCGGCTGCAATGGTCTGACTTGCTGTAACAGGAGCCGTTCCAGAAATGGCTCTCCAAAATATGTTTTGTCCGTTACTGGTGATGATGGTGGTCCAACCAGCAGGAGCACCTAATGAGTTCGTACCGGATATGCTAGAATACAACCCGAATGTGCTTGCTGTCTTTGGAGTAGCGGTTACAGTAAGATTGGTGGTATTTAACTGAACATTCTCACCTACCGCCTGCAATCCCGTTAAACCGGGACCGGGCGCAGCGAATACGGTGTTTGTGGGCTCAGAACTCCAATCTAACCCGATGACGCCGTTGCTGGTAAGGGGAGAGTTAGTAACAATGACTTCCGAGGGAGCGGAAATACCAACGGATGTTAAGCCACTCGATGTTCCACCGCCGCCTCCTCCACCGCCGATAATCTGCTTCACAATGGTGGTTGCGCCGGTGTTAACCGTGCTCTGAACCGCCGCATTGGTAACCGGATTGCCTTGCAGACCGAAGGGCATCAACGAAAACTTAGGAATGGCCGGGGTCCCAACCTCCGTTCCTACGAAGGTCTTATCATGCTGCAAAGCTGGCGGCATGCTGCCAGAAAACAACGACGGCATCGCGTTCGGGAGCGGAGGCGCAGACGGGCTTTGTGCTTGAGAAACAGACGCGGCGGGCGTCCAGTTTTCTGGTACTTCGTTCTCTGAGATGAGGTTTTTGTTAGGCATTAGGTCTCAACTATCAGACGGCCAAACACCGTCACGCTGTATAACTCATCCGCATTACTGGTTGTCCCAAAATCCACCTTGATTTGAAGGTGACGACAGCGTGCCAGATATGCATTAGCGTCAAAATAGTAGCGGTTCGGACTATATGTCGAGGGAGACAAAGTATCTCCGTACAGCGACGGCGGGTCAAATTGCGGAACTCCCGCAGCCCCGTTTACGAACGACGTGAAAGTACCGCTAATCTCGTTCAACAAATAACTGATTGTCGGCTGGTACAAAACGCCGGAGAAATCGAACTCCAAGAATTTGAGAAGCGCCAACTGGCCCGGGTGAGCCAGCGTGATGCTGCCCATAACGAAGTTCGCGTCATACGCCACGCCGTCGTCCGTGAAAATAGACAAGCTTCGACGCAATATTTTCTTACCCGGCAGCTTTCCACCCACAAGCAACTGCTTTATACCCGGGGAGGTTTCAACAGATTGAACCATCTGGCATCCGTTAGTTATGTTCGCGTAAGGAGACCAAATCGGCTCCGGTCCTTGAGCAGCACCCGGAACTTGGTGCGGATTCAAGCGATACCACCCGGTACTGCCGTCACCGACGAAGATGCAGTTGTCGATTCCGTTTTGATGTACAGCAACATAAACTTGTTTAGGGTTCCATGTAGTATCGGATACACCGCTGGACGGGAGATTAGCAAATTGGTCTCCGAGAGGGAAACCAAAGTTAGACAAATTCAATGACGGAGTAATCACCCGAAACGCGTTGTCGCTTGAGAAGAAATATATCTCCCCTGCAAAAACGTCCAAGGCGTTATAACTTAAAAGTCCGACGCCGGGAGCCATCGTTACCGAGAAGAAGGTTGCGGTCGCAGGTCCGCCGCCAATCATCTCGATGCTGTCCGTCAAAAATGTTACGATGCCTTGAGGCGTCTTAACGAGGCGGACCACCGGCGCAAGAAACGGAAGCTCGTCGGCAGGATTGAATGCCTCATTGGGATTGCCTGTGGAAACATCCGGCCCTCCCGAAAACTGAACGCTCTCTCCGTTCGCTCCCCAGATTCGCTGATAGTTATAAACCATCGGCAAGAAAGTGGAAGGAGGCGGATTGTTAGCGCTATTTATCGGCGCAGGAATAAGCACGTTCAAACCCGGGAAACCGCCGGACGCGACGCTCGGCAAATAATCGTTGAATGACCACTGGGATACGCCCGCAAGAGCCGGAACGTTGGGAATTTCCGTCAGTTCAAACATGGTGCCGGAACCAGACGCGGTATCAGCAGAGCGCCAAATTATAATCGTGTCCACTTGGGGGTCCGGCGAATAAATGCCCTTGATTGTATTCACTGCTCCCGGGTTCGCACCAACAATTTGATTAACGGGAGATGCCGTAGATATTGCGTTAGTTCCACTCCCCAGCGGTGCGCCGAGGGACACGCTTCCCGGAGGCGTCTGTCCCCCGCCTAAAGGCGCAGGAGAGTAAAAGTCGATCACAGACCGAGACTTGTAGCTGTATGCGTAAGCCAAGCCGAAGGACCACGCAAGAGAGTTTGCAGAAACAGCGGCGACGGTCTGCCATGTGGCTTGGGGGCTGGTTCCGTCTGTGACCGTCGAGCCGATAGTAACCGGCCAAGCTGGTGCGGAGCCGCCCGATTTACCCGACTGAATAATAGCTTGCACGAATCCGCTGGCATCCACGAAAGAGCCGCCGAACGCCTCGCTCGGCCCCGGCGGTTGAAAGCCGACGGTCGGCAGGTTCCAAATCTGAGTTGCGGCCCACGGCACGTTTTGTCCCACGCAAGTCCAAGTGATGCCGGTATCGACTGTTGTTGAGCCGTAGCCGGTCGCCCAAGGATTAAACGTAGCGGTTGCTGAGTGTGTCTCCACCACTCCGCCGGGGTTGTTTACAACGATTGCTGTAGATGTTGCGCTGATAACCGAAAACGTTCCGTTGTTACCAGCATTCGTAAATCCGCTAAAAGCAACTTGGTCGCCCGGATTCGGTGTGAACGCATACCCGGTGCCGTAAGTGTAGGTTGTCTGAGTGCCCGAAACAGAGGTGGTGATGCTGACAGTGGTTGCAAGTGCAGTTCCCGGCTGGTGGGCCGAGGTAAGACCGCTTCCGGTACTCTTCACGCAGACTTGGAAGTTGGTGCCGTCAAAGACGCACCCGAACGGTAATCCTTGTGCAGACCAAGGCACGTAGCCGGTGGTAGCCGCCCAAGCCGCCGTACCGAGACACAACCACTTTACTTGGCCGTCGTCCTTGGTCGCTCCGAAACCAGCGTTTGCTGGGAACGGCGAGTAGCCGGATGACGACAATCCGCCGGTGGTCGGGACCATCAAATAAACGATGGTGCCGGTTGCAGCAGGAAGATTTCCAGTTAAAACAAAGCCCGGTGTTCCGTTCAAAATGGACGCCGACGAACCGCCAGCGGACCATCCCGTGTACGTATGCGACGGCTTCCAGCGCATTGCAGCCGTTTGTGCCGGGGTGTTATAACTACCGATTGCAAACCAGTGGGTGTTGTTGTTGAAGTAGCCCCCCGACGGGCCGGGGTATGCACCGCTGAAAGCCGGGAGAGAAGACCCGGTATTTCCTAGACCACCGGAATTTTTGTAGTTACCGTAAATAACATTGACCGCAGTTCCAGCGCCGGGTTTGGAATAGTTTTCTCCCCCGACTCCCGCAGACCCCAAGTCCGTGTAATACGTGCTCGGTAAAATAGGAGACACAGGACCTAAGTTTGTCCACGTCACAGCGCCGTCAACAATTGTTGCGCCTTCTGCTGTCGGCCAGTTTGGTTCCCCGTTCCCGGTGGTTCCGAATTGCGCGGTCGCGGTATTAGTGCCGTCCGCGTTAACGCCGATAACCTGCCAAATCTGAGGAGTTGCGTTCGTGTCCTTCGTCAAACCCATCGTCGAGAACACGGTGTTAGCTTGCCAAACCGTGGCCGCAGCACCGGACGCCGTGATTGACACCGAGGGCTGGGTTGCCGGGGCCGTAATACCCCAATTCCAAATCGTGCCGTTTATATTGAGAGGCGTGTACTTTTTTATGTCTGTCCCATCGCCCATGTAGAGCACACCGGCTACCGCGATGAAATTTGTTTGACCCGCTCCCGGAGACTTGGCAACGAGAAGACTCGTGACGCCGTTTTGTTGGTCATAATACACGCCGCCCGCAGTATCGGCAGTGGCCGCGTGAGTTTCAGAAACGCCGTTAGCGTTGTTCAAAGTTAAAGTTGTGAGAGTTGACGCGGTGCAGGTGTAAGTACCCACGTTTTGTGGGCTCGTGAAACCAGAAACCGTAAAAATCAAGCCGCTGTAACCGTTCGATGCGCCGCCGGGGAAGGTCCCGGTGTATACTGTGTTACCACCAGATGCATTCGCTGCTGCTGTAAGAACAAGCGCACCGCTATCCTGCGTATCAATTATTAGGCGGATGGTTCCATCAGCCAACTGGAATGAGAACGCACGGATCGGCGGCGTTGAATAAACAGAGGACGACAGAGCAGTCAGGCCGGGACGACGCTGTAACGTAAGACGGTTTGTGAGTTCTACGTTCGAGCCCTGCCAAAGAGCTTCGGGACGCCCGCCATAAAAACGGGCCGTGGAAACGTCTGATGGGTCATGCAGCACTACGCGTTGGGTATAAAGTCCCGTGAATGCGCGGTCCATGAAAATGGGCGTGTATTTCGGCTGCTTTTGTGGCCCGCCGCCGTTAGCTTCAAGTAATGTCGCCACTTAAACGGACCTCCCGCTGGTTCCTGTTTGAATCGACCCAAGTACAGACTGGCGCTCCACACCCCGCGCAAGCCACTGTTGTGCGAAGGCGTTCTTTTGGGTCTCGGTGAGACCCGTTGCTTTTGCAAATAGCGCGGCGACTCCCCGCTGGCGATAAAGTTGTGCTCTGGCGTCGTCCACAACCGCCAGCATCTCTGACAGAAATAAATTGTTGTAGATGTCGGAGTATTGCTCCGGGATTGGTGCCCAGTCCCAGTTATTGGCGTAGCCTGTCTGACTCGACGCCGCGACACCGGCAGCATTCGCTACCGTAAGCGTGGTGTTGGTGCAAGACACGACAAGAAATGTTCCATTGTTAACCGGCGCGGCGCAGCCGGTAATGATTGCAAGAGAACTCACTGGAAACGAAATCACGTCAAAAATACCCGTGTACGCCGTGTTACCGCCTGATGCGTTTCCGACAGCGGTAATCTGGAACGGCCCAAACTGCGGGGACAACTTCTGGTACGTGAGGGTGACGGCGTAAATCTGGTCCGGCACACCTAAAAAGCGGAGTTTGTAGTTCAATACATTTGAAATAATCGAAGAACTCATGACGCTGACCGCGCTCGGGCGTTGCTGAAACGAAGACACTGCCAGAGGCGCGTTGTTGTACACATCTTTAATTTCCCAGATATTTCCTGAATCATCTGAGAGAGAAATTTTCTCAATGAAGGCCATATCGGAAATAGTTGCCAGCGTATAGTCTTGCGTACCGACGACTGTAGAAAAAGTGACTTCACCGCGATTAAAGAGCCATGTCAACGGGGGGTTCAAAAGTGAATTTCGAATCATAGAAGCGACAGAAGACGCAGGCTCCAATCCAAGTCCCGCAGTAAGCGGGTTGTACTGAATGAATGTTCTTGCCCAGTTGATTGTCTGTTGTAAATTCTGTGTCATCTAAGCCTCTATGGCCTTGGATAGTTGAATGGCCAAGCGCCGCCTTGGAAGTTACTGCGGCTACGTGACGCGCCGAATACGGTACGAGCCGGAATGAACTTATTTTCTTCCAACTCGCGGTCTTCTTTAATACGAAGTTCTTGTAAACTGCGAAGCCACTGCTGCCACGCTACTTGATATTTCGCGAACACGGCTTTTTCCGGGGAACGACCGTAAAGTTCGGCGATAAATCCTTGTCGAAAGTGAGGCTCGAACTCGTCCGGTAAAGGAGCCAAAGTCTGACTGAGCGAGGTGAAACGAACAGGCTTCATCTGCGCCGTTAAATTAAATTGCCACTCTGTGCCGGTTGTGGACGGGACAGGAGTGAACCTGAAACCCCAGCCGTTGGGGTCCAGCACGGTCCACGTTGTCGTAGCTCCTACACCTGAAACGGTCGTGCCGGGAGTGGCGTTACGCGCAGCTAAAGGCGCTCCGCTACCCTCGTGGCCGTAGCCCGTTAACAGCAGGTAGTTTCCGTTCGCATCAATTATTTGAGTGATGGGGTTGAGAGGTTGAGAGTTAGAGCCGAGTGGCTGAGTGTACACGCTGTTTGCAACCGGGTTATTGCCGACAGTTGCGTTGCCGACGTTTGCCGCGCCCCATATTCCGTAGTAAAGTGTTCGATTAGGGAACCAGTTACAGAAGAAGCCCGGGTCGCCGAGCCCACGACCGCCGACGTACGAAGCTTGGATTTGAGGAAGCTGTCGCCCGCACTCGATGCGAACATAAGGCTTTGGAACGGCGCTGTTATTGATGTCAAATGCTACGCCTCGCTCAAGCCATGACATGTTAAGTAGCGGGCCAGCGGCTGAGATTGCATTGCCTGCGTGTGTCTCTAAAACGCCGCCGGTGTTCACGAGAGTAAGCGTCGTCGAGGTGGACGACGCGCACATAAAGGTCCCGTTGTTGCCGCTGTTGACGAAGCCGGTGATTACAAATGGCACGCCTGCGTAGCCGTTAAAGTCACCGCCGGTGACCGAGCCCGCGTAAACTGCCGTGCCGTTGGCGGAGGATACGAGGCTGACCGCTGTGAGTACCAAGTTTCCGCTTACCCCCGCCGGATTAACTACCGCGTAATCTTGTTGCAGACTGTTGGTGTAAATAGGGGGGATATTAAACTCATTCCACTTGTGGGGGAAGGCCACCGCGCAGATTGCGTTCATAACAGAGTTCGCAGCCGAGATTGCAACGGTCTGAGTGAAACCACCCGCGTTGATAATCGGCTCTATGTCGCCGTACGTTTGAGCGACATCAACCAGATGCTGTAGCGTAACCATTGAAAGACTATTGAAGTATGTCATTTAGTTACCCGCCCGGATGATTTTCAACGGATTTATTCTTCTGTACCACAAACATTTACACGATAAGAGCCCG
>CABMCB010000011.1 GCA_902384455.1 uncultured archaeon
TATTACTGAGTTGGGTTCGACTACTTTGGCGAGGGATAGGATGTGTTATTTTGGTCCGCTGTAGGTGTGGAGGAATTCTTCTATGGGGTAAGTGTTGTTGAAGAATAGGGCTGTTATGATTATGAGTGTTAGTATGCTTGGTGTGTCTTGTGTGAGGTCGACTATGCTTTTTGTTGTGGGCAGGATGATTGCGGCGGCGACCATAAGGGCGATTAGCAGGGGTATTGTTATTGTGGGGTCGAATGGCTGGTTTACGGGTAGGTATATGAAAAGCAGCAGCGCTCCTGCAGTGGGAATCCATTTCCAGCTGGGGTTTTGTTTTCTGAAGTATTCGGGGAGGTTGCTTATTGCGTATGCTATGAGGGCAAGCAGAGGGTAGAACGCGGGGGCTACTCTGCGGGCTGTGGTGGATGTTAGGTTGGCTTGGTAGTCGAATACGAGGAGGAACCAGAATGCGAGCACCGTTGTCATGTATTTGTCGCGTTTAGACAGCAGGTACACGCCAGCAAGCGCAAGCGCGTATCCTAAGTATGTCGTGGATATTGTGAGCCAGTGGATGCTCAGCGGAGTGGTGACTTCATGGTATATTCCAAGCCACCTGTTTTCTGTTGATATGCCTTGGATGTAGGACAATCCGACTTTGCTCCAAAATGGGTAGTAGAGGGGGAAGGCGATTATCAGCGCGGGCAGAAACAGAAGCCCCAAATCCTTGATTAATTCGCCAACAGGAAGAGTGAAACGGATTCGCTTAATCTCCCCCTCCTGCTTTAATGCGAGAGGGAAGCGGCCTCTGTAGTAAAGCAGAGGGACTATGGCCATGTAAAGCAGGTCGTCTATTCTTGTGACGCTTATTCCTCCGATAAGCAGGCCTATCGCCGCTTTTTTCTTCCAGCTTTTGTCTTTTCCGGCTTGCAATGCGAGGGTGCTTGCTGCGGCCATGAAGAACAGGCTGGGTCCGTTGCTTTTGGCGTATGTGCTTATGGCCCACTGGACCGGGAGGAATGTTAGCAGCAGCGCGGCGTATGCCGCAGTCTTTTTGTCTCCAAACAGCTCTTTGATGAAGTAGTAGAATGCGGGGATGCAAAGTGAACCGAACACTACGCTTGCGAAGTTGGCTGCGAATTCCGCGGAAGATGCGCCCGTCAAAGCCCTATGTATCGCGTAGAATACGACGTATATTATTACTTCCCCAGGATAGCCTGTGCCGTGCATGTAATGCATCTCATGGGTGGCGTATGTGGCTTCCGCGGCCGTCACCCCTATTACGCTGTCGGTGTGGTATAATCCGCCGTTGATTGTGGCATAGCGTATTATGAAGGCGAGAAGGAACAATGCGACCGGAACCAGAAGCTTATGGGACGAGGACTCTTTTGACGGAGGTTTTTCTTCCTTAATGCCGGAGGCCTCTTGTTTGGCGTGTTTTTTGGTGGACGTCATCTCTAACTCTTAGTTCCACCTCGTTTATAAGCGGGTTATCTGCCTTTTGGGCGAGCGTAAGAAGACACTTCAGGCCCCAGTCCTTCGCGGTCCAACAGTCGGCCGATGGGCCTGAATGGCGCTGATATGAACTCTGATATTTGGTCTGCTATGAGGTATAGGCTGAATAGTTTTGATTGGGATTCGTTTCTGCGTTTGGGGTTGTAGAGCACTTTGTCTGCGAGCCCTGTTGCGTGGAGCGCCGCGAATGCGGTCTGCAGGAGAAGGCTGTGGGCGTCTTCTCGGACTGTTTCTGTTTTTTCCACAGTAAAGCCGTTTTCTTCCAGTATGCGCGCAAGAGTTTTTGGCGTGAAATATGTCAGATGCTTTGGGGGAGTAATCCACTCCCAGTTTTTCCCGAACAACCTCGACGGAAGTCCCCCGATGTTGGGCGTTTGAATTACGAGCAATCCTTTCGGCTTGAGTAATCGGCGTATTTCACTCAGATAAGACGCGGGGTTTGACAGGTGCTCCAAAACATGATGCAGGCAGACGATGTCGTAAGAGGCCGTAGGCAGTTTTGCGGCTGTAAGGTCTGATTCGATTATTGTGAGGTCGTATGTTTTTCTTGCGTGTTCTGCCGCGTCTTTGCCTACTTCTATTCCTGTTACTTGGAATCCTTGTTTTCTGGCTGCGTCTAGGAATTGGCCGCTTCCGCATCCGACGTCGAGTAGTGTTGCGTTTTTTTGCGGTTTTATTTCTCTGATTTTTTTGGCGCGGTTGTTGTTTGCTTTTTTTAGGCGGGTGTTTGCGGCGAACAGGTAGGTGTAGTCAAATTGGTTTGTGTAGAAGTCGGATAGTTCTTTTTGCGTTGGGAGTGGGTTGACGTATGTTAGGCGGCATTTTTGGCATTCTGCTATGTCGTATTTTTTTCCGTGTATTTTTTTTGAGTGCTTTAGTTTGGCGTCTTTTGATTTGCACAGCGGGCAGGGGGACATGTTCATTGTTGGTTTTAGAATCCGAGTCGCAGCCTTAGTACTGTGAGGGGGTATTCTATTTTTACTTTCATGTTGGCTTTGCTTTTGCCTATTTTGCGGTTGACGAATTTTACGGGGATTTCTTTCATAGTGAATCCTTTCTTGTGTATTTTATACAGGATTTCCGCGCCTATGCAGTATCCCCAGCTGACGAAATGGTCTAGGTCTATGGACTCGAGGACTTTCCGCCGGTAGCATTTGAATCCGCCGCTTACTTCTTTTATCGGCAGCCCAAGTATTACGCGGTCGTATTTGTTGGCTATTTTTGAAAGAAGGATGTTTTTGGGGTCGCAGTTTATGAATTCTCCGCCTGCTACGTAGCGGCTTCCAATCGCCACGTCCGCTTCTTTTACTGCCTCCAGAAGGCGGGGTATGTCTTGCGGGTCGTGGCTTCCGTCGGCGTCCATCTCTATGACGCACGTCGCATCCCACATTAACGCCTCCTTGAACCCCCTTATTCCCGCTGTTCCGCGCCCTTTCTCGCCTTTACGGTGGATGACTTTAATCCTGCCCCAGTATTTTTTTGCTAGTTCGTCCGCCAAGTCTCCTGTTCCGTCGGGACTGTCGTCGTCCACAATCACAAGGCGGATTCTTTTGCCTTGCGAAAGAATCTTAGGGACGATTAACGGCAGATTCCCCTGCTCATTAAAAGTAGGCAGCATAACGACAGGGCAAGCAGACGGGTCACTGCCTTCGCTTGTCGAATCCATCGCTTAAAGTTACCTTATGTAAGATACCGTCGAATCGTCAGGATAATCCTGCTGGCGCCCCTCCATCTGGTTGGCAGCCATCATCTGAGATATTTTGGCTATCTGCGACTCAGTCTCCTTCGCCTTCTTCTTCAGTTCGGTCATGTCGACTGGGACTTTGATCAGGCGAGCAAGAACTTCAAGTACAGCTTCGGCGCTCTTGGCGTCAATAATCTGGCCGTGCGTTTCTCCCATCAGGCATATTGCTTCGATGTTTCTTCGCATGCCCAATCCCAGAAGCAGTCCGCTTGCTCCGAATATTATGCCTCCTCCGCGGAATACTACGCCTGCTTCTTCGACTTCTTTCTTCAGGTGGGCGTTTGTGGCTGCGCCGAACACCGTGGGACTGGTTGTTATGTGGCCGGTTCCCAGGCCGCCTAATGTGAATATTTTGTGTACGCCCAGTGTTTGGACGTAGTCGAGTGTTTTTTCTGTGAGTTGATATTGGCTGTCGGGGGTGATTCCCTGGAAGTCTCCCAGCAGCAGTATTATGTCGTTTTTTGCGGGGTCGTTGAATGCGTGGTAGTAGAACTCCATGTTGACTAGCCGCAACGTGCCGTCGTCCTTTATTATCACTTGCGTCGGCTTGTATGGGCTTGTTATTTCCGCGAACTTTATTGCCTTAATCTGGTCTTTCAGGTGGTCTCCGGCCAGTTTCCCCACCAGCCCTATTCCAGGCAGTCCTTCGACGAGTATGGGTTTGTTTAAGTGGGGTTGCTCTAACGTGTGTATTATAACGTCATCCATTTTTTTCCTCCTTCTTTTCTGACTCTTTTTTCATTATACGCCTGTATCGGCCGTACGGGTCTTCTGGGGAGTATTTTGGCGGTTCGACCGGCGGATTCTCTTTTCCTGACTGGGGGTCGATGTCTTCAAGCGTGTACTGCTTTGTTGTGCGGTTGCGTCTTATGCGCATTTCTATGATGTTGCTGCTGCCTGTTTTAGTTCCCGGTGGAATGTTCCTTCGCCGTTTTTCTCCTTGATTACTTTGATTCCGGCTTCTATTGCTTCTTTGAGTACGCGTTCTGACGTTTTGTAGTCTGGTCCGCGGACTTTGACTCGGTATATTGGGGCGCTTATGTATGATATTGTTACGGCGCAGTCTGGGTCCACGTAGTCGTGTATAGCTTTGAGCGCCTCAGTTAGGTGTTTGACGCCCTGACCGTCGTAGGATTTTAGTTCGGCGTAGCCGGTTATTTCTACGAACGGGGGTTTGATGCTTTTTTGGATTATTTCTTTGAGTGGTTTGCGTTTTTTGGGGTTTATTTTTATTTTATCGACTATTGAGGGGTCTATTGCGACTGCTTCGAATCCTTCGTATAGGGTGGGGTATTCTTCGAATGCTTCTTCGAGTTCGGCAAGTATTGCTGCTGGGTCTTCGCCGAATTCTTTGGCCAGTATTTCAGTGAGTTTTTCTGCCCGCTGTTTTTGTTTGACTAATTGAAGTTTCTCTTTCTTTTGGGCTTCTGTTACGCGGCGCAGTGAAAGGTCTATGTGGCCTTTTTCGGTGTCTACGCGCAGTACTTGTAGGACTACTTTCTGGTCTTTTTTGACGTAGTCGTGGATGTTTCGCACCCATTTGAGGCTTATTTCTCTGAGGGGTAGTATGCCTTTTTTGTCTTGGTATTCGTCTAGGGTTATGAATGCGCCTTGGTTGAATATTGTCTCGACTGTGCCTATGATGAGTTCGCCCACGTCGGGGTAGGAGTCTGCTTGTTCTTTTGGCATCGGAGTATTGATATGTTTAGCGGCCTTTATAAGGTCTTTTTTTGTTGTTGGTCGTGTTTTTGTGTTTGTGTTTTCAGTTGTCTTTTTTATCGGGGTGCCCTAAATTAGTTGTATTATGGTCGCCGTTGATAAGGGTGAGGGTATGCGGGAGCATTCGTTTATGGTTTTGGTTGAGCATCGGCCGGGTGTGATGCAGCAGGTGTCTAGTTTGTTTAGTCGTAGGCGGTTCAATATTGATAGTATTACTGTTGGTGCTACTGAGAATCCGGATATTGCTCGTATGACTATTCGGACTCGGGGTGATGAGCGTATTTTGGCGCAGATTGTGAAGCAGTTGAATAAGCTTGTTCCGGTCATCAAGGTGATTGATTTGGATCCGGAGGGCACTGTTTTTAGGGAATTGTGTCTTGTGAAGATTAGTGCGCCGACTGAGGAGAAGAAGGGGCAGCTTATTCAGTATGCGCAGGTTTTTAGGGGTAGTATTGTTGATGTTTCTCCTAAGAGTGTTACTATTGAGATTACGGGGGATATGAGCAAGATTGACGCTTTTTTGCAGCTTGTGAAGCCTTTTGGGATTAAGGAGGTGGCGCGTACCGGAGCCACCGCTTTGCAGCGCGGGTAATTTATGGCGTCTTCTTACCGCCTTTTCAGGTTCGCCGGCATTGACGTTGACGTCCATGTTTCTTTCATATTTTTTTTCCTTCTTTTGGCTTTGACTGGGGGGGCTAACGTCTTTTTTTATGTGGTGGTTTTTGGCGTCGTCTTGTTGCACGAGTTTTCTCATTCTATGGTTTCGCAGTTTTTCAGGATAAAAGTCAACAGGATTGTTCTTTTGCCTATAGGCGGCATGGCGAACATTGAGTTGCCGCAAGACCCTGTTAAGGAGTTGTTGATTTCCGCGGCTGGGCCGGCGTTCAACTTTGTTTTTGCGGGAGCGTGCTTTTTGGGTTTAATGTGGCTTGGCGCGGGCGTGGGCGATTACGGAGCCATTATGGACGGCGTAGATTCGGGTGCGCTGTCTGCGTTGAGTCCTCCGGTTGCTTTGAGTATTCTTTTCTACGTCAACATGGTTTTGGGTTTGTTCAACGTGTTGCCTGCTTTCCCCATGGACGGCGGCCGGTTATTGAGGTCTGTTTTGGCTTTGTGGATGGATTATTTTCAGGCCACTCGCGTGGCCATCTCGGTGGGTCAGTTGATGTTTTTGCTTCTTATTGTTGCGGGTTTTCTTTTGCCTAATTTTTGGTGGGTTGTTATGGGGGTGTTTCTTTTTTATTCGGGTTCTGGGGAGCTTAATGTTCTTCGGCTTAAGCAGGCTTATGAGGGGGTGGCGGTTGAGTCTTTGATGCTCAGGAATTTCCGTTTTGTTGACGGTTCGGTGAGTGTGGGGGATTTTTTGAGGCTTGTTGTTTCTCCGGGGCTACGTTATTACATTGTTGTGGACGGAAGCGGAAACTTCAGGGGGGTTGTTGATGCCGAATCTCTCGCTCGCGGAGGCTCTGCGGTCGCCAAGGACCTCATCGCAACGCATGTTGCGCACGGTTACGGCGTTGTTGACGCCGGCTCGCGAGTTGACTTAGCATTCAAAACGCTTCTTTCAGCACCCGTGACGTTGATTGTTTCAGGCGGCTCGGTCGTCGGTTTAGTCACGGCTTCGGACGTTTGGGAGAACACTTCGTTTTACTTGCAAAAGAGAGGCAAAAAACGGCAGGCATAGTGGGTTTTTATCCTTTGGAGGAAAATACTATTGTGGTCATTTAATAATGAGGCGAAACGCCGACAGTGGGGTTACATTAACGATTGCGGTTTTTATCGTCCTACTCTGGGGCACCTCCTACGTTTCAGCCGCCAACTGCACCATTAATGCGGGTGGGGCGTGTTTTGGCAGGCCGGCTGCCAAGTGTATTCCTGTGGGTACTCTTAAGGGGTGTAATGAGTACACTTATGCTAATGATCCTTCGGCTGATGCGGCTTGCGTTGATATTCTTAAGGCGTCTACGGCGGGCGTGAAGGAGGCTATATGCTGTTGCGGTAGGGAATGCAGCACTAATCCGGGCGGAGCGTGCATTGACGACACTGGGATGGGGTGCACTAGCGGCGGGGGAGTGTGCCAGATGGGTTTCTATAATTCTCCCGTAGGTGACGATTGGTGTAAGAATTATAAGAACGACAAGGTTTCTGTATGCTGCTGTAAGCTGCCTTATGACACGTGCAATACGCCGCCGAATAACCCTAAGGAGATGTCTTCGGTTTCGCAGCCGCCGCTTTACGCGTGCAATGGCCCGCGACAATACGTACTACAGGCATCTGGGAAGTATAGCATAGAAGCTCCTGACGCAGTCCAGTCTACCTGGTGGGAGTACGTTAACATAAGCCGTTTCGGGGATTTGCTTCGCGATGGCGCGGTGCCTTATGCTATCCCGGTAAAGCCGATTGAAACCACTTCCGCCCAGCAGAACGCCGCGAATTACGCATGCCTGCTCAAGTTTGTTCGAGTATGGAACAACGGGAGTATTGAGTGCGGAGACATAGTAACCAACCCGGGCGTATTGGATTACAAATGGCAAAATTGCTTAGTCAGCACCAACCCCATAAACGACCCTCCTTACACAGGCCTTGACACGATAACGTCCAATCCTGAGAGGGTCGTGGATCACGTCGAACCTTGGCGGGCTAAGCTGGACAAGTTCACTCAGCTTTGGCCGGTGGACAGAGTGTATAAGATACCTATCAGCAGCACCACTACGACAACTACTACTCCAGTAGGTCCTGCGCCAGGCGGAAGCACCACAACCACTGTTCCTGCAGGCATTAAGTTTGCGAAACATTTCGGAAACGTCACTGTCATAAGCGGCGTTTACTCGGTCATCGGCATCAACGACGCAGGCTACGTTAATACCCGTAAGTCGATTGCGGACCAGAGGAGGGGTTATGAAAACCAGCCTCCTGGTTCAACCATCGATCCGAGTAGGGCCGAACAAGGGAATGAACAAGGCGATTCGCCCGAGACTATAGACAAGGACTACCATGTGGATTTTGTTCTTGCCAGAGGATGCGATGTAGTCGGGACGGAGGAGATAAACCGCCACTGCAAGAACGAGCCTCTCCAGGACATTAAAGACAACTGGACGTATACTCAAAACATCGGATGGGGAACTAATTTCTCTTCATGCAGGTGGAAGATTTATGACGGAGGCAAATTCTACGACTACCCGGGCGTTTACATCGTAGTGTTCAACAAGTCGCGCTTTGGAGGCGACCGGGGACTAAGCTTTTACACGGTGTACGAGAGCCAGCTGAACGACGTAAACCACATCACAGAAGACGACGTTAAATCGGCTTTAGCGTGGAACATGCAAGCAGGAGCCCGCATATTAGGCTGCGACACCTGCCCCCGAGGAAGCTCAACATGCTCCATGGGCTCGTCGCTAAGATGGTACTGGTACTTCATGAACAGCATCGCAATGGACCCCGTCAAGTCCAAAAAAGTATCCGAATACGACCCGCGAGTTTTCCTAAACAGCACGCCATTCGACTACGGAGCATTTTACTTAAAACAACCAGTGAACGTGCGTTGCGGCGAATTCGGCCTTACCGAGCACTGGAAGATTCCGCTGTACCCTACGCGACTGTATAACTCAAGGTATTTCTATCTTGACACCCGCTGGAACTACGAGCATGAATGGGACATGGATGCCTGGGGAATTGGCGCGCCGCTGCCCGGACCTTTGAACCAGACTTACTGGAGGAATGCCCCGTACAATGTTATGCTTAAGGCCACTGACTTTTTCCATACCGCGGATTACTTCGGTTTTTATGACGCTGACGACGAGGACCAGGATCTGTGGAACTGGCTTGAGAAGCCGTATGATGACAGGCCGTGGTGGGTGAAGACTATTTCAGGTGTGACTCAGTGGATTCTTAATTTGTTTGTAGACAAGTATACGGAGTGCCCTGGTTCTGCCCCCCGTAGAGGGGAGTGTTTTGATGACATGAGTTTTGATTATGAGAGCCTTATTCCGGATAAGGCTACTGACCCGAATAATCCTACGGCGTCAGACATTCGCACTAGCTTAAGGTCTATTAGGACCATTTTGAGCGGAACCCTGATTAGGGAGACGGAAGGGAAGTCTGCCGGCCTGTGGAAGGATAACGCGCACGTATATGTTTTCCCTTGTCCTGAGGGCACTACTCGCGAGTGCTATAGGTGGTGGGACCATTGGGTGGACACCCCGCCTCCTGGGCATATGGCGCATGATTGCGTGGACTGGAGGTTGCATAGCCCCACGACTGGAGGATGGTCTCAGTACCCATTGTGTCCTCCAGGCGGCACTATCGCAAAGCTTGTTTCGCGCACATATTACTTTGACTACGGCAAGTCGATGGGGCTTGTTGGGCCCGGCACGTTCTTAGGCTACGACGGGCCGCCTTATGATACTGCTTACTGGTCTTATCCCTTAAACAGGAGCAGTTACCCCATGGATTGGTATAAGTATGATGAGCCGAATCCTTACAATTACAGCGATTATCCTTTGACTGGGTTCGATTGTAATGAGGATTATGCGGACTCGTTTAACGTCTGCAATCCGCCGGGTCCTGGTTGGTATTACTGCAATGTTTTCCCAAATGAGATCGGGGGGATACAAGGCATGTGTCCGCCTACGACCACGACGACGACTACCACAACGACTATTTGGCCGCAATGCTTTGACGTGCATACTCCCACTTCAGTCACCATCAAGGATCAGCCTAAGTATAGGTTCCATCAGGATAGCGACCAGGTTTGTGACAGATATTGGGTTCTTACCGAGGACACTAATGAGAAGAACCTGTGGGACTTCATCATAGGGCAGCTGGCTAACATCTTCGGCAAACCTATCGAGAGGACTGCTCAGGATTGCACTAGGCCCGGCTACAGCAGTTTGTTCAAGTGGCTGCCGTACAATTATAACGGAGGGTGGTTTGCCGGCCCGTCTAATCCCATAAATGAGACCGTCAGAGGGTTCAGGGACCATATGTATCGTCCTACCAGCAGCCAGCATTCGCCTTGTGAGATAAAGTGCAGGAATCATAACGACAACCTTACTGACTGGATTCCGCAGTTGGAGCCTAATCCGAGTAATCCGGCGTCATTTATAGCCCCGTTAATTGACCTGAAGTATCCTGAACCGTACAGCAGGGAATGCGAGGCGACGTGCTTCACTTACGACTTCAGGTACTTCAGGCAGTTTAACATTAACACAGTCTGGGACCACGTATTCAAGATTACGCCTGAAGTCCACACTGAAAACCCGCCTCTTCTTTGTTACCCGGACACTGAACCTGAATCGCAGGGGACTTACGCGTGGATTGCTCCCGACGGCACTTTCATAGAAGTTCCGATATATACTTACGGAGTAAACGGCGGAGACTGCTTCGGCGGATTCTGGGGATACGGAAACTCGCTATGCAACGACGGCCTTAAATGCAGCCTCAGCAAAGACCTGTGGTGGGGCATAGGATTGAACCTTGCGGACCACTGCTGCCCGGACATTCCGGGAGTAGAGTGGGACATGACGGACAAGTGCTGCAGGAGAGGAGGCGTTCCCACTCAAATAGTTGGCACATGTGGATTCTGTCAGGCGCGATTGAGTACATCAAGCGGCGACCCTCGGTTTAAGTGCGGTTTGGGTGAAGGTGACTGCGCCAACAACAAGGAATGCGGGGCTGACATTGACGGCACACCATTGGAATGCACTGACAACCCCTTCGTCTTAGGGTTTGACATATGGTGCATAGACCCACGGTTAAACAACTGGTGGTTGCCCGCGTGGATTCAGATACTTACGGCAACAGGCTCGGACGACGCCTGCTGCCGCCCAGGCCAAATATGGAATGGAAAAGAATGCCTGCCGCAACAAAACTATAAAGTCAGAACACGAACGTCCGGAAACAACGCCGCCCTTCATGAAACCGGCGGAGGAACAATATACTTCCACATTGGAGCCGGCGCCAACGTGCCAAACAACATTGAGGCACGAGGGGTGGCCGCTTACACCAACTGGAGTGGATGGGGAGTATGGGCGCCAGACGAAAACGGACAGATACAGTGGGCGTCATATGGCCACTTAGGCGGATTAAGTCCATGGCCGTACATCACTAAGTATGCGGATTATGTGAGCAAGGTTCAGCCGGCAACGTTTAAGTCTTCGGCGTACGATTGGGACGCTGGAAAGTACTATGGGTTTGCCGACTCTTTGCTGGAGGTTAAGCTTAACGCCATAAGCAATGTAGATAGGTGCGTAAACCCCTACTTAGGGTTGAGCCACGGCATATGGACGGAGTACCGATCCTTCGACGCCTCATACAGTAGCAACTTCAACGCCCGCATAGACAAGGGACGAGGCATAGTGCCTCTTGCCCCCGGAGTGGTCATCACCGACAAACCGCTTACCGGCGGAGGACCGATGGTCACATACAAAAGCAAGGAATACTGCGTTGACCCGATCCCCGTCGACTACGACTGCGACTCAAGCGGCCTTCGCTGCAGGCCTAAAAATACGCCTAATTGGGACCGCTGCAAGTGTTATGCGACATGGGCTAAGCAGGATAACACCCTTAGGTATTGGAAATCTAATGAGGCATGCAGCATAGGCAGCGACTGTTACTGCTACAGAGACCTGGACAGCTGCATCCCGTATAGGCCTTACGCCAGACCGGACATACCAGACATTATGAAGCCTTGGGGCGGCGGGGGAGCGGGGTACTCAGGGTGGGATAAAGCCGGATACGATAAATGGCCTGACCCGAATGGAGCCTTGCATGACCATGGTGTTGACCTTCCAGTAGACGTTGTAGACTACTTCGGTTCATTCGAGACTAAGGGTCCGGTCGGAGTACTTAAGTTTAGCAAGGGGGGTTTGCTGCCAAACACATGCGGCGAAGTATGCAGGAAAGACCCTTACCCGTGGAGGGTGGGGCCTTATTGGATCAAGAGCAGAATCGAGCTTACGGTGTTCGAAAGCTCCAGCATGTCAGGCGACGACTATGAGAAGAAGTCGGACTCCGTGGTCGCCTTCGGAAGCCAGTCGTGGTTCAATGACGTGGGAGTGCTTAACTTAGGGGATAAAAACGACCCTGCGGTGAAAGACGTCCGCGATTCAATAAACAACCCCGCAGCCGCCTGGAACCAGTTCCTGCCTGAACCAGCGTACCCGTGGACCATAGCCAACTACTTCACTCTCCCCTACAACCTAGACCCCAAAACAGTAAGGTTTTACGCCCAAGCAGTGTACGAAGTCAACAGCACTCTGGAGAGGGACGTTTACGCCCACGCATGCATATGGTTCGGATACAACGTCCTTGAAGCCATCATACCATTCGCTTGGAAAGACGGGGGAGGACCTGGCGGCGACAAGTGGGTGTGCGGCGGAGAGGGAGGCACATACCGAACTGACGCACCGAAGTATTCGGAAAATCCTTTGTACAATGCTTCGGGTTCGAAGAACAACCAACCGTGGAGAGGGCGATGGTGGGGCTGCTGGGAACACGCCGGATGCGTCTACCAAGTCTCAGACAACAGCAACCCTGACTGCAAAAACAACCCGGGCATGAAATGCCCCGACATAATCAACGACTCATCCCAAGTCGTAACGTACTACAACAAGGAAGACCCCAAAAACGGAGAACCCCACGTGCGCACAGAACCCTCATGGGGAGAACAAACAAACAACAAAGTAATGAACATATGGGGCTTCATAGACTACTACGACGCATACGTTCCAGCCTCCCTATACAAAGCAAACGTTTACTTGGCCATCGGAGCATATACTCTGGAAGACAAGGACAGCTTAGGCCAAATCGTGCCCATGAGCGTGGTAAACGGAATCCGCTTCCGCATCCCAAACGCAGTAACATTGGAATGCAACATACGAAGCTACCCCGTAGTGCACGAACTGCAGGGCTTGGAATCCACAAAAGCCCAGGAGAAAGTCATAATAACCAACGAAACTGAGCGCATGCTCGAGTTACTGCCGTGCTTTACAGACCCGCTTAACAACGGCGCAGACTTCTTCAACAACTTCACATGGGAAACTCAAGTATGCCAAAACCCACCCCTATTCGTAGTAACACACCGCCCAGACGACAACGACACATTCTATTACTACGAACAAATCAACCCGCTAAAGAAATTCTACTACTTCCGCGACAAATACCTCGGATCAAGCACACGCTACAGCAGAAACTTCGACATCAGCGCCTACTACAACCCAGCCACCGCACCCCCCTCCACGGGATGGGACTTCTGCCGAAGCACCATCGACCCCAACGACATAATCAAAAGGATAACCAACTACCACGAAGACGAACGCTACTACTACGACCTAGTCGGAATACAAGCAGAAAAGAAAGACACCAGCAACCAATACAAAAGCTCCACCGGCTCATCCACCTCAGCCATAAACTGCGACACCACCCGAATCAAACAAAACAAAGAAATACCAAGCGAATCAGCAACACCACACCTAGACGTACCGCTAAAATGCGACACCACAATAAACTACCACGACTCCGGCGAACCAGCACCAAAATCCATGTGCGGCCAAGACGGCAAACCAGTAAAAGACGGCGGAGAATGGAAATGCGCATACAAGAACGTCATGGAAGACGTAATAACAGAAGGCCTATGCGAACAATACCCAGACACAGGCACACAACCCGTCCCAGCAGGCAACGACCCGCACGGCTGGGGAGTAATGGAATTCGACTGCAACTCACCGCCCGGCCCATACAAAGACCACTGCGCCATACCAGTAGGAGCTAAATACGGACAAGGCGAATACTTCAGCTACAAATACAACCCAATCAAACTATTCTACAGATGGAACACCGTCGACCATTGGTGCGAAGTGCAAGCTTACGTAAACGGAGTACTAACCCCAATAACCCAATCACACATTAGCCTCATCACAGGACTCCCATCAGGCACAGACTCACTACAAAAACCCATACAATGCGTCCCATTAGTAGTCCCCAACGGAGCACCCATATTCTCCTTCGAAACAACCGACATACACTCAGACCTAATGAAACAAACGTCAATGACAGTCTTCACACACCTGAGGTCAATAACAATCAAACCATTCGAAGGCGGCCGATGCGCAGACGGCGTATTTTATGACATAGGGGACACTCACGTAGCCATAGCAGCCCGTCACCCTACGATAACGCAGATAATCCAGGATCCGGCGACTATAAATTACGATACGATTAAGTTCAGCGTCACAGTGACCGACCAATGCGCGGGCCCTGTGACCAACGGCATGGTAAAATTAACGTTTGGGCCGCCTTATGATGATTATAGCGCTATGTATGCTAGCGTTCCTGTTGGTTCTTTGGCTCATTCTGTGAATATCGAGAATAGGGGGCAGAATCTTGCCGTCACCGCAGAGTATTTAGGTTACTGGACTGGTAACCCGACGACGACTTATAATTATCAGCCGTCTTCAACGCAGGGTTTGGTTGAGGGTAAGAAGTTCACTGTCGTCAGTTTTGTTGCTCAAAGCGCATTTATGATTGTGCTTACGATAGCAGCCCTTTTGTCGTACCGGCTTTTCCAGTCTAACCGCGACGACTTTTATGAGGCTTGGGAGGAGTTTCTGGGCAAAAAATGAACAAGAGAATTATCAACCCCACGTTTAAGGTTCTTGTTGCGTTGACGCTCGCAGTAGTCCTCCTTGCGCAGACTGCGTCAGCCGCAAATTGGGGGTCTATGGGGGCGCTTATCTCATGGTTCTTCTATTTTATCACAAAGATACTGGGGCTTTTAGTATTGGCGATTTTCGGGATAATCAAGGTAATGCTTGATTTCTTCGTCTATTTCCTGGCAATGAACCCTGTCATAGTCGACATGAGCAGTTCTCTTGGACCGGGCTGCACTCCTTCGCCGAGCATAGTAAAGATTATGGGTTATTTTCTTATGCTGCTTTATCCCTTCTGGATTGTCGCCATCACATTCAATCTAGCATACTTCATTTTTGCGACTCTGACTCCGGCAAAGCGCGTCAAAGCCAAAAACATCCTTCAGAGGCTGATTATGGGCATGATTTTCGCAAGCGTCTCTCCGTACGTAATACAGCTTTTTCTCTTGATAGAACAAGGGATGCTTTTCATGATTATCGGCGCCACATTCACTCCGCCTTGCTCTGTTGTTACAGGCCCCATAACAGGCGCATTGACGTACCAAGTTGACCCTTTTTACATAATGTTGACTAAGGACACTGCTCAACTGCACGGGTGGGCTATCTACGGCTACTGGGTTTTGACCACGTGGCTGCTTATTTTCCTTCTGCTGGCGACTTTTGTGGCGTTGTTCCGCTACTTGGCCGTCCTTTTTATAGCCGTATTATTTCCCTTCGTGATATTCCTATATAGTCTTGAGACCACTAGGCAGTTGGGTAGGGAGCTGATGAAGCTGTCTTTAACCTGGATTTTCGTGCCTGTACTGCAGGCTGTGCTTCTTGCCATAGGCGTCTCGGCTTTGACTACCCTGGGCGGAGGATCGTTGGTTGCAATATTCCTTTTGTTTGCCATGTGCGGCTGGATGATTATGGCGCCATTCATATTAGGAGGAGTCTTCAACGCAATAGGAGGGGTAGTTTCGGCAGTCGGAATGATGGTGCCGGGCAAATGGGGCCTTGTTTTGACTGCGGTAGGCGGACTTATGCAAGGAAAGAAGGCTTCTGCGATAGCGGCTTCGGCTTTGAAGGGTGGGGTTTCGTCTCAGCTTGGCTCCATGAGAAGTGAAGCGGCGAGAGTGGGGATGAACAAGCTAGGAGCCAAAGCGATGAAGACTAAGCCCGGTAAGGCGATAGCCAAACGCGCAAAAAATTACCACCGAGGTAAAGCCAATAATGCTAAGGCTCAAGCAGCAAATTACAGGACTCAAGCCCAGTCGGCCAGAGCCTCCGGCAACACCGCAAGAGCAGACAGCCTGGATAAGAAAGCAGACCGGATGGACAAAAAAAGGGAGAAACACGTCAAGAGTGCCAGAGCATGGGACACCGCCCAAAGTAGAATGGAGAAGAATTCCACGTGGAGCCTCGGGTCCAGGTCAATAGACAAACAGTACCAGGGGAAACTAAGCGACGTAGAAAGAGAAAGGGGAGAAGCACTCAAAAAAGCCCGGGCGGACAACACAGACGCCACCACAGGCAGAATAAGAGACCCCAAAAAATATCGAGATGACGTTGCGAAAGTAAACGACACATTCGACAACAAAAGACTTGCCACCCAGAAAGCGCACGTGGACGCACTCGCCAACGGAGGCCACACTAAAAAAGCATTAAGGCAGCAGGCCCAGTATCACGAAGAGGGGACTAGGGAGGTTAGGGCAAACAGGAACGACGAACTTAGGGGTCACGCAGCAGCTCGCGGAGGAGCTGGCGGTGGAGCAGCTGAACGCCGCCAGATTGAAAGCCGCTACGACCAAAAGCAACAAGCCGTAGACCAGGCGTTTGACCGAGGGCGAGGGCAGGGACCCCGCGTCTGGCAGGGAGACGCCGCAAACCAAAAGCTAGATGACTATGAACGCGGCCAGCCCGCACCTGATGCCACAGCGGCCACAGCTGCGCGAGAAGCCGCTAGGGATTTGGACGGAAATTATGGAGCGCCTGTGCCAACTCCACCACCTGGGACACCACCGCACCATCCGGGTCATATGGGAGGAGAAGCGGGCATGTTATCTGACCAGGCAGCGACAGCTTATGCGGCAGGGGATCAAGCTAACGGAGACCGCCTGTCCGACGAAGCCGCAAGCAAGAGGCAGGAGGCGGCATCTAAGAGAGCTGAAGCCGACAGGCTGGAAGGCAAAACAAACATGACTCCCGAAGAAAGAAAAGCTTTAGAGGCAGTCGGAATAACAAACGTCGGCGAACTTGCAGCACTGGACGTTTCAGCCAGCCAAGGCGACACGAACCCTCTGGAGAGCACGGCCCAACGGATAAATCAGAAGCATCAGGAGGCTGACGCGGCAGACCCTATCGCAAACATCTCCCAGGACCGACTTAGGGAACTTTCCAGCCAAGCGCACCAGCAGACAACCAGAGCCCCAACAAGCCCCAAAGAAGAAAACAACATCAGAAGAGACAGGATGGACAAAAAGATGGATCCTGACGTGAGACAATCAAAAAGCCAGAACGAATTCATGATGAAAGAACGCATGGCAGGCGCAGAACACAAGTCTCCCACAAAATACTTCGCCAACATACTGGAAGACGAAGACGAACAACAACGAGGCGGCGGAGCCGAATAAACCACCTACTTTTTCCCACCGCACGCCGAAAGAAAATTCCTGAGAATACTCTTCCCCTCCGGCGTATGATGGACTTCAGGATGAAACTGAACCCCAAAAACAGGCTTATCCAAAGCGCAAAAAGACTCTATAGCGCAAATGTCGCTTCTAGCCAACACCTTAAAGCCCGACGGCAACTCCTCCACCTCATCCCTATGACTCTCCCAGACAGTCAAAACCTTAGGCAAACCCCTAAACAAACAATCCTCATCAAGAACCATAACCTCCACCTCAGCATACTCACCGCTATCACCCAACCGGACGCGACCGCCATACGCCTGAGCAATCAGCTGGTGACCGAAGCATATTCCAAGCACGGGCAGGCCTGATTTTAGGAGGGCTTTGTAGTCGCCCAACCCTTCTTGGCTGTCGTATACGCTGCGCGGTCCGCCGGAAAGTATTATTCCTTTGGGCGTAAGCGCTTCCATTTCGCTTACGGCGTCTTCAGGTTTGACTATCTTGCTATCTTCACCGAGTTCCCTCAAAGTCCTCCATATTCTGTGGACGTACTGCCCGCCGTAGTCTACTATCAAAATCATTTCGACTTGCTCCTGTATGTTCCAGCCACTTTCTTTCCGCACGCTTGAGGAATGATTGTAAGCGACCCCTTAAAATCCAAACCCAATTCTTCACCTTGATTTAGGCGGTCCAAAAGAAGCGACAAAGCAGCCACCTCGCTGTGCGGCTGACTGCCGACAGCCACATTGTAGTCGACCATGTGGTAGACTTCCGAGGGCACCTTTGGTCCGCCGACGATAGCTAGCACCGGCTTTTTCGCGTCGCGTATTTCCGCCGCTACGTCGTCAAGAGGCAGCCCATACATAGTAAGGTGAACTTTGACTCCAACGAAGTTTTTTATGACGCTCTTCCAGCTTTCCGCGTACTCAACAGTGAAGCCGCCGCCCCACGCAGCAACCACTTCCTTAACGCTCTCCTCAACCCGAGGGTCGCGGGCATCCATAATAACCTTACCTGCCCCAAAAGCCCTCGCAGTCAAGCACACGTGAGTAGAAAGCCGCTTGTCCCTACCCACCCTATGACCCAACCTGAGCACGGTCACTTCCATGGTGAATACTTTTTGACGCCGCCTTTTATTAGGAGGAGACCGGACGAATTACCGCGTTTAGGCCGACTTTTAGCGGCTGCCTCCCATTGTCTTTCTGATGAGTGAAACAGTAGAAGACGCAGGCGGCCACCATCATAAGGCGCTTCACGCTACTCCGCTGCGCTCTGTGATGCTCAAATCCAGCATCTGGATGCTGGTCGGACTCTTTTTCACACGATTCTTGGGTTACGTATTCAACAGCTTACTTACCAAAAGCTTCAGCGAAGCAGAATACGGATTTTACTCTCTCCTTTGGAATGCCCCAATGTTTGTGGCCACCGTCGCCTTAGTCAGCGTCGGAGCGGCAGTCGAAAGGTACACCGCCTACTACCGAGGACTAAACAAGAACGACGAGGCGGCTTCGGCGGCAGCCACAGGATTCGCCATAAACCTCATCCTAACGTTAGCTGTGATAGCGGTATTCGCACTAGCTTATGCGACTGGAACCGTATCACTCACACCCCTCGAAGCTGTGGTCGCAGCCGTATTCTTCATCGCCCAAGGCCTGAACCTCTGGATGAACGGCGTACTGACAGGATACCGCCGCCCGGAACGCACAGTACTATACAACTTCCTCCACTACGCAATAAGAGTCCTTCTTGTCGCCTCAGTAATCGCGATAGGCCTGCCCTTCGAATGGGCGCTTACTGTGATGGCGGCGGCATTCGCAGTGACCGTTTTCATCGGCGTTGTTGACGCTTTTGGGTCGGTTTATAGGGGCGCGTTTAACAGGGGTCTTTCGTCTGAGCTTATTCGTTTCGGCGGGGCGGTGACTGCGGTTGTGGCTGCGGACAATGTGCTTTCGTGGGCGGACATTTTCATAATAAAGGTTTTCATGACTTCGGCGGACGTGGGGATATACTGGGGCGTGTGGATTCTCGCTTCCATACTTTGGACTCCGCTCCTTGCTATATCTCTCATATACAGTCCGATAGCCACGGAACTGCTCGGAAGCAAAGCCCACTTGCGCCTAAGCAAACTCACTGTGTATCTGACAGATAGGTACGTGCTGCTTTTTACTCCGGCCGCGTTCTTCCTGGCTTTGTGGGCGCCTCAGCTGTTGCGTTTTGTTTACACCGGCGCTTACGCTGAGGCATCCAACGTGATGGTCATTCTCGTTGTGGGGGTGTGGATTGTAGGGTTCTCTCGGGTATTCAGGCAGATTATCACATCCTCCGGAAAGCCGAAGGCGGAGGCGGGGATTATTATTGCTGCGGCGGCCATCAAGGTCGTGTTGAATGTGTTGCTTATTCCTGCTTTCGGGCTTATGGGGGCGGCTTACGCGACGCTCATCGCTTCGTCGTGGATTGCCTTTAAGTCGTATGGTTACGCAAGGAATGTGGTTGAGATTCCTTTGTCTTTTGCTACAACGGCTAGAAATCTTTTTGCGTGCGCTTTAGGCGCAGTTCCGGCAGCTTACGCAGTGTATTTCATATGGGGTTACTTGGGTCTGGCTCTTTCGGCCGTCATTTTCGCGGTAGTCTGGTTTGCGGCTGTGATGCTCCTTAAACTCCTTACGGCGCAGGACGTCGACGCGGCAGAGAGCATGTTGGCTAAGGCGCGTTTAGGCGAGGGCGTACGAGGAAGCATTAAGGATTTCCTCTTTTTGGGAGTGCGCGGCAACTGATTATTAAGATTCCGCGCGAAGTTATGTTGTATGGCTGACGCGGGCAAGACGAGTGTGGCCGCAATGCTCCTCGTTGTGGCGTGCACTTTGTTTACCACCACCGGCCAGCTTATGATTAAGGCGGGGATGAACAGGTTCTCTTTGACTGTTCCCGGAACGATTCTGAACCTTCCTCTTGTCGGAGGACAACTAATCTACGCCTTTTCCGCCATCCTGCTTGTGGCCGCACTGGGACGGGGGGAGCTGTCTGTGCTTTATCCCATTTTTGCCACAGGGTACGTGTGGGTTACTCTTCTTTCGACGGTTTTCCTTGGAGAATCGTTTGGGATTTTGCGTTGGGCTGGCGTTGGTTTCGTGTTGATTGGCGTTAGTTTGCTTGGGAGGGGGCAGAAGTGACGACCCAATTTATTGGCGTAGGGCTAATTCTGGTGGCCTCGGTTTTTGCGGCGTATGGGGCGTTGTCTTTGAAGCGTGGCTCTGAGGCGCTGAAGAAGGGTTTTATTTCGCTGATTAGAGATGGGAATTTCCTTGTTGGAGTGCTGTTTTACGGAGTAAGCACCGTATTTTATCTTTCGGGGTTGAGGTTCGGCGACCTGTCTATGCTTTACCCGGTGTCTTCTACAAGCTACATCTGGGTTTCATTTTTGTCCGTCCGCCACCTCAACGAGAAGATGAACAACTACAAGTGGGCCGCAATCGTGTTCATTCTTTTGGGCGTGTCGCTTATCGGCTTAAGCGGCAGATGAATCTGAGCGGGCGCTACGTGTCTTTTTGGGGGTCTGAGAAGGCGTCTGTGATAAGCGCTATTGCGGCTATGTAGGGTATGTAGTACCGGGTGTCTACGTATTGGGTGATCCAATAGAACCCTAAGAGCAGCAGAGTAAGCAGTATGTCGAATAGATGCGGCTTCTTCCGCATAAGGAACATGAGCACTGCAATTGGAGGCAAGTAGAATCCGAGCCTTAGCACCATCTCCTTTGTGGCCACGGGAATCTGGTGCAGCCAGAAGCTGGTGAATGTTGAGCCTTCGCCCGCATTCTGCATGAAGCTCCACGCGTACTTTTCCTTGAAAGAGCCTCCGCCTCCCGCAAACTGCAAGACTGCTAACACAAGCAGAGGCGCCAAAATCTTGTACTGCCTCCTGCGTAACGAATCCAAAATGAAAACGAGCGTCAAAACAAGCGCCTGCTCGCGCAGGAAAGAGTAATAAGCGAGGAAAAAAAGGTACGACAAACTGCCTTTCCGATAGAGAACGTAAATCAAGAGGAAAACAAGCACCGAATACATGTCAGTGGCCACGGTAAGAGCAATCCGAGTCCAAAGGAAATACACCGCCCCGACAGCCCCAGCCCACGGGGAAACAAACGCCAAAAGAGCCACAGCCAGAATGAAAGAGCCCACGTTCACAAACAACATGAAATCCGGGTTATCAGACAACGCTACTATCCGCACATAAGCAGTCCTAGAAGAAAAAAAACGAATATTACTCTCACAGACATCCACAGTGATATTAAACCTAGAATCAAGGCGCGGCCCAACCGTATCCACTGCGGCCTCGCAGTGATGCGGGTTGCCTTTCAACTGCTGCGCCAAAGCGTAGTATTCGAGGAAATCCGGCCCGTAAGGCCTTACTACCTGCGCGCGCAGAAGAACCGCAAGCAAAACCGCGGAGACTACGACTACCAAAGGCGCAATATAACGATGCTTAAGAGGATTACTAGTTTGCGCGTGCCCTTTGTTTTTGGTTTTGCCGCTTAATCTGTGAGAAGGCATTTTGAGGAATCGTACTTCGCCCGCTTACGTAAGTATCTGAGCCCGATAAAAAAAAGATTAGCCGCAACTGTATCAAACACCCGGCGCACGTTAAAAGGCCGATTAACGTAATTAGTAGGGGACGACATACCATGAAGATAGGCCTGACTTCAATAGTCCTTAACAAGAGGGGCGGAATCGCAAGGTACGTGGTCGAGCTCGCTGAACGCTTCGTTAAGGAAAACGAAGTCCACATAATAACTTCTAGAGTAGAACACCCGGTTCAAGGCGCAATAATACACCAAGAAAATATCATCTGGAACCCCATCTCAGCCCAGGTGGCTTCGGCCGCTATAAGAAACACTTTGGCTGCGAACCGGCTGAAGAAGGCGGATGTAATCGATTTTATTCATGGGCAGGGGGCTGAGGTTGTTTCTCCTGATGTGATTACGGCGCACAGCTGCCATAAGGCGGCGGTTGAGCAGTTCAAGAGGGAGAGGGGGCTGAAGTACCGGCTGATGAAGCCTTTTGAGCCCAGAAGCGGAGTGGTCCTTGCTATAGAGAGGCGTAATTTCACCGCGAGGAAATTCAAGAAGGCGATAGCCAACTCCCACAACGTCAAAGACGACCTGATGAAGTATTACCGCGTGCCTGAGGAAGACATCCGGGTCATATACAGCGGAGTAGACACCCAAGAGTTTAACCCCGCGAAAAAGGCGGGAAGAGACAAAATTAGAGAAGAGATAGGAATCAGACCAGAAGACAAAGTGGCCGTATTCTCAGGCTGGGAATTCAAGAGGAAGGGATTGATGCAGATAGTCAAGGCGATGCCTGAGATGAAAGGCGTAAGCGTGCTCGTCTTGGGCAAAGACGACCCCGAACCCTACCGCGCAGAAGCCAGAAAACTTGGCGTCGCAAACAAACTATTCTTCACGGGATTCGTGGACAACATAAGCGACTACTACGCAGCAGCAGACTTAATGGTTTTCCCCACCGCATACGAGCCTTTCGGCCTCGTGATTATCGAGGCGATGGCTACCGGCTTGCCTGTGGTGACAAGCAGGTCTGCGGGGGCGGCGGAGATAATTGAGGACGGTAAGGATGGGATTCTTATTGACGACCCGCATAGTTCCAGGGAGATTGCGGAGAAAGTCAATTACATCATCGACAACGACCTTTTTGACAGCATAGGCGCTAAGGCGTGCGTTAAGGCGAACGTGTGCTCTTGGGACAATATTGCCAGGCAGACTATGGACGTCTACAAGGAGATCCTGCAGTAGACTATTTGTATGCTATGATGAGGCGGTTTTCGCTCACCGAGCCGTCCTCCATCTTCTTGTCGGGCTCATGGATAGTCTTAAAACCGTTATTGCCGAAGAAGGTGAGTAATGCGTCTGCGTTGTATTCTTCCCTAAAAGGGACGTTGTGGTACTCCAAGGCGACCTTCTTTATTTTATCCAGAATGGGCTTCGGCAGGCTAAAGAGGATGTCGTATTCTCCGCCTTCAATGTCGATCTTCATGAAGTCCACAGACGCAATCTTATTTTCTTTCATGAAATTTTCCAAAGAGACGCACGCCACCTTAACCGCCTTCCCCACCGGCTTAGTCGTGGAAGAAACACCTCCGTCTTCCACGTCAACAAACAAGTCTATAGTACCATCAGAAACCGAAACCGCCTTGTTGATAGGATGAATAACCCCCTTGACCAAATTCTTATTCAACTCTATGTTCTCAAGAAACATGCCGAAGTTCTCCGGCTGAGGCTCAAAAGAATAAACGTCGCACCTTACCATAGATGCCGCCAAGTTGGAGAACACACCAATGTTAGCGCCCAAATCGAAAACCACCGAACCGTCCCTTATGTCTCCAGCCTCAACATGATATACGTTCTCACTCCAGACTTCCTTTATCACTATTCCGTCGCCGTCAGACGTGGAGTTCCTCGCCTTGAAACTAAAACCACCCGGAAGAGAAACAACCCTAAAACTCCTCTTCATCAAACCCAACTTAAGCCCCCAAAAACGGACGACATTCGAGGCCTTACGTTTGATGAACCGAAGAGTCTTGCCGGGATTCTTGAGAACAAAAACGATTTTGTTTGCCATAAGTCTCACGGTAGTTGGAATAAGTTTTGCCCTCATCGGTTAAAAAAAGAAAAAGCTACTCAGCGACTTCCCATGTCTCAAGCCCGTGCATGTCGAAGCTGAATTTCACCGGCTTGGCGCCCGCCTTAGCAAGCGCCGCCTCCACCTTATGCTCTGTGTTTGGCTCGCAGTAGAAAAACATGTGGCCCCCTCCTCCTGCGCCCGTTATTTTTCCGCCTATCGCCCCGTTTTCGCGGGCTGCTTTGTATAGTTTGTCTATGAAGGGTGTGGTCATCAGCGGGCTGAATTTCTTTTTTGTCAGCCATCCTTGGTGCAGCAATTCTCCAAAGTAGTTGAAGTCTCCGCGCACCAGCGCCTGCTTTACTTCCTGAGCCAATGCCTTAGTCTCTTCGAGTGCGTCCACCACGTCCCTGTCGCGTCTGACGTAGCTTTTGGTCTGGTTGGCGATTATGTCGCCGCTTTTTTCGCGCTCCTGCGCGTGCACCAAAACGATGTTTTTCTCCAACTCCAAGAGGTTGTCGCGCCTTATGCGCAAAGGATTGATTCGGACGAAATCGTTGCCCTTAAACTCCATGTAATTCAGTCCGCCAAAAACAGCCGCATACTGGTCCTGGCGGCCGCCGAGGTTATGCAGTTCTTCGCGCTCCAGCTTGAATGCGAGTTCGGCTATTTCGTAGTTTGTTATGCGCCTGTCGCTTAGCGCGTGGTTGAAGAGTCCTATTGCCGCGACGAACGCTGAGGCTGAGCTTCCCAGTCCGCTTCTAGGGGGGACATCGCTTCGCAGGTAGAGGTTTACTCCGTTTATGGGTTTGAAGTGTTTGGTTACGGCTTTGAGCAGGTCGAGGTTTCCGTCGTAGCGCAAATCCTTGAGGCGTTTGTACTTTATTTCTGCGTTGTAGTCGTCGCTTCTGAGGCTGACTCCTGCGTCGGGCCTAAACGATAATGTTCCCCAAGCGTACTTGTTGATTGTGACGTTGACTACGCACCCGCCGTGCTCTTCGGTGAATGGGCTAACGTCCGTTCCGCCTCCCGCAAAACTTATTCTTACTGGAGCCCTGCTTCGGATAATCATCGTAAGTTAGTTTTGAGAGGAAACGGACTTATATACTTCCCTGATTTTCTCTGAGACGACGTCCATCGTAAAGTTTTCTTTGACCCGCACAACACCTCTTTCAGAAAGTTTCTTGCGCAGGACGTCGTCCGTCAAAAGGCGCTTCAACGCCAATGAAAACGCTGATGAATCGTTCACCGGAACAACCAATCCGGCATCGCCCACTACATGCGACGGCCCTGAAAAATTGGTGGTCACGCACGGGATCCCGCACGCCATTGATTCAACAAGGACTAATCCGAAAGCTTCCTGGCGGCTGACGCTGGAGAGAGCAAATACGCGGGCTGCGCGGTAGTAGGTGGGCAAATCTTTTGGGGACACTTTCCCGGCGAAAACTACGTCAGAAACCCCTAATTGGGCGACCTGCTTTTCAAGGTCGGCAAGAAGCGGGCCTTCCCCGACGATTATTAGGGCGGCGTCAGGCACTTCTTTTTTGAGGGTGGCGTATGAGTTCAGGAGAACCGGCAGTCCCTTGTATCCTATGAGCCGGCCTACGAAGAGGATTATTTTTTTGCCGGCTATTTTGTGGCGGGCGGCTATGTCTGGGTCGCCTTTTGCTTTGGCTGTAAATAGTGCGGGGTCTATGAAGCTGGGCGCCTCCACGACTTTGCCCAGATAGTTTTTGAGCACGGGAGACTCTTTGGCGTACTCCTGCGTGGTCGCGAAAATTTTGACCGCGCGCCTAAGAGCGGCCTTAAGCAGCAGATTGTACGCGGCCATCGGCAGCGCGTATATTGCGCTTGTTCTTATTGCGTCTGCGTGGTATGTGACTACAAGGGGTTTTTGGCGAAGATAGCTTGCCGCGCACGCAAAAAGCATGTTGGGGGGGTCAGGAAGGTTGACGTCGATTAAGTCGTAATCGTCAGACATCAGGTGGAACAAAGTTCCCGGACACCATGGCGCAGAGAAGAAATTGATTAATGACTTGCTTCTGGCGACTTTGATGCCGTCCATGACTTCAGAAGAAGGAGACGACGACTCGGACGTAGTGTACACCGTAACGTCTTCTTCATGGGCGACAAGCCACTTGGACAAATCGTAAACCCGAGACTCCAACCCACCCCGATAAGGGGGAAAATGCTTGGACACTTGAGCTATCTTCATGACGGCCTACCCCAAGTAACTGTAGACTGCAAACACAGCAAACACTACCTCGACGGCAAGCAGAACCAACACAAGCCTCAACTCAGTGATGCCTTTAGTCAAGTACATTATGAGGCGAGGAAGCCCATAAACTTCGGAAAAATTAGGGCAAAAAAGAACCATACCCTTACGCTCACACCAAGAAGGATGCTTAAACCTACCCCTAATCTTAAGAAACAACTCCCCGAAAAACGGGAGAATAAGAATGATGCCGACCTTCTCAATGTTACCGACGATTACCGCGGCCGCAAGAACCGCCCCTATAGTCAGAGTCCCTACGTCGCCTATGAAAATGCGCGCAGGATACCAGTTGTAACGCAAAAAGGCCAGCAATGCTCCGGCCATGGCGGCGGACAAAATGAAGGCTTCCACGCTTCCGGGGTAAGAACCTAAAGAAAGCGAATAAGAAACCAACGCAACTGATGAAAGCATTATGACGCCCAACCCCGCTTCAAGCCCGTTGAACCCCGCCAGAATGTTTGTGGCGTTGCTTGCGCCGGTTATGGCAAGGGGAATCAGCACAAGGACGTAGAATATTCCGAAGTCCACCGAACCGACAAAAGGAAGAGTCATCGTAGTCTCCCCCACCTTCAATGCGACAAGAGGAAGCGCCGCAAAAATAGGGATAACCGCCTTCACTTCCTGCCGGATAAGAAGCAAGTCATCGACAATACCGATTAAAGCCGTAATCAAAACCGTCGAGAACGCAGCAAGAAGCGCAGGAAGAGAAAGCCGCAGAGGAATCACGTTGAAAGTAGACAAAGCCACCGCAATAAGAACTCCGACCAAAAAACCCGTGACGATAGCCAAACCCCCCATCTCAGGAACCGCAACATCACCATCCTTACAACGATCTTTCCCGCTAATACCCGCCGCCAAAAGCCGCGGCATCATCCACGGTATAAGCAACCACGTCACCACAAAGGCGGCGGCCGGCACAGCAAGGAGTTCCAGCATCTCGCAACGGATATGGGTTTTAGACAATAAAACAGGCATAACCACCAAATCCAAGGGACGCCAAATATGTTTTTAATACTAAGATACCCTATTTCTTTGCTTGCGCGGCTGTAGTGTAGCCTGGTATCACTCGAGATTGCCAATCTTGCAACCCGGGTTCAAATCCCGGCAGCCGCAACCGAAATAATCCCCCACCTCAGACGGAAATATCCGTCCTCTTCTTCGCTTTTTACCAACACAACCATCCGGGACTTTTAAAGCAGACGATACAGTAACTTACCATGCGAACAGCAATCAAAGTAGCAATAACACTGGGGATACTCGCCGTATTTCTCACCGGAATAATAATCGGCTTAATGATCATCATCCAAAAAGAAACAGGAAAAAAGACAGAACCAACAAGACCCAAACAACTAAGCTTCACAGGCAACCCCAACGAAACCGAAGAAACACCCGAACTAAACCTACCCCAAGAACCCCTTTTCCCATTCCTTGAAAGCCGCACCGTCATGGTCATACCCATCCGCGGCATGATAACATCCGAAGACTGCGGCGGAGACTTCATCTCAGGCACCCCAACATGCGCAAACCCCAGCTTCCTAAAAGAACGCCTCAAAGAAGCCTCAGACGACAACAACATAAAAGCAGTCGTACTAGACATAAACAGCGGCGGAGGCGAAGTAGTCGCAAGCAGAGAAATGATGCGCTCCGTACGAGACTTCGACAAACCAATAGTCGCCCGAATAGGCGAAATAGGAGCATCAGGCGCATACTACGTCGCCTCAGCATCAGACTACATCATAGCAGACGACGACTCAATAACAGGAAGCATCGGCGTAATAATGGAAATACAACAATACTACGGCCTAATGGAAAAACTAGGCTTAAACGTAACAACAATAAAAGCGGGCAAAAACAAGGACAGCGGAAGCCCCTACCGCCCCATGGAACCAGAGGAAAAAGACAGATTCCAAAGCCTGCTCGACCAAGTACACCAAGACTTCATAAATGACGTAGCCCAAAACAGAGGACTAGACAAGGAACAAGTGACTAATCTGGCCACAGGCGACGTCTACTTAGGCAAAGAAGCAGTCGGATTAGGACTAGTTGACGGACTAGGCGGAATGGACGAAGCCACACTGAAGGCAGCCGAAATTGCGGGAATCGAGGGCCAGCCCGACGTTGTGGAGCGCCCAAACGACAAGCTTACTTTAGCGGACCTTCTTTCAAGCATGTCTGCGAACGCAGGCTACGGATTAGGACGCGCCTTGCTTGCGCAGGATACGTCGAAGGCCCAGCTGAAGGTTTAGAGGGCGGGTTTGCCTTGGCGGGTGCTGTTGCTGCGTTTTTAAACTCTGGGGGCATATTTGTTAGTCATGGGTCGTATTAAAAGCCAGTACCTGAAGCGTGTGGCGGAGGAGCTTGTTGAGAAGTTTCCTCAGGATTTCACGAAGGATTTCCAGGGCAACAAGGTGAAGGTACAGGAGCACATCACTAAAGTGAATCCCCCAATTCGAAACAAGATTGCGGGGACTATAACGCGGATTGTGAAGAGGACTCCTGCCGCGTAAGGCAACACCTGTTTTTAGGTTCTGTAGCAGGGTTCTTCGTATATGCATCCTGCGCATTTTTTGTGGCTTCCGTGTGGGCATACGCCTGAGTCTTTTTTTGTCGTTAGGATGTTTTGAACCGCGTTTATGGACTCTATGACCTGGTTTTTTCTGGCTTCCGTTATTATTACGGGAGTGAATGTGGCGGACAACGGGTCGTCGAGGTATGATACGGGTGGCGCGTTGGATTTTGCGCAGTTTATGAGTGCGTACGCTGTCGCCTTGAATATTTCGTTTTCTTTGGGTCTGCCCGCGTCGTTTTCTGCGATTATTACGGGGGCGTAGGGTGTTTGGCGCATGTAGTCGGGGGTCCCTCGTATGTTAAGCTGCAAATGATTCAGATTCGGCTCTCTGACTGCGGGAGTAAGGTAATTTGCGGCAACTGAACCTGCTTCTTCCTTAAGGCGCATGAGGGATTGGGCAAACGCAGGCATTTCAAGTCGCAGTTCGTCTGCCGCCTTTGCTACGGCGTCTTGCGGAGTGCTTTTTAGTTCAGGGTAGCTTCGGGTTTTTTCGACCGCCAAGCAGAGCGCTTTTTCGCATTCCGGCTGCAGGTCTTGCTCGCGTTTTAGGATGTTTGGGCGTTGAAACGCTAATTCCTTAAGAAGGATGCGGCGGGCTAACCTTATGTGGTGGACGGGTTTGGGCGCCGGATTAACCTGGAGGATGCTGCGCAGGAAAATTCGTCGGGGGCAGTAGTTGTATTCTGCAATCTGGCTAACCGTGATCGCTGCTGAAGTCATTTTTGGCGCTCCACATGTTGGGCTACAACTTCTATCTGCCCCCGGTATAATGCCACTGTGCCGACAACCTGCACAGTCTCGTTAATTGAAGGTTTAATATCCCCAACGAGGTTCAGAGGAACATACACCTCAACTTTCCCCGTATTATCCCTAAGCGTTACCGCAACAGAACCGCCGTCAAACACATGAACACGCTCTATTCGCCCAACAATCAACAAGTTTTTGTCTAAGTCCGCCGACGATATGTCTGAGATTTGAGCCGTGGGAGGCTTAAGGATTGCCCCCGCGTAAGCGAAAAGGATTAAGCCGACTATTGCCGGCAGGAGCGCCCAATGCATGACGTCGTCCATTGCAGACTTTGTTGATTTGACGGTTGAAAAACAAAAGGAAGGAGGCCGTTTTTGGGCGGTTTTGTAGTATTCCGGCATGTTAGGCACTACTTAAGCCTTCAGCGTAAATGCATAACCGATGTTCGTCCGCACAAAAACAATATCCGGCAGAACCTACTACTACCTCGTTGAAAACAAGAGGATAAACGGCAAAGTACGCCAGAAAGTACTTGAATACATCGGCCCCACCGCACCTAAACCTGAAGCTGTAGAGGAGATTAAACGCCGCCAAAAAGGAGCAAAAGCACCCCAAACGGCTTAACCGCTTGTGGCGCCGGCAGTAACCTTCTTCTTGTTTTTCCTGCGGATTCTGTTTGGAGCACCGCACTTGCGGCACTTCGTCGCAGCCACAGGATTCTTGGCGTTGCACTTCATGCAAACGCCCTTAAACAGCCGAACCTCAGCTTCAGGAAAACGAGCCATGACTCTAAATACTAAGCAACACCCCTTAAAAAGGCAAAACAGAAAAAACCGGCTGCACACAAACTTGCGCCACACAAGCAACGGAATCCACAACACTATTCACAGGCTGGAACCTAATCAACCTACTGCTCAACATCTAAAGGCCCTAGAACATACGGTTTCTGGAATTAATGAAGTAATCGATTACGACATATAGGGCCGTTTTTTATTTTTGCCAGAACCCGAGACGTTCCCCGTACGCGATGAAAATAAGGATGGCAGATACTTGGATAAAAGCCCCCTCCAAACTTGTCGGACCCCCGATTTTGTACGTTAGAAAAGCTACTGCCCCGAAGAATAGAAAAATTTTTAGAATATTCAATTCGTTCAGAATCATTCTACACGATACATACTATAGCCGCTGAGAGTTAGCGAATGCGGCTTGGTTTCTTTCTTTTTCATTAACGTTTTTCTTTCTTTTCAAAGAAAGAAAAAGGTTATTTAGCGGGGGGTAGATTTGAACTACCGACCTTCGGGTTATGAGCCCGACGAGCACTCCTGGCTGCTCCACCCCGCTGTTTGGTTGGGCTTTTAGTATTGTGGTTGTGCGGTTAAAAAAGGGTTTTTTGCGGGCTGTTTTGGTGGCGACGTCAGTTTTTTTTATGTTACGTCGGTTAATAGGGTATGGGGGGATGAAAAGGAGTAGGCGCGCTTCTGGCGGAGGGCAGAAGAGGAGGTTGTGGGAGTATGTTGTTCTCATCCTCCTTTTGGGGGCCGTGTTTTATGCGCATCCGTTTGGGGAGCAGGAGTTTGGCGGGGGATTCAGGGTCTGCCTTGATTTCATTCAAAAGGGGGAGGGGTTGTATAACCTCCAGCCGTACTGCAGCCAGACTCCGTTCATCTACTATTACGGATACATCATACGGCAGATAATTGGGGACAGCCTCCTTGATTTTGTTTTGGCGGCGACGACTCTTGTTGCGGATGCGGTAGCTTATGTGGTGCTTAGGCGGGTTCTTGAAGCTGAGAAATTGCCTTCAGGGTTCCTGTATGATGCGGCGTTCATCTTGTTCATGGTGACGCCTAGCGTAAATCAGCTTCCGTCTGCTGCGGCCGCGGCGGCGGTAGCGGCTGCTACGTACGTTTTGTTGTATGGTAAAAGTCGTCGTCGTTTTTTGGTTGGGGGCGTTCTTTTTTCTGTGGCGACGTTTAGTAAGTATACTGCCGCCGTTCCTTGCGTGGGTTTGGGTTTGTTTTGCCTCTTTAGCGGCGGGCATGTTAAGGTAAAGCGTAATTATCCTTTTTTTGTTGTTAGTGACGAAGGGCGTTTTTCTTTCGTTTTCAGCCGTTTGTTGTTGCCGACTTTGATTCTTTTTATTTTTTTGCGGATGGTGTATCCTCATTTTTTGGAGTACACTTTGCTTGCGCACGTGTATAGGGCGCAGCTGACGTCTTGGCAGGCGGTGTTGGAGATGCTTATTATGTACAGGAACGCGGTTCCCGCAGTACTTTATGCGGCGGCCGTATTTTACGCGGTAAAAGAGGGTGCGTTAAGGAGCCGGCGCTTGATGTACGCTGTTGTTTCGGCTGCGGGGCTTCTGCTTTTGATGTACAGCTTCACCCGCGCAACAGGGATGTTCACGCCCCCGATATATTATGCGCTGCCTTACCTCCCTTTCATTGTAGTAACGCTTGCTGCCGTGCAGGTAAAGTATCCTAAGATGCATGTTCTCTTGTTCATCCTGCTGATTGTTTACCCCACTCTTCAGGTGAGCCCGGTAGACAAGTACTTGCACAGGGATGAGTCCGCCGACCTTCAGAAATTCCGCGCATTAGCTGACTGGGGATTCCACTTTATTCCGCCGCAGAATGGTCGCGTCTTAATTGAAGTCAGCGACGACGACTATTTGGATACGTTCTTTGCTACGTTCAACATCACCACCGTTGACAGGAACCAGATTGACACCATATCGCCGAAACAATCCGTAGGCCATGAAGACCCCGTGTGGGCGCCTAATCTTCGCAGACTGCTTGGGATTCAGTCGACTGACGATAATATTGAGTTGACTGATGCCGAGAAGGACATACGCAAGAAATTGCTCAACGGCACTTACAGCCTTGTCATTTACGGGCCCCCCAGTTGGACTAGCGTAATACGAATTTTGGAGGAGGTTGAGAAAGACGGGCTTTACTCTACTACAGACCAGATGCACGTATTGCTTGGCATAAAGAACGAGCCGGTGAGTTACTGCGTAGCCATCACCCCCAACTCGTATTACGGGGGGACTGGACGTTCCGATTCGACCCTTTTTTTCAGGGAGGATGAGCAATGCCAGAAATTCCTAAACGACGGGCTAATGTATTACGGAGGGCACTTTAACGAAATCTGCGCTGAAAGCAAGAAAATCGCGGGCTTAATCCACGATATGTACTGGAGGATTCGCCCCGACATGTATTTCCCCACATGCCCCAGCGGAGGCAAACGCGAAGTTTGGCTAAGCAAAGACACCCGGCTCATGGAAGGCAGAGACGTCGCCTTGGTGCTTGCGGCCTCCATTGCGTTGTATTTTGCGGTCCACTATGGGGGAGGCAGCTTGCGCTTCAAAACTCCCCCATAAATAAGGGGGTTCGCATATGTAACCGTAAAATGAAGATTCTCCTCCTGTCTGACATCCACGGCTACTTGGACGGCATAATACACGCCAGAAACTACTGCGTCAAGGAGCACGTTCACTCAGTCATCCTAATGGGGGACTACAGCGTAGGCATAAAGGAGGCCAGCCAAAACAGGGTGGACGCCACATACAGCATTGAGGTCCTTAAGGAAAACGCCAAAATCCTGGCTATACCCGGCAACACAGACCAGATTTCGTTGGTGGACGTGTTCAAGAAGGAGGGGGTAAACCTGCATGACACTGTCGTGGAAATAGACGGCGTCTCGTTTGTGGGCTTTGGAGGCAGCAACCCCACTCCCTTTAGGACGCCCACTGAATTCACTGAGGAAGAGATTAAGCAGCGCATAGGAGCGCATCTAACGCGCCTCAAAAAAGAGGGGAAAACCAAAGTCGTATTGATAGTGCACTTCCCCCCAAAAGACACCGCCTGCGACAAACTCCCAAACGGCCTACACGTAGGAAGCCAAAGCCTTCGGGCCCTAATCGAGGAGTATCAGCCGGCAGCCTGCTTCGTAGGCCATATACATGAGGCTGGTGGGACTTTCGATAAGATTGGCGGAACAATAGTCCACAACGTGGGGAAACTCGACTTAGGCGGGGCTTCCGTCTTTGACACCCAAACTTTGATTGCGACGCCTGCGAGCATAGAGTGATAGCGCCTCGCGCCTCCGCTTTTTAATGGGGAAAAAACATACTTAATGGGAGGGCAAACGGGGTAGCAAAAACATGAATAGAAGACACATAACCTTCGCCTGCGTCATCCTGCTGCTTTTAATCCCCGCCGCATCCGCAAAACGCATACTTTTCTACGAAATATCCTCAGGAAACGACTACCGCATAGAAGGCGGCTACAGCAAGCTGCTGGAGGAACTGCGCACACGAGGCCACGACGTTGCCTCCATGACCAAAGGTGAAATAACCAAGGAAGCCCTCACAAACTACGACCTACTTATCATCCCAGACCTGAACAGGCCGCTGAAGTCCGCCGAAATTAGCTCGATCATCTGGTTTGTCCTGCAGCAGGGCAAAGGGCTTTTCATCATCGGAGGCGAGCCTACGTCAGTCAACATGCTCACAATACCGTTTGGCGCAACAATAGACGACGGACGCCTTGTGGACACGACAAACCCCATAACAGGCGACGCCGACAGAACGCACTTCGTCATATCCCGGTTCAACGAGCTGCCGACAATGAGAGTGCTACGCCAAGGCATAACTAAAGTGGGCTTCTACGGAGGATACGGCCTAAGACCGGCCGCAGACGCTAAAATAGTATCGACAGGTGACACCGACACTTATTCTGAAACGGGAAGCTTTGCTTCCGGAAGCCAACCCCCAATTTCCGCCGCAACCATATTCGGCAAAGGCCTCGTCTTCATCCACACTGACGCCGCATTCCTCTCCGACCAGCATATAAACGACTTCGACAACAAAAGGTACGGCCTCAACATAATCGAGTGGTTGGCGATAAGCAGTGAGACTCTTCCTCAGGGCAACAGTACTCAGGAGTTGCAGATTATAATTGGGGAGTATAAGTTGGAGAACGCCCGCTTGCTTCAGCAGGTCACCCAGTGCACTGAGGAGAAAACAAGCATATTCAACATTAACGCTCAGATTACAAGCGAGCTTCTTGACGCTAAAACCCAGGTTGAGGAGCTGCAGCACGGGCGCATAGGGCCTTTCACGCCGACTAACTGGGCTATCATTGGTTTGGGCGTGCTCATATTCATTTCCGCTTTGATGGTTTCCCGCAAGCGCGCTAAGGTCCAGAAGGCTGAGGACGTCTTGGGCGAATTGGGGTATGAGATGGACGACAAGAAAGGCAAGGGAGGCGGTCAAGGCATTGTGGGCGGGGACTTGAGCGACCTGGGGCTTAAGGAAGAGGACCTGGGCATTTGATTCGTAGGTTTGACTGACCTAATTTCTTCTTTGATATTTAAGTCGTCAGCCGAATAAGCAATGGAGTATTCTTCACGCAACATGACATCCAGATACGCTAATCCTCAAGAGAGAGCGCCGGAACGCCAGAATGGTTCCCGGATGGAGGCGGCGGTCATGGAAGCTTACCGAAACCGCGATTTCCCCGCCATACTTACCGCCGCATCTAAGTTTCTGGATGAAGCCTACGACGAAAAAGGCGACCTTAAAGCAGGCTACAACACAGAATACCTCCCCCGCGCATGGAGCTACGCAGCCGCAGCATTCGAAGCAGACGGAAGAAGAGACTACGCCTACCACTGCCTAAGAGCCGCCGACACTTATGGAGTGCTGGATTCAGAAAACTCCGGCGGAGTAGCAGAAGGCCTCAAAAGGTATGAACTCGATTTTGGGGTAATACGGTATCAGGACGGCACTTCAGTCGGCGAACCTCATCCCGGAATCAACATGCTCAACGCGCTCCCCGACATGAGATGTAGGAGGCCTGATTTGGTTAATCCTGCTGAAGTGAAGCAGCCGCAGAGGTATCTGCCTGTAACCCGCAGTTCAGTCATAGGGGCGCTGCTGAAGCTGCTACAGAACAAGGCGTAAGCTTACTTTTTGATGTTCCAATCGCGGTGGGTGGCTTCAGAAATCTTGGATAGAATCTGCTTCAAATCCGCGTCGGTAACAGGCGTTGGAAGACGCCTAGCCTGATGAAGCTGCACTAGAATCAACTCCACCTGCCGAGCGTAATCAGGCCTGGCAACCCTTACGTTTCCCAGCCGGCTTCTTGCCTCGGGAGTAAGTATTTGAGCCAGAATCATCCGAAGCTGCTTTTCATACTCTTCGGCGCGAATCTGCTGCTCAACCTGCTCTTGAGTAGAAGCCTGAGCCTGCTGGCGCGCCATCAACTCCTGAAGGCGCTTCTGCCGAAGTGAATCAAGGTCTTCGTCCAAATCAGATGACCCCCTCTCAGCCGCCGGCAAACAACCCTTTACTGCTTGGCAACCGACGCAGCAAGATTATCCAAGTAAGCGCGGCCTTTTGGCGTGATGACCCGGCCTTTTTTGTTTTCCGTTTTGACTGTGTAGCCGAGTTCGTCGAATTTTTGCAGCGCATGCCGCAGTATTTTGCCGCTGCCTCTGCGGAATTCTTCTGGTTTCACGCCCCGGTGTTTTCGGCCGCCGTATTGGGTTCGTAGTCTTTGTACGCCTACTGGTCCGTCGACGTATATTCTTCTGAGTACGGCTGCTGCTCGGGTCCACCACCAGTCTGCGTCTTCCGGCGGGCTTTCTTTGGTTACGCCTGTTTTGACGTAGAGCGCCCACTGGGGGCGTTCGAGTTTTACGTTCTCTTTCAGGTCTTTTGCAGTTGCTTTTATGAGTTTTTCGGGGTGTACGTCGTATACTGTCGCCATGTTAGTGTTGCTCCGTTTCGTTGAATTTGACGATTTCTGTTTTGTCGAAGAATAGGGGTATTTCTTGGTTTGCTGATTCGCGGCTGTCGCTTGCGTGGATTATGTTTTGTTCTATGCGCAGTCCGAAGTCGCCGCGTATCGTCCCCATTTCCGCTTTTGCGGGGTCTGTGTTGCCTATGATCCGGCGGACTAGCGCTACTGCGCTGTCGGTGTCCAATACGTCCGTGTCCAGTACGCATGCGACCATAGGGCCGGCGGTCATCTGGTCTACTAGGTTTTGGTAGTAGGGTTTGTTTTCGTGTTGTTTGTATAGTTGCGCCGTTTTTTCTTTTGTTAATTGCATGACTCTTAGTCCGACTATGCGTATGCCGTGTCGTTCGAAGCGCGTTAGTATTTCTCCGACAAGTCCGCGTCTTACGGCGTCCGGGCGGATGACTATTAGAGTCTTCATTTTACCGTTTTTATTTTGCGCTCTCCTTTTGTTTGGCTTTCTTTGGCGCAGCTGCGGACTTTGTTTCTTTGGGTTGCGGTTGCTTGGAGGGCGTTTCTTTGCCGGGAGTTTCTTCGTTTAGGTCTTCTTCACTGATTAATGTGGCTGCTTCTTCGTGTGATGCTTTTACGCCGCCTTTGATTAGTATGGCTTTTTCGGTGTGGTATAGTTGGGTCCACTTGACTTTACGTGGTTTTCGCTTGAGGTTCAGCGCGTTTTTCTCTGTTTTGCTGCTGCCGAATGCCAGTGCTTTCCCTCTTTTGGTTACGAATAGGACGCCGGTTCCTTTTGGGATTTGTTTTCCTGAGAAACTGTCTATTGCCATCTTTAGTTTAGGGGTTTAGCTTCCCGCTCTGTTTCTTTTAAGTCTAGGACGTCGCCTTCTTGCACGGGTGTGCGCACGTTTCTGCGGATGACTCGGCCGTTGCTTGAGCCTTCCTGTATTTTGCACATTACTTGGATTACTTCTCCGTAGATGCCGGTGCGCCCTATGATTTTTACTACCTCAGCAAGTACCATTTTTATTTGGCCAGTTCTTTGATTTTGGCTGCTACTTCTGTTAGGTTTTCTTTGGTTTTTCCTTCTTCTACTATGCATGCGGAGGCTGTGGGCACGTGTATGCCTACTGCTTCTCCGATGTCTGCTTTGGGCAGGAATAAGTAGGGTATGCCTTTTTCTTCGCATAGTATCGGCAGGTGCATTACGATTTCTGGTGGTTCTACGTCGCCGCCGATGAAGACGAGTTTTGCTTTGGCTCGTTCTACTGCTTTGGTGACTTCGTTTGTTCCTTTGCGGATTTTTCCGGATTCCTTTGCTCCCTCTAGAAGTTCCAAACTTTTGTTTTGGATTTCCTGGGGGACTTCAAATTTTACGTAGCTCATTGTTTTACCTCGCTTTCGTTCACAGGTGTGCGGAAAGGAAAGTGAAAGTAGTATATGTCAAGTGTGTTAATAAATGTGTTTGATTTACGTTGACGGCGTATTTGCGAATATATATTAGGAGGAATTCCGTATATTATACAAGATGAAGTCCGGCCTCGTTGTGCTCATGTTGGCGGTGGTTGTCTTAAGCGCCGCTTGCCTGCAGTCTGACCCTACCGGCCGCGTCGTTGACGTTAAGGTGCCGTCTTGTAAGTTGTGGGGTGGTACTGTTGAGATTAAGACTGAGCGGGGGGCGACTATTTTTGGTAGTTGGCTTGGGGAGTCTGACGGCAGGCGTTTGTCTGGTTTCATGGATGTGGGAGGCGGAAAGTGGGTTTTGAACGCCAGCTTTAATGAGGGCGCTTCCAACGGGTTTTTCTATTGGACTGACGACGCTTCAAGGACTTATATTTCCGGGACTGTGGCGGGCAGAGTTGAAAGCGACGTGTTTTCAGGTGTGGTGGACGGCAGCGTTACTGCGCAGGGCGAAGCGTATCCTTTTTCGGGCGTGATGAACGGCAGTTGCCGTGTTTAGGGGTGCGTTAGGTAGAATATTGTCTTCCCGTTTTCTTGGCGGTCTAGGCGGGCGAACCCTATGCGTTCCAGCTGTACTATGTCGTTGACTTTAACTGACGAGACCGCGTCTTCCGCGTATCCTGTCTTTGTTCCGTCGGGGGTCACCAGCTCTAGGGGATGCGACTTTTGAACCCAATGTATCTTAGGCAGGCTGCGGTCTTCTTTGGATATGCAAGTGAGGACTAGGGGGGCAGTTAACTCTACTTTGAAGGGGTATAGCCCTATGAGCTTTATTTCGTCTCCTTCCGCCAGTTTGTCCGCGTCTTCTTTGGACAATAGCACCGGCATGTCGGGGTTGTAGGGGGATTCTCTTACTCCGCGGTTTTTGTGAGCTGGATGGTGGAATAAGCGGGCTGTTTTCCCCGGCGCGCACGTTAAGCGGGCTTCCACGGGGTTTAGGACTGCGAATATGCGGTTGACGTGCGGGTCCAGCAGCTTCCTGTTTTCCGCGTATAATCCAGTCAGACTTACTGCGACGTCGTTTTCCGACAACCCCAAACTTATCATGAAATTCCTTATGGCTTCGGGCTGTATCCCTCGCCGCTTCAGCGCCCGCAACGTGGGCAGACGAGGGTCATCCCAACCAGAGTACGTTCCTGCGGCGATGTCGCGGCTCATCTGGCTGCTGCTGAATTTCCCGTGCTCATGTATCCTCAGGCGACCCCAATGCAGGACGTTGGGTTGAGTCCAGTTGAGGTACTTGTATAAGTAGCTTTGGCGTTTTTCGCTGTCAGCCAAGTCTTTTCCGCGCAGCACGTGCGTTACCCCCGTGAGGTGGTCGTCGATTGCGCTTTGGAAGTCGAGAAGCGGCCATGCGCGGTATTTTTTTCCGGCTTTGGGGTGGGGTTCTGTGAGTATGCGGAATGCGACCCATTCTCTTAGTGCGGGGTCTGGGTGCGACAGGTCTGTTTTGATTCTAAGCACGGCTTCGCCTGGTTTTGTGGGGCCGTCTCGCATTTTCTCCCATTCCCGCATGTTTTCTTCTGGGGTTTGGTTTCTGTGTGGGCAGGGTTTTCCTGCGTCTTTGAGTGGTTTGAATTCGGTTTGTTTGCAGGTGCAGACGTAGGCGTTTCCTTGTTTTATGATTTCTTCGGCGTACTGGATGTATGTGGGTATGCGGTCGCTGGCTACGTAGACTTCGTCTGGGGCTGCATCTAGCCACTTGCAGTCTTCTATTATCCAGTCGTATGCTGGGAGGTAGGGTTTCTTTGTTTTTGGGTCTGTGTCGTCGAATCTTAGGATGAATTTTCCGCCGTACGTTTTGGCGAGCGTATGGTTTATTATGACTCCGCGGGCGTGGCCGAGCGTTAAGGGGCCGTTGGGGTTTGGCGCGAATCTTAGGGTTGGTTTTTTGGGGTTGTCGGGTAGGGAGAGTTGTGGGTGTTCTTGTTGCGTTTCTTTTTTGTTTTCAGCGGGCGCCTCCTTTTTGAGCGCTTCGTCCGGGAGTGCGTTGACTTTTGCGACTACTTCGGCGGCTTTCTCTGCGACTTCCTTGCTTTTGCTTCTAAGCGCCGGGTTGGATGCTAATGCTCCTCCTACTACCGCTTTGACGTCGGCTTTCCCGAATTTGAGCCGGTTTTTGACTGCTAAAGCGCGAAGTAGGTCTTCCATGATGAACGTATCTTTGGGGTTTAGCCGTTAAATCAGCGGCTTACTCTTTTTTGAGGCTGTAAAGCAGCATCCCGGTCCGCGGCTTGGGGTAGAAGAAGGTGCTTTTGGGCGGCATCCGGCCGTTTACTTTGGCTACTGCGATTAGGTCGTCGGCGGGTGTGGAGTTTACGAGTATTGCGGCTTGGGCTTTTCCGTCTTTTACTGTTTGTATTGCTTTTTTGGAGTCGTGTTGGTATGTGATGTTTCCTCCTACTGTCACGTCGTCTTTTATGCCAAGTATTGAGTCCAGCAGTATGCTGTGCAGTACTGTGACGTCTAGGCGCCTTAAGTGTGAGGGCACGTTGGGTAGTATGCGTTCAGCGTCTTTCTTTGATAGAGTCAGGACGTGGGCGTCGTGCGGTCCGAAGTACATTACGAATGCGTGGTGGCTTTTGTGTTTTTCAAGTTCGTCTTCGGGTTTCATTCCCGACGGCAGCGGGTGGACTGTGAACGCGGTCCTTATCTTCTGGAGGGCTTCGTCTGAAGTCATCGGCAGAGTCCTTATGAGCCGGTGGTAAGGCATCACAAGCAGACCGGGGTCTTCCACGGCGACGACAAAGACCATTACGTAGGCGGCCAGGGTGTTTTCGGGGTGGCGCTGCTTGTACATGTGGGCGGTCTCGTACCGGTGGTGGCCGTCGGCGATGTATAGGTCTTTTTCTTTGAATGTTTGTGTGATTGTGTTTATTTTTTCTTTGTCTTGTATTGCGTAGAGGCGGTTTATGATGCCTTCTTCGTCTTTGAATGAGTATAGGGGCGTTGTTTTTGCGGCTTCTTCCAGTAGGGGTTTTATTGCGTTTTCGCCGTCGTTGTATATGAGGAATACGGGGGAAAGCTGTGTTTTTGCTGCTTCTGTTAGGGCGAGGCGGTCTTCCTTTAGGGTGCTCATTGTGTTTTCGTGCGGGTGTACGCTACCGGACCCTAGAGGTTCAATTTTGATTAATGCTTGTAGGCCTAGTCTTCTTCGGGTTATTCCGTCGTGAGCCGTGAATGTTTGTTCGTAGACGTAGTATATGGGTTCTTTTTCTTGGATTATGGTTTCGTCTTTTATCCATGAGGTGAGGCGTTCTGCGGCTTCTTTGTAGCGGTCTGCCGCTTCGTGGGATTGAGGCAGGTCGACGTGGACTATGTTGTGGGGCTCTTTCTGCGATAGCCTCGTTCTTAGTTCTGGGGATACTACGTCGAAGGGCGGAGCAGTAAGAAGTGAAAGGTCTTTCTTCAACTCAAGGCTGTACCTTAATCCTCTGAAAGGCTTTATTTCGACCATCCTCATGGACTAAGTAGGATAAGAAGAAAAACAAAGCGGTTTTAACGGCGCAATTAAAGCAGTTTCAGTCGGCTGGTTATCGCGTCCACGTCTTTGTCTGGTGCGGGCCCTATTGCTATGCATGTTGTTGTGCCGGGTAGTATTTGGGTGAGCCCTGCGTCGTTTATTATGGCCGTGGGGAGTCCTGCGCGCTGGGCTTCTTGGAATAGGTTTAGCAGTTCGGCTTCGGAGGTGGCCTTGAGCACTATCTTTTTTTGGCCTTCTCTCATCCATTCTGTTTTGTGGGGGCTTTTGTCTGCTGCTGTTACGCTGGCGTGTGCTGCTTGTGCGGCGGTTTTTCCTTTGCCCATCAGCAGGTCGGTTCGGATGATTATTGCCTGTTTGTATTCGTAGTCGGATGATTTTTTAGTGGCGGCCACATTAAGTTAAGGGGATACGCATTTATTTAGGGGGGATTTTTTTGGCGGATGAGCGCGTTAGGACGGGGGTTTCGGGTTTGGATGACGTGGTTAGCGGCGGTTTGATTAGGGGTCATTCTTATCTTGTTTCTGGTGCGCCGGGTACGGGGAAGTCGGTTTTGTGTTTGCAGTTTATTGTCAGGGGTGCGCAGGATTTTGGCGAGCCGGGTTTGTACATTACGGTTGAGGAGTCGGCTGATGACGTGAGGGATTACGGGAGGCGTCTTGGGCTTCCGGTTGATGCGCTTGAGAAGGCGGGCAAGGTTGTGATTGTTGAGCAGCCGGTCCTTAAGGGGAGCGCTGTTTCCATGGAGTTCATTGAGAAGTTGATTGAGGATAATGGGGTCAAAAGGGTTGTTCTTGATTCGATTACTCTTTTCGAGTACCTTCACGGGGGGAGGGAGTTGTCCATGAAAAGGGACGTTCTGAAGTTCATGGATTTGATGAAAAAAAGAGGCGTGACTCTGATGGCAACTGCTGAGCGCAGTCACGCGGATGTTGACCGGCTTGTCTACAGCATGGAGGACTTTCTTTTTGACGGACTCGTTCTTTTGTTGCGTTTGCGCTGCGAATCCGGTTTTGAGCATGCTTTGACTGTGCTTAAGATGCGGGGCGTAAGTCATAGTATGGGTATTCATCCCGTCGTCATAAGCGGGGGCGGAATCTCATTGACCGGAAGCAGGAAGGATTTGAAGGGAGGTAAGGTTAAGTGAAGGAGGTTTGGGTTAGGGCTGACGGAAAAGAGCCTTGGGATGAGCGGAAGGAGAAGGTGACTTCTGCCCTTGAGTGCGGAGCGGACGCAGTGTGGGTTAACGCAGGGGAGGAATCTAGCGTCAGGCGGCTGGGGAAAATCAGGGTCATAAGCGAAGGGAACGCGGCAGACATCAAGGTTGGGCGCGACGTCTATTATCGCGTGATTGAGAGGAAGGGGGACGAGCAGGCGATATCTAAGGCGGGGCACTCGCACGCTTATGTCGCGGTTAAGACCTCCAACTGGAAGGTTATTCCTCTTGAGAACCTCATCGCATCGCTTCAGGGAAAGAGCCGCATCATAGTCGAAGTGTCTGACGCCGAAGCCGCTAAAGTCGCGTTGGAGACTATGGAGGTTGGCGCTGACGGAGTTCTTGTTGACGCAGACAGAGGAGTAATAAACAGGGTGAAGTCTGCCGCTGACGACAGGAACAGGGAGAGGTTTCCTCTTGTTGCGGCTAAGGTCACTGCGGTAAAGTCAGTCGGCATGGGGGATAGGGTGTGCGTGGATACTGCGAGCATATTCACTTTGGGAGAGGGGATGCTTGTGGGCAGCCAAAGCAGCGCCCTGTTTCTCGTTCACAGCGAAACGCTCAAGACGGAGTACGTCGCAGCCCGCCCATTCAGGGTGAACGCAGGCGCAGTACACGCCTACGTAAGGCTCGCAGGAGGCAAGACTGAGTACCTGTCTGAGCTAAAGGCGGGAGACGACGTGCTTGCAGTCAACGCCAAAGGAGAAAGCAGAATCATGGTAGTCGGACGCTGCAAGATAGAGAGGAGGCCTCTGCTTCTTGTTGAGGCGGAATACGAAGGGAAAAAGATTTCGACGCTCCTACAAAACGCCGAAACCATTTGCCTTGTGGGCGAAGAAGGCAAAGCCATAAGCGTCTCTGCGATAAAGACAGGCGACAAAGTGCTCGTCCACATAGAGGAAGTTGGCCGCCATTTCGGAATGAAGATTAAGGAGACGATTAAGGAGAAATGAGGAACAAACTGAGGAAGCTTAGGAGCCAGAATAAGGCGGTGTTCTACATTGCCGTGGGAGTTGTGGCATTGATGTTTTTGTGGACTGCTTATTCAGTGTTGCGCAACGGGCAGCACGGGCAATCCGTAGCTTCCCAATATAATTACGCTACTGCCACAACGAAAAGTTTAATGACTACGTCTACAACCACCACAATTTTAAGCACAATGAAAACTACGTCAACACAAATCCCTCAGACTAAAACTCGGAGGGCGGCAGTATTGGAGACTGCTAAAGGCACGATTACTTTCGTTTTATACGAGAATGAAGCCCCCGTTACAACCAAGAACTTCATAGGTCTTGTGGAGCGCGGGTTCTACAGGAACATGGTTTTCCACCGGGTTGTGCCTGGGTTCGTGATTCAGACCGGCGACCCCACGGGTACTGGCAGGGGAGGAAGTGATGCGACTATTCCTCTTGAAATCAGCAAGGCGCTAACCCACGTCAAAGGCGCAGTGGGTATGGCGCGCTCAAACGACCCCGACAGCGCAAGCAGCCAGTTTTACATAACGTTGGATGACACGCACCAGCTTGACGGCGGATACGCAGTATTCGGGAAAGTAGTCTCTGGGATGGACGTCGTAGAAAGCATTAAGCAAGGAGACACGTTAATCTCCGTCCGGCTCATAAACTACACCGGCGACACATAGATGAACCTCACTTACCTTGGGCACGCGGGGTTCCGCCTCCAATCTAAAGAAGGAGTAATCTACTTCGACCCCTATCAGATAAAGAAACCCATAAACGACGGCGACATAGTGCTCGTAAGCCACAGCCACCGCGACCACTGCGACCCCGAAAGCATACTCGCAGTCTCAAAGAAAGACGCAGTCGTCATAGCGGCACAGAACGCCGCAGCCAAAGCGTCAGCTCAACATTCTGTTTCCGAAGGAAACGCCCTTTCAGTAGGCGGCTTCAAGATAACCGCAGTCCCAGCATACAACACAAACAAGCCATTTCACCCGCGCGGATTCGGCGTAGGATTCATAGTGGAAGCCGAAGGAAAACGCATATACCACGCAGGAGACACCGACGCCATAAACGAGATGATGGAGTATGGCCCAGTCGACGTGGCGCTTCTTCCCGTGTCCGGAACATACGTGATGACGGCACCCGAGGCCGCAGAAGCCGCCAAGCTCGTCAAGGCGAAACTCGCAATCCCAATGCACTATGGGGAAGTAATAGGAAGCAAAGACGACGCCGTATTCTTCAAAAAGCTCCTTGAAAGACTTAATGGGAAAGTAGTAATCCTTAATGTTGGGGAATCGCTTGACGCCTAGTCGCTTGACGGGAAAAAACGATTTTATTTTGCGAGCGTAGCTTCTGATTCGGACCTGAATGTTTCCAGAAGCTGCCAGAACAAGAGGCGTGTTCTGTGGTTGTCCATTATGTCGTCTTTAGCGTGTTTTTTACCTTGCCGTCTGTTTTCGGCCGCTTCCTGCATTAGGCGGTGTACTGTGTGGACGCTTCCCATCCGGTATCCTTGAACGCCGTACAAAACCATGTCATTCACGTCTTGAGGGTCTGTGGGAATCTGCCCGTTAGGCTGAAGGTCGTTTGTGAAACCGTCCCTGTGGGCGTCAGCCAATACTTCAGAAACCCACCCTGCGCCTGCCGCAAAGTTTTGGATGGGATTGTCCCATTGGATTAGTATGTGACGGTTGGGGTCGAAGTTACGCCTCCTGCCCTCGGAGTCAGGCATCCCAGCTATGCGTCCCGCCCACGCTTGCGCGACAGTCTGTTCGCCTTCTCCCGTCTTAGCGGTTCCGAATGGGTAGGGAATCGTTACGAACGCGGTTTTGTCGTGCGTTTGTAATTGCTGGTCTTCACCTAACACCGGGATATACTGGGGCACCCTTATCAATGATTCTATTTCTTGGGCGTTTTGCGCTCGTGCTACAGACAAAACGACGTGGTCTAGCGGCAGGCTTATGAAACTGGTTGAGTTAGAGCCAATCTCCGTACGGACTTCATCAGGCAGACTCCCTCCCATATCAACCCACAAAGAAAGCAGGCGACGCTGACTTCTCCCGTCCCTCTCCCTTTCCGCCTGAGCGTAAGAACGCCCAAACCTCATCATGAAAGAAGACAGATGCTCCATTCCATACGCGGTATTGAACTCCATCAAACCTAAGTCGTATGTTCCATTGCTGTTTGGGCCCTGCGTAAGAAGGCTGTCCCAGCGGGACTCTATGAATCCCATTGAAAGCAGAAACAACGGGTGCATCTGAGTTAAGCCTCCGATAATAGCGACATCGTCAGACGAAACTTTTGCGTAAGGCGCCGTCTGGCTCACCCTAAGTTTTTGTTCTGCCGCCGTCAAATGGCGTTCGTTTCTTCCCCTCATAATATGCTGCCTAGTATCGGCCGTGGACTGACTGAATCGGGCGATTAATTCAGCGTCAGAAAGAGGACTTCCTTCAACGTGGATTCTGGCAGGGTCATGAGGCATTGTGCCGTGAACCTTGCCTTGGGCGTCAATCATCTGCGCCCGACCCCCTAAGCTTTCAGTCAAATCGTAGACTGCAAATCCAGTCCACCGCCTTAAGCCTGCGTCAGCGCCGTATTTGGCCAAATCAACGTCAAAAGAGAACTCCCCAACCTTCCTTTGTTCCGCAGGCGTGGGAGTTTCATGAACAGGCTTCGGAGTAAGGAGGTCCTTCAAAAAATGCCCTGCCCGATAAATGCCATATCCTACTACACCCAATCCCGCAAGAGTAAGGCCTATCCGTACTGGAAGTTGCCAAAGGAACTCCCTGCGGCTCATAATATCTTCATCGTCACCTGCAACATCAACCCGCGCCCGCCTCCTCCTAAAACGCCGGCTGTCAACGATGGAGGGGTCGCTAATCTCTCCTTGAGGTGGTCTTACGTCAGGCGGACGCTCATCCGAACCGCCGCCCCTAATCATACGTCCCCCACGAATCTCGAAGTCGTCGTCGGGAGGCTTATTCTGAGACATTAAACACCGCCTTAATAACCGTGCAAACAAAGCAAAAAAAGTGATTTAACCTTTGACTACGCCAAGCGGCGTAAGGCGCGCGACAGAACGGGAAATTCCAGCAAGCTCCACGCTCCTTATGACTTCGTCCACATCCTTGTACGCCTCAGGCATCTCCTCAGAAAGCACGTCAACGCTTGCCGCTTTCACCACCATCCCGTCCTTAGCCATCTTGGAGGCCACCTGCGCGCCTTTAACCCGCCTCTTCGCCTCGCTACGAGACATTACGCGGCCTGCTCCGTGGCATGTGCTCCCGAACGTTTCTTCCATAGCAGTCTGAGTTCCAGTGAGCACGTAGCTTGCCGTCCCCATGCTACCGGGTATTATAACAGGCTGACCGATGCTTCGGTACTCGGAGGGGATTTCTTTTCGGCCTGCTGCGAAAGCTCTTGTGGCGCCTTTCCTGTGGACGCAGACTTCGCCTACGCCAGCGTGTTCCTCGAATTTGGCTATGTTATGGCAGACGTCGTACATGAGGTCGAGTTGGGAGTCGGGGAAAATCTTTGCGAAAACCTGCCGGACATAATGGGTTATCGCCTGCCTGTTGGCGAAAGCATAATTCACGGCGCACCTCATGGCGGCAAGATAATCCTCCGCCTCCTTGCTTCCGACAGGAGCGCACGCAAGCTCGTTGTCCGGAAGACTTATTCCGTACCGCCTGCCGGCCTCAAGCATGACGCTTATGTAGTCGTCGGCGACCTGGTACCCGAGGCCTCTGCTTCCGCAGTGAATCATCACCGCAATCTGGCCGACGTCGTTTAGGCCGAATGCGTGCGCTGTTTCTTCGTTGAGTATTTGGTCTACCCGCTGTATTTCAAGGAAGTGGTTTCCGCTTCCGAGCGTCCCGCATTGAGGAGCGCCTCTGGACTTGGCGCGGCTGCTAACCTTACTGGGGTTTGCGCCTTTGATGCGGCCGTTTTCTTCCGTGTGCGCAAGATCTTTTTGGGTCGCCATGCCTTCTTTGATTAGGTATGCAGCTCCTTCGGTCAGGACGGAGTCGACGTCTGTTGCGCTAAGATGGAGTTTGCTTTTGCCGCCCAATCCACAGGGCACCGCATCGAACAATTCGTTTATGAGTTCCTTAAGCTTGGGTTTGACTTCTTTTTCAGTGAGGTTTGTTGTAAGCAGCCGTACGCCGCAGTTGATGTCGTAGCCTACTCCACCCGGGCTTATAACTCCTTCCTCAATGTTGAACGCTGCGACTCCGCCTATGGGAAATCCGTACCCGTAGTGGGCGTCAGGCATCGCAAGACTCTCTTTGACTATGCCCGGCAGCTTCGCGACATTAGAGACCTGCCTGTAAACGCCTTCCTCCACAGTCGGAAGAAGTTCACGGCTAACATAAATCCTGCCGGGAACACGCATACCCTCCTCACGGAACTCCCACACACCAGGCCGAATTTCTTTGGGCGTCATTTGAAGTAAAGTGATTTGAGCGGTAAGGGTATTTAACGGGGCTTGGGTTGGGACTTCACGTGCGCGAGGTCATGGGAGCAATTAATGAGTCGACTGGCGCATAGTCGTCGGTCAAAACCGGCACGTCGTCCAATTGAACTTCGCCCTCATACAGAGTATTAATCTTCTTCAAAACGTCGCTTGAGTTTAGTCCCACGTCCGTTTTTTCTGCGCTTAAAATCAGGCGTTCTTTACCTAACCCGCCGTCTCTTGTTGTGAACGTGATTATCGTGCTTCTTTGGTTGGTGTCGTTTGAAGTGAAGTAGAAGACGTCGAGAGGGCCGAATACTTCCCGGTAAGTCTTGTATTCCGAGCGGAACATTAGGCCTTCTTCGCCGGATAGTGCGGACACTATTTCTGCGGCGAAGACTCCTTTTTCTGTGAGGTGGTCTTTTATGCTTTGAGCCATTTGTTTTGTGGTGAGGTGGAAGGGTATGGCGTGTGTTCCGCCGTATATGTCCAGTATTATTAGGTCGTATTTTTTGTCTGAATCCGAGAGATACATTCGGGCGTCTTTTTCTATTAGATTGATTCTGTCGTTGCCTGTTAGGCCGAAGTATTTTTCTGCTGCTGCGAGCACTTCCGGGTCTATGTCCACCACGTCTATTGTGGCGTTGGGGTGTAGTCGCGCGAGCTCTTTGGGTCCTGCGCCGCTTCCGCAGCCTAAGACGAGTATGTTGCGTATCTGGGGTTTGTAGAGCCACGCGAGGTTGTAGTAGTCTACGTATTCGTAGAATGACGTGTTTGAGGGCATGCGTATTCCGCCTTGAAAGAGGCTTCCGAGCGCCAGCAGTCTCGTTGTTCCATTGGCGGCTTGATTGTCGGTCACCTGGAGGTATTCGTACGGCGTGTCTTTTGCCAGAAGAACGTGGGTGGAGTTGTTTTCCCCGAAAGCCAGTGGTGACGTTGATGTGACGCGGATGGATAGGTAAACGACTGAAGCAAGCACCATGAGTATGAGGCTTACGTCTCTTCCTCCGATGTAGATGCTTATTGCAAGGAGGAGCAGACTTGTTCCGTATACTATTGAAGTAACGCCAATGTAGGGGATTAGGATGAACCCGGTGGCAAGCGTTCCTATAATGCTCCCTATTGTTGAGAGTGCTATCAAATTGCCTGCTGTTCGCCCGGTTTTCTCTAGCGCATTTATCTTTATTTTGAGGGCGAACGGCGTCACCATACCCAGAAAGTAGCTTGGCATGAAGAGGGCGACTACTGATGTTACTAGGGAACCCGCCTTGAATCCTGCGACGTTCTTAAGTATTGTTCCTAAGAAGACAGTAATGTAAGGCATGAGGGCGACGAAAAATGCGGCGTAAAGTATGACTTCAGACAGTTTCTTGGGCGACGGATTCTCGTCTGCGAAAATACCCCCGCGGTAGTAACCTAAGCTTAATGCTGCAAGCACCACGCTTATCAGGCTAGTCCACACGAAAAGCGAGTTCCCGTAAATGGGCGCAAGAAGCCTGCTTGAAAGGACTTCAACAACCATGACTGCCGCCCCACACAGGAAAACAGTCGCCTTAAGCCGCATAAACGTATGATATGAGGGACAGAATATATTAGGGCAGGATGACGACGTTTTTTAGCCGGCATTACTTTTAGGATAAGTTATGGCGTCCGAAACAAAGAAAGACAAACCAGAAGAAGGCAACGGCGAAACGCCAGCCGAAAAAGGAAAAAAGAAAAGCATATACTTCTGGTTCGTAGTAGGCGTACTGATAGTCACAATCGGCTTTGGAACATACACCCTAATGAAACCCAAAACAACGGAAACCACAATAGCAGGCATAAAAATAATAGCCGAAACACCAATCACAGACCTGATAGGACAAAAAGACGTGTTCATAGGCCAACAAACAGACCCCTCCGCCCTAACATGCGCATTCGAAATATCCGCCGTAAGCAACATAGTCCGCCAAGGATACCGCATAGACATCGCCTACGGAGACACAGGAGTCTACATAAGAAAAGACGGCACAACAATCCGCGGCCGCACCCCAAACGACCTGCTTAACGCATGCCACGCCTTCCTGTGCGCAAGAGACCAAATTGAGTGCCCCGACAACTTCGACCGCATAAAGGCCATCGTTTATTCTGCGCCCAAACTTAACGCAGTAGTAGACTCGAACCTCTCATCCAACGCAACCCGAAACTACCCTGAACTGATGGGCGTATTAGGTTACGTTCAAGCTCAGCGCGCAGACACCAACGGCGACGGAGTACTAAACCAAACGGAGATAAGCGAAAACACGGTGTACATATTCCCCTACCTCCAAGACGGAGAAATATGCAAACTACAGAACCTCAACAACCTCATAGAAAACCTCAACGCCAGCAACATAACACGGCCCTGCGCCGAAATACCCGGAATACACGTAGGATACGGAAAAAACCGCATAGAACTCGGAGTAGACAAAATAACAATCACAGGCGACGACGCCAGCCTACACACCGCATCAGTCATAGTCCGCGACGCCATAGCACCAGAATGGATCAGAGTAGTCTACAACATGGAGAACACCACGTAGACAATGGGAGTAAACCTAAAGGACATCGTCCCCTACCGGCAAATAGAATTCGACGAACTTAAAGGCAAAACCATCGCAGTAGACGCCCTAAACACCCTCTACCAATTTCTCGCAAGCATAAGACAACCAGACGGCACACCGCTCATGGACACCCAAGGCAACGTCACAAGCCACCTAGCAGGCCTAATGTACCGCACAGGCAGACTACTTAGGATGGGAATAAGACCAGTCTACGTCTTTGACGGAACCCCGCACCCGCTGAAAAAGACCGAACTCGACAGGCGCAAAAAACTCAAGGAAGAATCCCAAACCAAATGGGACGAAGCCAAACAAGCAGGACGCCTCGATGAGGCCCGCAAGTACGCTCAGCGCACAGGCAGGCTCACTAAGGAGATGACCGCCGACGCCCGGACGCTTCTTTCGCTTATGGGCGTACCCTACGTGGAGGCACCCGGCGAAGGAGAAGCCCAATGCGCCTACATGGTCCAGAAAGGCGACGCTTGGGCGAGCGCAAGCCAAGACTACGACAGCATCCTTTTCGGCGCACCCAGACTAATCCGCAACCTCACATTGACAGGACAGCTTGAACTTCAGCTTGTGGAACTCGCGGAAACCCTAAAGCAAACTGAGGCAACACGCGAACAACTCGTCGACGCAGCAATACTCGCAGGCACAGACTTCAACGAAGGAGTCTTCGGCATAGGACCAAAAAAAGGCCTAAAAGTAGCTCGCGAAGGAAAAACAAGCGAACAGGACGTTGGCGCACCTCTTGATGACGTCCGCGCCATATTCCTCACCCCCAACGTAACAGACAAATACGACATAAACTGGGGCAAACTAGACGAAAACAAACTCGTAGCATTCCTAAACGGCGAACACCAATTCAGCGAAAACCGCGTCAGAACCACAGCCCACGAAATACAGAAGGCCCTGAACGAACAGACGCAACAGAACCTGAACAAATGGTTTTAGCTATTTTGCCTTTGAGTATATCGTTATTTTTCCGGTCTGATTTTCTAGCTTAAAACGGTCTTCAATGTAGCGGTTGAATCCATCGTCCTTGTATTGGTATATTCCTGCCGACTTTATGTACTCGTAAAAGGGGAGGTCTGGTTTTATGCCGGTCACTAGCAATGCATATGTTGCATTTGCCGTGATTCTTTCATAGAATAGAAGCACATCTGGCTCATTGCTTGCTCTATACGGGAGGTAGAGTTCCACTCCTTCAGGGGGAATGCTGTAGTTTGATATAAACGCGATGGACGGCGAAACAACAGGATCCCCTGTTAAGACCCCGCCTTTGGGGGATACAAAAGTCAGATACTCCGCCGTTTGCCGTATGGATGCGTCCCACTGCAGGTTTGTTACTATCGCTAAGATGTAGGTGGTTGCTAGAATGATGATAAAAAAAAGCATTATGAAAGCGTGCTGTCCCCGGACTGAAGAAAGCGGACGACCCGCAAGGAGAGCAAACGGGATGATTAAGTAGTTTCCGTACGATATGACGTTCCCTATTGTGGCCTCAAAAGGAATGAAGAAGATAACGCACAGAACGCTTAGGCAGTATAGTCCTATGAAAAGTTCGTACGGGGTCTGATTGCCCAAACGGAAGTTTAACAGTACCTGAATAAAACCCAACGCCCCGAAAAATATTATAATAGGGTCGTTCAACAGGAGGGGTAGGACATAAAGTAGCTTTAGGATGTCGGGGGTTCCTGAGCGGCTCATGTGGTATCCTATGACGTCGTGGATGAATTGGTCCGAGATTAAGGGGGGGAAGAATAGGATTACTGGAATTGCAAATCCTGCGACGTATGAGAGTATACTCGTTTTTTGTTTTGAATTAGGACGAAGAAGGAGAAACAGTATCTGTATGAAAGGCAGTATTAGGGACAGCACCTTGGAGTATACTGCGACAGAAGCTATGCACCCTGACACGAAGAAAAGAAAGGAAGATTTATTTCTGATACCCTTGAAAAAAAGCAGGGTAGAAAGGGGAATAAGAAGAAAATGTGTCGCGTGGAGCCAGACCATCTGAGAAGTCATAATCGCAAGTATTGACGTAGAGTAGACAAACATGGTCAGCGCCCTATCCACAGGTTTGACGGAAACATAACCTGAAAGAGCATACACCAAAGGGAAAGAGAGGATAGAACAAACAAACGGAAGTATCTTAGCATGAAAAAGACTTAGGCCGAACAACCTGAACAACCCCGCAACCATGTAAACGTCCAACGGAGGCTGAGAGAAAAAGAAGTCTACGTATGGCTTTTTCCCCTCGTAGACGAGCTTAGCGACGTAAATAAACGTCGGCTCGTCAGAACCAGTGAACGCGTTAAGCAAAGGAGTACGGGCGAACAAACCTACTACGACTGAAAAAATAACTAATGCCGATGCCCTTCGAGAGAATATTTCACCGACACTTTTCCTATCGAATTTTTTGAGTGTATCAGGGCGCCGAAGAAGTAGATAAAGTTCCATAAAAAGAACTGCTGGAACCCCCGCATATAGTCCGACGGTTAATGCCTTCTCGCATAGACGGAAAACTTCAGAAAGCATCTTTAAACTCCAGCAACTGGATAAACGGCATCATATTATACGAAGTATACGCTTACGCTACACATCCCCTTAGCATCGTTTTACTTTATATGAAACCGCCTAAAAAGACGGAAAAAGACTCGGACATATCAAGCGACAACAGATTAGTCTCTCCCTTATTTTTAACCCACCCCGCAACCCTCTTGAAGTCAATTTCTTTAGTTACGTCAACCTCCAACACAGGCACCTTCTTCCCTAACGCCTCCTCAAGGATGACCCCCAGAAACTCCGCCTCAACATTCTCCCTGATTTTCTCCGAAGAATACTTCCGGGCCTTAAGCCGCCCAGCCAAAACAAGCGCGTCACAACGGACGACAACAACACGCTCCACAGGCAAATGATGACTCAACAAACCGTCCAAAACGACCACCCCCGAACTCCCCCTAATTTTCTCCTTTAACGCACCCTCAAGCACATCAACGTCAACGGCCAACGCATCCCTCTTTCTGTCCCTTACGCCCAAACCCTCTTTCTTCACCAAAGCAGTCAAATCAACATCATTAAAACCCGACTCCCCAAGCAGCCTACACAACGCCGACTTGCCCACACCCGGCGACCCCGAAACAGCAACCAAACGAACAGAAACCACGTTAATAATTAAGCGGGCACATCACATTAAACATACAAAACGACGCAACTTACCTTAAGAGGCCTTCATTTTCATCTGCCGGACAATTCAAACAGGCTACAGCAGAATTCAATAGGATTTTCCCTTCGAGGACATTATCCCATAACCTGCCCCTATAATCCCTCCCAAGACGGCAAGCCCTAACGCAACATATAAGGGGTTGATAGACGAACGCTTGAGCATACCTAAACCCATGCCAATTGCACCTCCAAAAAACAAACCTAGCCCACCATAGTACCTAGCTAACTCCTCTGCAAGAACGTCCATTTTGGTTTATTGTAAATATTTATTGGATATGTCTTTTATTAATGTTAAATAAAAAGGATAACTGAGAGAGCATGTCATTCAAAATTATGCGAACTGAAAAGTATTTTCTCTTAATCATCTCTTTACTCCTTGCAACAGAGAACGCCACAGCAGCACCTACATGGACGTATCTCCCAAACATATGCATGTTAGCCACGCTAATAGCAAACGTCGCAGGCGCCTTAGCCTCTCTAACAATTATTTCCGCAGGATTAAAGTGGGTGACAAGCGGAGACGCACCCGGAGACAGAAAGCAGGCAAAGGAGATGATAATACACGCAATAGTAGGACTTGTAATTATCTTTGCAGCTAGGTCGTTCGTTCTCCTGTATGCGTCCTATGGATTCTTAGCATGCCTGTGAGATTTGCTCTGTTTTAAAAAAAAAAGGAGTAGAGACTTAGGAGCATGATGAACCAAAAAGGTCAAAGCTTGCCTGTGACCCGTATTTTTAATCTCAGTAGTGGTAATATAGAACATAGGTGTCTACTATGACTTCCCTTAATAAACTTTGCAGGATGGAAAACGCTATAAAATACATAGCAGCAGCATTTATTGTCTCGGTGTTAGCTACGCCAGCAATGGGCTATGTGGTGCTACAACCTTGGGCCGGCTTAGACCCCCTTTGCTACATCGCCACATTAATGGCCAACATAGCCGCAGCCATAGCCGTAATAGTAATCATTTCTGCAGGACTTAAGTGGGTTACAAGCGGAGACGCACCCGGAGACAGAAAAGCAGCAAAAAATATGATAATACACGCAATAGTAGGACTTATCATTATAATGGTATATGCAATATTCATAAACTTTGCCAGTACAATTAACCCTTGTAAATAGACACCTACTGAGAATTGATACATCAGGCATGAGAGAGAAAACTGAATTAAGCGGCCGGTTTTTAGGCCGCTTAACCTTATTTTTATTTTCTTTTTGGCCGTTTGTTCTGACGGTTTCCGCGTCCCCTTTAGGCAGTAGTTTGGGGACGATATGTGTTTTAGCCAACATGATTGCTAATTTTGCGGGGATATTGGCTTTTATCATTATAGTTTATGCTGGTATGACGTGGGTTGAGTCAGGAGCAGACCCGGGAAAGAGGAAGAAAGCGCAGGATATGGTAATTAATGCGGTACTTGGTTTGGCGCTTATGATTTCGATTCCCACCGTTATTTTTGGGATGGGATTAGTTCCTTGCGATTTGACTACTGGTTTACCGTGGGGTGCATGAAGATGAGAGATACACGCGCTTGCAGCAGGTTGCTTTGGAGGGGTTACCCCTTTTTAGCAGTGATCGCTTTTTCTTCAACTGCTTCAGCCACGGGCATATTATATCCTCTCGTTGGAGCCATCTGCACGTTGTATTATGTGGTTACGGAGGTGGCAGGTTACGCCGCAACAATAGTTTTAGCTTACGCAGCAGCCAAATGGGTTATTTCCGGAGATGACCCGGGGCAACGGAAGGCCGCCAAGGAGATGATTATTCACGTTCTTATCGGTTTGGCGTTATTGACTTCAGCGACAGAGATAGTTAAGGGGATAACAGGCAACCCAGGGTGCGCGCCTTAAACACGTTTTTTCTCAACACCCCGACGGAATACTCCGATTAAGGTGCTTGCTTCTTTGCCGGAGACGAATGCGCGGCCGAGCACGTGGCGGAATGTTTTTTTGGCGAGTTTCCTTTGGTATTCGCCCTCCGTTACCGAGTCCACGAGGTCGTCGTATTTCTTGAGCAAAAATTCTTTCTGTTCAAGCGACAGTTCCCGCATCTTGTTTTGAGAGGAAAGAATCTTCTTGTTTTTCAGGCGCGAAACCTCGTAGAGTATCACCGCCACCGCCTGCGCCAGATTCAGGGTGCTGTACTGCGGGTGAGCAGGAATTGTTACCAAGAGGTCGCACAACTCAAGTTCCTCATTGGAGAGGCCGGATTCTTCGCGGCCGAATACTATTGCTATTGTTCCTTTGGATTCGACGGCGGAGGTGAGGTTTTCTGGGTAGATGGGTGTGCGTAGTGCGTTTGCGTCTGTGCCTACTATTGCGCTTGTGGCTACGAGGAAGTCTGCTTGTTTGCGTACTTCTGTGAGTGTGTTGAATCTTTTGGCGTTTTTGAGTATGTCTAGTGCGTGCATGCTTCTTCTTCTTGCTTCGGCGTCTTCTGGTGGGGCGGCAACTAGCCAGAGTTTTGTGAAGCCGAAGTTTTTCATGACGCGCGCTACTCCTCCTATGTTTCCTCCGTATACGGGGGAGACGAGCACTACCGCGAATGATTCGAATCCTCCTTTTAGCGGGTCGGATTCCTTTGGGCGTCTGCCCCGGCGTATTGGGGGTTTTGCGGCGTTTTGCATGCATACCATTTTCGTATGTCCCCTATTTATCTTGTTTATCCCAATTTCCTTACGTTCATGGATAAGGCGGAGAAGTCTGTTGGAAAGCTTTCCGGCACTGTGAAATCGGGTTATTTTACCATCCGTCTTACGGATCCGTCTGTTGAACGCGGCGCGTACATTAAGGTGAAGCATGAAGTTTATGGGTGGGTTCTTGCGCGCATAGAGGCTATGCGCCGGTTTCTGGACGATTTCGACGACGAAGAGACGATGGCGGAAGCCCGCACCATAGGATACCGTGACGGAAGAAACATTTATTTCCCCAAGACGCCTTTTAGGCCGGAAAGCGAGGTTTTCCGCGCAGACACTTCGCTGATTACTTCTGTATTGGGTTTGTCGCAATCTTCTGAGGGAAAGGGCATTTACATCGGTTTTTTGGAAGGCCACAGCATCCCTGTTTTCCTTGACGTTGAGAAGACTATAGGCAAGCACGTTTCCGTTCTGGCAAAGACGGGGGCGGGGAAAAGCTATACTGTCGCCGTAATTTTGGAGGAGCTTTTGAAGGCGAACGTCGCCGTAGTCGTTATTGACCCTCACGGGGAATACAGGACTCTGGGGGAGGAGAACGACGAGTATGATTTGATGATGAAGTACGGGGTTAAGGCGCATTCTTACGCCGACGTCCTGACTGAGTACGCCGTTAACACCACCATTAACGAAGGCGCCAAGAAGATTGCGCTACCTTCAACGTTCGACCTTATGGAGTTGGCCGAGATTATGCCCATGAAGCTGGGCGACCGCCAGCAAAGCATATTGTACAACGTTCTGAAGGATCTTGAAGGACGACAGTACACCCTCGAAGAGCTAATAAAAAGCGTTGGCGAAGAACCGAACCCTTCCGCATGGAAGGTGCTATCCGGCCTTGAAAGCTTAAGGGACAGCGGTTTGTTTGAGGGCAACCCGATTGACTATAAGGGTCTGGTGCAGCCGGGCAAAATCAGCCTCATCAATTTGCTGGGCAGTGACCCGCAGATTCAGCAGATTGTGGTGGCCAAAGTAGTCAAAGACCTCTTTGACTTGAGGCGCGAAGGCGCCATTCCGCCTTTGTTCTTCCTCATTGAGGAGGCCCACAACTTCTGCCCTGAGCGCGGGTTCGGCGACGTAGTGAGCTCAAGCATACTTAGGACTGCCGCGGCGGAAGGGCGCAAATTCGGTTTCAGACTGTGCATAGTAAGCCAGCGTCCCGCCAGAGTAGACAAAAACGTCTTGTCGCAGTGCAACACCCAAATTATCCTCAAGGTGACAAACCCCAACGACCTTAGGGCCATAAGCCAAAGCATAGAGGGGTTCACCGCAGGGATGGAAAACGACATAAAACAGCTTGCCGTCGGACACGCCCTAATTGTGGGGGAAAGCGTCGAGCAGCCGCTCATCGTTGACGTCCGCGTGAGAGAAACCCGCCATAAGGCCGGAAGCGCAGTCAAGAAGCCTAGGCCGCAGGAGACTAAGCCGCCTCTTGAGAGGCTGCAGCGTAAGCCTAGGAGGAGGCGGAATCCTTTTTGGGATTGGATTTTGCGGCTTTTCATCAGGGAAAAGAAGCCGCAGTCCAAGAGGAAGGCGGTTAAGCAGGAGAAGAGTGGGGATAAGCCGGCTGAAGATGACGTTTCGCCTTGAGGGGTTTGGAGGTTTAGATTCCTGATTTGAATATGTCTTTGCTTGGGCTTTCGGAGTAGGGGCCGGTTATTACGCCTTCTGAGCGCTTTTTTTCTTGGCCTTCAACGTATTCTACGAGTATTTTGACTTCGAACAGCTCTTTTCTATTGTCTACTGATGGGTGGCGTTCTGTTGCTGTTAGTCCTGTTGTGGTGAGTTTTACTGTGTATTGCGGCGGCACTTTTTTGTCCGGCAGTATTGAGTCTGCGCGCCGGACTATGTCTTCGGCTAGGTTTGTGAATTCGACTTTTTGTATGGTCAGAGGGTTTTTAGTTTCGTTTTTGAATGAGACGTAGAAGTATCCGTCTGTCGCCATTATTGTGGATGAGGCGCTGGGGGTTAGGCCGCCGGTGAATCCTTTTTTTGCGGCTAGGAATATTTCTGCGTCGGCGTATTTTGGTTTGTATGTTTTTTTGCGCATTAGTTGTTTTGCGGGTATTTCGTAGAAGAATCTCATGAATCTGGCTGTTTTGGAGATGTCTTGTTGTTTTTTTGGGGGTTTTTTATTTTCCATCCTTTTTAGACTTTGGGTGTTATTATGGTTCCGTTTTCGTCTCCTACTTTCTCGGTTGAGCCTGTGGTGTATAGGAAGGCGGTGCTTGCTGCGACTATTGCGTCTAGTTCGTCTTTGGTTAGGAAGCGTGTTGTTATGTCTCCGCCTATGTTTAGGTTCATCAGGTTTTTCTGGTAGCGCAGGTCGTTTTTGTCTGCCGCCACTCCGAGTATTTTGGCTGACGTTTTTACTGAGATTTCTATTACTTCGGCTGTTTGGCGTAGTTTTTCGGCAAGGTTTGTTCCTCGTTTAGCGAGTATTTCCATTCCGGGCAGTGTCGGCGACAGGACGCCGTATCCCGCAAGTAGTTCGTCGCAGCGTCTGATTGAGCCTTTGTAGGTGAGGGGTGAGTCTATGGCTATGACTTGGGGTTGGGCTTCTAGTATGTGCTGTATTATTTCTTCGTCTGTCTTCAGAAGGCGGACTGAAACCTCTTTCTTGTCTGACTCGTCTACTGTTAGAACGCAGAATCCCGTGTCGTTGCGTTGGCTTCCGGCCAAATCCACGCCAACGACCTTCATGGGCAGAGTCTACTTTGGTTTTTCCTTGGAAGCGGGCTTTCCTTCAGGTTTGTCCTTGGTGGGTTCCTTCTTTTTCGCTTCCTTTTTTGGCGCCTGCTTAGCTGCCTTTTGGGGTTTGAGTTCGGCGTTGGCTATGAATTCTGTGTAACCGCATTTTCCGCATGCGTTTCTGTTGCCGTGTGAAGCCAGGAATATGCCTGGACCGCATTTTGGGCAGTTTTTAAGGTTTCTTGTGATTGTGGTTCCGGAAACGGCGTAGTTGGACCAGCGTTTGCTCATGTTGTTTTCCTCTGTTTGTTTATTTCTTTTCTTCGGCTGGTGCGGGAGCGGCTGCTTCAGCCTTCTTTTCGTCGGCCACCAGAAGGTTTCTCTTTAGTTTGTGGAGTGGTTCGACGCCCATTGCCTCCTTGTTTTCGTAGACTTTGGCGTATCCTTTGGCGGAGTTTTTTCCGAATTCGTTGTCTACGCGGTCGAGAACCAGCAGTTCGGCTTTGGCGTGTAGGAGTTTTACGAGTTCCTCGCGTATGTCCTTTCGGCTGGGTGTTGCTCCTGCATAGGAGACGCTGAATTTGACCTCTCTTCTTTTCAGAAGGGGGTTTGCACGTTCTGAAACTACTTCAATCTTCATCTTCCATCGAACCTATAATTTTAGCTACTTTCCCTTTAATAAGGTTGTTTACGTTGACGACGACCAGTCCGCCGTCCGGTTGGCCGTATAATACGACGTATCCTAGTGGCGCTTCTGCTATTGCGGGGAGCGTCAGCAGGTCTTCTTCGCCGTCCACGAATATGCGCGTGGTTTCTTTTTTTGCGTATGCTTCTTTGAATGTGGCAAATGCTTCTTGTGTTATTGTGCCTGCGGGGTTTGTGATGTTTACTGCTTTTGAGCCGTATGTTTCCAGGAGGGTGTTTTTAGGCAGTGTTTTGCGTTTTGTCTTGCGGTCGTATACTATGATTTGCGGTCTGTATCCGCCTTCGAGGACGGATATTGCTGCGCAGTCGCCTACGCACACGAGGGTTTTGCCTGCAAGTGGCGCTTCCTCTACGTCGGATACCACTGCCCCCAAGGGTTGCTTGAGTTCTGCGCGCAGGTTGGGCGTCAGCCTCAATTACCTCACCTTCAGGGCGTATTGGCCGTCTTCTTTTATGCTGACTTTGTTGGCTATCTTGCTTTCTTTGGCGTCTAGTACGCCGAGGTAGCCGCTCCAGTATTGTGTTGTGGCTCCGCCGCAGTGCGGGCAGGCGGTTGCTTCGTCGTCCGCTAGGCGTTTGCATACTTTGCAGGCGTTCATTTCTTGTCCTCCTTTTTGTCGTCTTTCTTGCCTTTCGGCTTTGATTCCTTCTTTGCGGCTTCGGGTTTTTTGCCTTCTTTCTGAGCGGTCTTTTCGGCTTCAATCCACTCTAGCTTGCCGAGGTAAGGTTGCCTCATAGTCAACCCGATTTTGCTTGTGCTTATGCGGTCTTTGAGGCTTATTGTGACTATGCGGGCGCGCACGACGTCGCCTACTTTGAGGCTGCGGCCGCTTTCTTTGCCCAAAAACATCTGGTTGTTTTGGTCGTAGCTCATGAAGTCTTCGGTTATTTGGCTGACGTGTATTAGGCCGTCTACTGGGCCGAAGTTTACGAATGCTCCGAATTCTGTGATTTCGCTTACTGTTCCTTCGACTACTTCGTGTAGCATGGGTTGGTAGACGAGTATGTCGAATAGTGTGCTGAAGTATACTGCTCCGTCTCCTTGGATTATTTTTCCTTCGGATTTGATTTCGGCGTTGTCTACGGCTAGTATTAGGCCGAGCGCTTTGTCTACTCTGCCGGGAAGTAAATCGCCGAGTTCTGATACTACGGCTGAGTTTAGGTCTTCGCCGAATCTGTTTGGCGGTACTCGTACGGTGTCCTGTACTTTGACTATCTTGTACATGTTGTTTTTTCCTCCTGTATCCTTAGGGCGGCCTGCGTTTTCTGCTGGCGCTCTAATTCATGTTTTCCGCTGTGAGAGCGGGTTGGAATAGTATGCGCGTTTCCTGTTTAAAAACGCTTTTGATATGGTTTTGTCGGGTGCTGTGTTTTTTGTCTTGCCGGATGAGGGTACGACTGTTTCTCTTCTTGTGCCTAAGGCGGTAGTGGGGCAGTAGGTTTTTAATCCACCCCATACAATAGTTCACCCTGAAATCGGGGTTTAAGATGGTTGGTTTAAGGTTAAGTCGTAACTGGATATTGACGGCTGCTGCGGTACTCGCATTCCTATTTGTTTTTTCCACTCCGCTTCTTGCGGGAAACATGCACATCCAAAGCCAGTTTAGCAACTTAAGCAACGCCTGCCACGGCGGAGATGTCGCTGAGCCGGCCTGCAACGGCATAAACGCTACGCTTCCGCGAGGCAGTCTTCCTCCGGGAGTTCAAGTTGAGTGCAGGTGGAACGCATCCGACAGCCCGCACCGCTGCACAGCCTTAGTAGTAAGAAACATGAGCGACGTAATCGCTGCGATGTCAAACAACTACCCCGTCGTAAACATCACATTCAACCAAAACGGCGCAGAAAGAGAAAACATAATCATCTACGCAGACCACTTCGTCCCGCACCTGCAGGTAGTCAACCTGAACACGAGCGTATTTCCCTGGCCGGGCAGAGGCCTGATGATGATTGTTGTCACAGACATGAACGACACAGCAGCCCCGCTTTTTAACGTCAGCGAAATAGACCCCAGCAAAATGGGCGGCGGAGACTTGCAGGAGATAGAGAACATAACAAACCAGACTAACGTCACGCTGGGATTCGGATTTGGTCCTGACATGACGGCTCTTAAGGCGTTTGAGACTTTCACGTGGAATCTTACTATGCCTTTTGACGCCAACGGAAGCTTAATCACAGTTGTCGCCTGCAACGGAACGATGAATGAAAGCGCTTGCCTGCAAAACGCCTACGGAGGAGGGAACTGGTATGCTCTCTCTAACTGCTCAACTTGCGGCAGTTGCCCGACGGGAAGCTTCATGCAAGACTGCCCGGTAAACGGCACACTCACAATGTACGGCGCAGACCCAACACCAGTATATGAGGTTCAGGCAGAGACAACTACGACAACTACAACGACGACAACCACCACGACAACCACGACTACGACAACAATAGACGTAAATCAAGCCCTATTTTCAGGCTGGAACTTAATCAGCGCCCCGCTGAACATCTAAGACCCCACAACTAAATCCGAACGAGGGTGTCGCGGCCGCGCAGGCTTATTACGTAAGCTTTCGCTTCCCGCAGACGTTTCTTTAGCGCGCGGTCGTTTGTGCATATTATGCAGCCGGGGTGCGCGGAAGCGTATTTTATGAGGGCTTCGTCCACGGGGTGAGCGGCTTCTTCCACTTGTATTTTGTGGGCGTGCAGTAGTTTGATTGCTGTGCCTGCGGCGGCGCCTTTTTTGCCGTGGTCTTTTTCGGATAACGCCTTAAGTTCCTCTACGACGCATGAGAAGGTAATCATCCTGTGCGGCTCCGGAATCATGTGGATTAGCCGGTCGAATATGCGGACTTTATGGGTTACAGGCAGAAGGAGAAAGTTGGTGTCGAGGACGACCGGGGTAACTGATTCCCTGTTCACCTTGACGTAACTATTTTATTATGCCGTAGCCGATTAGATGCCAGCGGGCTTGGTAACGGCGCGACAAAGCCACCTTATGGCCCTTGTCTGCGCATATTGGGAGCTTGAGGTCCATCTGCCCTTTCTTTGGTTCTGTGACTACGCCGAGCGTCACTGCGCTTCCGGCGGAAATCATCAGGGGCTCTCCTTTAAGTAGGGGTTTGACTGGCTCGTTAGTCTGGCTTCCCTTCAGCTTCTCGAACAGGTGGACTTCAAGGGATAGTTTGTTGAGTACTTCAGGCAGTTTTCCGGGGTGGCCTATTACGTTTCCGGAGAGGTTGTCTGATTTGGTGATGCTGGGGTCGAGGTTTGTGCCGAAGGCGAGTAGGCCGCCGGGTGTTGCTTCGTCTATTTTTTGGCCGCCTGCGTTTATGCTGATTATTTCTGTGATTATGGGTTGGTATGCGTTTTTCTTTCTTACTCCGGGCCGTAGTTCTATTTGGTCTCCTACTCTGAATCGGCCTTGTACTACGCTTCCTCCTACTACTCCTCCGACTAGTGTGTCTATGGCGTGTCCTGGCCGGTTTACGTCTAAGCTTCTTGCGACGTATAGTAGTGGTTGTTTTTTGAGGTCGCGGTGTGGTGTGGGTATTGTTTGTTGTATTGCTTGTATTAGTGCGTCTATGTTTGCTCCGTAGTGGGCTGCGATTGGTATTATTGGCGCGTTTTCGGCGCATGATCCTTTGACGAATGCTTTTATTTCGTCGTAGTTTTTCTTTGCCTGTTCTTTGGTTACGAGGTCGACTTTGTTTTGGGCTATGACTACGTTTCGTACGTCTAGGCTGTCTAATGCGATTAGGTGTTCGGCTGTTTGGGGTTGGGGGCATGTTTCGTTTGCGGCGATGACTAGTACTGCGCCGTCCATCATGCATGCGCCGGATAGCATCGTCGCCATGAGGGTTTCGTGTCCGGGTGCGTCTACGAAGCTGACGCGGCGTAGGACTTCGGTTTTTTTGCCGTTTTCGCATTCGGGTTTGCAGACGTAGCAGTCGGGTTCTGGTGTGTCGGAGCACTTGTAGAATGTGGTGTCGGCGTATCCGAGTCGGATGCTTATGCCCCGTTTTATCTCTTCGCTGTGGCGGTCAGTCCAGACACCGGACAGAGCCTTGGTTAGGGTTGTTTTTCCGTGGTCTACGTGGCCGACCAACCCTACGTTGACTTCTGGCTGACTGCTCATGAGTTTTGTTGGAATATGGTTTATTCTTCTTTGGGAGCGGCGGCTTCTTTGGGTGCGCCCAGAAGCTCCTCGAGGGTTTTCTTTCCGGCTTTTACGACGATGGTGTTGACTTGGGTTATGTCTTCGTCTATTCTTTCTCCGCGAACCCTTTTGCGCGTGCGCACGACCCTTTTAGGGTTGTACCCAACGCCTGAGTCCATGAGGACTCGTGCGGCTGCTGACCCGTGGACTCCTTGTTTCATTGGGAATCCGCTTCGGTCGCTTCCGCCGGTTATTGCGAGCTTGTATCCTTCTAGGCCTATTATTGCGCCGTCTATTTCTTCGCCTACGTTTATTCCGCGTAGTTTGCGGGCGGCTTCGTCTTTGACTTCCTTCTGGTAGGATTTCCCCGCAGTGGGGTCTGAAACAACGACTTTGAACTCCATGGTAGGATTATAGAGGCGGACGGCAATATAAATACTGCTAAAATGCCGGCTTACGGTAAGGTTGCGCATTCAGCGGTGGATGCGGGGCGTACAGGACTCTCGTGCGTTTTTGTGTAAGTGGGGGTAGGGGGTTCTGGCTTTTATTTTTTCAGCAGGTCGGTTGTGAGGACTATTCGGGTTCGGTTGTGGGTTTTGAATGGGAGCGTGTGGGTGGTGATTAGGGCTTTGGCTTTTGCTTTTTCTGCGAGTATTAGCATTTGGGCGTCTTGTGGGGTTATTCCTAGTTTCCCCGCTAGTTCGTCGCTTCTTCTGAGTTCGTTTTCGTTGAGGTCTATTTTTTCTAGTTTGCCGGGTATTTTTTCCTCATATTTCTTGAGGGTCGCGTATGTCACATAGATTTTTTTGTAGCGGTTTATTGCGCCTTCCTCCAGAAGTTGGTTTACTGCTTCGTCGTCTGCGACTATGTTGGAGCGGGATGATTTTAGTATTACGGCTATGAATATGAGGGCTAAGAGCGGGAGTAGGTATGATGATGCGCGGGTTATGAAGGGTACGAATGTGCTTGAACTTTGTAGGTTGTCTTCTGCGGGTATGTATCCGGATTTTATCGCGTAGATGGAGTATTTTCCTTCTTCGCCGGGGGTGAACCTGAATGTGCCGTTTTCGTCTGCTATGCCGCGTATTATTTTGTTTCCGGGTGTGATGAACTTCAGCAGCGCCGATACGGGTGATCCTTCGTCGTCGTGTACGCCTACGTTGACTTCGTCGCCCACAACTACTTCAGGCGGCACTTTTATCACAAGCGGCGGGAACTTGTGGAGCTCCAGGCAGGATATGCAGTCTGCTCCTCCGCAGTCGATGTTTTCTTCGTCGGCGTCTTTTATTCCGTCTACGCAGTGGCAGGCTCTGCATGTCCCTCCGCAGTCCACGTCCGTTTCGTCTTGGTTTTGCAAGCCGTCAAAGCAAGTCGGGCACTTGGGGCACGGGCCTCCGCAGTCCACTCCGCTTTCTCCCTGGTTTTTGACGCCGTCGTCGCATGTGGGGCCTTCGGAGCAGTCTACGACTGGGAGCGTTATGGACACGGGCAGGTAGTCTTGTTTGGTGGCGTTTAGTTGGTATATGCCTTTGATTATGGGGTAGAATGTTATGCTGCCGTTTTTGTCTGTGTCGCCTTCTTTGAATACTTTGTTTCTGAATGTGATTATTACGTGGGCTTGTGTTAGGGGTTGCTTTGTTTTGTTGTCGTATACTACTGCGACGACTTTCTCGTTGATGCAGCTTTTGTCTATGGGTATGAAGCCGAGGTATGCCTGGGTTTTTATCCCTAGCGTTTCGGAGCCCGGCATGCGCACGTCAACTTGCATGGCTGAGAGGGCCGAGACTTTTTCGTTGTTTGTTGTGAATGTTGCGTTGCCGCGGTATATGTCGCGCCTGGTTTTTTGTGGGGCTAAGACGGAGTAGCGTACTGTTGTTTTGTGCAGAGGTTGTATGGTGAAGCTGCTTCCCCACTGGATGTTTTCTGAGGGTATTATGTCGCTTGCGTCTCTTTCCGTCGTCAGGTCGCCGGTGGTGATGCCGGTTATGGTTATGGGCACCTTGGCGTAGGAGCGCACGTCTATTTCGCCGTCGGCCGAGTTTCCGGCGAATACCGTTAGGGATGTGTCTTCGGCCTTGAGGCATGCGGGGCAGTTTCCGCCGCAGTCAGTGAGGGTTTCGTTTCCGTCTAGTACGTTGTTGTCGCAGGCTGCTTCGTAGACTGTGAAGTTGGCTGTTTCTTCTGTGAATAGGCCGCCTGCGTCCATCATTAGTATTGTGCAGGTCCATGTTCCTGTTGGGGCGTTGTAGGGTAGGGTGATTTGGTCGTAGGTGCTGCCTATTGTTTCGTCGTTTGGGTTTGTGTTTAGGGTGCTGTCGTTTTTGGTTATTGTTTGGATTGTGCTGCCTGTTGGGGGGGTTATTGTGAGTAGTGTTGTTTTGATGTCGTTTATGCCGTTGAAGTCTCTGGCTGTGGCGTTGCACCAGAGGGTTGTTGAGGTTTTTTGGCGGAATACTGGGTCTGTGACCGTTAAGTAGATGATTTGCGGTGGGCTGGTTGGGGGTGATGCTTTGACTGGTTATGTGAATGTTGTGGTTGCAGTCGGGTTTGTTTTTACTGTGA
>CABMCB010000012.1 GCA_902384455.1 uncultured archaeon
CCGGAGGAACATGGACGCCTGACCCGCAAAGACCAGCCCTATACTTCGTAACCTGCTGCGGCCTACCCTGCGCAGGCGACCCCACCACCCCCACGACGACAACCACAACAATGCCGTCAACCACCACCACAACAGTACCGCCCGGCACATACCCCCTGACAGTAGACGTAGGGAACGACCTAAACTACCCCTGGGAATTCGCCTCAGACTGCGACTTCACAGGCCCCCAAACAATACAAGACTTCAGCCTCAAACTAAACATGATACTCAAACAAGGCTGCTCATGCAACGGATGCCAAAACCAAACAGAAAACAACATGATATACTGCTACATACCAATGCGATTCTCCGCCTCATGCCCAGGAAACTACACCGCCGACAACCTAACACTCGACTGGTACAACCTCAACACACTACTCAACGTCACATACGGTCAACGCCACCGCGTAACCGACGGATGCAGATGGACGTTCGTCTACGACACAGGCGCAGAACAAAAATTCTACACACAAAACATCCCACCATCCTACGCAGGCATAGACACATGCTGGTACACGCCGCTTTCACACGGCCCGCCCGCAGACAAATCAGACGCCGCAAAAGACGCAGTATACCGCCTGCTCAACGAAACAATGGACGTCAACAAAGACGGCGTAATAGACTCTGAAGTCGGATTCAACCCCACAACAATGAAATTAGAATCCCAACCCCTAATCGGCGTCCAAAGCCTGTGGGGACCAAGCATAATAGAACTCATCGTCTGGATATGAAGAAACTAAACGACCGCGGATTCGTATACAGCCTCACAATCGTACTACTCGTGCTAATCCTGCTGTCCCTCATACTATTCTACGTGTACGTCAGCGACATAGGACTATCCGACTCCGCCAACACAATGGAAACGGACGACATACACTACTACGTGGAAGCCGTCAGAATGGACTTCACAAGAGCCGCAAGCGTCTCAGGACAACGAGCGGGAGTATACGCCGTAGACGCAATACTAAAAAACGGAGAAAGCCTCGAAAACTACGCATACACCCCATGCAGCAACCTACAAACCTCACTAACCGGAGCCCCCGCAGCAATAGCAGAACTAGCCTACTGCGGCACATACAAAGGCCAATATGCGGGGCCCGCGCCCTACATGCAAAACAACACGCTGCGCGACTGGCAAACCCGAGCCATAGCGCAAGGTAAAGAATTGGGTTACGCAGTCAACCTGTCCATAACGTCCTTCGCAGTCGTCCCGTTCGACGCCATGCACTACGCTCTACTAGCCGAAGTAGACCTGGAAGTCTACAGCTCAACCAACAAAAGCTTATACCGCGGCTACGGAATACCATTGTTCGCGGTAGCCGGCATAAACTCCATGGAAGACCCACTAATCTACCTTAAGACCAAAGAACCGGCGTTGCTACGCTACTACGCAGAATGCCCCCAAGCAGAAACACTCGACGGCACAGAAACAGACTCACGCCTAACCACCCCCTGCTACCTACCCAGTAACGAAGGGCCGTCATTCTTCGACCGGCTTGAAGGCAGAATAAACCTCAGCGAAAAATACCGGAACCAGAGCGAACTAATGCTTTCTTCCCTAGAACTTAACGTGACCCCCGTAGGTATTGAAAGCTTCATAAACCTGGATGAAGTCGCCAAATACGCAGTACCGGTGACCATCAACCTGACTTGGGTGGACTACGCCTACTTCGCAGGCCTACCCGGATACTGCACCACCAACACCGCCAAATACCCCGAATTCCGCATAGACCTCAACCACGCGCTATCATACAACATGAGGCCGCTGAACTGCTTCGTGTTCGTATTCTTCGACGGAGCGGCCGATTCCTTAAATCCGTCGCCCATACAGGTTCCGGCGGGGACTACGATAACTTGGGTTAACGCGAACTATGACTTATCGCACACGATTTACGTGGACGACCCGGGGTTCGGCGAACCCCGAGACATGCCGCCCTTATCGCAAATATCCTGGACGTTTAACAGCGCGGGAACATACAAGGCATACGACATCAGGTACTCCGCTAACGGCGTGGTCGAAGTGACGTAATCTGCTGCTTTTATTCCCCCCCTAAGATTAATAAAACAGATATGGCGGAGACATCACCCTCGACGCGGAACCAAGACATACCCACACTTCTTACGGCCATAGTAGACGCGACAAGGCGCATATCCCTTGACGACGCCGCAGCAAAACTGCGGATGGACAAAAAAGACCTTTTCCGCATAGCAAGCCAACTGCAAAGAGAAAGCAAAATAAAAATAGAGGCGCACTTCCTTCAAGACCCAGACCTCATATCCCTAAAACAGCCCGCCGCAGACGCAGGCAAACCCCGGATAACGCCCCAAGAAGAAATAGACCTGGAAGAAAAAGAGCACAAAAAGAACCTTCTCGCCGACCAACTACCCGAAGGAAAATACACCGAAGTAGACGCCTACATAATAAACGCAGGCGACATGCACCTGCCGGTGCGCATAATAGACACAGGCGACTACGTCTACCACTACCACGTGACGATGCCCCACATAGACTTCGTCACACGCGCCCTACTTGACGAAACCAAACGCGCGCTTGTCGGCGAAATAAGAATCGAAGGACACGACATACTCGACACAGAAAAATTCGCAAAACTCAAAGCCAAATTCCTAGCCAGAAGCAAAGAAAAACTCAGAAGCGTACTCAAAAGAGCAAGCAACGAATACATCGCCACACTAAGCCGAGTACTAGTCAACGAAATGATAGGACTCGGCGACATCGAATACCTACTCGCGGACGCCAACATCGAAGAAGTCGTAGTCAACAGCGCCAAAGACGTAGTATGGGTCTACCACAAAAAACACGCGTGGGTAAAAACAAACATCTACATACCCACCGAAGACATGATAATGAACTACGCCAGCCGAATAGCACGAGAAGTCGGCCGCGAAATAACCAACCTGGCGCCGCTCTTGGACGCCCACCTCATAACCGGAGACAGAATCAACGCAACACTCTACCCAATATCCACCATAGGAAACACAGTCACAATACGACGCTTTTCCCGCACGCCATGGACAGTCATACACTTCATGGACCCCGACGTGCGCACAGTAAACACGGAGGCGGCCGCGTTCCTTTGGCTTGCTATTGAATACGAGTTGTCGATGCTGATTGCAGGAGGAACAGCGAGCGGTAAGACCACGATGCTTAACGCCCTCATGCCTTTCATGCCTGCCAACCAGCGCATCATAAGTATAGAGGACACTCGCGAGCTGAACCTGCCGGGATACTTGCACTGGATTCCATTAACTGTCCGGCCGCCTAATCCTCAGGGGGAGGGCGAGGTCAGCATGCTGGATTTGATGCAAAACAGCCTCCGTATGCGTCCAGACCGCATCATAGTCGGAGAGGTCCGCCGTAAAGAGGAGACTGAGGTGCTGTTTGAGGCTATGCATACGGGTCATTCCGTCTACGGGACTTTCCACGCCGAGCAGGCAAGCGAAGTGGTCGACCGTATCACAAGCCCGCCGATGAGCATACCCGGAAGCGTGCTAAGGAGCCTGCACCTTATTGTGGTGCAGTACAGGAACCGCCGCACCCGGCAAAGGCGGACGTTTGAGGTGGTGGAAATAACCCGCGACGAAACCGACATTCCCCAACTCAACACCCTATACAAGTGGCAGCCTAGGACAGACACCATAGAGAAGATGTATCCTTCGGTGCGCGTCAAAGACGAATTGGAGCTTTTTGCGGGCCTAAACGAAGCCGAGATTGCGGAGGATTTGGCGGGCAAGCAGAAGATTCTCAACTGGCTTCAGTCTCAAAACATCAGGGGCGTGGAAAACGTCGGAAGAATCGTCACCGAATACTACCTGGACAAGGAAACCGTCCTTGAACTAATATCTGAGGGACGTAACCCAGTGACGTAAACACATTCATGCCGTCCATCTTCGAAAACCGGACCATCGCAGAGATGTCCCGCCCCCTTAGGGGGTCAGCCAAGCACCTCGAAGCCTTATTCCCCACCATAGAATGGGACCTCAAGAGGGCCGGCTACGCTATAGACCCCACGCAATACTTCAGCATAGTAATATACCTTGCCCTGACGTCCACGATAGGCACGTTCATAGTAGTCGCCGTACCCACCACATTAAGCAAAGGAATAAGCCAAGTCTACAGCAGCATACTTTTCGCGGCGGTAATAGGAGCGCTCGCATTCTTCTACCTGCTGGTGATACCAAAAAACAGGATAGCCAAACGCGCCCGACTCATAGACTCAGACCTCGAATACATGCTCAAAGACATACAGATACAACTCACAAGCGGCGTACCGCTGTTCGACACAATGGTGAACGTTGCCCGCGGCCAATACGGGGAATGCAGCGCAATAGCCGCAGGCATTGTGCAGGAAGTGGAGTCGGGGCGCAGCATGACAGACGTATTGGACGACGTGGGACTGTGGAGCCCCAGCGACTACCTTAGGAAAGTCCTCTGGCAGATTGTGAGCGCAGTCAAAAGCGGAGGAGACGTGCTTGACGCACTCGAAAGCATAGCCAACGACATCCGCGCCGACAAGGAAGCCAAAATAGAAAAATACGGAAAAGAACTCAACCTCTACAGCCTCGTCTACATGATGGCCGCAATCATCCTGCCTAGCATGGGGGTGACGTTGCTTGTGATACTTAGCACTTTCATCCAGAAGGGAACGATAACGCCGGTCCTGTTCTGGTACATATTCGGATTCCTGATACTATTCCAGATGGTCTTCATATCCTTCATAAGAAACAAGCGCCCGCAAATTTGACTATGACTACAATGGAATCCCGCCCAAAAAGGAATCTTCCGTTCGCTCCATTCCTAA
>CABMCB010000013.1 GCA_902384455.1 uncultured archaeon
AATGTGCTTCGGCGGGGGGGGTTTGGGGGGGGAGTTTTTGTACGGCGGGTTGTTTTTCAGGTGCTGTCGGGGCAGGTGCCGCAGGTGCTTTTTCTGGGGGTGTTTGCGGGGTTTGCTGTGGTATGGGCGTAATTGGTTCTGGCGGTTCTGTTGGTGGCTGCGGGGTTGCGGCTTTTTTCCTTCGTCTTATTTCGATTTCGACGTAAACTCCTATGGTCAGCCCTATCGCGGCTAGGATTAGTATCAGCAGCAGAATAGGCAGCGTCATGCCGCCTCTTGGTTGGGGCGGGGTCGTTGCCGGAGGCCCTGAGATTGTTTGTAGTAGTTCTGTTATCGATAGGTTTTGTATGTCTGAGTTATTCGCTATTAGGTCTATTAGTTGGAGGGACTCTGCTGTTTCGTTTGTGGGTGGGGTTGGGGGTTGTGTTGTTGTGGTTTGCGGTTGTTGACTGAGTGTTGTAGTAGTGGTGGTTGTGGTTGTCGTCGTGGTTTTTGCCGGTTTGGGGAGCGGGCTCGGAGTTTGCCGTATTTCCTGGGCTTCTGAGGTGAGGTTTCCTATAATCGAGTTTATCTCTGTTTGGTCCACTACGAAGGTGTGGGAGGTGGTTTTGGGTATGGTCCGGTTTCCAGTCTTCATCTCCCATATTTTGAATGAGCATTGAGATCTGGCGGATACGTTTGTTGAGCCTGCGCTTATCTGGGCATCTACGTTTTCAGTGAGGTTGGGAATGCAGTAGTCTAGGTATTGAACCTGGAGAAGCGAATCATACTGGTCGGCCAAGTACGCGGCTGCGGTGCAGAATAGGCGTATTCTGACGCAGTCGTCGGAAGCCGCTCTAGAGGCGGAAAGCCACTTGCCGGCTTCTGCCGCTGCTAGGTTGCTTCCGTTAACGCAGACCCATGAGCGGTCTGGGTTGCGGGTGGTCAATGGGCATTGAGCGTAGTTGTGCAGGTTGGCGTCGTCTTTAAGCACGTTTAGGGGAACGTTTGCGGGATGAACGTATCTGCCGTTTGTGGGCGTGTTGCAGGGGGTATAAAATTCTTTGCCGGATAATTCCGACACTACGGTGCAGTAATCGTCGACTACGGCGCCCTTTGGGTTAAGTATGCACGTATCTAGCGCGGACTGGCCCCACACGGCTTTTACGGTCTGCTCGCAGAAGTATTTTTCTGCCGTCGGGCCCCACGCTGACGCTGAGAATGAAAACGCGATTATCAGTAAGGCGACAACGGCGGCCTTAACGCGCATGTTAGGATTATGGATGCGGTGTTTTAAAATGCGTTATAGTCTGCTTTCTCTTAGTGCGTCTATGTCTGGTTGGTATAGTTGGCGTATGTCTGTTAGGCCTGTGCGTAGTGTTACTACGCGGTCTAGTCCTAGTCCCCATGCTAGTACGGGTATGTCTTCTCCTAGTATGGGTTGGGTTACTTCTGGTCGGAATATTCCTGCTCCGCCTAGTTCTACCCATTCGCCGCGTTCTTCGAGGTAGACTTCTGGTTCTACGCTCATTTCTGTGTAGGGGAAGTATCCTGGTCGGAAGCGTATTTTTTTGAATCCCATTTTGTCGTAGAATTCTTTTAGTATTCCGAGTAGTCCGCGGAAGTTGGCGTTTTTGTCTGCGATTATGCCTTCTACTTGGTAGAATTCGGGTAGGTGTTTGTAGTCGATTGCTTCGTTTCTGAATACTTTGCCTATGCTGAAGACTTTTTGGGGTAGGTCGGCTGGGGTGATGCTTGCTAGGTATCGGCTTGTTACGCATGTTGTGTGGGTGCGCAGTACTGTTTTGAGTGCTTCGTCTTCTTTCCATTTGTATTGCCAGCCGGTGCTGCCTGTTTTCCATCCGTTTTCGTGGGTTTGTTTGACTGGGTCTTTGAGGCGTTCGAGGTGGGGTATTTGGATTCGGTTTGGGTTTTTGAGGTAGAATGTGTCTTGCATGTCTCGGACTGGGTGGTCTTGGGCGGTGAATAAAGCGTCGAAGTTCCAGAAGCTGCTTTCCACGTAGTCGCCTGAGATTTCCCTAAAGCCCATGCCGGTGAATATTTGGCGGATTTCAGTCATCGCCCGGCGTAGCGGGTGCTTCTTCGCTGGGTGGTTGGGTTTGACGTACACTGTGACGTCGTAGGGGCGAAATGTTTTGTTTTTCCAGCTGCCGCCCTTAAGGATTTCAGGTGTGAGTTGGCCGATTTTGTCTGATGCTTCGGTATCTTTTAGTGAAGGGATTATTTTTTCGCCGTCGGGAGTTAGTTTAATTTGAATGGTCTTTACTTTGGTTACCCGCAAGACATTCTTTCGCGAGGCGAGAAGGTCGAACGCGGCTTTTTCCTTTTCATCAAGCGCCGACAGATGGATAGCTTTTGACTCTTTGATTTTACGAAGGAGTTTTTCGTCGTCGCGTTCTGAGGCGTCGCCTATGATGAATTCTGTGCCTGCGAGTGCGCCGTGGTTTTTTCTGCGAATCCAGCCGACGGCTATGCTGAAGACTTGCTGGGGAACTGCCTTCCGGACTTCCTCGGCCGGAATGCGTTGTTTGCCTTTGCAGGCATTAAGTAATTGACGTTCTGGGAGTCCGTTCTCTGCGTAATCTTCTCCCTCAGCATCAAGAGCAATAACTTCGTCAGGGTACTCCATCACCTCAACGAATTTCTTAGTAGTTAACCACCCGGCCGCCCTGAGGACGGCGTCCTCGGATATCCCTGCTTTATCAGCTATTTGTTTAGGATACAACGGACCTTTTAGACTCCCAAGAGTCTTGAGTACTTTTATTTCTGCGGGGTGTAGTTCCATTTGTTTTGTTGAGTAGTGGGAGGAAAGGTAAATAAGCAGCTGGCTGCTGGGGCAGCGGCTTTTTTTGTGTTGCGTTTATGCGTAGTCGAATCCTGCGGTGTTTTGTTTTTTCTTTGTTTTGAATTCGAATTTATGTTTCTTGTGTTTGGGCACGTCTATTGAGTCTATTTTACAAAGCAGGAAGGGTACGTCTACGAGTGCGCCGGCGATTATGCATTCGGCTACGTCTAGGCTGTCGAGGTCGCGTATTATTGTGTCGTTGATGCATTCGAAGCTTTTTCTTATGTGTTCTTTGTCGTTGGGGTTGGTGATGTGCATGTATATGCCGGTGTTGCATTGGGAAAGTATTTCTTCGTCGATTTTGCTTGGCTTCTGGCTGACGACGACGAGGCCTATCCCGAATTTTCTTCCTTCGCTTGCTAGCCGGGATAGTTGGTGTTTGCAGCTGGCGTTTAGGTTGTTTGCTGCGTAGTTGTGGGCTTCTTCTATGAGTAGCATTAGGGGGTTTTCTATTCGGTCTCCTTCCATTTCGTGGACTGCGTTCATGCGGCCTTTAAGGAGTTCTTTGGCGAGGTAGCTTACTACTGCTTGGCGTACTGCGGTTTGTGATAGGCTTACGTCGATTATTGTTACTTGGCCTGGTTCTATTAGGGTGGTTATGTCTGTTCCGTGCGTGCTGAATACGTCCTTGAAGTTTCGGCTGAGGCTTTTGAGTTTTCTTTGTAGTGCGCCTACTGTTCCTTCGTGGTATGTTCCTATTCCTGCTGTTCCGCCTTTGGTTGTTGCGACTGGTAGTCTGCTGCATGCTTCTGCTAGGTCGTCGATTAGGTAGTGTTCTTTGTTTTTGCGGACGTCTTCTATGACTGCTTCGAGGGCGTTCTGCTGCGGGTCGGTGAGCGAAGGTATGAAGTGGTGGAAGTCTGATGGCTCAAGGTCTGAGACTGGAATCTTGAATTGTTTCATTCCGCTTCTTGCGTGTTTGACTGTGAGGACTTCGACTTGAAACTTGTTTTCCTTGGATAGAGGCTCGATAAGCGAGGGGTATTCGCCGTGGGTGTCTACTATTAGGACTGGCAGTTTGAGGCGGGCGTACTCCTTAATCAGGTTTGCGGCGGTGTAGCTTTTTCCGCTGCCGGTGCTTGCAAGAATTGCTATGTGCCTGTCGAACTCAGAAGCCTTAAGCAGCGCCCTTGCTTTTGTTCCGTATATTACGCCGATTGCTATCCGGTCTTCTCCCGAAAGAAGAGTCTCAAGCTCCTGTTTGCCCGCAAAATAAACGTGAAGGTAAGGCTCTAGAGGCCGCTTGATTTTCCGTATGCGGCCGTCTATTAGGCGGCCGAATATTTGCAGGTCTGCTTGTAGTAGGTGTCGGCTTCCTATTGTTGCGTCTTCTTTGTAGCGCATGGCTGTGACTATGCCGTATGCGTCTACCGCGCGTAGTATGCTTCCTACTTCGACTTGGTCGCTTGTGACTTGGATTATTAGGTTTGCGCCGTCGCTTTCTATTATCATGCCGGCGGGTTGCGTTTCCATGTTCGGTAAATTCTACGGTAAATTCCGTTATATAGGGTGCTTTAGGTTTGGGGGGTATGATGCGAGTTGAGGAGTTTGCGTGTTTTCTGTTGGGAGGGGAGTTAAGTCTGTTTTCGCATGCGGCTGTATATTCGCCGGGTTATTTCGCCTCTCATGTTTGCCATTTCGTCGGGGTTGAGCGTCTCCATCATATCCCGCAGTTCGCTCCCTTTCTTTCCTGCTGCGGGCTCTACGCCCATGTCGCGGGCTTTGCGCACCATCTTCAAGTCGCTAAGGCGTCCCTGCCGCTGTTCTTCGATTTCTTCTACAAGCTCGATGTCTCTTGCTATTTCAGATGTCCGAGTAGTCCCTCCCCCTCTTTCGCGGGAGGTGAGGCCGAGTCCGGGGACTTCAAGTCTCCTTTTTTTCCCTATTGTTTTGAGGCCTTGCGGGTCGATTGACTCATGCGTTACAACGGGAATCAGATGCTCTAATGCGATTTCCCAGCTGTAGCGGCCGTGTTGCAGGTATTCCGCCCATTTTTTATTGCCTGAGAGGAGGGGTTCTAGCGCATGCATCCGTATGGCTCTGAAGCCAGAGTGCATGGGCTGGCATACTCTGGATTCGATTAGTTCTGGGTCGCCTTGCGTGTATGGCGCGCGTATCATCCATATGTCGTTGTTGTCGTGGATTTTGGATAGAAAACCGCCTATTTGGTCTACTGTGAGGTTTGCCATGTCGGCGTCGGTCGTGAACATTATGGTTGCTGCTTCTGTTTTGCAGTATTTTACTGCGGTCGTGTATGCCGCAGTCTTACCTTTGTTTTCGGCGTGAGTTATGATTGCGCCGTGTTGTAGGATGGTTTGGGTGCTTCCGTCTTCCAGATTTTTTTCTGAGACAGGTTTCCCCAGAACCTCCTGAACTCTGTCTTTAGTGAGGTCTGTGCTGCCGTCGTCAACCACAAGTATTCCGTCGATTAAGCCGGCGTCTCTTGCGGACAATAGAGCCTCAAGGACGGGCTTTATGTAGTTTTGTTCGTTGTAGGCCGGCACCACGGCTATGATTCTTTCTGGCATGCATTAGGCTATGGAATGCGGAGGTATTAATTTTCAGCACCTTCGGTTAGCCCACACCAGATTGTTAATCTCGTTGATTGACTGGAAGGCGATATTTAGTGTCTTTACCTAGCACGGTTGGTGTTAGAAAAGTCAGTTAGATTACTTGGGTTTTCATTGTTTCGTAGTCCGGAGGCGTATATAGTACCGTACGGGCGTGTTCGATTAGTTCTATGTCTTCGTATTTGAGGCCGCCTTTATACAGTTTGTAAAAGTCGACGTCTCTGTTTATCATTGTTTTTCTTAGTGTGTCCCAGTCTTCTGGGGTGAGGGAGTCTAGTGTTTTCTTTTGCATTTCCGCCAGTTTCTCGCGGTTTCCGAAGAACATTCCTGTGAAAAGGAAGTTTCTGTTGTCCCCTGAAAGCGTATCTGGTGGCAGGTTGAGTCGTATGCAGGGGTGTATTTCCCTTGCTTCCGCGAGTTCCACGAATTCTTTCTTTACCTGCAGGTTTTCAGCGATTATGGCGCAGTCTAAGTCGCTTTGCGGGGTCATGTAGCCTTTTTCGGTGCTTCCAACTATTACTACCCCAACGTATCCACTGCCGAATTCCTCAGTTAATCTTGCGGATATATCGGCAAGCGCCTGAAGTCTGCCTTCGGTTTCACGCAGGAAAGGCGAAGCCAACGCAGGCTCCCCCAAACCTATTAGAAGGTCTAACATAGGTTTTTTATCTGCTTTTTTCTCTGCTAAAGCTGTTTTTGCGACAGAGCTGACGTCCGGGACTGGATCCTCAGTTAGTTTTTCCAGCTCATGCAGCGCCTGTCCGCCTACCGCACCCAAACTCCGCGCTACAGCGCAACGAATACCTAAGTCGTGGTCTTGAGCTAATTGGACCAACGTAGGGATGGCTCTTTCCCCTATTCTACCCAACGACTCTATTGCAGTGCAGTGTACACCACCATATGGGTCTTGGGCTAGTTTGGCTAGCGTCGGAATGGCTTCTTCTCCAACATTACCTAATGCTGTTGCAACAGCCACACGGACATTATCTTCTGGATCTTCAGCAAGTTTGGATAGCGGAGGCAGAGCTTCCTTGCCTAAGTTACCTAATGCTGTTGCAGCAGCCCGACGGACATGGCCTTCCGAGTCTTCGGCTAGTTTTACTAACGTAGGGACGGCTGTTCCCCCTACATTGCCTAATGCTGCCGCAGTAGCCACGCGGACGTAGCCTTCAGGGTCTTCTGCAAGCGTGGATAGCGTAGGTAAAGCTTCATTGCCGACCTTTCCCAGAGCTTTTATTGCAGGTTCACGGAATAACCAATTCGGCGCCAATGCCAGTAGAATCAATGTAGGAAGAGCTTTCTCACCTACAGCACCCAACGCCGTTATTGCGTCTTGGCGGACATATTGTGTGTCTTTGAGTAGTGTTTGCAGAATAGGAAGCGCCTTTTCTCCTAAATTGCCCAATGCTGTTGCAGCAGCCCGACGGATATCCCGGTCTGAATCTTTGGCTAGTGTTTCGATTTTATCTGCCAACCGTTGTTTGTTTTCGTCTGGGATGTTCTTCTCCCCGCCGACTGCATACAGCGCCCCCATGCGGTTCACTAAGTCTCTGTTACCCAACTGTTGTATTATGAAGTCTGAGTTGAATTGTTCCTCGCCCAAAAGCATCCTAACTAGCCTAATTCTGTCTTGCATGAAAGCAGGCCTTGCTTTTGCCTCCAACAGAGGGGGAACTAGTTCGTCAACAACAGAAATTCCTTTCAATGGCGTCCTATCGCCGGCCATGACTTCATCAAAACCCTTAGAAAGCACACTCAACTCTACACATCAGCCGAATAAATACAGACTCTTCGAGTGTATGTAAGCGCAATATTTAGTGTCTTTGGGCTATGAGGTAAGTGGTGGGATTATGGAGGAGAGGTTTCGTCGGGTTAAGGATGAGGTCAGGATTTTGGGCGTCGACGACGGCCCGCATAAGAGGACTGACAAAGACGTTCTTGTTGTTGGAGTAGTGTTTAGGGGCGGGCGTTTCATGGACGGCGTATTGTCCATGCGGACGGCTGTTGATGGCCTTGATGCTACTGAGAATCTTGTTAAGATGGTTTCAATGTGCCATTTTAAGGACTTGAGGGTGGTGATGACTGACGGCATAAGCCTTGGAGGATTCAATGTGATTGATTTGCCCACTTTGACTGAAGCCACAGGGTTGCCGGCGATATCCATCATGCGCGAGATGCCGGACTACGACGCAGTCAAAAAGGCCCTTTCTTACCTTCCTGACGCAGACAAAAGATGGCGGACAATACAATCGGCCGGAAAACCGCGGCCTGTGGAAACGCAGAAGGGGAAACAGATTTACGCTCAGGCGGTAGGAATCAAGTGGGAGGATGCGGTAAGAGTCGTTAAGGTTTCTGCGACACACAGCCTTCTTCCAGAGCCCATACGGGCGGCGCATTTGATTGCCCGCGGCGTCACTTTGGGGGAAAGCAGGGGCCGAGCTTGATGGGGGGTGATACTTAAGAGGGGGCACGTAATTTTTTATCGTGGAAAAGAAGGAGTATGCCGACATAACCAAGGAGTTAGCCGTTTATCATGAGGTTAGCGACAGGTTGCACGGAGAGTCCCGAGCCCTGATTAAGCTGACTAAAAGCGTCATTTACGCTTTGCATCGGGGGGAAACTGCGGACGCGGAAAAAAAGGATAAGGAACTTAAGGCCGCCAAAAGGAGCATTGATTTGTTGAGGAAGAAGCTTCCTTTCGGTCAGATTGGTATTTTGGGGGCGGCAGATCAGGAGTTTGTTGAGGCTCAATCTTATTTGGCTTTCATAAGGAAGGATAAGGTTCCTTCGCGCAGGGAATTGGGCGTCGATACCGAGGCGTATTTGATGGGGTTGTGCGATTTGACGGGCGAGTTGGTGCGCAAGGCAATCGACAGTTTGATTAAGGGCGACAAGAAGACTGCGATTAGGGTTAAGGAGTACATCTCCGACGTCTACGGTAACCTTGTGGGCCTTGATTTGCCTTCCGGCGAAATAAGGAAGAAGGCGGACATGGTGCGCTGGAACCTGAATAAGGTTGAGGACGCTTTGTTTGAGGCGACGATGCGCGGAAAGTAAGAGACACTTTTTAAAAACTGTTCTTCGTATTCTTTGACGATGGCGAAAGTCGCGGTACTTAAGACCACTCCAGAAACCGTTGTCTCAGACTACGGCCGGCTTATGAGTATGGCCGAGTATCAGAAGGCCGTTCCCAAAGTTAATGAGACTGTCCTTAAGATTAACCTGAGTTGGAGTTTGTATTATCCCGCATGTTCGACCGAGCCGTGGCAGCTGGAGGGCGTTGTTAAGACGCTTAGGGACGACGGATACGAGAAGGTAATTCCCGTCGAAAACAAGACTGTAGTCACCGACCCCAAAAAGGGCGCAAGGCTTAACAAGTGGCTTCCGGTGCTTGAAAAGTACGGCCTAGACTTCACTGCATTGCCTGACGTGGAATGGGTCGAATACAAGCCCAAAACGGAATTGCTAGCTTTAGACAAGATTTTCCCTGAAGGCCAGCTTATCCCCAAAATGTTTTCCGGAAAAAACGTCATACACCTTCCCACAGTAAAGACGCACGGCCACACCACGATGACGGGTGCGATGAAAAACGCTTTTGGGGGGTTAATCACTGAGAAACGCCACCACTGCCATAAGATGATTCACGAGGTTTTGGTGGACTTATTGGCCATACAGAAGGAGATTCATCCGGGAATATTCGCGGTAATGGACGGCACGGTATGCGGCAGCGGCGCAGGCCCCCGCACAATGGAGCCGGTAGAGAAAGACTACATTCTAGCGTCAGAAGACCAGGTCGCAATAGACGCTATCTCTGCCAAGATGATGGGTTTTGATCCCCTGAAAATCCCTTTCCTCAAAATCGCCCACGACCGCGGATTGGGAATAGCTGACGTAGGCCAGATTGATGTCGTAGGCGAAGACGTAAAAGACGTTAATTTCCATTTTTCCACAGGCAAAAGCGCGGTGATAGCCGGCGACCAACTGTTCAGGAAAGGCGGCCTCAGCTTCATAGAGCCCATTCTTTTCCACACGCCCCTTTTCAAATTGTGCATCTTAGGCAGCGAAACATACCACGACCGGCTATGGTACCCTGTTGTCGGCAAAAGAAAGATTTCATCTTTCAACAAGACTAAGTGGGGCAGACTATTCGAATCCTATTAGTAGAGATGAGCCAACAGTATATAGGCTGACGCAGCCCACGCTACGAGCGCCGTAACCATCGGCTTGTCGGTGAAAACTAGTTCTGTCTTGCGGGCTATGGGACTGCCCGAGAACACGAATGTCAGGTACCTTAGGACCATGAAAGAGACGAACGGCAACGTCGCCATCATGTAGGGGTAAGGCTTGTTGTGCTCCATGAACGTGTATAATGCGTATGTGAAAAGGATGACTCCCGCCAGCAGAGTCACGTACGACTGGAGAAGAGGGTGCGTGTAGACGCTGTAGACTTTCCTTTTGGCGGATGACAAATGCGCCAAAACGTTTTTGTCGTGGCTTTTTTCCTCAAGAAACCTCAAGTCGGACTCCCTCTTTCCAGCCGCCAAAAACAATGCTACAAAAAATATGCTGAACACAAGCCACGGCGAAACTGCGACATCGATTAGTATGGCGCCGGACACCGCGCGAAGAAGGAAATTGAACGCTATTACGTGGATGTCCAAAACCGCGACATTCCTTATGCCAAGAGTATAAACGACTCCTGAAACAAGAAGAAGCGCCACAAACACAAAAAACAATCCGGACAACCAGCCGGCCAAAAGAAGCCCGCTTAAAGCGCACAGTAAAGACGCGGCCCAAGCCGTCCGCATGCTAATCTGCCCGGAAGTCAGGGGCCGATTCTTTTTTTCTGGGTGAAGCCGGTCCTCAGGCAAATCCCAAATATCGTTGAGGATGTAGTAGGCTGAACTCACAAGGCATAACGCGAAAAATCCCCACGCAGTCGTAATTAGAAGAGGTGGATTGAACAGGTTTTTAGTGAACAAAAGAGCCAGGAATATGACGAAATTCTTGTACCATTGCTGGACGCGCAGGAAACGCAGGATTAAAGAAGCCGAATCACCTAAAACCATGAGATTAATTTAAAAAGGGTAAATAATAAACGATGGGGAAAGACGACTCGCTCATGGACCAACTGGTGTCATACATCCAAGAACACCAAGGTTCGGCCTTGTTAAGTGAAACTACCGCCGCTTTGAACGCGGACGATGAGACCGTCATGGGCCTCATCCGCATTCTTCAGGAGCATCAGATTATCCGCGTAGTTCCTCAGGATGACGGAAAGACCAAGATTGAGATGCTGAAGAACCCTAATGAGCTGGCTGAAAAACCTTCCGGCTCGGAGGAGGACCAGAAGGAGACCGCTCTTCCCTCCAGAAGCTCTTTTGCGCCTTCCGAATCTTCGGAAGAAGACCGCAGGGTATCTGATTTGCTGCGCCGGCTTAGGAACCGGACATTCGACAAGAAAACTAAGAAGGGTTAAATTTTATTCTGGAGAATCCGCCTCGGACGAAGTTGCGGCGGCGCCCTCAGCCACCTGCTGAATCTTTTCTATCAGACTTTTGACTATTTCCTCGTTTACCGGAAAACCAATCCCCCTATTGTAACGGCGCTCACCGTCCGGCCGGTAATAGCCCTTAGAGATGTTCAAAAACTCATTTTCATCGGGCATTGCCTTCTTCCGGGATACTTCAATAAACTTGTTTCGGCCGTACTCTATGTACTCGCATTTCAGTGTCTCGTATTCCATATGGACCACCAGACCGGTCTTTAAGAAGTGTTAATTAAGCGTTGTATTTAATAAATACGTGATGGTCGGACGCATACGCCGAGGTCAGGCTTCGCTCGAGTACATGGTGATGCTGTCTTTGTCGCTGGCCATATTTGCGGCTATCCTGTACGTCACAGGCAATCTTATCACCAGCAGCAGTTCTCACATAGGTTTAGACGCTTCTTACCGCGCAGTGCAGCGTATTGGGGAGGCTGCTGACTTCATTTATGTTCATGGTCATCCGAGTAAGACACGGATTAATGTTTATGTGCCGCCTAACATTGAGAATGTTAGTGTTGTCGGTTTCCGCTATGTGAATATGCGGATTGCCGTTGGAGATAGTTACACAGATGTCTACGTAGTGCCCCGCACTAATATTACCGGCTTGGAGGGTTTGTGTGACCCTGTTTGCCGTGAGGGTTATTACGTTTTGAGCGTGGAGTCCACGCCTATGCAGTCGCCCACAAACGGCATCGTTAATATTACGAAGCAGTAGCTATGGCCCGTACTGGTCAAGCGAGCGTGGAGTTCGCTGTTGTGATCGCGGCGGTTTTCACTATTTTCATTATTTCCGGTTACGTCATTTATCAGAAGCAGGTTCGTTCGTCCGACGTGAAACTTCAGATTGAGGGTGACCGCATCCTTAAGATTGTGGCTGAAGCGGTGAATGAAGTCAATATTGTGGGTGACGGTTACCATCAGACTTTGACTTTGCCTGCGCAGCTTTATGGGGACCAGCCGTATGAAGTGTTTTTTGTGAGTGATGAGCCCACCGTTTTTATGCGCGGCGGAAGCTTCGTTGGCGGGACGACGCATTACTGGAGCGCGCCTCTTTCTTCGCCGCTCATTTATTGCCCGCGCTACGACTGCGCGTCCAGATGCAACCAGACCCTCTCTGAGACGTGCCTGCCGATAACCTCTGAGACCAATGTTAGGGTAGTCAACGAGCACGGGAAAATCTACGTGACAGACCCGTATTCCCTCACCCAAGAAGACGAAAAACGCTGGGTCACACCCCTCACGGGGATAGGCAATCCCTACCAAGGAGCGCCCTGCAAGCAGGGAGGAACAGTGTTTCTTTACCGCGACGTATCAAACCAAAGCCTCTACTTAGTCTTCAAACTCAACGGCACAGGAGAAGTCAAATTCGACCTGAACGAAACATGGGGAGGCCCAGTCGTCGAATTGTCTGACGACCCCGGAGAACTTTCCTTTGGACGCAAACCTGAGGGGCACTGGGGTCTGGCTGAGGGAGGCTGCGACGGAGGAGTCATATCTTACTCCGCCGGCTTCATGCACACTTGCATAATACCTGAAATGCCGATTTCCATGAACCTAACTTTCCTAGACAGAGAAGGCACGCGCATACACCTGCAGAACAACGAAAAATTCTGCATAACCTACCCTTGAAAATGAAAAACCGAGGCCAGCTTTTCACATGGGACCTGGTGTTCGCCACATTCATATTTCTTGTCTCTCTCCTTCTTTCGATTTACCTGTGGGAGTCTACAACAAACGACATAGTCAACGCGGAAAGGACGTACGACATGGAGTGGCTTTCAACATGGAGCAGCGAAGAACTCGTCCGCATACCAGGATACCCCTACAACTGGACCACCGCAGACGTCGTGGTCTACGGACTCACCCATGTGGCTCGCGTGCTTACTCCGTATGGTAGTGAGCAGAAGGTGGTTTATACTACTCCGGTGGATAGGGTTCTTGATTCGGATAAGATGATGTTTTTCGTTCAGTCTGTTAATTCGGATTATGAGTCTGCGCGGAGGAGGTTTTTGGGTGAGGCGCAGTACAATTTCTATGTGAGTTTTTTCTGTGTTAATGAGTCTAGGATGGATTGTTTTGATGGGTTGCCGCTTAGGTTTGTTAGGGATAACGTAACTTGCGGCAACAATTATACTTTTACTCAGCGGGATGGAATGTTGGATAGCCGGATTTGGCTTGAGGCTGAGCAGTGGTGGGGTAATCCTAACGATGAGAAGTGCGGAAACTGTTCGGCTGGCAACATGAGTCTTAATCCGTCGTCTGCGGTCGTGAGCCTGAACGCAATTCCGCGTTTGTACTCTGTGTGGGTGCGGGATTATGATGATCCTGCGGACCGTTCCTTCCAGATTAAGGTGGGGCCGGATTATTCCAGGGTTTTGGGGGTTCACGGCAGCAACGAGATTAGGTGGGAGTATGTAGGCGACTATTATCTTGATGGGTCGTCGCAGGTTTCATTCAACTTCACTAATTCCGCAACGCTGGTAGATGCGGTGCTTATCACAAGCGACGTGGAGTATAATCCTGCTTCTAGGAATCCGCCGTACGGCAATCCTTTTATGCCGTCTGACCCTCGTTGCGTTGTTGGCCAGGTTCCTGCGTCGGGGTATGATTTGCTTGTTTCGGACACTAAGACCGCCACTTTCTGGCATGGCTCTTATTATCCGGGCACCCCAGGCAGTCCGTCGTATTTCTCCAATTATACTGTGCGCGTTCAGGTTGTGGCTTGGGTTTAAGGCGAGTCTTCTGGGCCGACTATTTTAGGAGCTATTAGGGCGTATATTAGAAGCAGCCATCCGGCCCATAGCCAGATGTGGCTTTTTTCTGTGGGGTAGGAGTCGACGAGTATTTTGCCGCCTAAGTCTTCCACTATCCAGGTTATGTTGTTTGTTCCGTAGTGGATGTAGGGCGTCATGTTTATGGTTATGCCGCCGCAGTCTTGGCAGGACTTGTAGCATCCCGTGTTTTGGTATGTTTTTATCCCGTTTGCGTAGACTGCCCATAGGCAGTCGTCGGAGGGGAATTTTATTTGGAGGGACGGGTCTACGGATAAAAGAAGCAACGTGGATTCTGCCATGTAGAAGTGGGATGTCGATGGCCGCATCATGGGTAGGCTTATTTTTTCTTTTGGCGTCGTGATTATGAAGTTGGGTTCTTTTGACGCTGGTACTTCGGATCGTAATGCTTCTTTTACTGAGGCGTTTAGTATGTTGAAGTAGACTTTTCCGCCGTTGTCTCTGATTAAAATGGTCATATGGATTGTTTTGTTGGGTTCTGTTTTCAGTGCGAGTCCTTTGCAGTGGGCGCATTTGTTGCATGTGTCGTTGTGGAATACGGTGGCGTTGTCGATGTTGACTTTTTGGACGCAGTCGTCGGCGTATAGGGTTATTGTTCCGTCGGGCCCTGTTGTTGCGGTTAGGTTTATTAGGTAGAACTTTGGGTCGTATGTCTCGTTTGAGTAGGGTAGGTTTATTTTCGCGTATTTGGCTGAGGATAAGTCAAGCAGGGATTCTACAGGAATTTCCTGCCCCTGGATGCTTAGCCAATGGGGGGAGAGCACGTAGTCGGTGATTAAGTAGGCGCCTGAGACCGCGAGGATGATGCTCAACAGTAGATATAGTTTATTGACTGAGAGTATACGCCGCAGGTAAGTCTTTTTTGCTGCGGGGTTCGTCTTTTCTACGCCTGTAGCGGGCGCGTTTTTTCCGCCGTGACCGCCTGCGTGCACCTGCTTGACCGTCGGTTCTTTATCGGTTTTTTTTGCGGCGTTTTGACTTTCTTTTAGCGTATTTCGCATTTTATCACCTGTTATTTTGCCGGCATGCCGGATTAATCACGGTTGAATTGCCGCCGCTTTTTGGACGGGCGTCTGTGTACACCGTTAGAACGCCGATTTCAGCGTGCGGCAATTTCTCGAGGGCGCCGTATTTTTTTGGGTTAGTAGATACCACGACATACCGTATACTACTGTTGACGTCATTGTAGCATTTAGGCGAAATACCATTTCGACCCAAAAAATAGCTGAACATGACCTTCGGCCCCGTGTCTATTTTAGCGTCGTGCGTTATCCTAAACGAACGCCCAGCCGAATCCGAAAGAACGTACGAAACCACGCGCAACTGCGTCCCTAAGGAAGCCCCAAAATCACCAAACGCCCCACCTTGCTCAGCTAAGTATGAGAAGACGTTATCTAGAAACAACGCCTGAGAAACAAAAAGAAGAACCACAAGGAGGCCGACGGCGATTGCGCCGTTTCGTTTGAAATGTGTTGCAAGTGCGTCAAGGAAAAATCCTGTCAGCAAAAGCATTGAGGGGAACATGACGGAGTAGTAATGGGGGAAACGGCCTCCGCCGTGGAGTAGGATGGCGGTAGTGGGGGCTAAAAACCACGTTAGGGTTATGAGTAGGCCGTGTTTGGTGTCTGATGTTGTGTTTGATTGTTTTTGGGTTTTTAGTGTGTAGGTGAGAGCGTAGATTGTTGAGATGAGTAGGAGTATTGATACGGTTTCGTACGC
>CABMCB010000014.1 GCA_902384455.1 uncultured archaeon
ATAAGTGGCCGATTAATGTGTATAGTGGGTATCCGGTTGGGTGGGGTACGCCCCAGTAGTATGCGGCGCAGACTAGGTCGCCGCTGTCGCCCGTATAAACGCTTGGGGCAAGAGTGCGGACATAAACAAGGAGCGCGGCAATGAATACGAAAAAGCACCATGCTGCGGTAGTTGTCTGTTTTTCTGTTTTTTTCGGCATTTCAAGGGGGTCAATTGCGCAACGTCTTGTGCTTAGTTATTGCGCTGCGTTCCGCTTCAATTAGCTTCCGTCGAAGGGTTCTATCCACTCCCTCCTCAATGTCCGCGTCGTATACAACCGCAAACTTCAACTTATTTATCCGGTAAATGGACATCGCATGCTTCAACCGTTTTTCAACGTTCTTGTCCCCCTCCCTCCAGTACTCCACGTAAACGTTCTTCTGCGGCAGATAGAAAGTGGGCCGAAACATCTTCCACAAGCCGTCTTCGTCCGGCAGTCGCAGCCCTTTTTTTTCGTACGTCCACACGATTCCGTTTTCTTCGAACCATCGTGCAATCTCGCGCTCGTATTCCGACTTGAAGACGCACTCCCAAGTTCTATCTCCCCCTCCCGCAGATTCAGCTTTGCCAGACTTGACGTTTGTTCTCGAAGGCGTCGCATGTTCTGTTTTACTCGCTGAAAGTTGTTCTTCTGCAGCATCCTCTATCCGCGAGTACAGAAACGTCTCAACCGCAAAATAAATCAAAACCAAAAGTATGAGGCCCAAAGCTCCTATGACGCAGCCTGCGGCAAAAATGGCGATGGCGGCCGGAGTATCAATTGGAAACGCCATTGTGTCTTAGAAAATAGCGAACAAAGTTAAATGAGCGCTATAGTGGGCCCGGCGGGATTTGAACCCGCGACAACCGGATTAGAAGTCCGGTGCCCTATCCAGACTAGGCTACGAGCCCATATTTTGGGTTTAGTGTTTGGTTAATCTAAACCTAAATACGCCGTATTCTTTTACGTGAGAAATATATAGGTTACGTTGTCTTATAGGTTGTGGTTGATTTACCATGAAACACGGCCCATACGTTGATACCCTCTCACAGGTCGACCCTGAAGTTTACGAAGCCATACGCAAGGAAACAATCCGGCAGAACACGACGCTGCAGTTGATTGCAAGCGAAAGCCCCTCGTCGCTTGCCGTGCTTGCCGCGTCAGGGTCAGTGATGACCAACAAATACGCCGAAGGATACCCCCACAAAAGGTACTACGGCGGCTGCGAATACATGGACACAGTCGAAGACTTGGCCATAGAGCGCGCCAAAAAAATCTTCGGCTGCGAACACGTAAACGTCCAACCTCACTCCGGAAGCCAAGCAAACGCCGCAGCATACATGGCAGTCATGAAACCCGGCGACACGTTGCTTGGAATGGACTTAAGCCACGGCGGGCACCTTACGCACGGCCACCCGCTGAGCTTCAGCGGCATACTCTACAAAGCCACCCACTACACGGTTTCACCTAAGACCGAAACATTGGATATGGCGGAAGTGGCGGCCAAAGCGCGTGAAGTCAAACCTAAAGTCATTGTCACCGGATACAGCGCCTACCCGCGCACAATAGATTTCAAGGCCTTCAGGGAAGTCGCAGACGAAGTCGGCGCATACCTAGTCGCAGACATAGCCCACATAGCAGGCCTTGTCGCCGCTGGCGCACATCCGTCTCCTGTGCCTTACGCTGACTTCGTGACGACTACCACTCATAAGACTCTTCGCGGTCCTCGAGGTGCAATAGTGATGTGCAAGGAGGCGCACGCTAAGGCGTTGGATAAGGCGGTGTTTCCCGGATTGCAGGGTGGTCCTTTCATGCACCTTATTGCCGCCAAGGCGGTCGCATTCAACGAGGCGTTGCAACCTGAGTGGAAGAAGACTCAGAATCAGGTTGTAGTCAACGCCAAGAAACTGTGCGGCACACTTTCTAGCCGAGGGTTCAGAATGGTATCAGGAGGTACAGATAATCATCTGATGCTTGTTGACGTGACTGGAAAGAAGCTGACAGGCAAGGAAGCGGAAGCCGCTCTTGGGGCTGCAGGAATAACAGTCAACAAGAACACCATCCCCTTCGACAAGAATCCGCCTTTCGTCGCAAGCGGAGTCCGCATAGGAACTCCGTCAGTATCGTACCGCGGCATGAAGGAAGCAGAGATGGACTTAATCGGCGGATTCATCGCGGACGTGCTGGAGCAGCCGGCAAACGCTGAAGTAGCAGGCCACGTTAAGAAGGATGTGCTTGATTTGTGCGGGCGCTTCCCTTTGTATCCTCTATGACTGCAGTGGTGATAAACGGCACGGCGGTTGCTTTGAGGATACGGGAGGAAGTGCGCCGTGAAGTGGAAAAGTTTAAGGCAAAACATGGGTTTCCGCCGGGTCTTGCGACTGTTCTTGTCGGGGATGATTCGGCAAGCCGCATGTATGTTGGGATGAAGCATAAGGCGTGCGGTGAGGCTGGATTTTATTCTGAAAATCATGCTCTGCCGTCGTCTGCGTCTCAGAAAGATGTCGAGGCGCTTGTGAAGACGTTGAATGAAAGCAAGAAGATACATGGGATACTCGTTCAAGTCCCTCTGCCTAAGCATCTGGATGAAAGCCGCATACTTGATTTGGTTTCCCCCTCAAAGGACGTAGATGGGTTCAGCAGCGTAAATCAGGGGCTTCTAATGAAAGGTGAGCCGCCTCTTGTTGCGGCAACCCCGAAAGGTGTAATCCGCTTAATTGAAGAGGTCACTTCGATTGCGGGGAAAAACGTCGTCGTAATCAACAGGAGCACCATCGTAGGCAAGCCGCTAATATTCCTGCTTCTAAACCGCGACGCAACAGTAACCGTCTGCCACAGCAAAACAAAGAATCTGGCGTCCCACACGCGGCAGGCAGACATACTCATTACCGCAGTGGGGAAGGCAGGAATAATAAAAGCGGGCATGATTAAGCCCGGCGCAACAGTCATCGACGCAGGAACCGCCGTAGTCGACGGAAAGGCTCGCGGGGACGTGGCGTTCGACGAAGCAAAAGAGGTCGCAGGCCACATAACTCCCGTGCCTGGAGGAGTCGGGCCTATGACTATCGCGATGCTTCTTGAGAATACTCTCGTAGCCGCTAAAAACGCTCATTTATAATTCCTTCCGTCAAAGTCCTCTACCGGTGGCTTCCATGGGAACACGCAGGGCGCTCATTTCAGTCTCGGATAAAACCGGTATAATCGACTTTTCTAAGAAGCTCAGTCACTTAGGGTTCGAAATCATAAGCACAGGCGGAACCGCGAAAACGCTGCGCGAAAACAAAATACCAGTTATAGACGTGGCGTCAGTCACTGAGTTCCCTGAAATACTTGAAGGCCGCCTTAAGACGCTTCATCCTAAGGTTTTTGGGGGTATTTCTTGCGCGCAGGAGTAAGCCGTTGCATGTTAAGCAGATGACTGAGGCTGGCATTTCTCCTATTGTTTTGGTTGTCGTCAATCTGTATCCTTTTGAGGAGGTGGCTTCTAAGGGTGCTGGCGTTGAGGAGGCGATAGAGAACATTGATATCGGTGGTCCGTCTCTTATTCGCGCTGCGGCGAAGAATCATGAGTCGGTTGCTGTCGTAACTTCTCCGGCGCAATACGATGCGGTAATCACGGAGCTTGAGGAAAACAAGGGGGAGTTATCTGTAAAAACCCGCGCAAACCTGGCCATATCCGCATTCCAATACACGAGTTCTTACGACGCAATAATCTACGACTACTTAAGCCGGCTTTTGGGCGCCGGAGAGAAATTCCCCGCAGTCCTCCCTTTCACTTACAGGAAAGTGCGCGACTTAAGGTACGGGGAAAACCCGCACCAGCAGGCTGCTTTTTACCGCAAGCCGCTGCTTACTGAGCCGAGCGTCACAAGCGCAGTTCAGCGTCACGGCGTAAAACAACTCTCTTTCAACAACATACTCGACCTAAACGATGCGCTGGAGCTCGTGAGGGAGTTCTCGCAGCCGGCTGCCGCAGTAATCAAGCACACTAACCCGTGTGGAGTGGCCATCGCAGATTCAATTAATAACGCCTACAAGAGGGCGCTGGGCACAGACCCCACGAGTGCTTACGGGGGCGTAGTAGGCCTCAACCGTGTGTGTGACGCGTTTACTGCGGAGCAGATTACTGCGACGTTCATTGAAGCGGTCATAGCTCCAGGGTACACTGACGACGCGATTGAAGTGCTTAAGAAGAAGCCTAATCTTAGGGTCATGGATTCCGGCCCATTGTCTGAAGTGCGCGGAGGATTCGACATAAAGAAGGTTGTCGGGGGACTGTTGGTTCAGGATAGGGACGTAAAGCAGGTTGAGGAAGACAAGCTTGTCGTGAAGTCTAAGCGCGCCCCCACCAAGCAGGAGCTTGTAGACATGATTTTCGCATGGAAAGTCAACCGCCACGTGAAATCTAACGCTATTGTGCTCGCTAAAGACGGCCGCACCACCGGCATAGGCGCGGGCCAGATGAGCCGCGTGGACGCGGTTAAGATTGCTGTGGAAAAAAGCCACGGCGAAAGCAAAGGCAGCGCGTTGGCGTCTGACGCGTTTTTCCCTTTCCGCGACGGCGTGGACGAAGCCGCTAAAGGCGGTGTGACCGCGGTTATTCACCCGGGCGGGAGCATACGTGACGGTGAAGTTATTGCGTCCGCTGACGAGCATAACATTGCGATGGTGTTCACTGGAATACGGTGTTTTAAGCACTGATTTTTCTCTTAATCTTTGGCGCAGATTGTAAAACACGTATGGATTATGAAGAGTCGCGCAGGTACTTGGAGCGCTTAAGGTATAGGGGCGGGATTAAGCTGCGACTTGACGTCCCGCGCAGGCTGCTTAATGAACTCGGTAATCCCCAGAAGGAATACGATTGCGTCCATGTGGCGGGCACAAACGGCAAAGGAAGCGTGTGCAACTACCTCTACCACATACTTCATACGGCAGGATACCGCGCAGGACTCTACTCAAAGCCCTACCTCATAGATTTCACGGAAGAAATCCAAACAGACGGTCACCCCGTACCCCCAAAATTCGTATCCTCATTCATAACCACGCAGCAGCATAATGTCCGCGCGCTCTCGTCTCAAATCCGGCCGCCAACTGCATTCGAAATAGAGACCGCCCTCGCATTAACGTACTTCCGCGAAAAAGGAGTTCAGGCAGCCGTGCTTGAAACAGGACTGGGCGGCCGGCTTGACGCCACAAACGTAGTCTCGCCAGTTGTGTCGGCAATTACTCCAATAGACTTCGACCACATGGAATACTTAGGCAAAACTCTTCCCGCAATCGCCAAAGAAAAAGCGGCTATAATAAAATCCCGAACTCCTGCGGTGTCGGCAAAGCAAAGGCCCGAGGCGTTAAAGGTCCTTAAGGCGCGGGCAAAGAAGATTAACGCTCCCCTTACTATCGTGGGGGAAGACGTATTTTTCAAGCTGAAATCAAGCACAATCAAAGGAGTGCGCTTCAGTTACGACGGGAGAATCATGTCCTTCAAGAACGTGCGGCTGGGCAATCTAGGTTTCCATCAAGCGCACAACGCATCAATAGCATTGGCCACTACGGAATGCCTGATAGATAGAGGATACGAGCTTCCGAAAGCCAAAATACTAAACAGCCTTTATGACGCGAAGTGGTCTGGTCGGCTTGATGTCGTCCAGAAGAGTCCCACTGTCATAGTAGACGGAAGCCACAATCCGCAGGGGTTGACGAATCTTATGGAGAACGTCAGGCACATTTTCCCTCGACGCCGCATAATCCTCGTTGTAGGCCTCACTGCGTCTAAGCCACTGGAGGCTTGCATAAAGACTCTTGCGCCTTACGTTGACGTGGTTTTTGCAACCGTGACAAAAAGAGTGGCCGCACATTCTCCTGCGGAAATATCAAATGAATTCAGAAAGCACGGTATCCAAACCTATCTCGCAAATGATGTAGCGGCGGCCGTTTCTAATGCGCTTAAGGCGGCAGGGAAAAATGATGTGGTCCTGATTACAGGCAGCCTTTACATGGCCGGCGACGCATTAAAAAGGTGGAGAAAAAAGATTATCGTATAAAATGCCACCTCAGAAACATACGCTCACTTTTGGCAAGCGCACTCTCGTGATGGGAATACTCAACGTCACACCCGACTCATTCAGCGACGGCGGAAAATACTTCTCTCAAAAAGAAGCGGCCGTCCACGCAAAAAAAATGGTTGCTGACGGCGCAGACATAATAGACGTCGGAGGTGAAAGCACCCGCCCGGGAAGCGCAGTCGTATCCGCAGAAGAAGAATTAAAACGAGTCATACCCGCAATAAAATCGGCGGCCGACCTCGGCGTTCCAATATCAATCGATACAAGCAAGCCGCAGGTGGCGAAGGCCGCGCTTGAGGCGGGCGCAACAATAGTAAACGACGTTTATGGGCTGCGGCAGGATGGGATGGTTGATGTTGCGGCTGGTTTTGGTTGCCGTGTGGTGATAATGCACATGCAGGGTACGCCTAAGACTATGCAGGTTAATCCCACATACAGGGACGTCGTTGGGGACATAAAGGATTTCTTTAACGAGAGGATTGTTGCGTGTGAAAAAGCGGGAGTCAAAAAGAAGAACATAATAATCGACCCCGGAGTCGGGTTCGGTAAAACCCTTCAGCATAACATTGAAATTATCCGGCGTCTTCAGGAATTCAAAAGTTTAGGGTGTCCGGTGCTTGTTGGTGTAAGCAGAAAAAGGTTCATAGGAGACCTGACGGGGTTGCCGACTGAGGAGCGCCTTGAGGGAACAATCGCAGCGGTCACTGCGTGCGTCCTAAACGGCGCGGACGTTGTGCGCGTTCACGACGTTAAGGAATGTGTTCACGCAGTCAAAATCGCGGACTCAATCGCGCGTATAAAGGTTTAAGCTGAAAAACGCAATCACTAATCAAGACAAATGAAAAGGAAAGGCGGGCAAAAAGAGAAACTCAAAGTCGGCGTTCTCGTATCGGGAAACGGAAGCAACCTGCAGGCGATAATAGACGCGATAGAGCGCGGCGAAATATCAAACGCAGAAATCGCCATAGTGCTCTCCGACAACCCTGAAGCATTCGCTCTTGAACGCGCCAAAAAACACGGCATCCCGGCAGAAGTAATAAAACGCGAAGACTACCCTGACAAAGCAGCACACAACCTAGCGCTCGCGGCCAGCCTCAAAAAACACGGCGTGAAACTAGTCTGCCTTGCAGGATACATGCGCATAGTATCGGCGGAACTGCTGAACCAATTCCCAAACAGCGTAATGAACATACACCCCGCACTGCTGCCAAGCTTCCCAGGATTGCACGCTCAAAAACAGGCATTCGAGCACGGAGTGAAAATAAGCGGCTGCACAGTACACTTCGCAGACCCGCAAGTAGATGCCGGCCCAATCATAATCCAGGCCGCAGTTCCAGTTCATTCAGGCGACACAGAAAAGACGCTGGCAGACCGCATACTAGTCGAAGAACACAAATGCTACCCCCTGGCAATAAAATGGTTTGCTGAAGGCAGACTCTCTGTTGTAGGCCGCAATGTCGTGCTTGAGGGCGGGGAGCCGGAGCATTTTGCCGTCAGGAATCCGTAATCCTCTTTTTTTTATCGTCATACGTTGTTTTCTTTAACATGAGAGTTCAGGTCGTACTTCTGTTTTTGGCGTTGGTCGTGTACTCTTCAGGCTGTACCGAACAGGAAGGCGCTCCAAACACCGTTGTTAATGCCATGGAATCCGGAAACCCAAACGCCTGCTCAGACCTGAAGGAAGACTCAATCCGGGACGCATGCTACTCCGCCGCGGCTATAGGGAACCTTAGCGTAGACTATTGCATGCGGGTGAAAAGCGACCAGTCAAGAAACATATGCATAATGGGCGTCGCAATAGGCACGCTCGACGAAGGGGCATGCGGACGCATAAGCGACGCAAACCAGCAGAAAAGCTGCAGAGAATCAGTTCAGGCCGCGCACGGCTAAATACTGCCGAACAAAAGAATAATCGCCGTCAGAATCCAAGGTATGCTTACGTTGTCGTCGTAGAAAACGTAGAACTCAACGATCGCGCCAGCAAAAGCAAGAGCCGCCGCCTCACGCAGAGGCACGAAAAACATCGCTGTTGCGGCGGCGAAAACGATGAAAGCGAACGTTCCTTCGGCCGACTTGTTGGCTATCCTGCGTGTTCCGCATGTTTTCCCAACCAATGTGGCCATGCCGTCGCCTACGGACAACACCATCATTACCGCGCAGGCCTCGTTCACCGGGAGCAGGAGCATTGGCGCAAGGACTCCGATTCCGTACATTAGGGCTCCTTTGTAGGGAAACGTTTCCTTGTCTTTCTCCCTCTCGAAGTGCCTAAGCAGGAAATCGTGCATGGGCCTCCATGTTTCGACTCTCTTGAGCGTAAGGATGAATAGTATCGCAGCAATCATTGGGACGGCAATCCACCGGCCCCATATAGGCTTAAGCAGGTATACGCTGAACGTTATGGCCACTCCGCCCACCAGATGGAAGATCTTCCTCTTCACCTCAAGCCGGAGTTCTTCTGCGTTCGAAGCCTTCATATCAATAAACACCTAATACGCCTTCTCCCATTTATTCACGCCACCCATGGACGCCCGCGAAACAACCGCCTTAAGCAGCGGCCAGATGTAGAATAGCATGACCATTACTGAGTACGGGAAGAAGAAGAAGAACGCTATGAAATGGCGGACGTCGGGTCTGCCTTCAAATTTGATCAATCCAAGCGTAGTGTATGTTATGTTTAAAGCGAATGAGATGAGCACCAGAAGGAAGAATGTCGTGAAAGCGTATACTCCAGTCAGCGTCCTATACGCGTATTCTATCATCCCGTATGCTGAAAGCCAGCCGAAGAAATACCTGAATGCGTTGTAGGAGAACTGCTGGTTGTATGTGACGAAATACATGAAATACCCCTGCATAATCTGGTACGCAGTTATGGGGATTACCACGAGGCCGTGTATGAACCAGTAAATTTGCGTTGGAATGCCGTATAACCCTATGGCGCCGTAATTGGGATTTAGGAATACGTCTTTGTGTTTGCGCAGAACCTGGAGTGTTCCCCTTCCCCACCTTATACGTTGTTTAGCTAACGAGGGGAGAGTCTGCGGCAGATTAGTGTGGATTACGGCTTTAGGCGCCATAGTAAGCAGCCAGCCTTTTTTCCTCAACCTAAGGCCGATGTCTATGTCCTCTGATAGGGTGTCTGTGGACAGTCCTCCTACTGCTTCGAGAGCTTCTTTCTTGAATGCCACAAGGCACGGAAGTATGTATGTGCTGTTTATGTTGTTGTACACCCACCTCCATGCGGCGGACAATACGAACTCAAAATCCTGAAACCACGTGATTGGGTTGCTGTTCATGTTGCCGCGTATGACGCCTGAAACCGCGCCGATTCTTTCGTCTGCGAGCGGCGCAACCACCTCCCTAAGCGTCTGTTTTTCCATCGTGGTGTCTGCGTCAATCACCACCAAAATCCCGTAACGCGCAGACTTAGACGCAAGGTTGATGGCCATGGACTTGCCTCCGTGACTGCCCTTAAGCAGGCGTATGCGGGAGTCATTTGCAGCCATCCTCTTGATTACCTCCTCCGTCCTGTCCGTTGAGCCGTCATCCACGACTAGAACCTCAAATTCGGCCGGGTAATCGCTGTCTAATACGCTTTCTAAAGTGGCTTCTATGTACTTCTCTTCGTTGTGGGCCGGAACGACAACAGACGTCGAAGGAAAAGAACCGCTGTAGCAAACGCCGCGCTTTGCCGGCTTAAGCATAAGGAAAATCCAGCCGGAGTAAATGGTTATGAGGATTACGAATACGACGGAGAGTATCTGCTCAATCATGTCTCATGCTTGGTTTCGTTTATGGGGGGCGCGCAAATAGACAGCTGCGGCGAATATTCGCATAAAAGCCGAGTCATCTCCTCGTTGTCGTGCATGCCGCAGTGCGTGTGCCCCTCTATAACAACGCAAGGGAATTCAGTCACATTATAGACCTTCATGAGCGCGTTCACTGCGCTGACGTTCCTGTCCGCGTCAAAACTGAATATCATTATCTCCTGGTCAATCTTGAGGTTGATGTACGTAAGCACAAAACCTTGGTCCTCGCACTTCTGGTTCTTCTCGCACTCACCATAGAAGTAAAGAATCACAGTCTGATTGTACCCGCACTCCTGCTTAACCTTGCCCAGCATGGAAAGATGAATAATCTCCCTGCGATTCAAACGCTTCTTCTCCTGAATGTAAAAATCGTCGCTAGAAAAATCCTTAATCATCTTCCTATACTCCCTTATGCGCCCATCAAGCTTCCAAAGGCGGCCTTCCATGTCGTTGAGCGAGTCTATTAGTGCTCCGCATGTTTGTGGTGTTGCGTTTATGTAGTTTATGAGGTAGTATGTGGATTCTATTTCTTCGAAGTCCTCTATGATTTCGTCCATTCTCTGCGTGACGGAGTCTTCTCTTTTCTGGCTGAGGATCAGGTTGATGGTGTAAAGGCTACTGAAGATTAATGCCGTTATAATCAGTGCCGTGGCGTACAGCCTTACATCACTTCGCGCCATTTCACCTGTTTTTTCGCTGCTACAATGTATATGGAGATAATCCAGAATATGTGGTACGGCAGGAAGAAGAATAGGAAGCTTATGAATCCGAAGAGGTTTTTGCGGATGCTTTCGCCGAATATTTTCATGCCAACTATGCACGCCGTCAGGTTCATGATGAACGGCGTAATCGCAAGAAGTATGAACATGTTGACTGTGGCGTAGCCGTCGAACTGGTAGTTTCTTATGAAGTTGGCGGCGAAAGGAGTGAAGTCGAATCCTACGCGGTAGTAGTTTTCAATCACCGCGGAAGTGTTTTGGATGAACATGAGTACTGTCGCTATGAACAGGGCTATGCCGAGGAAGTTTCCGCCGTAATTTAGCGGCAAAAAGAACATCCCGAAGTTGCCAAGCGACCTGTTGAAGAAGGCGTCCTTGTGGGTTATCAGCGTCTGTATCGTGCCGGTGTACCAGCGTTTCCTCTGGAAGTACAAGTCTCTTATGTTGTCTGGGACGCGAGTGTAAGCAACGGCTCCGGGACAGCAGGCGATACGTTGGCCTGCCTTCTGCATGCGGTAAACGATTTCAGTGTCCTCAACAATGCTTCTGGGGTCGAAGCCGCCAATCTTAATCACGGCCTCTCTCTTGTACATGCTGAATTGTCCCGGCGTCAGGTATAGGCTGTCTAGGTATGAGATGATTTTTGGGTAGAATCCTAGTCCCAGGTTGTATTCTACTGCGATGATGCGTTCAAGCCAGTTTTTAGGTTCCAGTACGGCGACTCTGACTATGACGGCGCAGATGTTGTCTTCTTCGTAAAAGAACGGGAGCGTCTTTTTCAGGACGTCCGGCTCAACGACGGTGTCTGCGTCTATCGTGCCTACGAATTCGCTTGTCGCCTTCTGGAATCCCACGTTCAACGCGGCCGCTTTGCCGGCGTTCTTCTGTTCGACGTAAACTATGTCGCCGCGCTCGGCGTACGGCTTAAGTATGTCGCCGGTCCTGTCTTTGCTTCCGTCGTTGACTACGATAACATCAAGCTTGTCTTTGGGGTAATCCAGACGGAGGAGCGAATCCACAGTCTGAGCAATGCCCCGCTCCTCATTGAAAGCGGGAACAACGACGGAAATCCGCGGAAGCTCAGTTGGTCCCTTAGGAATCCTATGGAAATCCTTTCTGTTCCCAATGAAAGTTAGGGCGGTCACGATAAAGAAGAAGGTGATGATGAACCACACGACGTACACCAACGCTAAAAAATTGTCCATGATACCCGCCAAAACAAGGCTACAGAGCCCTAAAATATGATGTTTGTTCCATTAAATAGGGGTCGCTCCATTAAATACTCCCCCAACACAAGGAATTAAAACCAAAATGGCGTTCGAAAAGCTTAAAGAAGGCCTTCAGGGAGCCATAAACGGCATACGCAAAGCAGTAGTATTCGACAAGAAAGCCGTCAGAGAGTATGTGAAAGAACTGCAGAAGACGCTGCTTTCCGCAGACGTCAACGTGCAATTAGTCCTAAACCTCAGCAAAAACATCGAGGAAAAAGCGCTTCTTGAGAAACCGCCAGGAAGCCTAAGCCGCACCGAAAACATAGTAAAAATCACATACGACGAACTCGTGGCGCTGCTTGGAACCGGCGAAAAACTCTCTCTTTCAGACGGCCAAAAAATAATGCTCGTGGGCGTACAAGGCTCAGGAAAAACCACCGCCGCAGCCAAACTAGCCCGTCACTACAAAAAACAAGGATTAAACCCCAAACTAATATGCGCCGACCCATTCCGCCCGGCAGCATACGACCAGCTCAAGCAGCTGTCAGAAGAAATCAACGTACCATTCTACGGCGACCAAAAACAGAAAGACAGCCTCAAAATCATAAACGAAGGCCTAAAACACTTCAAAAATGAAGGCCTACTCATAATCGACAGTGAAGGCCGCCATAAGTTGAATGAGGAGTTGATGGCGGATTTGAAGCGGGTTCATGACGCCGTTAAGCCGGATTTTACTCTTCTTGTGCTGGATGCAACGATAGGCCAGGCCGCTAAGGAGCAGACGAAGGCGTTCATTGGCGCAATGCCTGTGAAGGGGGTTGTTTTGACTAAGACTGATGGGGGCGCCAAGGGCGGAGGTGCGATAAGCGCCTGCGCTGAAGCCGGAGCATCAGTATTATTCTTGGGGACTGGCGAGCACATACAGGATTTGGAGGAATTCGAGCCTAAACGTTTTGTCGGGAAGCTGCTTGGTTACGGGGATTTGGAGGGTTTGTTGGAGAAGGCTAAGGAGATTGAGTTCGACGAGGATTCGGCTAAACGCATGATTAAGGGGGATTTCACTTTGGTCGACGTCTACGAGCAGATTGAGCAGATGCAGAAGATGGGGCCTTTTAACAAGGTGTTGGAGATGCTTCCGTTTCAGGTGAATGTCCCAAAGGATATGTTACAGATGCAGGAGGAGAAAGTAAAGAAGTTCCGTTTCATCATGGACAGCATGACTCCTTGGGAGAAGGAAAACCCCATGGAAATAAAGAAGGACCGCATCGACCGCATAGCCGTCGGAAGCGGAACTTCGCCTGAAGACGTCCGCGACCTCCTGAACTACTACAAGAAAATGAAGAAGATGATGAAAGGAATGGGAGGCCGCAACATGCAGAAGATGATGCGCAAATTCGGCGGCGCAATGCCCGGAATGTGACGTTGAGTTCAGTCTATAGATATGGCTAAACTACGGCGATACCTCTTTTATGGTATAACTGCCTCTATCCTTTTTCTTTCTACCCTCCTACTTATTGCTCAAAAACTGAAGGGCGGAGCGTTAGTCCATGACGCTGACTTTCTTTTGTATTTTGCTCCCGTATTCATCTCGTTAATCCTCTTTTTCTCTTTTTATCTTTATCGAAATGATATATTTCGGAAGAAAAAAGTTAGTTCAATAAATGACGTAGCCCTGTCTATTCGAAGGAAATTAGGAAATCATTGGGAATTAGACGAAGACGGAATTACTGATCTAAAAGGGACTTACAAAGGTCGAGTTGTACGAATACTATTTTTACTAGACGCTCGTCAACCCGTTACTTCAAGTATCGCCGACCTTCCAGATTACTTTGTACGTATCAACGTCTATATGCAGCATAAAAAAAACGTTGGTCATGGTGTAACACAAATATTCTGGCAGTATCAAGTCTTTTCACTTCCTAAAATACCCCGTTCCAGTTATGTTGAAACAGATGATGTCACATTCGATAAAAAATTCTTTGTGCGAACCAACGACCGCGTTCAAGCACGTGATTTTCTTTCCCCCTCCATAATCCAATTAATAAAGCAAAATCTGCCGAAGCATCAAACGACATACCTAACCCTATCAGAAACAGAAATAGTAGCTCACACTGATGACCAGTTAGGCGAACCCGATATTTTAGATTTGCTCGATTTTCTTACAAAGCTATCTGTATAATCACGGCTATTACGAGTAGGATGAAGAGTGTTATTGCGGCGATTATTGCGAGAATAAGTACCATCACCGGTATGCTTATTCCTGTGGCGTGGCTTATGAGGCTGGGCAGGCGCAATAGCAGGGAGCCCCATGTGGTGTCTTCGTCTTTCGCGAGGTCTTTTTCGGCTTCAGCAAGTTCCTTGAACTTCTTCTGAAGCTCCTCATGCTGCTTCTTGATGTGCTCGTGCTTCGCCTCCACCTGAAGGCATTCTTCATCGCTTTCCGAAGTCTTCTTCTGCTTCTTGAATCCGGGACTGCAGACCCTAAGCTCCTCCTCTTCCTTACGGAGCTTCTCCTCAATCTTCCTCACTTCGTCGTACTTGCGGCCAAGCCGCCTGTGCGCCCTCGACTGTAGAGCATCGAAAATTGTTTCGTCCAGCGCCATTTTGCATATATGCGATTCGGGAAAAATAAATCGAGTGCGATACTCGTCTTACTCCGTGCTGTAGAGTCCGCCCGCCTCTTTTGTTTGCCAACGCAGAAAACAAGCACAGCAGCCGTCAACAAGTCCTATTTTTACTCTTTGATTCGCAATATCAGCTATGAATACAGTGTATCGCACAGGCGTCTCCAAAACACTCGACCCTGCGCAGGACAGTGACTGCTTGATAGTGCAGAATGCTCGTCAAATATACGGTATTCTAGTTCAACCAGCAATGTTCATTGGCGGCGAAAATTTAACTCCCCAGCAACAAACATCTGATGCCTTAAAGGCGGTGGAACTAAGTCGTGTCGGCACGCCAAGAGTGAGCGGATCCTACATGGAGCCTGGTTTGACTCCGGAATTATGCGGCGCTCTAGCGAGGAGCAATCTACCAGAACAGGAGCGGTTTTTGATTGTTGCTAAGGCGCTACGTACGACGGTGGTCGCAGGTGAAGACCTTACCGCAGAGATAAGTCGGAGTAAGCTACTTGAGCAGGCGTTGTTTCTTGAGGCCGGAGCTACGGCATTAAGCCGCGGAAGCAGGAGATTAGGTGTTGTTGACGTAAAGGATACAGACGACGCTAATCGGGTCTTAATAACTTTATCCGAGGACGCCCCTGTGGTTGATGCGGCATCGCGAATAGCAGAGTTGCTGTCCGGTTCTTCCGATTCAAAACACGAGTATGCGGTTGTCGGCGCACGTCAAAAAGGAGACGGTGGTGTTGCCGCTGACATTTCATTAAAAAGCAAGGGAATTGGTAAAGACCCTAACATTCCAGACGGTTTGTTCGTAGTCGAAGGTCCTGCAGGCGCAACTAGGACTGTAACGGTCTATCCGGGAACCACCGAGCACCCAATCAGTGATTTGAAGAGGATTATGTCTCAACATAAAGATTAATCAATTATGCGGACGCAGTAACCTCTCTGAAGAAATGCCTAATCTGCAGGCAGCGCTCTTAACCGGTAGTGCGTCTGCAAAAGCAATTGGCTTTTGTTACTCTCTCTGGCTGAATCAAGCAATGGTGTTTCGCATTCGATTTCGGACTGTACGTCCGTTTCCTTGATTTTATCCCCCGTGATGTTAGTTATGGGTATGCCGTAGAGCGCCAGTTCAACGCAGGAGCCGGCGTCTCCCTCGTTAAGCGACAAACGTATCCTGTCCAATTCATCTCTCATGCGGGTTTTGTCTGATGCCGCGAATTCAGTCTGCATTCCCATGCTTCTCATCCAGTAGTTCATTTCCGCGGCAACGGCGACGCTTGCTCTTGTGCGAAGGTCTTCAAGTCCGCCGTACATGAATGCTTTGTCTTGTCCTGTTACTGCGAGGTTGAGTCCGAGTTGTTTCATGTAGAAAAACATGTTTGCGGTTCCGTAAGGGTAGCTGGTTCTGTATTCGTTTAGCGTGTTCGCCATAAGCTGCTCGTCTTTTTCTGTGACGTTGGTTTGTATGCCAAGTGCCTGTAGGTAGTAGTGCGTTTGCGCAATCAAGAATCCGCTTTTAGATTCGCGGGCGACATCAATTTCTTTGAGCATCAACTCCTTGTCTGCGTCGGTTATTTGAGGGACCTTAAGCGGAGTCTTAGGTTTTACTATCTCCGGTTGGACTGTGGCGTTGGGTGAGGTTTCCGCTGGAAGATGCACTTCAGGCAAAGAAGGAACTGGCGTAGTGCCCCTATGGAGCGACCCAGCCAAAAAAAGAAGTACAGAGAAAACTACCGCTGAAATCACCATTGCGAAAACAAGCAACGCCATATTCGAGGGGTACTTCGCAGACTCTTTCCTGCGCCCCCTAACGTTAAGAGAGTACAACCGACCTTCCCCCTTTTTATCAACGGCTCTCAGCGACATCTCCTGTGGAATAGAATACTAAACCGAAGAATTAAACCTTAACTTATCCCCAACCGAAACGCCATCAACCCGCGCAGACCCGCACTCAACAACATAAGCGGCCGGTTTAGCGGGCCTAAAAACCCTCCACTTCCAAGGCTTAAGAATCGGCGAGGGAGCGACGCCTTTTTGCACGTCCACCACAACGCCGTCTTTGTCAGCCCAGATTACATCTATCGGATAATTCATCCCAACCATATGTATCGAAGACTCTTTCACTCCCTCACGAGGGGATACGAGGACAAGGTCAGAAGGCGTTTTAGTGAACAAGAGACCCTTGGCGCGAGAGAATAAGGTATCTGCTTTTTTGGCGCCGCTCACAATCGTTTTCCCCGCAGTCTCGTTTACTACCTCCATTCTCTTTAATTCATAAACCCAACACTTATTTACCTCATGATTTGCGTTACTCTCACTCAAAGGACGCCGGAAGAGATGGTGAAGGCGGCAGCAGAATCAAACGCCGACTTGGTTGAAGTCAGGCTTGACTACCTGGACGAAGCCGCAGATTTGACACCCCTAGCCCAGATAAAAAAACCGGTCATAGCCACATGCATGGCCTCATGGGAAGGCGGACACTTCAAAGGGCACGACGACCACCGATTTCAGATTCTAACTAAGGCGCTGGAATACTCAAAATTCATCACAGTAGAGCTTCGAGGCAACCCCCGCCTGCGCGACGGACTTATTGCAGCGGCCAAAAACGCCAAAGTGAAAGTCATCATAGCGCACCACGACTTCGAAGGAACGCCCGACTTAAGGGGCGTACTGGAAATACTCAAGCACGAGCAGTCCCTGGGCGCAGACATAGCCAAAGTAGCTTTCACCCCCAAGTCTATGGAAGACGTACTCACGGTAATAGACTCCATACCAAAAAGCAGGCTGCCCATACCAGTGATAGCCATAAGCATGGGCGAATTAGGCCGCATATCCCGCATAGCCGGAGTGCTATTCGGAGGATTCCTAACTTACGCTTCGCCCGACGGCAGCGAACCCGCCGTAGTAGGCCAGATGACCGTGTCCGAAACCCGTAAAATAATGGAGGCAATAAGACCACGCAATGCCTGAAGCTTTCAACCCAGACTTCGACCGGCAAGTAAGGACTGGCGCGCCGGAGATAATCTACTCCGAGTTCAAGACGGTTGAGAACATAGTTGAAATAGCCCGCGCTCACGTAAGCAAGGAAGGGCGCGTCATATTCACTCGGATGCAGCCTGAAAAAGCAGCTAAAGCCGTTAAAGCTCTGAAGGGATATTCGCCCAAATACGACGAAACAAGCAGAGTATTTACGGCGCAAAAAAAAGGATACAAAAATCCTAAAAAAGAAGGCACTGTCCTAATAATCGCGGCGGGAACAAGCGACGTGCCAGTCGCAGAAGAAGCGCGGATAATATCCGAATCACTCGGATTAAACGCAATAACCCACTACGACGTAGGAATAGCCGGAATACACCGCCTAAACCCCGCAATAAAAGACATGAAAAAAGCGGGAGCAATAATAGTCGCAGCCGGAATGGAAGGAGCCCTACCAAGCGTAGTATCCGGACTGACGTCGCTTCCAGTCATAGCCGTCCCAACAAGCGTAGGATACGGCGTAGCAAAAGGAGGCCGCACAGCGCTAAACGCGATGCTGACAAGCTGCACGCCTCTCGCTGTCGTAAACATAGACAACGGTTATGGAGCGGCAGTATTAGCGTACCGCATAATAAGGGTCTGAACGAAGATGGATCTTAAAGAGAAGACGGACAATCTCAGGGAACTCCTGAGGGAAACAGAAGTAAAAGACGCCTTAGATTTCCTGTCGGAATTCAAGACTGACGAAGAAAAAAAGGAAGCCTCCCGCGTCCTAGGAGAAGTCGGAGCCGCACTATGCTACGCCACGCCATTCAAATCATTAGCCGAAGTACTGCTTTGGAAGGCCGTAACACTGGACGACAAGAACGCAAGGCACTTCTTCAATCTGGGCGTCCTCTACACGAGCCCTGAAAAAGTAAGGGAAGACGAGAAGAACACTAAACTGTCAATACGGTGCTATAAGAAAGCCGTCAAACTAAACCCCGAATACCCCGAAGCATACTACAACCTCTCATTAGTCTACTTCTTCTGCGGCCGCCCCAAGGAGGCGTATGAAAACTTCAAGCGCGCCAAGGAGCTGGCTCCGGAAGACCCGCGCATACTTCGTTTCCAGGAATACCTTAAGGGCCCGCCAATAATCGACGTTGAAGACAATGACAAACCTCGTAATACTAGAAACAAACGTTGACGACGCAACACCCGAGGAGCTGGCGCACGCACTGGAAACGCTTCTGAAGGCGGGCGCATTAGACGCCCACATAATACCCTGCGTAATGAAAAAGGGGAGGCCCGGATTTCTTTTCAGGGTTCTGACAAAAGACCCGAAAAAGCACGTTCCACTGGTGATGGAGCACACGGGAACATTGGGCGTCAGAATAATACCCCTGCTCGATAGGGTGGAAGCTCCCCGCTCAACCAGCAAAATACAGGTGGTCGTCGCCGGAAAAAAACACGGCGTCCGAATAAAGAAGTCGCCGGTGAAAAACAAAGCGGAATTCGACGATATAGCCCGCATAGCAGACGAACACAAAATGTCAGTCCGCAAAGTGAAAAAGAGCTTAAGATGAGCGAACGCCAGGCCCACGAAAGAAACCGGCGATGGGCAAACCGCTGGATGAGCCTATACTTCATGCTAGTAAGCAGCCGACCCCTAATTGCCGGGAGGCCGCGCAATACGCCGGACGAAAAGTCTGCTCATAAGGCCCTTGCTGAAACTCACGATGAAATAAGGCGGCTTGTTGAGAGTCTGTGGCGGCTTCCGTCGTGCGGCGTCTGTAAAAATTGTTGTTTCTTCAACAACGACTATGGCGTGCCGATAGAGACCCAGAACGTATTTCATATCGTCGAGTTCCTCAAGTTCAAAAATCTAAGTCCGGAAGACTATTTGGCGTCCAAGAGGTTCTCCGATCTGCCGCTCGTGGAGAAAAAAAGGTTTGACGAAGAAAGAAGAAGCCATTACACGACTGAAACAGACGGCGAAAAAAGAATGGTCTACTCCCGCCTCAACGACAGATGGAAAGCGTCGGCGCAACAGCTTTCAACGCTCCCGCAAAACCTGGGCAACAAGCATATGTGGCTAAGGCAAGGAGCCAAAGCATGCGCGTTCCTGACTGAAAAAGGATGCCTCCTCTACCGCAAAGCCAACATATACCCCTACGTATGCCAGCACTACGTCTGCCAAACAGGATACGTAAGACGATTGCTCAAAGAGCTCGGCGTACCCGAAGGGCAACCATCCGACGACATACGACTGCACAACGAAGCAGCAGAAATCGCCATCGAAAAAATATTCGGAAACGAAGAATTCACCACCACATCCGGAAACCTATACGCCGCAGTCGACGCCCTAATTGTCGCATACGTGAACGGCCATACCCTCTCAATCCCCCTTGCTCATTACCGCACAGCATTAAGGGAGTATGATGAAGCCAAAAAAAGAATCATAAAAAACCTTGCATATGCTATGCCTTCACTTACCCAAAACAAAATCTAAACCGCAGTCTTAGACAACGCCGCCATAACCGCATCTCGCATAACGTTTACCGGCGGACTTCTGCTCAGCCAAATCTTCTGGGACGCAGCCCCCTGCATCACAAACATACCTATCCCGTCTATCGTGCTGCAGCCGGCGCTCTCAGCCTCCCTAAGAAACCTCGTCTTAAGGGGATTGTACACCACGTCCATGACCGTAAGGCCTTTCTTGAAATATTCCGCGGGGAACGGCGTTTCACTTATTCTGGGGTGCATTCCCACAGGCGTAGTGTTGACGAGCGCATCGGCGTTTTTGATTGCGGCCTTCAGCGAGTCTGGGCGGTATTCTGTCGCTTCGACTGTTCCGGTTGCGTTGAGGCTTTTCCGTTTTTCCTCGATTTCCTCAGTGATTGCCTGTGCTTTGTGTAGTGTGCGGTTGACTAAAACTATTTTCTCTGCGCCGGATAGGAGCAATTGGAAGAGGACTGCGCGGGCCGCACCTCCTGCGCCGACTACGACTATCTTTTTCCCTTTAGGGTTGAATCCTGCGGCATTGAATGCTTCCACGCAGCCTATTCCGTCGGTGTTGTAACCTAAGAGTCTGCCTTTGTCCTGTTTTATGGTGTTGACTGCGCCTATGAGTCTTGCTTCGGGGCTTATTTCGTCGAGGTATTCCATTACAGAGATTTTATGCGGTATTGTGACGTTGACTCCGCTGAATCGGCCTCCGCGTATTTGTTGGATGAATCTTTCCAGGTTTTCCGGGGCCACTTCTACTTTCTCGTATACTGCGTCTTCTTTGAGTTTCTTGAAGACTGCGTTGTGCATGGCCGGAGATAGGCTGTGTTCTACCGGGTACCCTATGACTGCGAAGTGCAATGTCATCCCATAACCATACTATTTTGGATATAAATTAACGCCTAGTTTAATCCGCAGATGCTCACTTTTGTACATAAGGGTTTTAGCTAAACTGCCCGAACCATGTACCACAAAGAAATGAACGTTGCTGCAGTGCTTCCTATGTTGATGAAAACTACCACGAGGAAGAGGCGTGTGACCCGGTTCTCGACGTAATCCCTGTAGCTGTTGAGTTTCATTAGTCCCGTGAAATCCTTCACCCTCGGCTTCCTAAGTTTCATCTCGACTGCACCCGCAATCCAGCCGGAAGGCACTGCGGCAAGTCTAAGGGACGTGAACGGCGCAACCAAGAACGCGGTCAAAATTGTCAGGGGGTGCGCTAAAGCAAGCGCTGCGCCGAGCGCCGCCAGTACCCCATGAATAATGAACCATACGCCGAAGGCATGGGCTGATGCTTCAAACCCTCTGTTCAGAAACATCCAACCGAGGATGAAAAACACCAGGAACGGAATGCTGTATCCCACATACTTGAGCATGCTCCTTTTTGACTCCGTCTTATCCAGCGTCTTTATCAGCCTCTGCCTGTCAGCTTCGCCAAAAGACATCTCTCTAAGATTTTTCACGATGCCTTTGCTGTGGCCTGCGCCAATCACCGTCACTATGCGCTTATACGGCGACTCCAAAAGCTTTGCGGCTATGTACTGGTCGCGTTCATCAACCAAAACCCGCTTAACCGAAGGCGCCTCCCTCGAAAGCTCGTCCATAAGCTCCGTAAGCGCGTCGCCTTCCTTCAGCTTCTCCACGAGTTCAGTATCTATTTCCTCCCCCTCAGCTACGCCCTCAATAAGCCCAAAAACAATCTTCCCCTTCTCCCACAAAGACATGGCCGAAGAAGCCCGTTTGAGAGTTACCCGCAGGTCGCGGTCGGCAAGTATAAGCGGGATTTTACATTCTTTGGCCGCCTGTATGGCTCCCAGCATTTCCGAGCCGGGTTTTACTCCGACTTGCTCTCCTATGCGCCTCTGGAAGTTGGCCATGACAATCTGCACGAGAAACAAAGCTCCTCTGCCTCCCTTGTACACGTCTATTATGTCGCGTTCCTCCCATTTTTTGCCTTCCATCAAAGCGGTGAAACGCTGGTCACAAAGCTCCACAGCCACGGCGTCAGGGTTCACTTCCTCAATCACCTCCTTGACTGAGTCGACGCTTTTCTGGCTAACATGCGCAGTGCCCACAAGCCAAATCTCCTTCCCCCCGACAGATACGTGAACAGTGTCCTTCTGCATTATCCTAAAGCTCCTTAATTATAGTGAGAACATCGCTGTCAGCGAGCATATGCTCAAAACCCTTCCGCTGGCCGGGATGCTTCGCCGACTTACCCCAAACTTGGGCGTACTTAAACTTCTTGCGGAAGTCCTTATGAAGACGGTCACAAACATCCCCTATGGTGCTTCCCCTCCTAATAATCAACGGCTCATTATAATCCGCCTCACCGCCCTGAGGCCGCATGTAAATCCTTATGACGTCAAGGCGCTCGTAAATCATCTTCTTGAGGTAATCAAGGTTCTTCTCGGCTTCGGCCGAAACCGCCACCACCGCTCCACCTCCCAATGCCTTCGCCTTCTTCACTGCGGCCTCAGCTTCAGCGGGGCTTACGAGATCCGCTTTAGTGAGTACTGTCAAGGAAGGCATGAATGAGCGGTTGCCCATTATTCCGTCTATCAGCCTGTCGTCGGTCATGTCCTCATGGAACACTACGTCCGCGTTGTGCACTCCGTAGACGTTGAGTATTTCCCTCACAGTCTCGTCGTTAAGGCGGGTAAGAGGAACAGTGGAAGTCACTTCAACCCCCCCTCGCATCTTCTTGTACAAACTCATCTTAGGCGGAGAAACATCCAACCGGATTCCCGCGTTATACACCTCCTTCTTCAATGGCACAACATGCTCGGGACGGCGGACGTCCACGTTAATCAAAGCCAAATCAGCGTTACGAGCAATGGAAAGAACCTCGCGGCCCCTCCCCTTACCCCCAGACGCGCCTGAAATTATTCCCGGCAAATCAAGAAGCTGAATTTTCACTCCCTCATACTCCATCATCCCGGGAATAACGGTGACAGTCGTAAACTCATAAGCCGCCACGGCAGACTCCGCATTGGTTAAACTGTTCAAAAGAGTGCTTTTACCCACAGAAGGATAACCAACCAAAACAACAGTCGCATCCCCCGTCTTGCGGACACCGAAACCGTAACCTTTGCCTTTGCCGCCGGCTGATTCTGCGGCCTCCCTCAGTTGGGCGATTTTGGCTTTTAGTTTCCCTATGTGGTGTTGAGTCGCTTTGTTGTAGGGGGTCTTTTGTATTTCCTCCTCTATTTCTTTTATGCGGTCGTCTCGGGAAACCATCTTAAGGATTACCGCGAAAAAGGATTTATAGTGATGCGCCAGAGCCCAGTTGACCTAATTCCTCGCTTAAGGTGGACGACGGTGGCAGCTCTGGCTCTTTCCGGGGGCGTGCTTTACGGGGTATTGAACGGATATCGCCTCCAAGGATATGCCACAGCGCTGCCGCTGCTTCTTGCCGTTCAAATACTCTTGAACGACTTTCTGGAACTTTACGTCCTTTCTAAGGCGGGATACAATACGCGGTGGTTCACTTTACTTATGGCCCCCGGCACGATACTCCACGAACTGTCTCACCTGCTTACCGCGCTTTTTACCGGCTGCTACGTGACCCAAGCCCGCCTGTTTCAGCCGAACCCCAAAACCGGCGTGTTAGGGTACGTCTCATACAGCCAGCCGGAAGACAAATGGGCGGTGCTTAGAGACTTCGCAGTCGGACTGTCGCCGTTCTTCGTCTGCGGCGTGGCTTTCCTTCTTATCACATTAATCCACCAGCCGGATGCGACGCTGCGCTTCCTAAACCCTAACACAGTAGAATCCGGAAACCCAACGGCACTAATCACAACCGCAATAACATTCTTCAACAAAATAACATCATCACTAACCGCCGCAGACATAAAAAACCCCCTTATATGGGCCGCCCTCTACCTAGAATTCTGCTTCGCACTAGGTTCCGCCCCCTCATCAGAAGACCTTAAACTATCCGCGCAATCATTCAAAGCACACATACTATCCACAATATTCCTCCTGATCCTAGCATGGGCGACAATAAGCCTAACCCAAAACCCACAAAACCTCGGGAAAATAGGGCCGCCAATAGTCTCCGGACTATTCATATTCCTCGGATACGCCCTCATAATACTAATAGTGTCAATAGGATTCCACCTGATAGCAATAACCCTCTCCCTAATCGGAGGATGGATATTCTCAATACCCCTGCCAATGAACCTAATACCCCCACTGATTGCGGCCGCAACATACGTTCAGCTGCCTAAAATAAGCCGCGACGCCCCCCCAGCAGTAACAGCGATTACAGTGCTGTTTTTGACCGCATTCCTAATCAAAAACCCAGACTTGTTCCTCAAACCCGGCAAAAGCAAAAAGAAGAAAACGCCCAACTAAATAACTCGCCCGCTTCCATGCGGAAGCACCCTCTGGATTGAATCAATCGGGCAGGCCTTAATTATCGGGCCGGCTTCGGGCCCCGCCTTCCTCAACACATTCTCCCTCACTTTCTCGGCAAGGCTCTTAGACTGCAAGTCCCCCACGCTAACGACAGCATAATACGGAGTCATCTTGGCCACTGCAGACTCAGGCCCTCCCACGACATCGCAGCCGTCCTCTCCAACAACAAAACCGACCGCCGCCTTAAGGGCGACACTCCTGAAATAATTCTTCTGCCCGCGAATCATGAAAGAACCCTTAGTCAAATACTGGCCCGCAGGCGCCTCCTTACTGACCTGCTCAGGATTAACCCAATAAACGTCCGTCGCGCCCAATCCGCCAGCCCAAGCGCGGCTAAACGAAGCGGCCTCTTGCGCGGCTTCATTAAGAGTCGCTTCGGGAATCTCTCCTTTTTGCTCGTTCTTGATTACCACGAATGGCGCGCCTGCGGTGTCGGCGTGGAAAACCACATCGTGCGGTTCAACGTGGCGTTTAACAAGTACTTCGTTGCTTGTTGCATCGCGTCCGCCAACAACCAGAAGTCCGTCCGAGCTTGTGAACCACCTGAAGCGGTGGTACCACTTCTTAGGCACCTGCCTCCAGACTTGCTTGCCGCTTCTGACGACCTCCTTCTGCGCGTCCTCTAACTTGCGCTCAGTCTCCTCAATCGCCTCCTTAATACCAGGAACCTTGTCCTTGGCCTTCTTGCCCTTCTGGTAAAACGCGTCCGCGTTCTCAGGCAAACTCTTGCGCAAGTCTAATACGGCCTCCACACACCCTTATTAGAATATCCCCCAATAAGTAAACGTGGCGCGTAAAAACCCGTACATTGCCGCACTCCTGTCTTTTTTCATATCCGGCTTAGGTCAGTTCTACGTGGGCGACGTAATGAAAGGCCTGGTTTTCATTATTTTCGAGTTCATGACCGCCTTCATACTTGTGAACGTCAACTACACTGCGGGCGGAATACTAAATCTGTTCGTGGGCGTCTGGAGCATATTCGACGCGTACCGCAGCGCCCAAAGAAAGAACCTGAATGAGGCGCCTAAAACACAGGTTCATCCGACCGCGCCAAAACTAAAAGTCTACTGAACGCCAAGTCTTATTCCGCTGCCTTCTCGTCCGTCTTCTTCTCCCAGACTTCCGGAGGGAGGCTTGCAAACAATGCTTTTGCGTGGGCGTTGGCTTGCGAGATGAAGACGTCGACTGTCTGTTTGTTGACGATTTCTGCGTTGATTGCGAGGTTTCTGGCGTTCTTGGATGCTTCAGTGATGAAGTATTCGATCGTCTTGCTGTTTACGATGCCTGCGTTAACCGCAAGGTTGAATGCGTTTCTGCTTGCGTCTGCGAGTTTGGCTATAGTTGTTTCGGCATCAACATGAAGTACGTCGCTTGTGTACACGAGCTGGCCGTCGTATGCGGCGTTGAGCTTTAATGCGATTGTTACGGGTTCTATCCCGAGTCTTGCGAGCACTGTGGCAAGCTGCGGGGAAATTGGTTCGCCTTGTTTTACGACTGGAGAATCCTCTTTTACGACAATCTTTCCAGCCTCTATTTTTGCTTTAATTCCCACCGTCTGGAGTTCTCCGATTATGGGTCCGGCGGGGAAGGGTGTGTCGCCTTTTGGTATGACGATGTCGAAGGGAGCTAGGCTTCCGGCTTTTGCCGGGGCGGCCACTTCGCATTGCTTAAGGCGTTTTTCGAGTTTGAAGGGGTCGAGGTTTGTTAGAATCAGTCCGCTTGAGCCTGATACGTGGTCTCCTAAACTGCCTACTTTGGCGTCGTGTAGTGCGCGGCTGATGATGTTTTTGCGTGCCACCCGGATTTCGACGTCTTTCCCCAGCGTGCGGCGCATAGACTGGAATTGTTTGCTTGGCACGCCCTCTATGTTGACGACACCAACTACCTTCGCCGCCTTAATCTTGGAGACGAGGTGCTTCAGTTCCTTGGTTTTCCAGTCGGCTACCATTTATTCACCTGATTTTTACGGGCTTGCCCATCGTGGTCTTCACGAACAGGCTTCGTATGTTCTCGTCGGGAATCTGACGTTCGATGTTAGAGTATACTGCTAGAAGGTTTTCCGCCAAGTCATCCGGCGTCATCGCGCGGGTTCCTATGGGGACGTTTATGTTGGGGGCTTTCTTCGATTTCACCCGTACGCTGTTCTTGAATCGCTCGAATACGGCGTTCAGGTCTGCGTTGGGTGGAACTGGTTGCGGCATTTTTCCGCGTGAACCGAGCACAACACCCCAGTTTTTACCTACAATCGCCATTAGTTCGGGTTGAGCGAGGAAAGTGTAGCATTCAGACGCGTATTTTCTCATTTTCCGTCTGTCGCCGGCGTAAGATTGAGTTTCGTTTTTGTCAAGCACGTGCGTGCTGAGCTTCTTCGCCTTCACGTTCATGTCGCCGTCAGCAAACACTCCTATTTCAATGCCTTTGCCTCGACCTTTAGGCAGCAGGATGTTGACGTTAAGCCGGTGTTCGCTGCTTTCCATATCAACGTCCTTGAAGTTGAAGCAGGCGTCAACGCTCTCGGTGAACTTCCTGTCAGGCGAAGCGTCGATAGCTTCCTTTATTTTGGCGGCGATTTCTTTCTTATCCATTCAATAGCCCTCCTACAGCGAAAGAGCTGTAGTGCAACGGGTTTTGATATATACAACATCCCCCTTTAAAAAGCATTAGACCGCATTATTTGGCCCGCTGAAAACCCCGCGCAAAGGGCGCTTATATTTTGCCGTTGCGAATACGCAACCATGATTGAAGTCATAGGATTCCTCGGAATGATTCTCGTGGGACTCGTAATAGTCGCGCTACTGGCGTCTTTGCTGCTCTATAACACGCTGGTTTCCAAGAAAAACCAGGTGGAAAGCTCATTCTCAAGCATAGACGTGCTGCTGAAGAAAAGATACGACCTCATACCAAACCTCATCGCCACCGTAAAGGCGTACATGAAACACGAAGCCGACACCCTCACAAACATAACTGAGCTTAGGGCGAAGGCGATTTCAGGGAAGCTAACCGACAACGAGAAGATTGAGGTCAACAACAAGCTTTCCGGATTCATGCGCAGCATATTCGTCGCCGTAGAAAACTACCCGAACCTCAAGGCGAATGAAAACTTCCTGCAGCTTCAGGCGTCATTCAACGAAGTCGAAGAGCAGATTTCGGCGGCAAGACGAGCATACAACGCCGCGGTCTTGGACTACAACAACGCCGTGATGATGTTCCCCACGAATGTTCTCGCATCAATCCTAAATTACCAGAAGAAACCGTTTTTCGAGGTGCCTGAGGAAGAGCGGCAACGCATCGACGCCGCCAAACTATTCGGCCAGACCGGCAAGTAAAGCCGATGAAAACCGAAGGGGACCTGTTCAGCTTCTACTCACAGAAGCTGTCGGCAGACTTGGCGGACCTTGAATCCCAAAGGAAAAAAATAGTAACTAAAGTCATTGTGTTGTCTGCCGCAGTTTTTTTGTTTTGGGGTGCTTCAGGGCTTCTGCTTCTGTTTATAGCGCCTCCGTTGGTTATTCTCTCCGTTTTTTTCTTCATGTCTGTTTGGGGCGTAGGCTATCATCTTCTGACGCAAGGATACCGGCAGCAGTTTAAGGAGTCTGTGGTGCGAAAACTCATCCGTTTCATAGACGAAAACCTCGCATACTCCCCCAGCCAAGGCATAAAACAAGAAACATTCATGCGAAGCCGCATATTCACAATTTACCCAGACCGCTACGCCTCAGACGACTATGTCTCAGGCACAGTCGGGAAAACAGCAATAGCATTCTCAGACGTCCACGCGCAACAACGGACTGAAACAAGAGACAGCCGAGGACGCCGGTACGTAACGTACACCACAATATTCAAAGGCGTATTCTTCGTCGCCGACTTCAACAAAAACTTCAAAGGAACAACACTCGTGCTGCCCGACACCGCCCAACGGCTACTGGGCACAGTACTCGGCTCAGCACTACAATCACACAACTTCGCGCGGCCGCCTCTTGTGAAGCTTGAGGACCCCGAGTTCGAGAAAATGTTCGTTGTCTACGGCGACGACCAAATTGAAGCCCGATACATCCTCTCCACAAGCATGATGGCGCGCATCGCGGAATTCAAGAAGAAGAGCAAGAAAGACATATACCTGTCTTTCGTAGACGACAAAGTGATGATGGCGATTCCTTATTCAAAAGACATGTTCGAACCACATATCCTTAAATCCCTCCTGGATTTTGGCACCCTAGACGAATACTTCGACAACATCCAGATAATAGTAGGCCTTGTCGAAGACCTAAACCTGAACACAAGAATCTGGGGAAAACAATAAGCGGGAAATCCGCAGCTTACTCCGTAAGCTGCTTATCGTATTCGCCCGCGGCAACAGCCTTAATAGCGTCCTTATAATTCTTCCCTTCAACCGTAATTCCAGCGGCACCAGCAACCCCGATAACCTCCTTGACGGCGGCCTTAAGGTCCTTGGCGTTCAAACTGTCCCTCTTCATCTTCGCCACCTTAACGACCTTATCCAAAGGCAAGTTCCCAACCGGAGTCTTCTTGTCGCCAGCTCCCTTATCGGCTCCCAACTCCTTCTTAAGAAGCTCGGCCGTAGGGGGGCTTCCGACCACAATCTCATAAGACTTGTCGGACGGCTCTATGATGATTTTAACCGGCACCTTCATTCCCTTGAAGTCAGCCGTCTTCTTGTTGATGTCTGCGACCACTTTAGCGGTGTTGACGCCTGTGGGGCCTAATGCTGGGCCTAAAGGCGGTGCGGGAGTTGCGTTTCCTCCTTCGACCATAACGTCTACTGTCTGTTTCTTAGCCATTTCTTTCCTCCTCTGTTTCCTCTTTCTTAATCTTTCTGATGTCGTCTCCTCTGATTATGACCGGGATGGGAACCGCGGCCTCTATGAGTTCGACGGTGATTTCGTTTTTGTCTTTGTCTATCTTTGCGATGCGCGCCTTCTCGCCCTTGAATGGTCCTGCGACGAGCTCTACGAGGTCGCCGCGGTTGACTTCGGTGACGACGGGAGTCGGTATGAGCATCTCCTGCAGTTCGTCTATGCCTATGGTGCCTGCGGACTCCAAATTGCCTTTCTGAGTCAGAAGGAGGCCTCGGGTCTTGGGCACGCCTCTTGCGAGGTCTTCGACTGTGCCTGGGCCGTCGGCTTCCACGAGGACGTATCCTTTGAGGCCTGTGGTGTATAGGACGCTGTAGACTTTTCCGCCTTCTTTTTCTATTTCGGTTTTTCTGCTTTTTGCTTCCCTGTACAGTAGCTCCGCTACCACTCGCTCTTGTCCTGCGGTGGCGCGTACTACATAAATGTTAGGTTGAGTTGATTCCATTTCAATCGTCTCTTATCCGCGGAGAACCTGTGCCACAAGGATTACTATGAATCCTAATGTGCCGATGATTATCATGCCGGCTCCCGTGATTTTCGCAGTCTCCCAGAACTCGCTTTGTTTGGGTTTGCGGGTGAGGCGGATGATGCGCGACGTCTCCGATATGGCGAATGACAATGAGGGCAGTTTCATATTATACGGATTTCAAGCCCATGTCGTGTCGTTCAGCGGTGTTCTGGTCTACGAATTCCTCAAGCTCCTGCTCGTAGCCAGGCACTGCGACACCGGACAGAACGATCATTACGCGGATTATGTTGCGGTCCAAGTTTTCATCCAGTTGAGCGCCCCATATGATTTCTGCGTTGGGGCTTATGCGCTCGGACACATGGCGGACGATCTTCTCGGCTTCCTCAAGCGTCATGTCGCGGCTTCCTATGATGTTTATTAGGGCGCCTGTGGCCGAGCTTATGTCGGTGTCCAAAAGCGGTGAGTTGAGTGCGCGTTCGATGGCTTCTTGGGCGCGGGTTTCTGCGGTTGCGTCTCGGCTGCTTTCGCCCAAACCAATCATTGCCGTGCCGCCGTCGCGCATTATGGTGCGTACGTCTGCGAAATCGAGGTTGACGAGGCCTGGAATAGTCACCATCTCGGTTATGCCCTTGACTGCGTTCGCCAAAACCTGGTCTGCAACCTTGAACGCGGCGTTAATCGGCAAACTGGGTGCAATATCCAGCAGGCGGTCGTTGGGTATGACAATGACTGTGTCGCAATGCTTCCTAAGCTTCCTTAGGCCCTTCAAAGCGTTGCCTGCGCGCACGCGGCCTTCCACCGTAAACGGTAGTGTGACTACGCCGATGGTTAGTGCCTGTACGTCTTTTCCTATTTCTGCGACTACTGGAGCGGATCCTGTTCCTGTCCCCCCTCCCATGCCGCATGTTATGAAAACGAGGTCGCTTCCCCTTAGGGCTTCCGCGACTTTCTCCACGTCGGCTTCAGCGCATTGTTCCCCGACGTCGGGGTCGTTTCCTGCGCCTACTCCGCCTGTTATTGACGCTCCAATAAGAAGTTTCTTTCCGGCTTTGCTGTGGAGCAAATGAAGCGCATCAGTGTTAACCGCTATTACTTCCCCGCCTTCAACGCCCAGCTCAAGGAGCCTGTCTATGGTGTTGGTTCCGGCGCCGCCGCAACCGACCACTTTAATGCGGGTCTTAATTCCCTCAACAATACGCCTAAGCTCATCGTCCTGAGTCGAATCCTGACCGTAAGACTGAGGTGTCTTCTGACCTGAAAGTGCCGTAGCATTAATTGCTTGTTGAATAATAGCGTCCACTTACATCACCCAAATACCCCACATACTGCGGGCAGTATCTTTATGGGGCGGGAAATATAAATACGCCGAACGGATATAAAAACCACTTTTCAGCCAAAACATGAGCAAGTAAGCGCAAAAAACCCCCAAAACAAAACCCGCGAATATTTAAAAGGAATAGTGTCCATAGTATTGTCCACCCATGAAGGCCAACATCATAAACTACAGGCGCGGCCGCAGAACGCAGACTTGCAATCAGATAGTCCTCACTGTGGAGGGCGTTGACAGCAAGGAGAAGGCCGCACAGTTGGTCGGTAAGGTAGTTACGTGGAAGACTCCGGCTGGGAATGCGATTTCCGGCAAGGTTTCGCGTGTTCACGGGAGTAAGGGTGCTATCTTGGCCAGCTTCTATAAGGGGCTTCCGGGTCAGGCGCTCGGCACTGAAGCTTCTGTGGATTGATTTTGTTCGGTGTTGTCGCGCGTGCACCCATTTATACTCTTCCTGCGTTATTGTAATGCCTTTGCCGCCCTAGCTCAGCCTGGGAGAGCACTCGGCTGAAGACCGAGGTGTCGCGAGTTCAAATCTCGCGGGCGGCACCATTTCATTCAACGTGGATCCTCAAGACCTTCCGGGCAAAGGGCAAAGGAAAGGGCCAATCGTATTCTTTCAACAGGCTGGGTCAGTTTATGGCGCGGCCGAGGTGACTCAACTTCTTCCCGGCTTAATGGAGGGCGCCGGCATAGCTCTTGAAGCCGGCCTATGGCATCAGTCGGGCCGTGACGCCGACTTAAGGGAGATGGCGAGAAAACGCGGTTTATTCCAGAGTGAATTCGATGTTCAACCAGTATCCTTCCATGAGGCCGAGAAAAATCCGTTGGGGCTCCCAACTGCGGTAGTGCCCGTTTACGAGATACATGACTTGACAAAAAGGCCATCAATACGGTCTGCTCCAAAGCATTTTGAGGTGGATATGGTTTCTGATACGGCTCATTTTACTAGAATCGATCCTTTGTCTTCGCCGGTTTCGGCAGTATCCATGCAATTCGGGAGTGTTTTATACGGTGTAGTGCGTAGGATGGCGCCGCTTCCTATTGGTGTGGCAATCGAAGGGGATAACGTCTGGCGTATAAATGAAGCGTTTGACGACACTCTGGAGCACGCTCTTAAAGAAATGCGAAGAAGCCGAAGAAGCACGACCAAATATGTGAAGGCCCTCTCTGATTTCCTAAATGACGTTGGCGATCCTGAAGGTTCGTGTTTAGCTAGAAACTACGTCTTAGTCGACGATAGAATAATGTTACGCTCCTCGACTTGGGTGAAGAATATACGGGATATGACGGACACAAGCTCGGCGAACGCCGTAACCCAAATACTCACCCCTAGAGAATTCGATCAATTCAAAAGATTCTGGAGTGAAGGCCGAGAAGACGGCAGGTTCCTCACAGGTTAATCTATTCTTTTAATTATTTTCTAACGTTTAGGTAGTAAATCAATTTTTTTCTGTAGAAACTTTAATGTTAAAATTATTTTTTACTAATAAAAGCAGAATGCCGAAGCCATCATAATCAAAAACACAAAATTAAATAATTTCTTTATAATAATCATCAAAAAATCATTGTATTTTTATATAACTTCTGTACAATAAAGTATCACAAATAATTAAAAACTTAAAAAATCGGTGAAAAAATGCTTAAAAGAACATCTTTTATCTTATTGGCGTTTTTGTTTGCGGTAACCCTGGCAACATCCGCCTGCGGCGAAGACGCATCAACCATAAACACCGGCGACACCGCATGGGTCCTCATATCCGCAGCCCTCGTAATGCTCATGACCCCTGCCTTAGGGTTCTTCTACGGCGGAATGGTGCGGCGGAAAAACGCCCTCTCAATAATCACGCAATGCCTCATAATACTCGCGCTCATAAGCGTCCAATGGGTCCTATTCGGATACTCCCTATCATTCGGACAAGACATCGGCGGAATAATCGGCGGCCTAAACTTCATCGGACTAAAGGGGGTGGGTGCTCAACCGGACGCAAACTACAGCGCAACCATACCGGCGCTTGCATTCATGATTTTCCAGGCGATGTTCGCAGTCATAACGCCTGGGCTGATTGTTGGCGCGTTCGCTGACCGCATGAAATTTTCTTCGTTCCTCGTTTTCGTGCTACTTTGGGCGACACTCATCTACGACCCCATTGCCCACTGGGTATGGGGCACTGGAGGGTGGATTAGAAACATGGGCGCACTCGACTTCGCAGGAGGAACAGTCGTCCACATATCCGCTGGAATATCAGCAGTGGTCGCCGCAATAATCATAGGCCGACGCCTTGAGCTCACTAACGGAAGCGATTTGCGTCCCCACGACATTACGATGACTATCCTTGGGGCATCTCTTCTGTGGTTTGGGTGGTTCGGATTCAACGCGGGAAGCGCATTGGGGGCTAACGCTCTCGCAGTGCAGGCGTTCGTCGTGACGAACACCGCGGCTGCGGCGGCTGCAATATCTTGGATGCTGGTCTCTTGGGCTCACACTAAGAAGCCGTCGAGTTTGGGGATTGCGACGGGCGCAGTGTGCGGGCTTGTCGCCATAACTCCCGCATCAGGATTCGTCTCGGTCTCCGCATCCATAATCATAGGATTGATTGCGGGCGCAGTCTGTTACACGTCAGTGTTTCTCCTAAAGAGGCACACTCACATAGACGACGCACTCGATGTGTTGGGATGCCACGGAATAGGCGGCGCCACAGGCGCAGTGCTCACGGGCGTTTTCGCGCAGAAAGCAATCAACTCATCGGGAGCAGACGGACTGCTTGCCGGAAACGCAAGTTTGGTTTTAACGCAACTTACTGCGGTCGCCGCAACAGCGCTTTACGCCGCAATAGGAACAGCCGTAATACTGAAAATCATCGACGTGACATTGGGACTGCGAGTGCAAAAGGAGGAGGAAATACTTGGGTTGGATTTGACGCAGCACGGTGAAGAAGCATACCCCGACATGGAAATAAGCTGAGGCAAAAAATGAAGTTGATTATCGCATACGTGAAGCCGGAACGCTTCAAGGAAGTCAAAAAAGAACTCTACAAAGCCGAAGTCTACAAAATGAGCGTAAGCAAAGTCCGAGGATGCGGAAGCCAAAAAGGATTCATAGAAGTATTCAGGACCGCAGGCGAAGAAGTGAACTTGCTCCCTAAAATCCGCCTGGAAATAGCCGTCAACGAAGACTTCGTAGAGCCGACAATAGAAGCCATAATGAAGGGCGCCCGCACCGGCGAAGTCGGCGACGGAAAAATATTCGTCATAGCGCTCACGGAATGCGTAAGAATCCGAACCGGAGAAAGAGGCGGAACAGCAATAGGATAAAAGGAGGAAGAAGATGACGACACCCTACAAAGTGAAATTCGAAGCGGAAATCAACCCGAAAATAAAAGAAGAAATGGACTACTGGGGACTCGACCCCCAAGACGTAATCAAAGCCGCAATAGAATACAACATCATAAACGCAATCAAACGCCAAACAGACAACAGATGCCGCAAATGCAAAAAAACGCTACAACACAGCATACCAAAAGACAAACGCAGCGAAATCAAAGGAGGATTCTGCACGTGCGGATAAACTAATAGCAGAAATAGCGGGAGGAATTTATTTTCCGTCAGGGTTCTTGATTTCCCTCGGTTTTCTGTATGGCATGTGGCTTATTAGTTGGCTTAGGCGTTCTTTGGTGACTACTGTTTCGTCTCCGAGTGTTAGTTCCAGTTTTTTGGTGGTCTGGCCTATTTCGACTATTGGGCAGTGGTGTGCGGCTGCTGTTTTGACTATTTTGGGTACGTCTTTTTTTGCGACGAATATGAGGTATGTTCCCATGTATCGGCTTAGGCGGCTGTATGGTATGCTTGTTATGTTTGCTCCTTTGCGGCTTTTGACGAGCACTTCCATTAGGTTTCCGAACCATCCGCCTCTGCTTGCGTCTTTGCTTGCGTGAACGTCGATTCCCTGAGTTAGGATGTCGAGGTATGTTTCGAATTTCTTTTTGGCGCGAAACACTCTTTCTCCTGTCGAACCTTCTACGACGTCCCCCAGCATCAGTATTCTGTCGCCTGCGCGCGCTCCTCCGTCGGGGACGGGCTTGGCGACAAGCTCTCCTACGACAAAGAAGCTGACGCACGGAGTCAGATTATTTTCCATCTGAGTGTTCCCGCCAAGCACGGGAACTCCAAGGCCCAAAGACTGCTTCTTTATGTCCTCGGCGACCTCATTCGCTTCTTCGATGCTGCCTACTTGCATGCTGTCCAGAGCGTAAAGAGGCCGTCCTCCCATGACTACGATGTCGCTGCACGTGTGGACGAGGCCGGTCTTCCTTCCTATTTTGAGGGGGTATGGTCCTTCCATGTTTACGACTGTGTTTCCTACGATGACTGCGTCGTCTCCTTGTTGTATGCCGAATCGGAGGTTTTTGACGTGGTCGTCCATGTGCCAGAATATTTTACGGAGGCGATGTGTTTCGCCCATGTGGGCTATTCCCCTCTCCATCTCCTCCTTTATTCCTCCTGGCGCTTCGTCGTATGGTTCTTCTTCAGTCATCTTTTTTGGTGGCTGCTCTTTGGGCGGCAAGAGCGTGCCGTGCTTTCAGCGGTTGTTCGCGTCATCATATGTCAGGTCGCCCATCAATCATCATTAAGCAGTTACTATTCGCCGTCCCCCCTCTAAAAGCCTTTTTACCTGCCGCGCGCAGTAATAACGAAATGCCTGCGTCGGTGCTATTGCTTCTGCCTGCTTTAAACGAGGAGAAGGCGCTTCAGGCGTTGTCTAAAGAAATCCCCAAGAAATACTCTGTTGTCGTGGTGGATTCCCAAAGCACAGACGGAACAGTCGAAGTCGCACGCTCACTCGGCTACGCCGCAATACCTGTTTCATACGGCCGCGGCAAGGGTAGTGGGGTGCGCACTGGAATGGATTATTTTCTTAAGGGGCGTTGGGATTATCTTGCGCTTATTGACTGCGATTATTCTGATGACCCTGCTGACGTGGAGGGTGCTATAAAGTTCCTTAAAGACAGCGGGCTTGATGTTGTGATGGGCATTAGGGACATGAGGAAGCAGCATCGTTTTTTGGGCGTCGCTACGGCGGTGGTTAAGTCGGTTATGCCGCCGCTGTCTCGTCTTGCCATAGGCCGGCGCATATCCGACCCGGTCACAGGATTCTATGTTTTCCGCCGTAGCGCTGTGGAGGCGGTGCTTCCTTCTTTGCGGTGCGTGGACTTCGAGTTCGATTTTGAAGTGATATACCACATGTGGCGGCTTGGAATCCGGTTCGGAGAGTACCCAGTCAACTTTAGGAGGCGGATTGGGGTGACAAAATTCACACATCTTTTGCGCCTTAAGCACTTTTATTACGCCGGAAAATACACGGCATTTTCATTGAGAGACAGGATTACCGGCACCGCAAAAATCAAAGCGTGACAAGCCATTTATCCAGTATTCGCCTTTTTGTTTCTGTCTCGCATATCTTACCGCAATGCATTGGGCCGACGAAGTCGCAGGCAAACTTGTTGAGCGAGGCGGAAGCCACGTTATTGAGACTGGGACGAGCATAAGCGGCATTCCTCATGTCGGGAACGCAAGCGACATTATAAGGGGTGACGCGGTGAGGAAGGCGCTTTCTGAGGAAGGCGCTGATGTTCGGCTCATCTGGGTTTCAGACGATAGCGACCCATTCAGGAAAGTTCCCGCGGGAATGGAGGCGCTCAAGGATTATCTTGGGTTTCCGGTCAAAGACATACCTGACCCGCAAGGATGCCATAAAGGATTCGTGGAGCACTTCGCCGAACCATTCATAGAGTCGCTTTCGAAATTCGGGGTAACGCCAGAAGTGTACTCCGGCACGTCGCTATACCGCGAAGGAAAGCTTCTGCCCCAAATCAAAAAAGCGTTTGAAGAGCGAGAAAAAATACGCGAAATACTAAACAAATTCAGGCAAGAGCCCCTCCCCCCAGACTTCGTCCCCTGGACTCCAATCTGCTCAAAATGCGGCAGAATAAGCACCACAAAAATAAACCAAGTAGACGGCCTCAAAGTCCACTACACATGCCAAGACTCCGACGTATCCGGAGGAAGCGTAAAAGGATGCGGCCACAAGGGAATATCTCACGCAGACAAAGGGGAAGGAAAACTACCTTGGCGCGTCGAGTGGGCTGCGAGGTGGAGCCACTTTAACGTGACTTGCGAGCCGTTTGGGAAAGACCATGCTGCTCCTGGCGGAAGCTACGACACGAGCAAGTTAATCAGCAAGGAAGTGTTCGGTTGGGTTCCGCCCGAACCTGTGGTGTACGAGTTCTTCACTCTCAACGGCGCTAAAATTTCATCTAGCGCAGGAAACGTGATTACTCCGGCGGACTGGATTGAGATAGCAGAACCTGAAGTTCTCAAGTTCTTCATGTACAAGAGGCTACTTAAGCAGCGCGACATAGACCTCACTAAAATCCCAAACATAACAGACGAATACGACAATGCGGAAGCGGCGTTTTTCGGGAAAAACTCTGTTCCGGAAGAAGAAGGTGAACTGCCCTCCAGGACGTATGCCCTCTCCCAGATAAACGAGCCAAAGCCGCTTGGCGTGCCTTACACAGTCTGCGCAGTGCTCGCCCAAATACTGCCGGAAGGAAACAAAGACCTAGCAGTAAAGCGGGTGAAAGAAATGGGGTACAAAGAATTCGACGAAGAACTTCTCATGCGCCGAATCAAGGCCGCCTCACATTGGGTCGCGCGCTTCTGCCCCGAACACCTGAAGTTCACTTTGCTCACAGAAAAACCAGCGGTAGAGCTGACGGCGCTCCAAGTCAAAGGGCTTCATGCGCTCGCTGAAGCGTTGAATGAAAACTGGACTCCTGAGACTCTTCACAAGAAGATTTATGAGACCGCCCGCGGTGCGGGACTTCAGCCGACGGAACTTTTCACCGCGATTTACCGCGCGCTAATCGGCAAAGACAAGGGGCCTAAGGCGGCGGCGTTCCTTCTTTCATTGGACCGCGGTTTCGTCAGGGAGCGCTTCCTTTCTTTTTAACGGACGCACCCAATATTGTATGCTCGGTTTATCCGGGGGTGAGTTGGAATGTTTGAGGCAACTGTCGTTGACACTAAAAATTTCAGAAACAGCATTGACGCAATCGCGGCCTTGATTGACGAAGGCACTCTTCAGATTACTGCGGAAGGGATCAAGTTGAGGGCCATGGACCCAAGCCAGATAGCTCTGGTGGACTTCTTCCTGCCCGCGTCCGCATTCGAAAACTACCAGCTTAAGAGTCCGACTTCAGTGGGCATAGACTTCGTGGAACTGGCCAAGCTCACCAAGAGGATGCGCCCCGAAGACAAGTTGGAGATCGCTTTGGACAAGCGGCTTAACCTCCTTTTCAAGGGGACTACCACCCGCCGTTTCAGCCTAAGCGTAATAGACAGCACAAGCACGCCGCCGAAGGAACCTAAGATAGAGTTCGCCGCAGAAGTAAAAATCTCGCCCTCACTAATCAAAGAAGCGTTCAAAGACGCAGAACTAGTCAGCAACCACGTCGCACTCAGCATCGCAGACGGATTCCAAATAAAAAGCGACGGAGACACCGGAAGCGTAGACATATCATTCTCAGACGAAGGAATACTGGGCATAGACAAAAAGAAAGAAGCCAGAGCAGTATTCTCACTCGAACACCTAAACAACATACTCAAAGCAGCCGAAGCACCCGCCGTAGTCAGCTTAAGCATGCGCACAGACGCACCACTACGCGTAGAATATGCCGTAGGAGACGGCCGCGTCATATACTACCTTGCCCCGCGCATAGAGACTTAGTTAAGGCGCCTGAAGGGACGGTGCTCGGATAGGTCGCACGCGTTATTTTATTGATAACTGCCAAAGGTTGTTTGAGGATGGCCAAGAAAAAAGAAGGCGGAAAGAAAATCCTTATGCTTTTGTCCCGCCAGGCGCTTCGCGCCAAAGAATTCCACCTTCTGCTTAGCAAAGCCGGATACAACGTAGTTGCCTCGCCTGATATGACGAAGTTCACGTCAAACGACGCAATAGACCTGATAATAGTGGACTGCGACGACAGCGTGAGCCAGTCCACGTCCGACCGCTTAAGAGAAATTCGGGGGCGTTTCCCTTCAGTCTACCTTATGCTTCTTTCCAGAGCGCCCATTCCAATATCCCACCAAATATCTCTCCAATCAGACTACAACGTGAATGCTGCACTGGTGCGGCCGATTGATCCTGACGTGTTGTTGGACCACGTTCATGCTCTGTTAGACTAATTTTTTTATAGAATTCTATTCGCGGGTCTGTTCGACGGGAATCGCCTGCTCCTCCTTCTTGTCTTCGGGGGACTGCAGGTTTAGGCGCGCTTCGGCCGCCTTAAGTATTGATGCTAGCATGTCGGCGTAGTCCATTCCCGCGAACTTGGACATTTTTGCTAGGTGGCCGTCCCAGCACCAGCCTGGGTTGGGGTTGACTTCCAGGAGTTTGGGGTTTCCTTCTGCGTCTAGTCTCCAGTCGAAGCGGGCGTAGTCTTTGCAGTCGAGGCGTTCGAATAGTTTGGTGCACCATTCTATGAGGGCTTTTTCTGTTTCGTCGGGGAGGTCTGCTTGGATTGAGCTTATGTTCCAGTACGGGGAGTCTTAGCGCCATTTGGCTTCGTCGCCGCATATTTTTGGGCGGTTTTCGGGGCGGTTGGAGTAGTCTTCAACCTCCCCGAAAACCTCC
>CABMCB010000015.1 GCA_902384455.1 uncultured archaeon
CGACTCTGCGAGAGGAAAAATTCATAGAAGCCTTAGAAAGCGAATTTAACTAAGGCGTTTTTTGGGTGCTTAAATTGGCAAGAACTAAACTTCAAGAATCTTACGACGGTTTTGACGAATTAATAGACCTCTGCGAAAAACAGGGGCTAAAAACACAATCCGCCCTCTTAAGAAAAATGCGCGATAACCTACCCCCAGACCCAGAAGACCCAGAAGCTTACGAAATTCAAGACGCCACGGGCAAACAATTCCCACAAAACAAGACAACCCTCGAACTTTTCGAGCTAAAAGAAAACCTATCAAGGCTTGACCACTTGGACGCTTCAGACGCTAACGAACTGTCAGCAGTTGAGACAGAGCTAGGGAAACGCTTAGACCCGTCAGGCAAACGGAGCACAGTTAAACAACTCATTGCAGTCTTTGACGAAATCGAAGTCCAGTTAACCAACACCAACGACATGCGACTCGTCGCAATTGTGGACATACAAGGCGACGCCAATGTGTATGTGGCAAAACCCGACACAGTGGAAAAGCTACGCAATAACGAAAAAATCGACCCAGAGGAAGAGGGCGGCGAATGCATCTTAGCGGCGGAAACCTTCACAGAGGAAGGCTAACCCTTTCTTTTTTTGTTTGGGTGCAATCATGAATAGAAAAGACGCCAGAATCATGGAAGCTATGAACTCAACCGTCCACATAAAAGAGAGGTTGAATGCAACCATTAAGGGCAAAACAGGGCAATAGCCCTCTTTTTCTTGGGTGCTAATCATGTCATGGATTGACAAGCTTGAGTATAAAGAACTCATTAAAGACCTAACCCCTGAACAAAAGAAGCTAATCAAATACTACTTTGACGATTTAGAAAGCGGCTCAGACGGCGACGACGCCACAATTTACCACATAGAAACCCGCGAAGACCTCGAAAGAATCAAGCAACGAATGCGGGACGATTGCGAAAAGCCCGAACAACTCGAAGCGGTTTTCAAAGTCTTAGAAAACAACATCAAAACGAAGACAATCAAACGTAAAAAATACGACGTTGGCTTTGACTTCGTGCTACAGGGGTAACTCCCTTTTTCTCTTGGGTGCTTTAAATGGAAAACGCATTAATAGAAGAGAGAATCCCAGAACCAGAGAAATACGCAACTGTTTCAATCGAAATCGCAAAAACAGAGGGGGAGGTAGCCCAAAAACTCAACAGAGAAGGCTTCCGAAACTTTCAGATTACCCCATGCGAACCAAACCCAACATTTGACAGCAAACTGTCAGCGGGTAAAAAACGGTTTTCGGTTGCTTTGTCACTAAAAGAACTGCGGAAACTCTAAAGGCTTAAGTAGCAACCGCTACCATATCCTTTTTCTTATTGGGTGGGCAAGTTGGACCAAGCGTATGAAGCTACAACAGTACTGCAAAAGTTTAATGCAAGCGCCAGAGTCGCCACAAAATTGGACAAGAATCAAATCGAGGCAAAGCTTAACGAGTGGGGTTTTAAGAACTTCGCTATCGAGTTCACTGAGCGATGCCACATAAAAGGCTTGAAAGTGTTTGTTATCCACATCGACAAATCCGAGGTTATGAAGTTAGCCGCTAAAATCTTTGAGAATACAAACGACATCCTTCTCTACTAACCCTTTTTCTTTGGGTGCATAAAATTGACCCCAGAAGATTTTGAACACGTTGTTAAACTACTCAAAGCGGCGGGCATAACGAAATGCCCAACATGCGGCTGTGACACTTTTGAGGTTCACAGAGACCACGCCTATCGGGTAATTATCGAAGACAGCAAGTATTCCGTCAAAGATTGCGGCGACTACGTCCCAGAGGAAGAAACAAACAACGAATTAACTGATGTCCATTGCAGTAAATGCGGGACGCGAGTTGGTACAGCGCAAGAGCTAAGTATCTTTAAGAGCGCTATTGTTGCATCGCTTAAGCGCCGGCTAGAGAGAGAGCCTACTGAAAATGAGTTCTTAGAGTTCCTTGAACTCTTAGAGAAAAACATCCCGAAATGGCTGGATAACGTCGCTTTTGAGCAGTTCCATACTGAGTAGCAACCGCTACTTTTTTTCTTGGGTGCTTAAAATTGGTAACAGAATTTAGAGCTAACGTTAAGTTTGAAAAGAACGGCAATATCCAAATCGAAATACCTGACCTGTCATGCGCTCTTAAACTGACAAAAAGCTACTACCAGAAACATGCGACCCGATTAGAAGACGATAAGGAGAAAATTAAAGAGATGATTTTTCCCCCAGCGCAAGCCCAACAGCAACCTCCAGCCCAGCCAGCCGTCTAATCTCCTTTTTTCTTGGGTGTAATTATGGCTAAATGTCCAAAATGCGGTGCTGAAATCGACCACTTAAAGGCATACAGCACCGAAGAAAACCTACAAATCGTCACGCTCAACCTCCCCGAATATGCAGAAAAGAACCCTCTTGATTGGAGTCGAGCCGACCCTGTCGAAGACACATGCACGCAAATCGATTTTGAGTGCCCAGACTGCGGCAATGTCATTTACTCGAATAACGGTAACTCTCAAGACCCAGCAGTCGCAGAGTTCCTTAAAACGGGTAATTTCCCAGAGAAAAAGCCAGAGCCTCAAAAGCTATACGCCTATGTACTTTTTAGCCTAAGCTTCAGCCGAACAAGCGAAAAACACAAAACCATCGAGGCAATCAAGGCGGCGGATAACGTCAAAAAGGTTGATGTCCTAACAGCAAGCAAATGGGATATAATGGTCACTCTTGAAGTTAGAGACACCGAGGAAGTCAAAGAACGGCTCTACGGAAACAGAGGGGTGGGCGGAATCCGATACATCGAAGGGGTTAACACAGTTTCGCAAGAAATCCTCTATTTAGCCCCTTAATCCCCCTTTTTGGGTGAAATGATGCCGACAACTATTTCGACATACTTCATAAGCGTACTCAAACAACTCCAAGCCACTAAGCAATTAACCTTCTTTAAACCTGAAAACATGAAGCCCCTTAAAATGCGAGCGAGCAAAAACTGCATATACCCCCAGAACAACAACCGAGAAGCCTACTTCATTACCTCGGAAATTGTCGAGCTAAGGAATAACGAGAAAAGTCGCCGCTATACTCTAAGGGCGTGCAACATGAATACGGGAGAAATCACAGCTATAGGCGACATCGGGCAATACTCGCAGAAAGGCGCAAAAGATGTTTTCAAGTTCTATTGCAGACACATTTGGGACGGTGGCTCAGACACGTTAAAGCAGTTTGTAGAACCTTGTGAACATCCTTAGTTCCCTTTTTTTGGGTGACATCTTTGGAAAAAGATTACATTGCAGTAATCGACAAATTCGTCGGCAAAAAAGCGGAAAAGGGAGACCCAGCAAGCCATGACCCATTGCTTGTTCTATACATCCCCATAACGATGGAAGAACCTGACAAGAAACTCAACGACATTGCAAGGTCAGCCCGCTTTTATGAGGCAGTACACAAAGCCTTAGCTGACGAAGGCATAAAATTCTATTCGCTTGTAGCAGTCTATGAGCGGGTAGTAATTTCTGCCTAAGCTTCTTTCTTTTTGGGTGCCAAGAATTGTCTTACAAACCACATCTTAAAGGCAAAAAACAGAACACCGTCGTCCTGATTACAGCGGGCAAACATCTTAACTGCACAGAACCAACAAAAGAGTTGTCATTTGACCGAACCCAAAACGCTCACGACATAATAAAAAGCTTAGAAGAGCAAGCGGCAACCATGCAAGGCGTCACAATAAGACACCGTACCGACCCCCAGAGCAAATTTATCACTCACTACATCGTTGACATCGAATCCAGCCCAAGCAACAACGCGCCGAGATTCATAGTTCTCACATTGGGACCAGACCCCCAAACCCCTGACCGCGAAGGACATTACCACGTAACTGAAGTGGAGACCTACATGCGGACATACGGCATAAAGATGGACGACGCTTTTGACAGAAGCCTAAACGTAGGCTCTGCCTAACCTTTCCTTTTTCTTGGGTGAACTTATGCAACTAAATGTTTATGGAACACATCTTAAGAAGCATCAAAAAGTCATGAACGAAAACGACGCCTTTATCTCAACAGTTGGCGGCGTCAACCGAGCGGCAGAAATGCAAAAAATTTGGGACGAAACCAAAGACATCCGCAACCGAGGCGACAGAGAGATGGAATTCCGAAAACGAACAAACCACTTCACACAACAAATGGTTAATCGCTTCTTAGTCCTTCCCTAATCTTTTTTCTTTTTGGGTGCTAATATGGCAGAACTCCCAATTGTTGGAATAGGACGAAAAAAGTACTATATTGACGAACGGCTCAAACAAATCAGAAACGTCAAAAACCCCCATGACTTCAAAGACTTAAACGACGAAGAAATCGCCGACCTCAAAGCCAAAGCAGAAAAACAAGCGCCTAACAGGCGAGTCAAAGTTGGAATCGACGACGGCGAAGGCGTCAACATTTACTCAGTAGCGCAGAAAGTTCTCGACAGCGTAGAAAGCGGTGCCGACCCTGACGAAATCGCCAAGCATGGCAAACTCTTGTACTCGGTGCAAGTCTTCAGAGACAACCGCTAAATTCCCTTTTTCTCTTGGGTGCTTAACTTGAATCTAACAGGATACAAATTAATGGGCTACCGATTTGGAGACCCAGCGGAAACAGATGCCAAAAAAGTCTTCCGCCATGAAGTCAAAGAACTCGGCAATAAGAACATGATTGCAGACGCCGCCAAAGCGTTAGAATGCCAAGCGACACTCACCGCAGTTCTGAGAGCGATATGCAAAGGATGGACAAACAAGGCAAAAGCCATTTGGATATGCGACACCGACAAACAAGCAGAAAGATA
>CABMCB010000016.1 GCA_902384455.1 uncultured archaeon
AAAGCAAAAGTGCTCGTCTTCCCGCTGGAACGGTATAAATATCGGTGCTCCCTGTTATAGTCACGTTAGCATGGGCACTGACAAACTTCATATTAGGTAGGGCGCAACCAAATGGAAGGCAAAATCCTCCAGCAAAGGACTTAGGCTCCCATTGACTATCCGCCGCGACGTAAGTAAGGGTATCCATCGTTTGGGGTTGCACTCTCAACGGGTATCCCTTGAATTGCGAGTACTGTTGTGGAAGAAAGGTCACTCATAACGAATCTCCTATATACAAACTCAAAAACCAAACTCTTACCCAAGAAACTCTACCTTAGCATGAATAGCGTACTGCATTGCGGTGGCTCCCGCACCAGCGGTAGTATAACCAAATGAGAATGTAATTGCAGATGCAGCGGTTGTGTTGACCGTAACGGAACCGTTGACTTGCGACCCGACAGTATTTCCAGCATTTGTCTGTACAAATGCGGTGGCGGAGGCAGCGGATTGGGTAGTAGCCGATGCTGCCGTATCTGCATCCGTGTATGTAATTTGGAAACCCGCTGTGCCCCCAAGTGTGGAACTGGGTACACCCGATGTATCGGCGGTCGTGACCACAGCCGCCCACGAGATACGATACTGTCCCGCAGCCGGGGTACTGGCAAGCAGGGACGCACCCGAGAGCGCCGCAGTCTGTGTGACAGCATCATATTTGGCAACGATGGTAGCGATGCCCGGAGATGTGAGTGCATTGCCGTTGTAGCTCGTGATGGTGCCGCTAAACGTAGCGGAAGCCAAAGAAGCCGTACTTGTGATTGATGGCGCTGAGGACAAAACCACGGAACCGCTGCCTGTGGTGCCATTCGAGAGGTCGGAGGCAGCAAGCTGGCTGACTGTAATAGCCGCACCCGCGCTTGACTGACGGAGAACGAAAGAAGTTCCACCCGTCGCGGAGAAATCAGTCGTGCCTGCCGGGAAGGTGAGGGTGTTAGAGCCAGCTATCGCGGCGGCATTGATTATCAATGTACCCGACGTGGCTCCAGCAAGGATAAGATTACCCGAATTGAATGTTTGAGCCGCAGTCCATGTCTCGATAGTATTCAAATACGCTAGAGATGAGGCGTCCGACAAGTCTGAGGAAGCGAGTTGTGAAACCGTGATAGTCCCGCCCAAGGTGGATTGTCTCAGGACTTGACTTGTGCCACCGGTGGTACTCAAGTCCGCTTGAGTTCCGCCTTGCGCGAGGGGCAACGGAGATGTAAGGTGTGTGGAGACAACCTGCGGACTCGCGGCTGTGTTAGCCAAGTCACCCGCGAGTTGAATCACGCCTAGAGCAAGTGTTGTCGCGCTGGAAACCCCGATGTCAGATGATGTATTGCCGGGGTTATCAGTGACCGTCAACGGAGCCAAGAAATTGAGTCGAGCTTCTTGGGGTTGAGAAACGGTAGCAGCCTGCACTGTCTGATAAAAGTCAGTATCCGAAGGCACATCCCATGTGCCATCACCACGTAAGAATGTTGAACTAGAAGCGCCGGTGCCGCCGAAAAGGTCGGCGATAACGATAGCGCGAAAAGTGGGAGTCGCAGCCCCGCCTGAAACCGGGCCGGCATAAAAAGTGTTTGCGAGTTGGACTGCAAAATCCGAGGCGACGAGTTTACGCCATGTTGGGACTGCCGGACTACCGGTTGTCGGGCCTGCGTGTACCAAGTTTGCAGTTTGGGGTAGGTAGGCCACGTTGAAAGTGCCCGCTGTCGTGATGGGGGAACCTCCAACCGTGAACGTATCCGAGGGCAACGAAAGTCCGACCGAAGAAACGTTACCGATATTCAACAAGGGTTGGAAATTGATAGTGCACTGATTCGTACTTGAGTTGAAATAAACAATAGTGCCGACGACTTGTTCGTAGTGAGGCGGAGACATTGTCCAGACCACAGACCCATCTGTGGTCGTGCCGTTACAAGTCGTATTACAAGCACCAGCACCGCCCGGAGGCGTGGGTGGTGGTTCCGTGGCTCCCGAGGTTCCACCTGTCGTGCAGGTCTCCCAGTTACCGTTCGTGTCCACGATGATGTCGCCGGGATTGAAGACCGTCAAGGGTGCCCAGTTCTGGGTCGGCAACGGGGGGGTCAGCGACGCCCCACCGGGATTCACATCCGAGAGATAGACAAGCTGTCCGATATTGCCGAGACCCGCGCCCGGTACGACCTGCGTGAACGTCCCGGCGAGAAACACCTGCACCTGTTGAGTGCTGGAGTAATTCTGGAGAACGAAACCTTGGGCGGGGAGCGGGGGTTGTGAACAGGAAGCCGTGGCCGACGCCAGAATGGCCTGTAAGTTGCCTGCGTTATCAATCAGGCTTACCAGCGAGCCTGCGGTCATCGAACCGTCGGCGGTCAACGTCAGCCCTGCGGGTGGCGTATACGGTTCCACGAGTGAGGCATTAAAGCTTGTGGTCTCATCCAACAAGTTCGTGGTCGTGTTGAACTGGACGGCCTTGTAAATTACGGATGGCATTTAGCGCAACCCTCTTGGAGCCAAGAAGCGAATCTTGCTCGGACGATTCAACTCCGGGAACTCTTCTGCGGCTTCGTCATGCATAAAGTTGGCCGGATTTTTCGGGGAGGTATGACCGTCTTGCGGATTGGCTCCGTTGGATTCCTCGATGTTCTTCTGATTAGAAGAAGAACCGGAATTGGTTTGAACCTCGCCGCTAACATCATAGCCGTAAGCGAGTTTCAAGAGCGGGCTGTAGAAACGGATGGGCATCCTTCCCTCTACAATGGGAGGGAAAGCTAATTTATGGGCGGGATTCTACTTGCGGGAATAGGCTGCCCAGATTTCTGTATCTAATTGACGAGTAGTCATATTACGGTCATCGGCGAGCTTTTTGAACTCACGTTCCAGCCGTTGGTAGGTACGTCCTTCCGGGGGTGTCGCCTTCGGAGCCTCGATACCTTGCTGACGGAGCCACCGCAGAATGTGGACATCGAGCACCACCCATTGGTTGGCGTGGGATGGGAAGGCATACATCATGACCATGCGTGAGCCTTTAGGCCCGAGTCCGGGAATCGCGGACAGCAAAGCCAGCGCGTGCGGGTAGTCAGCACGAGCCAACAAGTCGAGGTCTAGTTCGAGGGCGGCTCTAAAGCCTTTGTTCAGAAGCTTGTATTTGCCGAGCTTGACCTTACGAAGATTATGCCCAAGTTTGCCACGAATAATCATAGCCTTCACGATGCCAAAGGGGTCGGTGGCTATTGACGGATTGAGTGCCATGAAGGCTCGCATCTTTGTCTCAATGGTCTTCGCTGTTTTACCCGCAACCGCGATGGTGAACAGAATCCACCACTGTAATTGCTCCGAAGTCATCCGCTCGGGGATGGACTGTGGGTCTACGCCCATATCAACCATTGTCTCAGACATCGAAGACCACCGCCTTGTAAGGGTTCTTGGAATTGCGCTCGCCCGGATACCCAAAGGGGTTGCAGACAAGCCGTGTCTCACTCAGTTGTCCATCATACTCCCGGTGGGTGTGACCGAACAACCATAGTTTTGGTTTGCGGGTCGCTAGTGTCCAGCTTTGGTCACTAACGAAGTACCGATTCAGTGCCGAATGCACGAACTCCAACGGTGTACAGCGGGGGTGCGGCAGGTGATGGGTGACCACAATTGTATCTTGACCCGCGTAGCCGTTCACGAATGCATTGAATCTCGTGTTCTCCCGCTCGGCCCAATCGAAGAGTTTGATGGCGTAGAAATCATTCATCATCCGCATGTACATCTTCACATAGTTCAACCCGTCAACGTCTGGATACCACATACTACCACCGACGAAATGCACGCCGTCGAGCGTGATTTCAGAGTTATCGAGCCAGTGGATATTCGGATACAGACTCAAGACTTCACGGAGTTGCTCCTCAGCCCATTCTTTCGTCGAGCCGTAGTACTCATGATTGCCGGTCACGTAGATGACATGCCGAGCCATTTCAGAGATAGCCCCGAAAATGGCTTTGATGATGACTTCACCTTGTTCGGCGAAGACCACCAAATCCCCGGCGACGACCAAGAAGTCGAGTCCCTTCTCGATGGGCAAGTACTGGATAAACGCCAGTTCGCCACCACGACGGAACTCCGTATGGAGGTCACTTATGAGTTGAAGACGCATATCTCTATAATACCACAGGTGGGATATAATGGTCGCCTGTACGGGTGCTGACCCCGTGACTCCAGCTTGAGGGGCTGACGAGATGCCGTTTCTCCAACAGGCGAATCTGGAGCGGACGACCGGAATCGAACCGGCGCACCGAGCTTGGGAAGCTCGCATTCTGCCATTAAACTACGTCCGCGAATCTGGAGCGGAGTGCGGGACTCGAACCCGCTTGTCCACCTTGGAAGAGTGGTGCCCAACCTATAGGCCAACCCCGCGAAATCTCGGTGCAGT
>CABMCB010000017.1 GCA_902384455.1 uncultured archaeon
ACCGGCATCTGGCGTGCGGGCGATGGCAATGTCAATAACAGCTTGTCCACGATGGATGGCTACTCTTATGCATTTCCCGTCGCCGTTGTGTTCCAGCGCAACTCCGGTACCTTCGACATTCGCAACAATCCATTTGGCTGTGGTGCTGCCAACAACGCGGCTCCGAACTCCGGTCTGCTTGTCTCGAATCAAAGTGGACGTTTCGACGCCAAGTTTGCAGATGGTATCCAAGAGGAAGACGTGGTTGATACTCGCCAGACGGTGAGTCTCAACGGCTATAACTTTGGACTCCTCGCCGATACGGCGTTCGCCGATTTGGTGACAGGTGCGACTCAAAACGCTATTGGTCGCGGATTGTCGCCGGGCAACCAGAGTATTGCTCTCGGTTCCCAACTCGATTATTACGTGAGCATGAACTCGACCGGTATCCCGAACACGGATACAGTTGGTTCCTTCGATGGCTTCGCCAACGGCTTCTCCTCCGATAACCGTACCTTCTACTCGACACAACAAGTCACCGTTAACCAGAAGACAGTCGGTTCGGTCGGGACTCCGTGGGTGCTCAACGACGCATTCACAATCACACTCCCGGCGCAATCACTGGCGACCATCGGGTATATCCAAGTTCAAGCCCTCGTCACTCAGTTGGACGGTAGCAAGCAACCAGCCTTGTTGCTCCCCGGACAGATTAGCTTAACAGGTATCGGCACCAAGTCGGTGACGGTGACCTTCATCACGAATCTGACCGGTACATCCTACGACCCGACCTCAAATCCGATTTTCGTCACTGTCGGAGCCACCTATCCTGCCGGTGGTGGTGTGGATTTGCGTCAAATCCCGACCAACGTCGAAGGCGGACAGCTTATCGACGGCTCGACGGGTGTTACATTGCCTGTCTTCGGGGTTAGCGATTATGCAGTCGCGGCTGAACAGCCGGTGCTTACCGCCTACTTCATGCAGGCAATCAATCCCAAGTATTCACACATCATCTTCGGGACGCGCATTTGGGTTCTGGTCTCGGGTGCAACCGGCGTCCAATCCATACAGGGTGGTAACACCGTCACGACTTTCATCCTGCCTCGCACCAACTTGAATGCGGGCATCGACGGTCTGTATCCCGTAAAGGCATTCGACCCCGGCTCGTTCGCCAATTACACGGTTACGGCTCGCAATATCAACTCGACGCAAGTCAGCTTGACGCTCGACGGCGCTATCCAGTCTTCGACCAATGTCATCTTCTCGTTCTTGGCGAACCGCACTTGTCAGCTTAGCTTCAACGCCCCTGTTAAGGGCGTGACAGCCATCGAAGAGACGGTGCTCATCGGCAACTACACAGCCGACTCATCGTTGGTCATGGACACCCGAGTTTTCATCGTCTCGAATAAGAACTATCCCAACGTCACGAACACAATCGTATTGGCTGCCAACGGTTGCCAGATGAAGGGTATCAGCGGCGACGACGTGAACCAGTTTATCTGGGTGCAGAACCAGAGTGGGAGCTTCGACGCGGTTCAAATTACGTCCGCCTCGTTCCAGAACGGACTTGTTGTTCTCCAAGTCCCGGCGACCGTCAATACCCAAATTCAACCTTTCTTCCTGTGCGCTTCAATTCTACCAGCACTCGTTACCTCGTCACAGCTTATCGTCGAGGAGTCTTATCTCCCATATCAGGGCGAAGGCGTGCTCAACCGCAACTACGAAATCATCTACAGTGATGACTACGGTTTGGTGACGACGAATGGTACTGGTCAAGCACCCATCATCGGTCTTGCTGATGTGTACCCATACAACCGCAGCTTGCCCGTGTCCACGAGCTTGCCCGCGTTGACCGCATGGTCTGACTCCGGTCTCACCAACTTGCCGGTCGCTTCTTTCTTCGACTCGAACTTCGTCGGCAAGCAATTCCTGAACGTGGAAAATACTTTCGAGGTTCCACTGCATACCAACGATTGGATTGACCCCTTCAACAAGGACAAGCGCAAGGTCGTTCAGTTGAGTACCGCCGCAGCCCAACGTGGATTCAGCCGTGCGGTGCCTAATATCGGCTTCGCTATCAAGCCCGTGACTCAGAAGACGGCGCTCGGCACCGATGTGCAGGCGACGACCGCACCAATCACGCTGTACGTCAACAACGTCAGCGGTAATGATGCCCTTGACGGTCTGTCCGTGGCTGATGCCATGAAGACTATCACGGCGGCTGTCAATACGCTGCCATCTGTACTCCGCCACCCCTGCACAGTTCAGCTTATCCCCACGGGCACGCCCTACTTGATGGCTAATCTGCAATCCAGTTTACAGGTCATCGCTCTGGGTGACGGGGAAATCGTGCAGACGAAGTATTATGCATTAGCGAATATCGCGTTCACGATTCAAGAGTCTGGACGACTCGTGATTTCTGCCCAGTCCGGTTCAACCTCGAACATCGTGATTGATGCCATCGGGTATCAGCCGCAAGGTGATGGCCCGACATCGGCATTCTTCGTGGATGACACGCGAGTCATCTTTAATCGCTTGACTTTCCGTAATTTCGTAGACCCGGCAGTCTACAGCATTACATCGGATGTTGAGTTCGTGGATTGCATTTTCGAAAACAATGTCCAAGCGGGTGGCTTCATCGAGAGTTCCACCGTCACCATCGACGCGGGCACCCTGCATCTGGCTTCGGGTGGTACTGGCTTTGTCATGGAGCAATCCGAAATGGTTGTCTCCGGTATGACTTTGGTCACTGATGTAGCGGCGACGCCGGGCGTATTCTTCGTGGCACAACGCAGTTCTTCGTTGTTCTTCGAGAACCACGGCATTGATAGCACGCAAGAGACCAACATTTTGGCGACAACCGTGGTGGCTTCGGCGACTCTGAACTCAAACATCACCACCGACAAGAGTTACCAGAGCAACGGTGCAGCCCAATTGACCATTATTTCGGCGCTACAACGCACGGTTTCCACGAATCCGTTTTTGGGTGGGGTCATGACAGACACTTCATCCACGGTTTCAACGAGTTTGTCATAAGGATTTAGGATGCCTCTTACACTACAATCGAACTTTGCCAACAAGACCAACAGCACAATGGTTTTGGCACAGTCTACCGGCGTGCTTGGCGTCGCAATGCGTGTCGCCTCGCTGGTCAGCGATGTGCTCGGTACACTAACTGTATCCGGTGCACAAGGCACCGTTGCTTTCACTCTCAGCCCAGAAACTCCATCGTGGGTGACCGGTGTCGTCGATGTCACCGGCTCAATCTTCACAATCTCATTCTCGAATCCGGTTCCCAACGGCACGACCCCGTATGAGTTCTACGTCTCGGTAACAGACGGCACAACCTTCCTGTACTTCCCAATTTTGTTAGATGTCAAGCCGCCATTGAGTCTCGCGGTATTGATTGGGCCTTTCAAAGGACTCACGACTTTCACGATTAACAGCTACGACTCAACTGTCGCCGACATCGAGATTCAAGGTATCGGTCTCAATAATTTGCCACAAAGTGGAATCAGCTTCATCCCGCCCGCAGCGATGCCCACTGGTCTGGAGTTCTTGACCACAGATGGCACTAAGTTGTTGTTGCACGTCAGTGACCCCGCAGTCGGGAATATCAGCGGTGGTTTGCAGACCTTCATCAATACGCCTATCAGCGAACAATTGACTATCCTTGCTTACTCGCCGGGTAGCTTCTACGACGAGCCAGACCGAGCATTCACCCAGACTTTCACGGTTCAGTCATTGCTCGCCAAGCAGGGCACCCTCGACTTCATGGTCAGCGTTTATTACGACCTTACTAACAACTTGTTCCTTTTTTATATGGACAAGGATTTCCTACAGGGTCAAGCCGCCTCGGAAGCCATCAACGTCATCTGGCAGAACAGTGGTACCGCAGTCGGGACTCCGACTACGTTTACTGGAACACCTTTTGAGTGGACACCGACCTCAGCGGGTGACCTCTCCGTCACCGTCACGTTGCAGGGTGCAGTCACGAATCATGTTTACGGACAGAAGACTGTTGGGCCTATCCCCGTTGGTAACGGTGTTGGCTCTTGGTCTGGTGGCACAGCCGCAAAGTTTAAGCTCGATAAACAACCGGGTTCCGCTTTGTATCCGGGATATGTTGGGGATACAGTTTCTTTCACGGTCTCAACCCCCTCCGCTGAAACCACGGGTGGCGAAGACTTCACGGTTACCTTCGCAGTGGAAGAGGGTTCCGCTCTGGAAACCCCAATCAGTACTCCGTCCACTGTCCACCTGAATGCTGGCAACAGCTTCCAGCAAACCATTTCTGTCGTTGTCCCAAGTTCGACCATACACCAGAAGTGGGGTATTCGATGCAACGGTACTTCAACAGCGTCCCGTGACGGCTTTGCCGAAGCAACCATTCAATCGAATGGCCCAAAGACTATCGTCGTCAACAATACGGTGCTGACCTCGAACACCGGACAGACCCTCATTCCATACCAGTTGACCGGTTTGGATGTCGAGACTTCGGCTCCAGTTGCGGGCGTGAGCTTTTCGCTTGTTGGTGCCCCTGATGGTTTGAACATCAACGCTTCGAATGAAATCGTAGGCAACGCTTTGGTGCCGGGTAGTTACACTTTCTACGTCCTTGCCGAAGCTGCCGGATATGCCAATACATTAAGTGCTGCCTTCACGTTGAATGTGACTCAAGTGGCGACCCCGCTAGTCATCACGAATCCCATCGTTTTGGGTGCTGTCACGACACCCCCGATTGTCGTCAATAACACCCCGTTTACCGTCCAGTGGAGCATCACCGGCACCCCCAAGAACCCCGGAGGCGTATTTTTCCTCCAGAGTGGTGCTACAGCAGGCCCTCGTGACGTTACGGGAGCCACACAGGCATCCACAAGCCAGCCGACTAGCTCAGTGCT
>CABMCB010000018.1 GCA_902384455.1 uncultured archaeon
CCGCCATGAGGGAGGAAAGACAGGGACGCACGTAACTACAACATTGAATTTAGAGACGCTGTGGGATATCTACACTCCGCGTGTGTCAGAAGTCACAGAAATAATCCACGACCATCCGGGATTAGCGTGGGATTACACTCAAAAAGGTTGGACTGCTTGTGTCGTGTCAAACCAGGAGGCTACTTTAGGGATAGGCGATCAAGGAGCAAGCTCGGCGGTGATAGAAGGCAAAGCCGCCTTGATTATGTCTTTGGGCGGCGTCAACTGCGTTCCACTGTCCACTGACACTTACGGAATGAATGACGCGGAAAAAACAGAGTTTCTAGCCCAGTTTGCCGCAAGGGGGTCAGTAGGCTTCGGAGTCGTAATGTTCGAAGACATCCCGGGGAGGCTCTCGCAGCCGGTTGTTTCTAGGACTCGGCAGATATTGACTGAATTGGATAAGGTGAGGGACGGAGCCGCCGAGGTTCCTGTTTTCCACGACGACAGGGACGGAACCAAAGGCATCGTGCTTACTGCCGCAATAAACTCCTGCAGGGCGACAGGCCGCGCGCTTAAGGACGCTAATGTGGCTATAATAGGCGCTGGAGCCGCCGCGGACGGCATACACGAGATTCTTGTGGCAGCTGGCGTGCCGAGAGAGCATATTATCGTGTGCGACAGCGATGGACCGCTTTACGCAGGCAGAGAGGGAATAAAAGGAACATACAAGGAAGGCATGGCCATACCGACTAAAGCACGCACTGTCAAACAAGCCTGCGACGGCAGGGACGTTATTATAAGCGTAGCCAAAGTGGGCGCGCTACTTCCGCAAGACTTGGAAGGAGCAGCCAAAGACTTCATTTACTTTGGGTTGGAGAATCCTTCACCAGCTGTTTTAGTTAAAGACGCTCGTAGGATGGGTGCGGCAGTGGTAGTAACTGGTTCCGGCGCCGACAAGACGCCGCAAGCCAACAACATGTACGTGTTCCCGGGAACCGTGAGAGGCTGCCTTGAGGTTCGCGCCAGAAACATCGAACCAAAGGATTACGTGAACGCAGCCTTTGATTTGGCCATGCTTGTTAATGACGAGGACATCAAGAGGGGGGTTATTCTACCTCCTCTTGGACCGGAATCCACTGCCACTATCGCTGCGGGAATAGCCACGTCTATTATGGAGAGGGACGCAGCTCGCCTTGATGTTGAGCCAATAGACATTCAAGAGAGAGTGCGTAAAGACTTGGAGAGGATTCAAGAGACGGCTGAACGTGAAGCTAGGAGATACAAGCCTTCATAGACGAACGCACTCTACAGCCTTAATGCTCTAACCTAAGAAGCCTCTTCTTCCACATCATCCCAAGGTTATATCCCCCTAGCCCTTTCGCCGCGACGACCCTATGGCATGGCACTATTATCGGCGTGTGATTAGCCTTAAGCGCCTGCCCCACAGCACGAGGCCTTAAACCAGTTTTTTCTGCTATATGGCCGTACGTGCGGGTTTCTCCTGACGGTATTTTTCGGGTTTCCGCCCAGACTTTCTTTTGCTTCGGGGTGGCTGCGGAGGGGTCTAAGTGAAAGCTGGAGAAGTCTGTCTTTTTCCCGTTGAAATAGAGGGAAAGCAATTTTGCCGCGGGCAGAGATTTAACGAAAACAGCGTCAGGCACGTCCGTTAGGATGGCCGCCTTAGCTTCCTGCTTAGTCTTCTTCGGCAGTATCACCTTAACTACGCCTTCTTCGCTTTCAGCGACCGCTCCCGTGCCCCACGGGGAATCGTAGTAGGCGGTCTTCTTCACGTTTTGGCTTGAACGAAAAGCTTCCTCAGGCGTCCGCCGACTTTTTCTATGGGTTCATTTGGTCCGTCTGCGCGTGCTTTGTTGAGGATGGGTTTGCCTTTTTTGTTTTCGTTCATCCACTCTTTGGCGAACTTGCCGGTCTGTATTTCCTTTAGAATCTTGCTCATCTCCTTTTTAGTCTGCGGGGTGATGATGCGTTTTCCGCGGGTGCGTCCGCCGTATTCTGCTGTGTTGCTTACGCAAGTCCACATGTACTCTATGCCGCCTTTCTGGATTAAGTCGGTTATGAGTTTGACTTCGTGAAGGGTTTCGAAGTAGGCGATTTCAGGCTGATAGCCGGCTTCCACAAGGGTTGCGAAGCTGTTTTTGATTAGCTCAGTGAGTCCGCCGCACAAGTCTACTTGTTCGCCGAAGAGGTCTGTTTCAGTTTCCTCTTTGAACGTGGTTTCTATGACTCCTGCGCGCGTCGCGCCCAGCGCCTTGGCGAGGGCAAGTACTTTCGCCTTCGCCTTGCCGGTGTAGTCCTGGTGCACCGCGATTAACGCTGGAGTGCCGAATCCGTCCTCATAAGTCTTTCTGACGAGCACCCCAGGCCCCTTGGGCGCGACCATGACGACGTCCACGTTTTTTGGCGGCTTAATCCACCCGAAATGAATGTTGAATCCGTGGCTGAACATGAGGGTGCTGCCTTTCGTAAGGTTCTTCTTGATTGACTCGTCGTAGACGCTCTTCTGCAATTCGTCGGGAATGAGTATGTGGACTATCGACGCGTTCTTCACTGCGTCTGCGACCTCAAAAACCTTGAATCCGTCCGCCTTAGCGGTCTTCCAGCTTTTCCCGCCTTTGCGTAGGCCTATTATGACGTTTACTCCGCTGTCGCGGAAGTTTAGTGCTTGGCCGCGTCCTTGGTTTCCGTATCCTATGACTGCGAGCGTCTGCCCTTTTAGGGCGGTGAGGTCTGCGTCCTTGTTTCCGTAAACTTTAGCCATCCTATGAGAACCCCCTTTTTTAGAAAGGTATAAGCTATTTTGCTGAGTACTTAAAAGTCTGACCGCTTTTGCGCCGAGACAGAAGTTGTTTGTCGTAGAGCGCCTTAAGCTCGCGGGTGACGCGCTCAGGCTTCTCCTTTATTTTCCGGGCCACGTCCTTGGGGGAAAGCTCTGCGTTCACCCTAAGCACGCTCATTATTTCGCGCTGAATCGTGGTTAACGAGGCGACTGGTGCGGCTTCTACTTCTGCGAAGCCGTGCTCCTCCTTTAGGAAGTCTTTGCATTCGTCGCAGTAGTACTGGTTGTCTACGGTCCAGTTGAGCCACCGGATTTTTCCGCAGCAGAAGCATACGCTCTCCAAGGGGAAGGAGCTTGGAGTGAGCGCCGGTGACTGAGGCACCTCAATTGATACGCCGCTTTCAAGGGGCAATGCAGGCGCCTGACCTAATTCAGGCAAACCGGAATCCGGCATCATAGGCTGCGGACCCGGCGGAATGAAACTGAACATGTCTTGGGAGCCAGCCTGCATTCCGACGTCTTGCATTTGAGGCTCGCAATTGAACCGCCCCCCGTCAAGGGGCATAGAAGGAACCGAATTCAATATGTCGCCGCCTAACGCCGCGGAACTCTCTTCGATAAAGGGCATTTCCGCCGGCTTTTCGACTTTAGGCTGAACTACGGACTCATCTTCGCTGAAACGCGCCTGAAGAGTCTGAGTGAAATACCCCGCCTCAGCCGCATCAGACGCGCCGTAAGGCACATCAATACGAATGGTGTCGTAAGGGTGTATGTCTATGTCGTAAGTCAGATAATACTCAAACACGCGGCTTTCACCAGCCAAAAGGCACGCTGCGTCAGTAAGCTCCCCCAAAAGGTCATAACCCCTCGTCACCCCATAATGCCTGCGGCCGGCAAGCATAGGTAGGTCTTCCTTGGTTTTATTGCGCAGCTCCACCGGGTCCAAAAAGCGCACAAGCCTTAAAGACGGCTTGACGAACTGGCTTTTTTTGCCGCGATTCACAACCTTAAGCTCAAGTTTGCCCGCGTCTTTGTCGTAAACTAAATTTTCGACCTTTATTGACGCCTTCCGCGCACGGCGTTTCTGGTATATGACGGCCGCCGTAGCAAGTGAGGCAGCGGCGCTAAACCATTTAAGGTCGTCAAAATTCATTCTGGGGATTCACACGGGGGTGGTGGGTAAAGAAAGAATAGAGAGGGGGAGTATAAAAATTATTTAAGGATTACGGCGGGCGAAGCCTTCTTATGCGCGCGTTATAGTTTGGGCAGGGAGAATGCGGCGGAGAATTCCTTGAGGTTTATGTGTTTTCGCAGGTGGTTTTTGAAGTACGCGAGCTTTTCTTTGTCTGTTATGCTAAGGCGGGTCAAAAGGTGTTCCGTGATTTGCACTGTCTCGAAGGTGTTTTGAGGCACGAGTATCGTGGGGATGCAGCATTGCTGGGCTCTGGCCAGAACCTGCGATGTGGGCGGAACGTTTCCTGTAAGTATTAGGCATTGAGTGGGCGTCTCCATCGCGGTCATAAGCAAGTCGCTTCTGTCTGCGCCGGTTATTACCGCTTTGTTGACTGTCCTGCGGAAGTACTTCATAGCATAAGCGGGAGACATAGCTCCCACCACGAATGAGCCGACCGTCCGGTCAAGACAGTTTTGGCCGGTGAGCACTTGGCCTCCAAGCCGCTCCAGTATGGCGGAAACTGACACCAGCCTCAATTTGGGGTCCTGCGGCAAAACGCCCAGGACGCTTATTTTCTTGGATTTCAAAAAGGGCACGATGGTGCCTTTGACGTGAGCCATCTGGTTCTTGGGCACGTCGTTTATTATTACGCCCGCAAGAAGGTTCTTTCCGAACGACTGTATGAGCTTCTGCGCAGAAAGTATCCTATCAACCACATAGTCGTTGTCGTAGCGGGAAACCAAGAGAATGCGGGCCTTAAACTGCAGTGCGATTTCGGCTTCCGAGAGTCCTGCCATTAGGCCGCCTCCTGTGGTTCCTGCGCCTTCTATTAGTACGACGTCTTTTCCTTTGGATATGCGGGAGTATGCTTCAGTCAACGCTTTTTTGGGGTTCTTTTTTCCCGTAAGTACTCCTTGGATTAGGTCGGGTGTCAGGCGTATTGGGGATATGTCTGATGTGTCGGCGGTGAGTTTTAGGAGTTTTTTGACTTGGGATGCGTCTTGGTCGACTAGTTTGCCGTTTTCTTCTATCAGCCGGTTGCCCAGTGGCTTCATGTATCCTACGGAGAGTTTTCGTTCGGTCAGAAGGTGGCTTAGGCCCAGCGAGAATGCGGTTTTCCCCGAGTATTCCTCCGTGGAGGCGATAACTATTGGCTTCATGGGGCGTAACCTATTAGTGGGGGCGTATAAATAACAGGCGTAGTTAGCGGCTTTTTAGGGGTGTTGTGGGGCTTTTTCTTGGGGGGAGTGTGGTGCATGCGGAAATATCGGCAAACGCCGAATTTTTTGGGATATTTTTAAGTCAATGACCTTATCATTAAAATCTCGAATCATACACAGGCAACGTGTGGTTGATGTAAAATGACAGACAAAACAATTCATTCTATGATGGATGAGAAGCGAAGGTTCGCTCCTGCAGAATACAAGCTGACTCCGGCTCACGTCAAGAACAAGGAAGAGTACGACAGGATGTACGAGGAGTCCATTAAGAACCCGGAGTCATTCTGGACTAAGCAGGCGGAGGAAATCGCCTGGTTTTCTAAGTTCAAGAAGGTCCGCACTTGGGACCACAGCAAGATTAAGTCCACCTGGTTTGAGGGAGGAAAGCTTAACGTTTCATACAACTGCCTTGACCGCCATTTGAACGGCCCCCGGAAGAATAAGGCGGCGATAATCTGGGAGGGGGAGCTTCCCGGCCACAACAGGACGCTTACTTACCAGGAGTTGCACAGGGAAGTGTGCCGTTTCGCAAACGTCTTGAAGAAGAAGGGCGTCAAAAAAGGCGACCGCGTCTGCATTTACCTGCCCATGATTCCCGAGCTGCCGATTGCCATGCTTGCGTGCGCAAGAATCGGAGCCATCCACAGCATAGTGTTCGGAGGGTTTTCAGCCGAAGCTTTGCGCGACAGGATTCAGGATTCCACCGCATCTATGGTCATAACCTCCGACGGAAGCTATCGCCGAGGAAAAGTCATCCCGCTTAAGGACAACGCAGACAAGGCCATCGTAGACTGCCCGACAGTCAAAAGCATGATCGTCGTCCAGCGAGCCAACGCCCCAACGTCGATGAAGGAAGGCCGCGACAGCTGGTTCCACGATGAGATGAACGCGGACGACATAAAGAATTACTGCGAGCCGGAGCACATGGACGCCGAGGACCCGCTGTTCATCCTCTACACGAGCGGGACGACGGGGAAACCCAAAGGCGTGTTGCATACGACAGCAGGCTACCTCCTTTATGTCACTTTGACGACCAAATACATTTTCGACGTCCGCGAAGAAGACACGTTCTGGTGCACCGCAGACATAGGCTGGGTCACAGGACACAGCTACATCGTGTACGGCCCGCTGTCTAACGGAGTTTCTTCGCTCATGTTTGAGGGCGTGCCAAACTTCCCCAAGCCCGACCGCTTCTGGGAGGTCGTCGAGAAATACAAGGTAAACGTATTTTACACTGCGCCAACCGCGATACGCGCCATGGCCAAAGACGGCGACCAGTGGCCAAACGGCCGCGACCTGTCTAGCATACGTCTTTTGGGCAGTGTTGGTGAGCCGATTAATCCTGAGGCATGGATTTGGTATCATAAGGTCATCGGGAAGGAGAAGTGTCCGATTGTGGATACTTACTGGCAGACTGAGACCGGCGGAATCATAATTACTCCCATTCCTGGCGTCCACACGCTTAAGCCCAGCAGCGCCAACAGGCCGTTCTTCGGAGTTCAGCCGATTGTGGTGAAGGAGAATGGACAGCCCGCCGACGTAAACGAGGGCGGATATTTGTGCATCAAGGAGCCTTGGCCGGGTATGATGAGGACGGTTTACGGGGACCACCAGCGTTTCGTAGACACTTACTGGACTACGTTCAAGCCGTATTATTTCACGGGCGACGGAGCCCGCATGGACGAAGACGGCGACTTCTGGCTTATGGGCCGAGTCGACGACGTCATAAACATCGCAGGCCACCGCCTGGGCACAGCCGAAGTCGAGTCGGCGCTGGTTACGCACCCTAAGGTCGCTGAGGCCGCAGTCGTTCCTATGCCCGACGACATAAAGGGGCAGGGATTGTACGCTTACGTCATCCTTAAGGAAGGCAACAAGCCGTCCGACGAACTCAAGAAGGAGCTGGAGAACGTGGTGCGGAAAGTCATCGGTCCCATCGCTAAGCCGGATAAAATCCAGTTCGCTGACGCTTTGCCGAAGACGCGAAGCGGGAAGATTATGCGCCGCATACTGAGGAAGATTGCGGAGGGCGCAAACGAAGTGGGCGACACGACGACTTTAGCCGACCCGCACGTGGTTGAAGTCCTGCTTAAAGGAAGGCAGTAAGGGTTGGCGAGAATGAACCGTTGGAGCGTCGTATTAGGGGCAGTTCTGATTCAGCTTTGCTTGGGAGCAATATACGCCTGGAGCATATTCGTAGAGCCGCTGAAAAAGACTTTCGGATACAGCCAGACTGAAACGCAGATAATATTCTCCGTAGCATTAGCGTCTTTCGCCTTGATGATGATTCTTGCGGGCCGCTGGCAGGACTGCCACGGACCAAAGAAGATTGCGACTTTGGGCGGAATAGTGCTTGGCGTAGGATACCTTCTTGCCGGGCAAACAGGCGGAAGCTTCATTGAAATAGCCGCGACAGTAGGACTTGTTGGCGGCGCAGGAATAGGGCTTGCTTACGTGTGCCCTATCGCCGCGTGCGTCAAGTGGTTTCCGGATAAGAGAGGGATGGTTTCTGGTTTGGCTGTTGCGGGTTTTGGCGCGGGCGCACTTGTGTTCGCAAAGTACGGCGCAATGTGGATTACGTCCGCGGGAGTGCTATCAACGTTCACTTACTTCGGCGTAATATTCCTTCTTGCCGTCGTCTTTGGCGCCCAGCTTCTTAGGAACCCGCCTGAAGGATACAAACCAGAAGGCTGGAATCCGCCGGCTACGGCAGCCAAGGCGAACGGAATAAACTTAGGGGGAAAGGAGATAATCCACACCCGCCAATTCTGGACTCTGTGGCTGATGTTCATGTTCGCAGCTACCGCCGGCCTCATGGTGATAGGAAACCTAAAGCCGTTTGGAGTATACTCTGGGTTGGACGCCGCAACAGCAACCACAGCAGTGGGAGTGCTCGCGCTCGCAAACGGCGCAGGACGAATACTTTGGGGCACCGGCTCAGATAAACTCGGCAGAAAAAACTCGCTGGCAATAATGATGCTCCTTCAGGGAGTGATGATGCTTGCGCTCATGAAAATGGGAGCAACACCGCTGCTTTTGACGATAGCCGTAATCTGGGTGGGCTTCAACTTCGGAGGAAACTTCGCCCTATTCCCCTCAGCAACAGCAGACTACTTCGGAACCAAAAACGTAGGAATAAACTACGGCCTCATCTTCACAAGCTACGGAGTAGCAGGAATAGTAGGCCCAATACTCGCAGGAAGCGTCTTCGACAAGACAGGAAGCTACCTATGGGCATTCATACCAGCAGGAACAGCATGCTTGATTGCGGCCGGATTAGCTTTGACGTTAAAGGCACCGACAAAGAAATAAGGGAGGATAAGTCTAAGAGAATTTCTCCAAGATGTAGAGGGTCTCGTTTTTTACTATGAGTCCATCTGCGAGATGATCAAACAGATTCCGATCGCCGAGTTCGGGGTATTTCTTTCTTATCGAGTTAAATTTTAGGATATTCTCGTCGCCCAAACTATTTCTTGGTGAATATGGGATAAAGTAGTAGCTTTCTTTTTTCCATATTCTTTTTCCGAACAGAACGTAGTACGATTCAACAACCTCCTCAGGTTTCTTTAACTGTATCCGCGAACTGTTGACCCCAATCTCTTTGAACACCGGCACATACGTCGAATTGATGTATCTTTCCACAACCACGGCGGCATCTTCAGGCCCCCGAACTTCGTCCGGGAATTTGGTTAAGGGAAAATAATGGTCTTGTTTCATGCACACATAGCCCACGGGGCACGGGCTAAAATCTAGTTTATCTTTTGTGTCAACGGTTTCGATTGAAAAATAAACGGCCAGTATGCAAAGCAGGAGGGTTTGAGCGATAACCAACCTTTTCATTACAGCATTATCGTCTTGTTTGTCCGCCGCCCATGTGGCGGTAGTCTCCTGCGAAAGGTAGGCGGCCTCCTCCGCTTGAGTCTATTTTGCGTGTGCGCTCTAGGTCTTGGAGGATTCTTTTTATGTCTTCCTTCTTTTTCGCTGCGGGCTTCAGTTTGAGGTCTTGGTATTTTCCGTAGAGGTCTTGGAATTCGGCGTCTGCGGTGTATCGTTCGGCATATTTCCTTATTTTTTCGTCGAATGCTGCTGCGTCGTCGAATGCGTCAAGCAGTTCCTTGGCTATGTAGTGGGAAGCGAGCATTGTGTTAAGTTCTTTGTTTTGTCTTTTTAACCATCTTAAGCCGGAAGAAGTTTTCGCGCTCCATCTCCTCCAGGCGCATCCGGATGTATTTTTGGGTCGCCTTAAGGCGCGGAAGCACTATGTACTCCAGTGCGTTCACGCGGCGCTTAGTCTTCTTTATTTCAGCGGAAAGCCGCCTTAAAGTTTCCTCGCGCTCGGCAAGAACAACGGACTTGCGCAAAGCCTCGTTGAATTCCTTGTGGGCGGCATCGATGTGGCTTTCGGTCACTGCGAGGCTGTAAGAGGGGCGGTTGGGGTTTCTGCCGAATTCCACGTCTATTTTGGGCACTCGCACTCCCATGATGTTTCCGTAGCTGATTATTGGCTTGGGCATGGGGGGCGCGGCGTCCGCGGCGTCTTCAACGGTCGCTATTCCAGATAGAGCTTCTGCGGCTGCGAGGTCCCTCAATCCTTTTTCAAGAGTATCTGAAACTTCGCCTCTTATTCCGCGCGCCGCTTCCGCGCTCTCAAAGAACTCCAATACGAGTGCGTCGCGCTTTTCCTTAAGCAGCTTGTGGCCTTTCTCGGCTATTTTGATGCGCTTCTTCATTGAGAGGAGTTCCATCCTTGTGGGGTGGACTCCTTCGACTATGTCGGCCATCTATTTTTTCTTTGAGGCCGCCTTTGTTTTTGCGGCGGCTTTTTCTTTTGTTTTCTGCGCATTCTTTTGCGGCTCTTGCGGGAGTTTTGTTTCTTCAGTTTTTTTCCTGTAGGCGGGATGGTATTTGTCTATGAATTCCTTCCTTATCCGCTTCAGGTCCCGTTCGGAAAGTATTGACAGGAGTTCCCAGCCGAGGTCGAGAGTCTCCTTGATGCTTCGGTCTTCCTCGCGCTCCTGATTTATGAACTCGTCCTCGAAGCGTTCGGCGAACTCAAGAAACTTCTTGTCCCTCTCAGACAAAGCCTCCTCCCCGACGACAGCAACAAGGTCCCTTAGGTCGCGGCCTTCCGCGTATGCGGCGTACATTTGGTTGCTTACTTCTTTGTGGTCTTCTCTTGTTCGGTCTTTTCCTATTCCTTGGTTCATGAGTCGCGAGAGGCAGGGTAGTACGTCGATTGGGGGGTAGATTCCTTTTCGGTGCAGGTTTCTTCCGAGGACTATTTGGCCTTCCGTGATGTATCCTGTTAGGTCTGGTATTGGGTGCGTTATGTCGTCGTCCGGCATCGTTAGGATGGGGATTTGGGTTATTGTGCCGGGTTTTCCTTTGATTCGGCCTGCTCTTTCGAATGTCATTGATAGGTCTGTGTAGAGGTATCCGGGGTATCCTCTTCTGCCGGGTACTTCTTCGCGGGCGCTTGATATTTCACGCAGTGCCTCGCAGTAGTTTGTCATGTCTGTGAGTATGACGAGTATGTTCATTCCGCATTCGAACGCCAGGTATTCTGCGACTGTTAAGGCTATTCTGGGCGTGATTATGCGTTCTATTGTGGGGTCGTCTGCGAGGTTTAGGAACATTACTATTCGTTCGAGTGCGCCTGTTCTTTCGAAGTCGCGCTGGAAGAACTGCGCCTCCTCCGCGGTGATTCCCATTGCGGCGAACACTACGGCGAACTCTCCGCCTTCAGTTAGCACCTTCGCCTGACGCGCAATCTGCGCCGCCAACTCGTTGTGCGTAAGCCCTGCACCGGAGAAAAGCGGGAGTTTTTGGCCGCGAACCAGCGTGTTCATTGCGTCTATCGCCGATATTCCGGTCTGGATGAATTCGCGGGGGAACTGTCTTGCGGTGTGGTTCATGGGGTACCCGTTTATGTCGAGGCGGACTTCAGGTATCACTTCTGGTTTGCCGTCGCGGGGGCGCCCTGCGCCCGAGAATATTCGGCCGAGCATCGTCTTTGACACCGGCACCTTGAATGTTTCACCTAGGAAGCGCGCCTTGGTGACTTGCGTGTCCAAGCCGTCGGTTCCCTCAAAGACTTGTACGACGGCCTTGTTTGTTGAGGCCTCAAGGACTTGGCCTGTGCGGCGTTCGCCTGTGGAGAGTTCTATTTCCACGACTTCGCCGTAGGCTACGCCGCTTACGTTTTCCACTATCATGAGGGGGCCGGACACTTCTCCTACCGAGCGGTATTCTTTGACTGCCATTTACTTTGCCTCCTTGGGTTTCAGTTCTTTCTTCATTTTTGCGGCTACTGCCTCCATTTCTTTTGGGAATTTTTCTTCGGGGACGTATTTGAGGCGGGCTATGTCGTCTATCACTGATACCGCGGAAATATCTTTTGGGTCCATTCCTGAGTCGAGCGCGGTCATCGCCGTCTTGTAGAATGACATTACTGTGGAGAGTAGTCCGTGTTGTTTTTTGAGGCTGCAGAATGTGTCTACTTCGTGGAATGCGTTTTGCTGGAGTATGTCTTCACGTATCATCCGGGCGATGTCGAGTACCACGCGTTCTCTTGCCGGCAGCGCGTCGGGTCCGACAAGCTGCACTATCTCCTGCAGTTCGGATTCTTTCTGTAGGATAGTCATCGCTTCGTTTTTGAGCGTCATCCAGTCCGGCGCAATTTCCTTGGTGAGGTACGGAGTCAGGTGGTCCACGTAGAGGCTGTAGCTTGTCAGCCAGTTGATGCTTGGGAAGTGCCGTCTGTCCGCAAGCTTGGCGTCCAACGCCCAGAATACCCGCGTAACCCTCAACGTGTTTTGAGTGACTGGCTCGGAAAAGTCTCCGCCGGGGGGACTGACCGCGCCGATGATTGTGGCCGATGCCAACTGCTCCTTGCTTCCTAAAGTTACGACGCGGCCTGCGCGCTCATAAAACTCCGCAAGACGGCTCGCAAGATACGCGGGGTATCCTTCTTCGCCGGGCATCTCCTCAAGGCGCCCTGAAATCTCACGCATGGCTTCCGCCCAACGGCTTGTGCTGTCTGCCATTAATGCGGCGTCGTATCCCATGTCGCGGTAGTATTCCGCAAGGGTGATTCCGGTGTAGATTGATGCTTCGCGGGCTGCGACAGGCATGTTGCTTGTGTTCGCGATCAGCACTGTGCGCTCCATAAGTGGCGCGTTGTTTTTGGGGTCCTGAAGGTGCGGGAACTCCTCAAGAACCTCAGTCATCTCGTTTCCTCGCTCCCCGCATCCCACATAAACTATGACTTGAGCGTCGCACCACTTCGCAAGCTGATGCTGGCTGACTGTCTTGCCGCTCCCGAACGGGCCGGGAATGGCCGCTGTTCCCCCTTTAGCCAACGGGAAGAATGTGTCGAATATTCGCTGGCCTGTGACCATGGGCACTTCAGGGTATAGTTTGCGGACGAATGGGCGCGGCTTTCTGACAGGCCACGTCTGATACCCTTTGACTTCAAAGTCTTTCTTGCCGTCCGAGACCACCGCCACAGTGTCTTCAACCGTGATTTTCCCTTCCGCGACCGACTTAACGGTCCCGGAAACACCCACTGGAACAAGAATCCTGTGGGTTACCACCTTAGTCTCAGGAACAGTACCGACCACATCACCCGCAGTCACCTTCTGGCCCTTCTTCACGACGGGGGTAAAATCCCACTTCTTCTTCTTGTCAATAGGCGAAACAACAAGCCCCCTAGTAATGTATTCCCCGGCCTGCTCCTTGATTACTTCAAGAGGCCGCTGTATTCCGTCGTATATGCTTTTGAGAACGCCCGGCCCCAGTTCGACTGAAAGGCTTCTTCCTGTTCCTTCGACCGGCTCCCCGGGCTTAAGTCCCGCAGTCTCCTCGTAGACCTGAATGCTCGCTATTTCGCCTCTAAGGCGGATGATTTCCCCCATAAGCTGCTCGTCTCCGACGCGGACTACCTCGTGCATTCTCTTGCCCCGCATACCGTTTGCCTCCACGAGCGGCCCTGCTATGCGCGTGATGACTGCCATTTTAGTGTTTAGGTTGAATGTCGAATCCCACTGCTTCGCGCACTAGTTTGTTTACTACGTCCTGGCTTCCTCCGGATAGGTCCGGGAGTTCTATGACTATTAGGCCGTGTTCCCTTAGGTGTTGGATTTCGGCGGGGATGTTTTGCGCTACGCTGTGGGATATGAAGAGTATTCTTGTTTCTCCCGGAATCTGTTTTATTGCCGCCGTCACTGATTCTTTGTCTGAGGGTGCGACTGCCTTTGAGTCCTTCAGTCCCGCCAGCCGGTATCCGGTGACTGTGAGTGAGTCTCCTATTAGGTGCATTTTATGTGAAAAGTGTTTTTGCTATTTCCGCCTTCTGCGCCTGCTTTACTCTTGCGAGGTATGCGGTTAGGGTGTTGTCTATTCTGACTACGCCGTCTTTGCTTTCCACAACGACTCCGAAGTCGGATAACGCCCTTTTTTCCGCCTTAATCAGGTGGGCGTACGCGGGGTCGACGTATACTACTGCGCCCGGAATCTGCTTCAGCCCTTCGTCCGCAAGCGCTTTCAAGTACTTCTTTTTGTCCGCCTCAGACGCCTCAAGGACGGTCTTCTTCGCCTTATCAAACGCCTCGTCAATAAGCCGATTTTTCGCGGACTCCACAGTCTCCTGAGCCGAAAGCCTGGTTGCGGCGCGAATCCTCTTGGAAACCTGCTCAACACCCTTGCTCCGGCTTCTGGCGACCTCAGTAATAACGGCGTCGGCCTCAGACTTGACTTCGCCCTCGAATAGGGCAATGGAGGCGTCCGCTTCCTTGCTTATGGCCTCAGCTTCTTTTTTTCCGGCAGCCCTGATTTTGGCTTCTATCTCCGAGACTCCCATTGTAGAAACGACAGTAAGTAAGTATGAAGCCCTCTTTTTAAAATACCGCCTCCTACTTATCACTTATTTACCTACCTCAAAATGTTCAGACCAGCCCGCATGAAGAAGATGACGGCCGTCGTCTACGGCGGAGACATCGACGATGTTCTTTCCGGCCTTGGGGGCCTTTCGGCGGTGCAGGTTTATGATGCTGGAGAGTCTTTGGGAGGGGAGGAGGCGTACGGCCGAATTACCCATGTTTTAAGGAGGGTTAGTTCTTTCGTTTCCGACTGGAGTAAGCCGGAAAGCGTCAGGAGTCCTGCTTTGGGCGACGGTGTCGTCAAGGAGGCTGAAGACGCCTTAAGTACGGCGGAGGAGGAGAGTAAGGGGGTTGCTTCCAGGTTCGAAAACGCCGCCCAGCGCATCGCGCAACTTGAGGCTGTACAAAAGCAGCTTCGTCTTCTGAAGGAGATGGGACTGAATGCTGCGTGGCTTAAGGAAGGCAGGTCTCTTTACGTTAAGAGCGGGTTGATTGATGCGGCGGATTTAGCGTTGCTTACTGGCGTATTGGATGACCGCACTAAAGGCGGATTCATCATCCAGTCGTCGGGCGAAGAGCGCTTGCTTGTTGTGGCCGCAGTCGCATCATCCGACCGACAGCACCTTGACCACGCTTTTTCAGCTGTACGCTTCGAGCCCCTTAACATCCCTTCCGACGCATCAGACACGTCAGAAGCCGTCAAAAAAACTGAAAAAGAAATTAAGGAAACCCAGAAGGAATACGCTGAAGCCGAAGCCGCGCTTACCGCATTCCGCCGCTCAAAAGCCCCGCAGCTTTTCGGCCTAAAATCGGCGCTTGAATTCGAGCATAAACTGGCCGAAGCCAAAAGCAAGATGGGAAGCACAAAACACCTTAGGATAATTAAGGGGTGGGTTCCGTCAAAAAAAGCGGAAGCAGTAGAAGAAGCAATCAAGGCGGCGACGAAAAAAGCGTACATCCTACGCTTCGAAGACCCCGCCAAAGAAGAGCTCGTGCCCACTTCGCTTGACAACCCAGGATTCACAAAACAATTCGAATCAATAACAAGGGAATTCGGCCTCCCATACTACGGCGAAGTGGACCCCACTTTGTTCATCGCATTCAGCTTCCCCCTGATATTCGGCATGATGTACGGCGACGTAGGCCACGGCTTGATTATTGCGTTGGCGGGTCTTTTTGTCCGCAGGCGGACTGGCGGCCTTAACATGGGGACGGTCATCTTGCTTTGCGGGGCTTCAAGCATGGTTTTCGGCGCGCTTTACGGGAGTTACTTCGGGAAGGAGGATTTTATTCACGGACTCTTGTTTTCGCCTTTGGAGTTAGTCAAGGAAGGCAAGACTAAGACTGTCGTAGGCTACGCGCTCGCTGTGGGGGTAATCCAGATGGGCTTGGGCCTCGTGCTTTCTACCGTGAACCGCGCCTCGAATTTGGGTTTGAAAAACACCGCGTTAGGTTCGCTTGGCAGGGCGCTTCTTTTCGTGGGCGTAGTGTCCTTGATTACAGTGCTCTTCGGGTTTCCCATCCCAGCATTCACTTTGGTTTCCGCTATTCCGCTGCCCTTAATCGGGCTTATAGGCGTCGTCCTACCGATAGGGCTGATTACGCTTGAGGAAGTAATCCACGCAAGCCACCACCACCCGTCGTTAATGGGATTGGCCGGGGCGGCAGGAAACGGCGCGTTCGAAGCCGCAGACAGCATGATAATGTTCCTGTCGAACACAATAAGCTACAGCAGAATATTCATCCTAGTCCTAATCCACGGCCTCGTATCCGAAGTCATATTCACCATAGGAAAACTGGTGTCAGCCATTCCGCTGGTGGGCGCCGCACTCAATCTCGCGGTAGTAATCGGAGGCACAGTGGCGCTTCTTCTTGCGCTTGAAGGCCTGGTCGTATACATACACACTATTCGTCTCCACTACTACGAGTGGTTCACCAAATTCTACACCGCAGGCGGCATAGAATTCACCCCCTTCACCCTAAGAACGCTCAGATGAAGCAACCCACACGGACAAATACTTCTGAACAAACAGGCAGCGGCACAAAAGTCCCCGACACTTCAGCGTCTGAAATACAGCCTCTTGAAATTGCGCCGCATTTACGCGAGATAGAGGCCGGATTCCTTAAAGAAAGACGGGTCATCAAAGACGCCCTCATCAACCTCGTCCCGCAAGTTAGACGCATAGGTGTTGACGCAGTACTCCCCATCCCCACAAGCGGAGACCACGCAGCATACGCCTTAACCGCAGTCTGGAAGGCCCTGCACCCGGAAGACAGAATACCCAAAATAATCCCATCGGAAAAGAACCCGTACAAAGGAGGATTCACCGTCGGCCCAATTCAGCCCGGAATTAAGGCGCTGGTCATCGACGACGTCGTAAGAGACGGAGGCGCATTCCAAAGCTTCACCGAAGAACTGCGCAGGACGAATCCCACTGTAAGCGCGACCACAGCAACACTATTTTCGTACCATCAGGCCTTATATCGCGCCGAGCTCACAGGGAAAGACGGCGACAGCATAGGGTTCTGGCACAAAAAAACGCAGCCTGAAGAGAAAGCCCTCATAAGAAAACTAATTGACGGCCTCGCGCAGGAAATAAAGGCGGAAGCAGACGTAAAGGGGAAGACGGACGGTTCTTTGGTTTGACTGACTCACTTTGAAGATTACTTCTTAATGGAGGCGCGTCAGAGGATAGTTATTCTTGGGGTTCCAATAATTTAGCAGCATGCCAGTTGTCGTCTCTGGAGAATCTGACCGCAATGCGCCTATTGCTCTGCCTCAGTCTCTTCCTTACCTGAACCGGCTCGGACGATTACACGGCGAATTCTACTTGGGCATTTTGGATACCGTTTTGTCTGATGCCCCGCCAGAGGGCAAACAGGCTCAAATTAGGCAGCAGATTGGTTCGGTTCCAGCGCCCATGAGGACGGTATACTCGGAAGGGTTCAGTCGGCTAACTGAGAGGATGGGTGAGAACGCCTCGATTATAAGGGCACATCAAGGCGGAGAGGCGGCTTTCCTTCTTGGCTATTTGGCTAGAGCTCAGGGTAAGACTGAGGATGATGTGGCGCAGATAATGGCTGGAATATCTATGGCGAGTTATCATGAGCCTTATCCTGGCGTGCCGGTAGTTGAAGTTAAGACGCCCCTTTATGAGGGAACTCTGGCAAAGATTGGGGTCGTACCCCCGTCTGCACCGCATATCGCAGTCATCGGTGACGAGGGCGAGCCTTCATTCCTTCTGATGAGGCAGGACCTCATCAACCGCCCAGCTAATAGAAGTAGCGTGAAGCATGAGCTGCATCACCTTATGTGGGAGTTCCTCGACAGGTCAGGATTCCTACGGCAGGTCAACGAAGAATCCCCGGAAAGGGCTGCGGGTTTTTCCCGGTTCAGGAGCGAATTCGCCGCATACATCATAAGCGAGGAGGACATGATGGACAAGTCGCCTAAAGTCTTAGTCTACAGCGACGACCCGGAAGTACTGTCTTTGGCAGTCCAGACTAGGGATTACGCTGGACTGTGCATGAAGATGGCAAGGCGCAAAGGAATACCCCCGACAGACTTCATGTACGCGGCAGTATCATCAAGGTCCTTCGAGGAGCTAAGACAGACCTGCGCCAGACTGACTCCTCTTACGATGACAGACGACAGGCCTTGCGCAGACGACGACGTAATTGAGGTCTTATTCAAGAACCGCAATAGACCGGGAATAGCCGACGTTCAGAGACAGCTAGTTGCCGACACAGGAATGGTCGCTTCAGCCGAATCATTGGGCGAATATCCGAACCAGCTAGTAAGAGACGGGCTTTCAAGAAGGCAGAGCAAACCAATGATCCGCAAAGACATAGACGATTTCGCAGTATTCTGCCAAGAAGTATTCCACCAAACAATCGACAAGCAAAGAATAATCCAACGGTGGGGCCCCATATTATCCGAGAGATGAATCTCCAATAAAGGAACCAACAAGGGTTTAAGAGAAAAACCACACATACTCTGCCTTTTTATGGCGTTTTACTAATTGTTTGGTAATATGGTCGCAATAGAGATTGGCAAGGAATTTTCAGCCGCAGTCGCCATCGGACTATCATCCATGGCCGCCGGCTACGCTATTGCCGGAACGGGCGCGGCAGCTGCGGGCGCAGTCGCCGAGAAGCCGGAGGTAAGCGGAAAAGTCCTGCTTTTCGTGGCGCTCGCCGAGGCGATAGCAATCTACGGCCTCGTCGTGTCGTTGATGATACTGTTCCAGTAAGGCAGCTTTTTGCATCGACGTTTGATGCGGCCTTAAGTTTAGGGCCGTTTTTTTCATGCCCGACGTTTCCTTAACTTGAGAAGTCTATCCTCGGCCGTGTTTGTCTATGGGCGGGGGTGAGCGTTCGTAGTCTGGGCGGCTGTATTCTTTCTTTATTCTGTGGGCTCTGGCGTGGCGTATTTTGTTGAGTAGGTTGCTGTATGAGACTAGGCCTATTATGTTTCCTCCTTCTACGACGGGTAGGCGACTTATGTTGTTTTTCAGCAGTACTTCTGTGGCTTCGTCTATGCTGGAGTCGGCGTCTATTGTGAGTAGGCTGGTGGTCATTATGTCGCGGACGATTGTTTCGTCTGGGTTTCTGCCGACTGCTAGTGTCCGCTTAAGAAGGTCTCTTTCGGTTATTATGCCGGATACGTCGGCGAATGCGGGCGTGCATTTGGGGCATCCGACTGCCGAGCATTTGACGAGCAAGCTGCCGATTGAGTATTCGCTCATCATTTTCGCCGCCTTCCTCACGTTCTCTGTGCAGTCGATTGTTATTATGGGAGAAGCCATGACCTCGCGTGCTGTGGTCATCGTGGTAGCAAATTACCTCCGTGAATTTAAAAACGTTTTAAATGAGCAGCCAGCTGCTTTGAGGCACGCTTAAACCGTATGCGGCGTTTACCGCCGCTGCGCGAATGTTTTCCACTTCCACTTCCTTGAAGTGCAGGTAGCCGGCCAGCCGCCCCAACCCGAACTGGTTTTCCGAATACGCTTTCCTGTATTCGCCGTGTATTAGGCGGCGAAGCCCTGCTTCCAGTTGAGTAAGAGGACCTCCCGCCTCAGGCATAAGCCCCGTCAAGCGCCTGCCCAGGTGAGTGTCTTTGAATGCCGCAACCCATTCTCCTTCGTCTGTTATGCCGCTTTTGAACAAATGCTGGGGCACGTTCACATAGGCGGGTATTACCACCGCATCAAGAGAGTAACCAAGACGCAGCGCCCTAATGTAGTTTAAGACGTTTGTCTTGTCTATCTCAAGGCCGGTGAGATTTCGCGCCGTTTTACCGTCTGAACCCGAAAGATTCGCAGCCTCCTTCCACAGGAGACTGTAGTACAGCCGGTCCAAGGGAAGCGTCGTAGGAGGCATACCGTTCCTGTTTGCGCGGCTTCTGACCGACTCCTCCATAGCTCCGTAATAGATAGTTCCGTCAAGCGCTTTGGCGGCCTCCTCGATTGTTTTCGCTTCGTTTAATGCCGTGATTCGGCCGGAAATTTTTTCGGTTAGAGCGGCTTTAGGCCATCTTGGCTGGGGCGTGCGGCCTTGGTGTATCGCCACGAAGGCGTCCTTTAGGTATTCCACTTCTATGCGGCGGCTTCTTGCGGTGAAGTAGGGTTTTACTTTGTCGGGGGCTATGTCTTCTACGAAGCGGGCGGCTGCAGCAAGGTCTTCTATGAATGCGGCTTCCAACGCGTAGGCGTCAGCTTTTGCTGAAGGTATTTTGGTTCTGTACGGAGTTCCCTCAAGCGCCCGGATGAATTCCGCCATGTTGGATGAGTCCGCAAGCGCCTTTTGCGATTGGGCGGATAGAATCTGGCTTCTTCGCGCGGAAACGCGGGTTGAAGCATACGAGTACGTTATTACTTGGTTGGGGGATAAGGCACCCATTTTACCGTATTTTCGCGAGTATGACGCCGACTGCGGCGTCCATATTCAGGCGGGCTTTTTTTTCCACGCGCTTGGATTCCGCTTCAGCCTCCTTGCGTATGGATTCGGCGTCGGCTTCCGCTTTTTTCTTGGCGGACGCCTCTTTGGCGTCCCATTCCGCCTTGGCTTTGATTTCCGCCTGGTTTATTGCGGCCGTTTTTCGGCTTTTTGTTTCTTCTGTTTTTCGGCGGGATTTCTCTCGTTGCGCTTCTATTTGCGCTGTGACTTCAGCCTCCACCTTCTTGAGGTATTCGAGGTCGTTTGAGGTCATTTACCTGTTTTTGACGAGTATTTCTATTGTTTTGGCGTAGGCGGGCCGTGTTATGAAGACGCCTAGTAGTACGCCGAGTGTTGTGGTGAATGCGAATCCTTTGAGCATTCCTGCGCCTATTGAGAGAAGCGGGAGCATTGCGGATATCATTGTGGCGGCTGACACCATGATGATGAATATTGCGCGTCTTATGCGTTCGCCGACGTTGATTATTTTCTCGTGCATCTTCCCTTTCTTGAGGGTTTCGTCGGTTATGACTATTTGGTTGTCGACTCCTGTTCCTACTGCGGCGATTATTCCGGCTATTGCGGGCAGGTCGAGGTTCCAGTTTATGATGGCTGCGGCTCCTAGTATTATTATTATTTCGCAGAATCCGGCTATCATTATGGGTATGACTATTACCGGCTGGCGGTAGCGTATCAGAAGTACCAGTCCGACTGTTATGAATCCGATTATGGCCGTGAAGAAGCTGTATCTTAGGAACTTGTATCCCAGTGTTGGGGGCGTTGTGGTGCGGGATTCTATCGCCAGTTTTGCGGGTAGGTTTCCGCTTGTCAGAAGCACCTGGTTCTTCTGTACTTCGGCGCGGGCGGCCTCTATTGTGGTGGCGCCGCCTGTGATTTGGGCGTTGTAGACGCATTCGCCTTTGGTGTCGAAGTTTAGGCGGGGGCTGCTTTGGAGTCCCGTCAAATCCTGAATCCACTCTTCATACGTCTTGTTTCCTTGCGTCTTGCGCTCCACAACGAACCCTGAGTCGGCAACGTAGTTTCTGATTGACTCCGGAAGGTGGTCTTCGTCGTCGCCCATTATGACCCGGTAGAAGCCAGCTTTCTTAAGCTCCAAAAGCTGCTTCAGAGTCGCGTTTATGTCGCCGTCGTAAGCTACTACCGGAATGGCGCTGCGGTTCTCTAAGACGTCTAAGGCAGTGCCTCCGTAGTATATGTCGCTTTGGGTTCCTACGCTGCTTATGTTTCCTAGAATGAGGTACGTGCCCGAACTGAAAAGTATGGTTGTGTTGACTGGGCGGTCAATGTATATGTCCACTGGCCGGCCGAACTTGCCTGAACCGACTTCTCCGAATCTGCATGCGCCCTCTTTGGTGTGTATGACGGATACGGCCCACTCGTAGCCGGATGTGGTGCGGCCTATCTGTGTTCCCGTGGGCTTGAGGTCGACTGTTATTTCGTCTCCGAGCACCGCCAGTTGTCCGTCTATGCGTTCTTCGAATCGGGCTTGGCGGCGCAGTATGTCTTCTATTTGGCCTAGTTGTCCGGGGCTTAGGCCGGCTACTTGGACGATTATGTATTGGTCTCCCCAGGGTCTAACTGGTATGTCTTTGAGTCCGAAGCTGTTTAGCCGGCTTTCAAGTATTCCTTTCTCCACCGCCATTGTGCTTGCGTCCAGCTGGTTTTCCAGGCGCAGCTGCAGCTGAGTTCCTCCGACGAAGTCGAGGCCGTAGTCGAGGCCGTTTCCGAATCCTATTGGTTGGTCGGGGTTTAGGCGGGGTATGTTTGAGGCCAGCAGTAGTGAGAGTAGTGTTATGATGAGTGCGAATCGTACCTGTAGGCTTTTGAGGACTATGTTTACGGGTAGTTTCATTTTTTCTTATGGGTTTTTCTTTCCAGGAAGTACCATCTGAGTAGTCCTGTGTTTGTGAACCATGTGCATATTATGTCGCCGAACAGGCCGAATATTAGGACGCTGCTTATGCTTTTTAGGGTGGCTATTTGGGTGAGCGTTGATGAGACTATGTAGACGACGACCATTACTACGATGGTGCATGTGGTCATTGTTAGTCCTGTGACTACTGCGTCGTCCATTATTTCCATTATTTCTCCGCCTTTGCGTTTGACTACGCGGGTGGTGAGCATTATGTCTGTGTCCACGCTGTATCCGATTATCATGAGTAAGGCGGCTAAGCTTGATGGTTCGAGGGGTATGTGGAATATGCTCATTGCGCCAAGCGATATGGCCGCGTCGGATACTGCGGATTGCATTACTGCTATGCTTGGGATTATTTCGCGGAAGGCGATGAACACGACGATTCCCATGAGGATGAATGATATTATGAGGGCCTTTATTCCTTGGTCGCGGAACGTCTGTCCGAGTGTTGCGCCTACTGTGCGGAGGTTGAAGTTTTTGTATTTGACTGTTACGGGTATGTCTGAGTTGTAGTAGAAGTCTAGGGCGCTCTTTAGTTCGTCCCGGTTTATGTCTATGGCCGTTACCGTCATGTTGGGTTGCGCGTATGAGACGTCGACTTTCGCCTTAAGTCGCGTGTTTAGTTTGTCGGTTAGGTCTCCGGATGGTTCGTGGGGTACTGTGGCGACGGCCGAGTCGAATTCCTGAAGGTCCCCCAGTATCGGCTGAAGCAGTCCCACGACTTCGGTGTCGTTGACTGTGGATGTGGTGATTATAGTCAGCTTGTTTTTCCCGGAGTCTACGTCGAAGCCCTCGTATACTTTTAGTTCAGAGAGGCCTGCGTTGGTGAAAGAGGACTCTATGCTTTTGAGCCCCGCGTCCCCCAGCGGCTTGTCCGTGAGAATTTCCATCAGCATTCCGCCCTTGAAGTCTATGCCGAAGTCTAATCCGTGAAACGCAACAATCAGTATTGACAGTATGGTGAAGATCGGCGGGATGGCAGTCAGCAGCTTGTAGGGGACAACTTTCGTCAAACGCGTGTATAGCCCCTCAGACGAAGACATAGGTAATACTTAAGGGCAACGTTTTAAAAATGGTTAATACAGGGGTTTTATCCATGCTAAAGAAGGTAATTGTAGGCGGAACATTCGACGGCCTCCACGCAGGCCACCAGCGCATACTTACGGTTGCGGCCGAAGTGGGTGAATCTGTTATCGTGGGGCTTACGTCTGATGAATTCGCGGGGCGTTTCAGAACCAGATCTCCGTTGCCTTATGCGAAGCGGAAGGCGGCTTTGGAGAAGTTTCTTGGCAGGTTTAAGAAGCCTCATGAGGTGGTCAAGATTCAGGACAGTTATGGTTTCGCCACTTTGATGGAGGATTTGGAGGCTATTGTGGTCAGCGAGGAGACTCTTCTTAGGGCTGAGGAAATCAACCACATCCGCTTCAAGAAGGGTCTGCCTAAGCTTGTCATAGTGGTCATTCCTCTTGTTGTCACAGGAAACGGCGAGCCAATATCCACGGAGCGCATCAAAAAGGCGGCGGGACGCGGGAAGAAGAGCAGATGAAAGTTGTCGTTTCTGCGGGCCCCACCCGGGAGTATTTGGATGACGTGAGGTTTTTGAGTAACGGGAGCAGCGGCAAAATGGGTTATGCGATGGCTGCGGAAGCCGCCAAACGCGGGTTTGATGTTGTGGTTGTTTCAGGCCCTGTTTCTGTTAAGCCTCCCGCAGATGTTCGCGTCGTATCAGTGTCTTCCGCCGAGCAGATGCATAAGGCTGTGATGAAGGAGGTTAAAGACGCTGATTATTTCATTTCTGCGGCCGCTGTTTCAGATTTTATGCCGGCGGTTAGGGTTGGTGGGAAGAGGAGTAGCGACGGCGTTTGGACTCTTCGTCTTGTTCCCACAGTCAAGATTGTTTCGGAGGTTGTTAAGCGTTTTCCTCGCGTTAAAGTTGTGGGCTTTAAGGCGGAGCATGGAGTTTCACAGAAGGAATTGTTAAGCAGGGCCGGGCGGAGGTTGAGGGAGTATGGGTTGCCGTGGATTGTTGCCAACGACGTTTCAGTTAGCCCTTTTGGAGGAGACTTTACCAAGGTTTGGGTTTTGGGGGCTGACGGGTCTGTTACTTCCTTTTGCGGAAGGAAACGGGCGGTTGCGTCTCGGGTTTGGGGGGTTCTTCTTTCGGGGGCTCCTCGGCGGAGATAGATTCTGTTTCGCTTAGCATCTGAGTGAGCGTTTTGACGCCCAAACCGAACTGCTCCTGGTTCAGCATGAGGATTAGAAGTATGCAAAATCCTACCGCGAAGTTTATGTACTTGTTGTGTTCCCCCAGCACAATCTGGCTTACGCTCGCCTGCGGATGAAGCATCACCAAAAACGAAGTCAAAAACAGCAGAAGACCCATGAGGAAGAGCATGTTTTGCCTAAGATTCTTGCGCGGATGGTATATGAGGATTATAACTCCGACCGAAACAAGGATGAGGTAAAGGTAGGCGACGTTGGACGTAATCGTGTATCGCCCCACTGAAGCAAGAAGAGTCAGAAACATGACTAACGCCCCGAAGTGGCTTTTGTTGTTAATGATAATTTCAACCATCTTGCGGGGCAAACGAATCAAGTGAACAAACAAGTCGACAACACCAGCAAACCTCATCTTCTCCCGATAATTGCGGTAAATCAAAACAACCGCCGAAAGCAAAACGCTCGCCACAAGAAAATTAAGCGGCGTATTGTTGGGGTCCCGATAGAAACCCATGAAAAGGCTAATTGACTCAGCCAAAAGAATGAAGAACAAAGCATCAACCTTATTCCTCCAAAACGAAACGAAAAAAGCCTGAAACACATTAGAAGGCAACTTAGCGCTCTTAATAGGAGCCTGCTTCTGGGACTTCTCCACGATTTTACGCTCCAAATCAAGAATCCGCCTGCGGCCAGCAGAATTAATCCGGTACACAGCCGAATCCATCCCCTTGTCTTCAATCGTAATCCAATTGTTCGCCTCAAGGCTTATGGCCCAACTGTCTATCGTTTCAGGTTCGACAGAAAGCAGCCGAGACGCACCTTTCCGGTCTATGACGTTCAGGTTAAGAAGAAGCGCCAAAAGCTCGTTTCCTGCGATTTTACTGCTTAACACGGCAGTCACCGTCTGCTCTCCCTGCTCAGAGGGCCCCTCAACTTTTTCCCCCTTCTTCTTAACAACTTCATGAAGCCCCTCTTTGACTTCTTTAGCTGCCGCCTTAGAAGGCGCTAACGATGCGGCAGAATCAGCCGCCTTGGACGCGGCAGTAATGGGAGCTTCCACCGCAGCCTTAATCTCCTTATGCTCTGCCGCAGTAGTTTTGCCGCCACCTTCTTCTTTGACCTGCGCCGCATGCTTTTTCTGGGGCGCACTTTTGGGCTTTGCGCCAAATACGCCCTTAATGCGCGCAAGAAGCGAGGGCCGCACTTTCTTTTCTGCCATGCCCGCAGGAAGGAGCTTTTCTTTTGAGCCTTCAATCAGCAGTTCTTTTGGGGCTGAAATAAAGACTTTCTTTTCATTTACGGCCGCCTTTTTTGGTTTCTGCGCGGCTTCTTCTGCTGCGGCTTTTTCTTTTTTTGACTCTTTTTTTTGCGTGAGGTCTATGGGGGTTTCTACTGCTTCCGTTGGGAAATCCCTGAAGTGATTTGCCGGCTTTTTCTGCAGTCCCGAGAAAAGGTGGCTTATTCTTGTGGAGAATGACGCGCTTGATGGCTTGGCTTTGGGGGCGGGCGGCATTTGTTGCTCGGCCTTTTTTTCTTCTTCTTCTTTTGCCTCTTTTTTCTTCGGCTTTTCCTCGGCGGGCTTTTTGTTTTTTTCCGGCGGCTTCTCTTTCTTTGATTCTGGTTTTTGCGCCGTAAGAAGCGGGGTTTCAAGCGCTTCTTCGGGGAAGTCTCTGTAGCCGGCGGGTTTTTTGCCAAACTGGGGGATTATGTTTCTAAGACGCGCAGATATGGGCGCAGAGGGCCTCTTTGGCTTGGTTGCTTTAGAAGATGGTTCCGCCTGTTTTTTGGCGTCCTTTTTTTCGGCGCCCTCTCCCGCAGCCATAAAAGGAATTAGGGGTCGCTGAATATAACTGAGGAAAAAGCGACCGTACGCTTCCTGAAGGCCGCCTTATGGCAGCAGGTTGCCGCTGTTGATTTTCTCTGGTAGGTATTCTTCGGCTACGAACTCCAAGCTTTTGCTGGCGAGCGCCTGCTGCTCAATCCTCACGCCTTTGTCCGTCATGAGTTTGAGCTGCTCGCGCCACTCCTTCTTCTGGAACCACGGGTACATCAATAGCTCGTTTATTCTCTTCTTGTCCAGGTCCTTCAGCTTCTCCGTCACCTTCTCCAGGCCGTAAGTGTCTATGTCCGTCATGGTCATGCCGACGTACCTGGCTTCGGGGGTTCCAAGCCGGAGGCTTTCGTGGGCTAACGCCATGCTTCCTGCTTTAACGACGCTATAAATGTAGTACCCCCATGGGTCTCCGTCTGTGAATACGATTATGGGGAGCTTCTTTTCCTTGTGGATTCGGTTCACCAGGCGGCGGCATCCGCGGGCGGCCTGACCTTTGGTGGAAATCATGATGCAGTTGTTTTTAGTGTGGTATTTCTCTTCGACTAGGCGGTCGAACATGGCGGCCGTCTCTATGACTAGCACGTATTCTGCTTTCACGTCCTTGAATTTGTAGTGCTCGACTATGCTTGGTATGGCTAGTCCGCTTCTGCCTAGTTTGTTGCAGTCTATGAAGTCTCCGCTGTCTTCTATGACTATGTTTCCTATTATCGTCCCTTTGTCGTCGGCCTTGAGGTGGAGTTCTTCCCTTAGCACTTCGAGGCTTGTTTCCAGGTCGACGATAAGCGGGTCGCTTTCGCTTTGGTCTTCGAAAGTGTTTTCCTTTGTGTTGGCGATTGTGTGCTTCAGCTGGTAATACAACTCTCTGATGCTGGCGGTCTTGTCGCGTTCCACAAGCTCCTTCGCCTTGCCGGCGATAATCATCGTCTGCATGAACTTTCGGCTGTGAGCGAGGTTCAAGAAGTTTCTGCTGCTCTTCTTGTCGCCCAGACGCAGAAGATTCTCAGTCTTGTCGAAGACTACGTTGTTTAGGCCGCGCTGCGGCACCTTCATTTTTGGGGCTTTGCCGGCGTGTACGTCTGCTGTTATTTCCTCGCCTAGTCCCTTGAGTTTTGATACGACTTCCTTCCTTCGTTTTTGCATGTCCATTGTTTAAGCCTCCTTGTCCTCCACGAAGGTTTCCTGCGGCAGCTCCTCTTCAGAGCCCTCCTCCATTTCCTGCTCCAAATCCTCCATGCGCAGTTTCTCGCGGATGAGGTGGTCGAGGGCCTTAAGCAGCTTGGGGGAATCCCCGTCTTTCTCTATCAGCCTTGCGAGCGCCGGCGCCAGCTCTGTGCTGTACTTGAGTAGGGTGTTGAGTTTCGCCTCCTTCTCTATCTCATGACGCATGTGGCTGTGGTATAGCTGGAACTTTCTGCCTACGTCCATCAAAGCGAACCTTATTTCCTTGACGACTTCCTCGTCTGAGGCCACACTTTGCTTTCCTGCGCTAGTATAGGGGACGTGGGTGGAAACGAGGTTTACGACCAAAGTCACGGGGCTGTTTTCGAAGTCCTTTATGTCGTAGCGCTTCCAGTCGATGCTTTGGACGGCTTCGGTCAAGGCGCACCCTCCCGCGTCAAACAACAGCGGCGCGCGGTTGGCGAACCTCATGACCTCGGACTTGGTCTGGCCGTCGCCAAGTATCCGCCCTGCTTTTCCGCCGTATGCTATGGCGACTTCCACCTGGAAGGGTATTCCGCCCGAGTGAACAGTCGGCTTTCTTGTGACGACGGCCTCGAATTCGGGTTCGAGCACGTTGAGTATTGACTTGCGGATTATTTCCTCCCCCAAAGGAGACAGTCCTTCTGTGGGCGGAGCCATGAACTCCACTTTTTCGAAGGCTTTTACTATTTCTTCGGCTTCCGCCCACTGGAGCCTGTGGGGGTTCTTTTTCATGTCGAAGTTTACGAGCTCCTGGATTTCCGCGACTTTCGCCGCGCTTATGCGGGAGAAGTCGCTCATCAAGAAGCTGCTGACGCGCCTTGCCTCAGTCACCTTCGCTAGCGTAATGAACTGGTCCACATCCATCCCCTTAGGATGCTGCTTTTGAGGCTGAGGCGGCTTTATGACTGTGTTTGTGGCGCGGTTGAATATCGTCTTCCTGCCTTCAGGGTCGATGAACACTATTTTGGCGTGCGGGTTGGCGACTGCTGTGCGCCGTATGTACTCGTAAGGGCCGCCTTCGCGCAAAGTGAACTGGACTCCTTTGACTTCGCCTTCAAGTTCGGTTCCCCGCCAGTACTCCGAGTATGTGCCGGTTTCGATTATGTCGGCTTTGTTTTTTGAGACGTCTATGAGGAGCTTTATGTCGTTGACTGTGCCGTCGCCGGTGCTTGTGCGTATGCGCATGGGCTTGCCGGTGGTCATCTGGCAGTACAGGGTTACTCCCGCGACGCCTATTCCCTGTTGGCCCCTTAGTTGCACGTTTCTGTGGAATTTTGTTCCCGCAAGCATCTGGCCGAATACGCCTTCTATGTGTTTGCGCGGTATGCCTGGGCCGTTGTCTTGGCATATGAAGCGGTAGTGGTCTTCGCCCATTTGTTTGATTTCGACTGTGACTTCGGGCAGTATTCCGGCTTCTTCGCATGCGTCTAGGCTGTTTGTGACTACTTCGTGTATTATGGTGGTGAGGCTTCTTAGTTTGCCGGCGTATCCGAGGTGGGCTTTGTTTTTCCTGAAGAATTCGGTTACTGAGACTTCTCTGAACTCCTCGAACAGTTTGTCTGCGCTTTTGACTGGTATCGTTTCTTCTGCTTCCGCCATGATAAATTGCCTCTAAATAGTTACGTGGGGGGATTAATAAATGGTGGCTCTCCGCGCCGTCTCTCGCTTGCGGTCTTCTCCAGGAATCGGTATACTCCGCTGTGGGGCGCGCCTTCAAGAAGAAGCTCCACGCAGTGGACTGCTGAATCGACGGCTTCGTAACCGCCTATTAGGGCTACTGTCTTGCCGTATACTGAGACCAGCGCCCCCGAGTCTTTTTCTATTATCTTGCGGGTTTTGCCTTCTTTCCCTATTATGCGGCCTTTAATGCGCAGGAGCGATTTTTCCGACAGGTCAGACAGCGACATCACGACGATTGTCGTGTCGTCTGCAAGGAGGGTCATAGCGTTTTTTGGAGAGAATCCTCGGGCTATAGCCTGAACTATGTTCTGGGCCTTAAGCGCGCCCAACCCTTCGCCTTCGACCGTAACAGCGTTGTTTTCAATGTTGATGGATGTGCCGGTGCTCTTTTCAATGTACCTCTTAGTCTTGCCTCCTTCTCCTATTAGGGCGCCAACGCGTTCTTCCGGTATCAGGACAAAATCCATACGCATAGTTATGGTCGCCACCGTATTTTAATCCAGTCCCGAAAGCACTAACCGACATGCCCCACGAAGCCGCGCTGTACGAGAAAAACGAGGGCAACGCAGTCCGATGCAGGCTCTGCGCCCACAGGTGTTTGGTACAGGAGGGGAAGCGCGGGGTCTGCGGCGTAAGAGGGAATGAAGGAGGCAAACTTTACGCCTTGTCTTACGGCAAAATTATTTCAAGCGCAATAGACCCAGTTGAAAAAAAGCCGCTCTTCCATTTTCTCCCCGGCACCCGCATATACAGCATAGCGGGGGTAGGATGCAACTTCAGATGCAAATTCTGCCAAAACTGGGAAATAAGCCAGCACCTTAGGCTCGGCGGAGACATAACAGGCGAAGAGACGACGCCCGAGGAAGTTGTGGAGGCGGCCGCGCAAACCCAATGCAAGAGCATTGCGTTCACTTACACTGAGCCCACAATTTTCCATGAGTTCAACGTGGACGTCATGAAGCTCGCAAAAAAGAGGGGTTTGAAGACGGCGTACGTAAGCAACGGATTCATAACCCCTGAGGCGGTTACCGAATTGTCTGGTCTTCTTGACGCGGTGAACGTTGACATCAAGGCATTCACAAATGATTTTTACGTGAAGATTTGCGGCGCCACCCTTGAGGGGGTCCTTGAGGGCTGCAGGCAGTACAGGAAAAACGGCGTCTGGCTGGAGATTACTACGCTTGTGATACCAGGCCAAAACGACGACGACGCGCAGCTGACAGGCATCGCCAGGTTCATTGCCGAAGAGCTTGGAGCGGATGTCCCGTGGCATGTGACCGCGTTCCACCCGGACTACCAGATGAAAGACGTTCCTGCTACACCTGTTGAAGCGCTTCAGAAGGCGTACGACATAGGCAAGAAGGCGGGGTTGCGCTACGTCTACGCCGGAAACATCCCTCACACTGAAGCAGAAAACACTTTATGCCCCAAATGCCAAACCCTCCTCATAGAACGCGACTATTACGCCATAAAGAAAAACGCTCTTAAAGTCGGCGCGTGCCCCCGCTGCAGCACGAAAATAGCGGGCGTATGGAAATAAGGCGCATGCCGGCAGAATAAGGCACGTATTTTACGTCCTTTCCCCTATTTCAGGTTGATGGAGAATCTTCTTGCTCGCATTCTAGAAAAAATAACCCCCACACAGGAGGAAAGAAAAAAAGAAGCCGCGTTAATCGAAAATATTATGCGGGAGATAAGACACGCAGAACCGGAAGGAGAACCTCTGCTTGTGGGGTCGCTCGCCAAAGACACGGACCTTAGCGGAAACAAAGACATAGACATATTCGTAACATTCGACCCCAGCGTCCCAAGAAGCGACCTGGAAAAACGCGGCCTAAAGATGGGGAAAAAGGTCGTGAAGGCATTGGGCTCAGAACCCGAGATAGACTACGCAGAACACCCCTACGTGAAGGGAGTCTTAGAGGGTTATGTCGTCGAAATTGTGCCTTGCTACAGGGGCCCGAAGATTCAGTCTTCCGTCGACCGCACACCCTACCACACCCAGCACATCAAGAAGAAGCTTTCTGAAAAGCCGGGTCTTAGGGAGGACATTCGCCTGATGAAGCAGCTCATGAAGGCGTGCGGCGTCTACGGCGCGGAAAGCAAAGTAGAAGGATTCTCAGGGTACCTCACGGAACTCATCGTAATCCACTACGGAGGATTCCTTGGAACAGTGGAAGCCGCATCCAACTTATGGAAATACGGGCTCGCAATAGACTCCGAAAAGCACTGGGACAAGCCAGAAAACCTGAAGCATTTCTTCCCAAACTCGCCCTTAATCGTCGTAGACCCCGTCGACAAGGACCGAAACGTCGCGGCGGCGGTGAGCAAGCAGAAGATGGCGGAATTGATGGTCGCATGCAGGGACTTCCTCACAAAACCATCTGAAGAATCGTTCTTCCCAAAGAAAGAGCATCCGCCCACGAAGGAGGCGCTTAAGGCCCGCATCAAAGAGAGGGGGACTCTTCTTGTCGCCGTTGAAATCACCCACCCTAAACTCAACGAAAACATGCTTTACAGCCAGCTGCGCAGGACGCTTGTGGGACTTGAAACGCACATAAAGGAATTCGACTTCACCATATTCAAAACTGACGTCTGGACTGACGAAAAAACAAAAAGCGCTTTGCTTCTTGAGATGACCGTGTGGGAGCTTCCGCAAGTAATGCGGGTGTACGGGCCGCCTGCGGACAGCAACAAGGAGGACCAGCTGAAGTTCTATGAAAAATACAAGGCGTATCGTCCTTACGTCAGCGAAGGCCGTTGGATGACTGATGCGCCGCGCCCGGTGAAAACGGTTCAGAAGGCGGTGGAGTTTGCGTTGAATGAACGGCGGGGGTTTGGGAAAAACCTGCAGGACGCCCAGTTAAAAACGCATTACTTGGAAGATGTCCTCAAATTGTCTGAAGACGACGGGTACAAGATGTTTCTAGGGAAATTCCTCAGAGCATGACAGTCGCACAAAACATAGCGCAAATACGCTCGGCCGTAGAAGCGGCCTGCCTGCGAGCAAAAAGAAACCCGAGTGAAGTTCTAATAGAGGCCGTAATCAAAAACAGAGCCGACGACGAAATAAAGAAGGCAATCGACGCTGGCGTCCGAATCGTAGGAGTAAACCGCATACAAGACGCTGAAACAAAATTCCCGCATCTGCCCGCAAACGTTGAGAAACACATCATAGGCCCCATTCAAAGCAACAAAGCAGGGAAGGCCGCCGAGATTGCGGACGTAATCGAAAGCTTGGATAGGATTAAGATTGCAAAAATACTCAACGACCACGCGCCCCGCACCCTGCCTGTTTATGTGGAAGTGAACGTCGGAAGCGAACCGCAAAAACACGGAATAAAACCAGAAGAACTCCCGCAATTCCTTACCGATCTCAAACCCCTAACAAACCTGAAAATAATGGGCCTTATGACGGTCGCCCCACTTGGCCCGCCTGAAAAAACCCGCCCAATCTTTAAGGAACTCCAGCAACTCGCACACGCGCACAACATCACCGGCCTTAGCATGGGAATGACAGACGACTATGTTACCGCAGTCGAGGAAGGAAGCACGCTTGTAAGAATAGGAAGAGCACTGTTTGACGACAAAAACTGACGAGTTACTTCTGAGCAGGGGTATTAAGGCACCACGTACGGGATGATTTACTTCAATTCTTTTTCAATTCCTCGAACAGTTGATGTACTAGTTTAGCATAGTCGGCATTAAGCTCAGTATAACTCAGGTCACTTCCGTCTTTGGGCGATAACGCAAGTTCATGCATTGAACCCATTCCACCCGGAATCGCATTTTTTATCTCCTTTAAAATAGCAGCCCTTTCGTGAGGATTCGACCCCTGCTCTAGTTTTTCTCTTCTCTCAGATAAGAATTTTTTCCAAAATTGTATTGTCTTATTTTCCTTTCCTTTTTCTAGTAACAACTCGATTTTTTTGATAAGAGTGACAACTTCTTCTTTTTTCAATTTAATACCGACACTCAGTATTAAAAAGAATTATTAAAAAGCCCCGCTTTATTCTTTCCCGAAGAATTTTCTGAACGCTAGCGACCTTCGGTCGCTGCGCCCACGGACTTCGTCCGTAGGGCATTGGGTTCATGTCTACGGATTCTTTTAGAAAAAAATTAACTGACTACTCTTTCCCAAAGAACTTTCGGAACATAGGATTCATATCAGCCATTTGTTCCCGCTGGATGTCTTCGTACATGCGGTATAGTATGCCGACGGTAAGGAGTATTCCTGTTCCGCTTCCAAGGGCCCCGACGAATTCTGCGAGAGACGCGAGCAATCCGATTGCGACGCTTGAGATGATTGTTATTTGGGGTATGTACCTATCGAGCATTCTTTTGACTACGCGTTCGTCGCGGCGGAAGCCGGGAATCTGTAGGCCGCCTTGTTGTATTTGTTTGGCGACTGCTTCTGAGCCTAGGTTTGTGGTTTCAACCCAGAATTTTCCGAATAGGATGCAGAGTGCGACGAACACTGCGAGGTAGATTACCATATGGAGGATTATCAGGGGGTCGAATATTCTCATCCATGAGCCGGGGCTTAGTATTCCGTAGAGGTCTCCTATGGTGACGTATGTCGTGAAGTAGTAGACTATTTTCTGGAACATGGTTAGGCTTGCGTACGATACTCCTTCCTGGAGTCCTGCGACGTTTGCGAGCATCCTCACGTTCATCAAAAGCGCAGAAGCTAGTATGACTGGGATGTTGCTTACGTAGAAGAATTTTATAGGGAACCTTCCTCCGACGCCGCGGATTCCTCCGTAAGATAGTGGAATCTCCATCCTCAAGCTTTCGCAGAAGACGACGATCAGGAAGACTATGATTGTGGCGATTACGGGGAATATGAGTGCGAACTCGAATTTGCCGCCCATAAGCTGCTCAATGAAGTTTGGGATGTAACCGGGGAAAGTGCCCGCCTCAGTCCTGATGAAGTTCAATGAGCCGGTTATTATCTGGTGGGACACGCCGCCCGCGATGAACAAGCTTATTCCGCTTCCTATGCCCCATTTGCTGACGACCTCGTCAAGGTACATCAAAAGAATGCTTCCCAAGGCAATCTGGAATATGGTGAAAAATATAAGAGCCTGACCAGTAACCATCTGAGTGGCATAAACCAAAGCAGCCGCCTCAAAGAAAGCTACTACTACAGTAAGAATCTTCTGGGCCCCCTGAAACAGCGCCTTGCCTTCCGGCTTACTCAAGTCTATGTCCACCATGTCGGCGCCCACCATCAACTGCAAAATAATTGACGCAGTGACTATGGGGCCTATCCCGGCCGACACTATTGAGCCGATTGAGCTTGCGAATATGGTTGTTAGTTGGTCGAATCCGCGGATTTTCTCTCGCAAAGTCTCGGGCGACACCCCGTAGGGGTATATTACGCCCATGATGAAGAACAAGAGCAATGCGACGGCAGTCCACTGGAGCTTCTGCTTGAACGGAACCCGGCCTTCGGGCATCCGCACTTCAGGCAGATACTTTATGAACGGCCTCAGGAACTCCAGGTTCATTGTTTGGTTGTTTACGATGTTTCTTCGGCTGAATCCGCTTTTTCAGTCGGAGATAGTACTGTGACGCTGCCGCCTGCGGCCTCCACTTTTTCGACTGCTTTTGCCGAGGCTGCGTTTACTGTCACCTCTATTTTTTGGGTGACTGCGCCTGAGCCGAGTAGTTTTCCGTATCCGAGGTCTGTTAGGTTTATGCGGATTTTGTCGCCGGTTTTTTCTGCGTGTTTTGCGGCGACAAGTAGGGGTATTTGCCGGCATAGGTCGCCGACGTTGATTGCTTCAGTTTCGAATAGTATGTTTGTGTGGCGTTTGAATCCTTTTCCGCCGAAGTATCCGGGCATGAATTTGCTGACGTGCATCCACTTGTGTTTTTTGCTGCCGGCCATTCCGTGGCCTCCTCTGCTTCCGGCTCCCCGGTGTTTTTGGGTGTTGCCGTAGCCGCAGCTTCTGGTGCCGCGTTTGCTCTGGTTTTTTCGGTCTTTCTGGGCCATTTATAGCATCCTCTCTATGAGTTCGGCTATTTTGGCGCCTCTGTATCCTAGTGCGCCGCCGATGCTGTAGGGCTTTTTGATTCCGCCTTTGTCGAATCCTTTCTTTGGCGGGTTGAGTCTTATTACGGGTATGATGCCTTCGACGTCCTTGAATGAGGCTTTGTTTGAGGATAATGCGGCTGCGTAGTCTTTGATTGTCGCGTACTTGGAGTGCGCCTTCATGTAGGCGTCGTCAAGCGCTTTTCTTCCTGCGGATTTTCCTCGCGTAGACAGGACTTTTTCCACTATGTGGGCGTCCACTTCTCCCCATGTGACGTAGTCGTTGACTTTAATCAGCATGCCCCTCGTGGAGTCGTTGTATGGTATGAATGTGGCGTGGTTCTTGTGGTTTAGGTTCATGAGCATGAGGGTATCCTCTATGTCGCCTTTAACATGGACGCTGCCGCGGACTCTCACCACCGCAACCATCTTCCCGTTCAATGATTCTCTGGATGACATACTCACTCAGTTGGAACTACCGGTTTTACCTCTCCGACAACAACACCCAACTTCTTCTCCTGATCGGAAAGAGTCTTCGGGTTGTTGGTGTTCTTTAGGGCGTCATACACGGCGAAAGCGAAGTTGATGCTAGTGCGGGTGTGGCCGGAAGTCTGAACGTACACGTCCTTGATTCCGGACAACGCAATAATCTTGCGCGCAATCTCACCCGAAACGATGCCGGTCCCCTTAGGCGCCGGCTTAAGAATCACGGTGACGCTGCCCGCCTTACCTTCAACAGTAAAAGGAACGCTGTGGTGACCGCCGCACATGCACTCCCAGCTGCCGCACCCACGCTTGACTTCAATGAGAGCAAGCTTAGCGCGCTCAATGGAACTGCGGATTGTAGGCCCAGCCTCCTTCCCCTTGGAAGTGCCCACACCCACGTATCCGTCACCGTTCCCTATTGCCGTAACAATCCTGAACTTAAGCCTGCGCCCGCTGTCCGTAACACGCTGGACGCGGCCGACGTCAAGTATTTCCTCCGACGTTGTGGGAAGCAGCTTGTCTACGATTTCGACTTCCTTGATTGGTTGCTGGCTTCGTATTACGTCGTGGATGCTTGTTATCTGGCCTGTTCTGACTTGGAGGCCGAGTTTTGTGCGCGGCTTCCATATTACAGGCTCTTCTCCCGCCCCTTCGCCGGTGGCCCATGGATCTGTTTCGGAGTTCATTCTGCTGATACTGATTTTTGAGTTAGGATTTTCTCCTTGATTTTAGCGACGTCTTCTGTTAAGTGCGTTTTCCTGTATGCGTCAATTATTTTCCCGCTTGTGCGGTCGTCGGACGGCAGCGCCTCCTTGTCGTGCGGGACGTTCAGTCCGCCTTCGACTGCGCCTTTTACCACAGCATACAGGCGGTTGCCTTTGATGCTTCGGCTTAAACCCAAGTCGATTATTGCTTCCTCCACTTGAGCGTTCTTGGCGCGAACCGCAATCAACAACCCCACAAGGTAAGCCGTAGGCGAGTTCACCAGCGCGTTGCTCCAACCCAACTTCCTTATGTCGTCTGAAGACGCCTGAGCGAGAACAACGTCTCCGGCCCTCTCGTAGTTGATTATTTGAGCGCGAATGTGGTGGCCTGTGCGCCTAATCACCAGCCGGGGCATTCCTCCCTTGAGGGAATTAAGGCGGTGCTTGTAGTTAGTCCGCCCGCTCCTTGCCCGCCGGTAGCGCACCACGTAAGTAGGTCCAGTTGCCATGTTAATTACTCTTTAGTTCTAGCATGCTGCTCGCGCAAGTGGCGCCTGCTGTGGAACAGGTTCCCCTTAGCCTGCAAATACATGCTGCGATACGTATTAGCGTCAATTTCCCCTTCAGCCTTCATCTTCCTCAACTCCTCCCTAAGAGCCCGAATCTTCTGCATCCACGCGGACTTAGGCTGCTTGCGCGCCTTCTGCGTCCCCGTCCTCTTAGCGCTGCCCTTATAACGACCAGACGCCTTCCGCCCAGCCCGCTCTCTAACGCGGCCGCGGCTGATGCTTCTGGCTGGCGCGGCGTATATTGAGCCGTCTTTGATGAGAGCTCTGACGTCGTCCCGCGTTATTGCCTCGGAGATTTCATCGAGCTTTTCAACGTCAAACCTAATGCGGTTGACTCCGGCCTTCAATAACTCTGAAGCGAGACGTTTTTGGCTTGCGAGATTCATACTTCACCTCGTCTGGGATTTAAGACGACGATTTTCTTGGCGTTTGCCGCCTTGATTATTTCATTGCGTTTTTTGCGGCCGACACTTGCGGCTATGATTGCGCCGTCCTGTTTGGGCTTGAGTTTTGCCAGGTCTTCGGTGGTTTTCACGAGTATTGGGACGTAGCCGGCAGGCGTAAGTCCCCGGAATTCTTCTGGCTTCTTGTAGCCGATGGAGGGCATCAGGGGTTTTCCGCGTTTTCCTTCAAGCTGCTTGCTGTCTATTCCGCGCGGAGTCCTCCATCTTTCCTTCAGCTGCGGCTTCTTCCACAACTCTGGCCCTATGAAGCGCGGCTTCTTCTTTTTGGCGAGATTGACTTCGGCGAATGTTTCTGCGTCTTTCCCTTCGAATTTGCGAGCGTGAACTTCGACTATTTTCTCTACGGGAGGCTTAAACGGAACCTTGACTTTCTTCTCCTTCTTTACCGGCTTCTTCTCCTTTGGCTCAGCCTCAGCTTCTGCGGCAACACCTTCGGAAGACTCTTCTTCAACAGACTCTTCTCCCGCTTTTACTGCTTTTTTCGCCTTCTTCTTTTCAGCGGGCTTCTTGGGCGCCGCCTTCTCCTCATGCTTGTGAACGTGCTCCTCCTTCTTTTCTTCTGCTGGCGCAGGCTCCGCAGGTTCGGCATGCTTGTGGGCTTCGGCTTTTGAGGCCTCCTTTTTGCCTTCGGTTTTTGCCGATCCCTTGTGGGCGTGCGATTCTTTTTCTTCTGCCATTATCTTTAAACCTTTATTTGACTGGCACTCCGTTGCGTTCAATCAGGTATATGCCGTCTTGGAATACCCGGTGGTCTCTGTCGAGGATGCGAGTCGCCTGCTCTATGTTGGCGGCTGTTTGGCCGACTGATTCCCTGCCGTTTCCTGTGACTGTGAGTATCTGGCCTTTAACTTCTACTTTTGAGTCGCCGATTATTTTCGCTTTCCGCGGGTTGTGTTCGCCGAGGAAGTTTTCGATTACCAGCTCTTTCCCCTGCGTCTTGATTGTCATGGGGAAGTGGCTGTAGACGAGCTTGAGTTTGGACGTGTAACCGTCCGTGACGCCGGTAATCAGGCTTTTGATGTGCGATGACACCGTTCCTGCCACAGCCCGCGTGTTCTTTTTGCTTGCCGCAGACTTGATTGTGATTTTACCGTCTTTTGACGCGAACTTAAGGCCGGTACCCATGAATGTGCGCGAGACCGTCCCCTTCGGCCCTTTCACCGAGACGGTGTCTCCCGTGACTGTGACTTCAATGCCCTGCGGGATTTCCACTTCCATTGAAAGCGCGTTGGATGCCATGTTGTTTAGTAGACGTATGCGAGCAGTTTTCCGCCCAAGTTTTTCTCGCTTGCTTCGCGGTGGCTCATCACGCCGTTGGACGTTGAGACGACGAGCGTACCCACAGCAAAACTTGGCAGGAAGCGTTTCTCCCATTTGGAAAACTCGGCGGCCTTAACCGGGAAGCGTGGCCGGACTATGCCGCAGTCGTTAATCTTTTTGTTGAGGCGTATTTTGACGCCGCCGCCGTGGTTGTTTTCGTATGGTTCGGCGGACTCCACGTATCCTTCCTGCGCGAACACACGGAGGATTTCCATAAGAAGCTTGCTTTTCGGCTCTACCGTGAGCTCAGAAGCCCCGATTCTCTCGTGGTTCTTTATGTCCGCGATGGCGTCGTTAATTATGTCGTGCCTCATTTTAATCGTAAATTGTTACGAGTAAGTATGAGGACCTGCTAGCGCTGAGGTTTCTCCTTCCTGTGGTGGACTAGCATATCCAAGCTTACGTCGTTGACTTTGATTACTTTGTATCGGACACCTGATAGGTCTCCCATACTGCGGCCTTTCCTGCCGCCGATTCCTTCTATGGTGACTTCATCGTGCTCTTCGATGAATGTGATGGCTTTGTCTCGGGGGGCGAATGCGGTGCATTGCCTGCCGTTTTTGATGAGCTGAACCCGCACACACTTGCGGATGGCTGAGTTGGGCTGCTTCGCTTCTATTCCGACCTTCTCAAGGACTATTCCTCTGCCTTGCGGGGCGCCTTCTAGGGGGTCGTGCTTTTCCTTCAGGTGCAGTATCCGGCGGCTGTAGTCCGCTTTTTTCCAGCGGAGCATGTGCCGGTCGTCCCTCAGTTTTTTAGCTGCGAATTCTCCGTTACCCATTTTTTAGCGTGCAAAAGATAATGTTTTCAGCCTTTAAAAATAAAAGGCCGGTTGTTTTTCCGTCAGTACGCTGACGTGACGTTTAGTTTTATGTTGTGATGTCTTTCCGCCAGCTCCTTGATGACCTTGAGGCGTATGCCCCCCAACCCCATTATTCGGCCGCGGTCGTGCCTGCTTAGTTCGACGTTGAACGAACCGTCTGTTTCTTTTGTTATGCGGCGTACGCTTGCGGGTTTGAGTATGTTTCGCATGAATTTTTCCGGGTCGTCCGACGATTCGAACACCCATACGGTCCGGTTGAGTTTGGAGCGGACTTTTTCTATTGCGGCTCCGCCTTTGCCGACCGCCAGCCCCAAGTCGCCTTCGCGCACAAGGAACGTGGTCGTATCCTCTTCTTGAAGGCAGTCTATTGCTTTGACGCCCGTGAGATGCTCAAAAGTCGACAGTAACGCTAAGGCATTAGGATCCAGCCTTATGCGGCCCACCTACTCCACCTCAGCGAGGTTGAGTCCCCCTGCGTCCAGTACGGCAAGCGCCGACACTGGGTATGGGTTTACGGTCAACCCGCCGAGTTCGCGCGATGACAGTTGGATGGTCTTTAGTGGGATGCCGGCTAGTCGGCTGTAGTAGGCAAGCGTGTCTTGAACTTCTGTTGGGCAGTTGTTGGATAGTACTACAAGCTTGGGTTCGCCTGTAAGAAGTGCTTCAGTTGTCTGCCTGGTTCCGTAGAGGATTTTTCCTGAGCGTACCAGATTCCCTAAGGCTTCTTTGAGTGTCTTCATTTTCTATTCCTTCTTTTTTCCTATTGAATCGAGTTTGATTCCGAGCTCAACCGTCCCCGTGCCCACAGGCACCGACTGGCCGATGATGATGTTTTCGGCGACACCTCGTAGGGTGTCGACTTCGCCGTATATGGCGGCATTGAGTATGTGGCGTTCAGTCTCTTCGAATGCGGCGCGGGCGAGCACACTTCCTTTGCTTCCGCTGATTCCTTGGCGGCCTACTGCCTGTAGGTCGCCTGTGACGGTCATTCTGTCTGCGACTATCATCATGTGGCGTATGTCTACGTCTAGGCTTTGGTCGTCGAGTACTTTTTTTGATTCGACGATTATCGCGTTTCTGGCGGCTTCTATCCCCAGGACCTCGTATATCTGGTATATGTCGTTTGTTGTTGTTCTTTTTCGGTCTACTGCTTCGTGGGATAGGACGCTTTTGAGGTTGCTTCCTTCAGTGTAGATTATGAATTCGTCGTCTTGCTTTCGGACGAATGTCCTGCGGATGTCTTTGACTCCCGCGAGGCGTTTGGCGCCCAGCTTTGTCTTCGCCTTCTGCAGGTCCGCAAGTGAGGCGTGGAATTCGTATCCTTTCCTTATTTTCTTGACGTCCTCGAATTTCTCCAAGTACTCCTTGGCGTGCAGGTCTTCGGTTTCTATGTAGAGTGTGGCCGTCTTCAGGTCTATGTTGAATGTGGCTACTTGGCCGAGGAATTTTTCGTTGATTGAGTCTGCGACTTTTTGTGCTTTGGCTTTGTCTGAGCGGTGTTCTTCGTCGAGGTATATCGTCATTAATGCGTTTTTTGGCGCGTGTTTGGCGTCGATGATTTCGATTAGGCGCGGCAGTCCGAGTGGTACGGACAGTTCTACGACTCCGGCGTAGTGGAACGTTCTGAGTGTCATCTGAGTGCCTGGTTCGCCTATGCTTTGGGCTGCTATTGTGCCTACTGCTTCGCCTGGCGGCATCTCGGCTTTCCTGTATGCGGCTATGAACGCTTCCTTGTCTTTGCCTTTGAGGTGGCTTGTTCGCCCCTCTATTGCCGGAGGTATTTCTGTGTCGGTCATTTTAGGTATTCCTCCACGTATCCCTTCTTCATCGGGTCTACTCCGTCTTCGCCGTATACGAATTGGACTATTATGCCGCCGTCGCCGCGCACTGTGCGGTCGGGGGCGACGACTAAGTCCTGCAGGGCGTTGATTAAGCGGCGCTGCATGTAACCTGAACGGCCGGTTCTGATGGCGGTGTCCACGAGTCCTTCACGCCCGCCCATACTGTGGAAGAAGTATTCTGTGGCGCGCAACCCTCTCTTGAAGTTGCTTCGGACGAATCCTTGCGCTTCCGCGGAAAGGTCGTTGCGCTTGAAGTGACTTAACGTGCGGTAATGGTAACCACGCTTGATTCTCTCTCCTCGGACGGCCTGCTGGCCGACGCATCCGGCCATTTGGGTCAGGTTGAGTAGGCTTCCTCTTGCTCCTGAGCGGGCCATGATTACTGCGCTGTTTTCTCCGACGTATTTTTCGGCGATTTTTCCGGATTGTCCTCTGCTTCGTCCTAGTTCTACCATTATGTATTCTTCTAGGCTTTCTTCTGGGCTTTTTCCGGGTATTGAGCGTAGTTCTCCTTTGCGGTATTCTTCGACGAGTTGTTTTACTCTTTCTTCGACTCCTATGAGGAGTTTTTTGAGTTCTTTTTTGCCTTCGTCTGGGAGGTCTTCTTCGTCTATTCCCACTGTGAATCCGAGTTTCATGCAGACTCTGAGGGAGAGGCGTGTGCTTTTGTCTATGAATTCTGTTGAGACTGCGCTGCCGTACCTTAGGTACAGTGCTTTCAGTAGTTCTCCGCTCATTCCTTGGGCTTCTACGACGCCTTCCTTTACGACTCCGTTGACTATGTTTACGTCGTGGTCTTTGGGGTTGGGTTCGCCGTTTTCAAGCCGTTTCTTGTAGAGTTTGCTTTTGTATTTGATGCTGAAGTCTTTGGGCAGTAGCAGGCTGAATATGTCTCTGCCGGTGAATTTTTTGCCTGCGGGCAGTTCGACTATTCCTCCTGTGAAGTTTAGTGCTTCAGCGCGGGTGAACTGGCGTTCGCTTCGCGTCAGAAGGAACATTCCTGTGACGTGGTCGTTCCGTCCTCCGATTATTGGTGAGCCGAATCGTGGGCTTACTATGTTGTCTTCGACGTTCATTAGTATGTCTGCTTCCGCCATGGCTTCTGCGCTCTGGGGAACGTGCAGGTTCATTTCGTCGCCGTCGAAGTCGGCGTTGTACGGTGCGCACACTGCCGTGTTTATTCTGAATGTGTGGTAAGGCAATACGCGGACGCGGTGGCACATCATGCTGATTCTGTGCAAACTCGGCTGCCTGTTGAATATGACTATGTCGCCGTCCTTGATGTGGCGCTCAACTGTGTCGCCGGGGACTAAAGCAGACGCTATGACTTCTGCAGTCTCGTCCATTATGCGTTTCCGCTTACCGCCGGATATGACGTTGATTGCTCCGGGGTGGACGCTTGGGCCGTTCATTACGAGTTTCTTCATCAACTCGAGGTTTTGCTCTGAGACTTCCTCGGGGACGGTCAATTCCATGGCGACTGCGTATGGCACTCCGACTTCTTTGATGCTTAGGTTGGGGTCGGGCCCTACGACGGTTCTGGCCGAGAAGTTGACTCGCTTTCCGGACAGGTTGTTCCTGAAGCGGCCTTCTTTGCCTTTTAGTCTTTGTGCTATTGTTTTGAGTGGGCGTCCGCTTCTGTGGCGTGCGGGCGGTATGCCGGTTATTCCGTTGTCGAAGTATGTGGCTACGTGGTATTGGAGTAGGTCCCACAGGTCTTCTATGATTAGTTGCGGTGCGCCGCTGTTGATGTTTTCCTCAAGGCGCTGGTTGATTCTGAGTATGTCCACGAGCTTGTGCGTCAGGTCGTCTTCGCTTCTGTCGCTGCTCTCAAGCGTTATGCTTGGTCTTGCGGTGATTGGCAGCACCGGTATGACAGTCAGAATCATCCATTCAGGCCTAATCTGCAGCTTAAGTAGCGCGAGATCCTCATCCTTGATTTTCTCGAAGCGCTCCTTGATTGATGTGACAAGGATGCTGTTTTCGCCTTCATAGTAACTGTAAGGCCGAACGAACTTGATTTTCGCCTGCTTTGACTCGCAGTGTGGGCATTTGCTTTCGGCGTTGCTGACCTTAATGGACTTCTCCCACAGGTAGCTTGCTTCAGAATCCTTAATCGTCTTAGGATCGTATTTCGCCAAATCGTCCGCGGGAATCATTATGCGGCCGCAGTTGCGGCATGTTCCCCTAAGAAGGTTGTATACTTCGCGGGCGTATCCGACGTGTATGACTGGGCGGGTAAGCTGTATGTGGCCGAAGTGGCCTGGGCATTCGCCGAGGCGTCCGCCGCATGTTTTGCAGCGTATTCCTGGGTCTATGACTCCCAGGCGGGGATCCATGAGGCCGCCTTCTATGGGGTATCCGTCGTCGTCGTATGTGTTTGGCGTGTGTATGCGCGCCATGCTCATCTTCTGGATGGTTTTGGGCGAGAACAGGCGGAACCGGATACTTTCGATTTTCTTTCTTACAATCATTTTTTTGGCCTCATGCTTTGTCTGTTAGGTTCAGTTGCGGGTAAATACACATTCCCATTAGCTCGTTTATGAGCAGCTTAAACGCGTACGCGACTTCCACTGGATACGTCGGAATGTCGCCGCACTGCGGGCAGTAAATGCGTTTGTTCACGTAATCAACCTCCGCTACTAGGCCGCATTCGCTGCAAATGTGGATTATGACTTTGTCGGACTCGTCCAAGAGGCGGTCCTTAAGCATCATGCTTGCGCCGTGCCCGATTAAACAGTCTCGCTCCATCTCTCCGAAACGCAAACCACCCTCGCGGGCTCGCCCCTCGGTCGGCTGACGCGTAAGCATCTGAACCGGACCGCGGCTTCTGGCGTGCATCTTGTTTGCGACCATGTGGTGGAGCTTCTGGTAGTATATGACGCCGATGAATATGTCGGCCTCTATTTTCTGGCCGGTTTCGCCGTCGTAGAACGCTTCTTTTCCATTGTGCCTGAAGCCGTGCTTCTCAAGGTCTTCCCTCAGGTCGTCTTCGCGTTCCCCCTTGAATATGGTGCTGTTGATGAAACGCCCCTCCATGCTGCCGACCTTGCCGCCTATCATCTCTAGGACGTGGCCGACCGTCATACGAGACGGGATTGCGTGCGGGTTTATTATGAGGTCTGGGACTGTGCCGTCCTTGGTGAAAGGCATGTCTTCATGCGACACTATGAGGCCGACGACTCCTTTTTGCCCGTGGCGGCTGGCGAATTTGTCTCCCAATTCGGGAACTCGCAGGCTTCTGACTCGGACTTTAGCTAGCTTGTTTTTCTCCAACGTCTCAGTTAGCACGACGCAGTCCACAACTCCGGATTCCATGTGGCGGACTGTGGTGGACGTTTCACGGCGCATCTCCTCGATGAGGCCGTAAGGTCCGATTTCCTCTAGGAAGCGCGGGGGGCTTGTCTTCCCGATTAGGACTCCTCCGCTTCCGACGTAAACTTCGGGCAACGTCAGGCCGTCAGGCTCCAAGTTGCCGTATGTCTCCTCGCCTTGAACGCCTTCAACGTTTTCGGTGGGAACCTCAAACTTGTCTTTCTGGCCGCTTGGGTACCCGCGCTCTTCGCTCGTGTACGTGCGATAGAATGTGCTGCGACCTAGGCCGCGCTCTATTGAGCTTTTGTTGAGTATGATGGCGTCCTCCATGTTGTAGCCTTTGTAGCTCATGACCGCCACGACGAAGTTCTGGCCTGCTGGGCGGTTGTTGTAGTCGAGTACGTCTGTAACGTCGGTCTTGACTAGGGGAGACTGCGGGTAGTGGAGAACGTTTGCCCGGCTGTCGAAGCGCTGGAAGAAGTTGGACGAATAGAGCCCTAACGTCTGCTTGGACATGGCTGCCGCCATTGTGACTCTGGGGCTGCTGTTGTATTCAGGGTAGGGGGCGAATCCGCTGCTTACTCCGAGTATGACGCTGGGAGTCACTTCCAGGTGAGTGTGCTCTTCCGTGAGTTTGTCCAAGTAGAGGGATACGTAAGCGTTTTCCTCTTCTTCGGCGTCCAAGTACTCTATGATTCCCTGCTTGATCAGGTCTTCCCAGAGTATTTTCCCGCTCCTAAGCTCCTTAACCTGTTGCTCAGACAAGAGGGGCTTGCCGTCTTTGACTACTATGAGGGGGCGAAGCACCCGACCTTTGTCGGTATAAATCTGGACTTCGTTGTTTTCCTCCGAGTAGGTGATTGCAACAGAGTAGTTTATTTCTCCGCGGCGGCGGAAGTCGCGCAGACGCCCAACCAGCTTCTGAGGCTGACTGTGCTCGCCAATTAATCGGCCGTTAAGGTATACGCCAGTCATTTTAGTTATACGCCAAATTCGTGAAGGTATTTCTCGACGGCTTTCTCGTCGATTTCAGGTGAAATGACAGAGCCCACTGCTAGGTTCTTTACGAGCCCGCAGTTCTGCCCTTCAGGAGTCTCGTTGGGGCATATGCGCCCCCACTGCGTCGCGTGAAGGTCTCGAGCTTCGAAGTGCGGGTGACTCCGTGACAGGAGACTTGATACGCGGCGGCGGTGGGCAATTGACGCCAGGTGGTTGGTTCTGTCCAATACTTGGCTTACCCCGCTTCTTCCGCCGGTCCAGTTTCCTGTCGCAAGAGCGTAGTTGATTGACTCAGTCAGGTTGTTTGAGCGGACAGCAGTCTTGATGTTGACTTGCCTGTGCCGAGCATGCTGCTTCTCCAGCTGGTACTTGATGTCGCGGCTGATTTTGTTGAAACTGACTCTGAACAACTCCTGCATGAGGTCTCCGGCAAGGCGCAACCGCTTGTTGCTGTAATGGTCCTTGTCGTCCGGCTCCCTCTTATCCAAATCAAGGTCTATGACCTTCTGCGCCATAATGGCAAGATACCTCGCCTTGGCCTTCCGGTCATCCTCGGTGTTGCCTATGTGCGGGAGAAGGAAATTGTTTATGACCTGGTTGGCTCGAGTCGCCTGATACTGCTTGGCGTGGCCTGCGCCGGCCCGCTTACCCAAGTAATCGAATGCTTCCGCGCCCTCCATGTCCTTTAGTTCAAGGTTGAGTGTGACTTCGAGCTTGGCGTCGTCGTCGAACTGGTCGAGTATCTCGTCGGTGGTCATCCCCAACGCCTTCATTAGTATTGTGAGGTTGATTCTGTTGGGTATGCCGGGGAAAGTGACAAACAAGCTTCCGCTTCCTGCGGTCTCCCTTTTTTCCACCGTCACGCGGCTTCTGAAGCCCTGCCTAACTGAAAAGACCTTTGCCACAACAACGTCTTTCCCGGCTATAGTCTCCTTTGTGGTGACTATTCTGTTGGGAGCAAGGTCCTCGACGATAATGAGGCTTCTCTCGGTCCCGTTTATTATGAAGTATCCGCCCAAATCCTCAGGGTCTTCGCCGGATTCGATCAACTCCTGACGAGACAACCCATGAAGCATGCAGATGTTGGAGTCCAACATTACCGGCAGATAACCCACCTCCACCTCAACGGACTCGCCATTCTGCTTGAACTCCAAAAGAATTGGAGCGCTATAAGTAAGGTTTCTAAGACGGCACTCAAAAGGCGACCGGGGAACAGGCCCCTCACCGGACTCGTTCACACGGGGACTCCCCACGCGAATCTTGCCCAACTCAAGAGCATAATCAGGAATATCAATCTCCAACGCGCCTTTCTCGTCAATGACCTCCTGAAGGCCGCGTTCTATAAGCCAGTTGTAGCTGTCCAGTTGAAAGCGAGTCAAATCCTCGCGTTTAACGAAATCTTGTATGCTAAGCACTTTTTTACCCCTTACAATACTACACGATAGTAGAAGCTTTTGCCGACACCCTGAGTGTTGCGGGAAATGCGAATCAAATCCCCGGACTTAGGTTCAAGGGCGGCTACCGCCGGATCAGTCTTCCTTATTTTAGGAAATTCCTCCGGGGAAGCCGAATACTTATCAAAAACCTTTTTGGCTTCTTCAGGAGACAAAATTTCATGTTTCGGCACCAGTACGTTATCAATCAAATTGCATACCCCCCGCTAAGAGAAACAAAGTAAGCCAATTATTAGTCTTGACTAATATATAAATGTATTTATTTTAGCAATCTCACGCAAATCGTACCCCGCGCGCCCTCAGCCAGTCGATTAAGACCAAATTATCCTTAAAGGAGCTTATTTTATCACGCACCCCCATATAAAAGGCGTTAACTCAATGACGACCATAATACTCGGCGGAGGACTCGCCGGCCTCTCTCTCGCACACTTCCTAAAAGACGATTCGATAGTGTTGGAGAAAGAGGAGCAGACAGGCGGCTTATGCAGGAGCTTCCAGCTGAACGGCGTGTCCTACGATGTCGGTCCGCACATTATGTTCTCAAGAAACCACGTGGTTCTTGATGAAATGGTTTCTCTGGTTGAGACAAGCAGAATAAAGAGGTCCAACAAGATTTTTCATAAAGGCCGTTTGGTGAAGTATCCTTTTGAGAACGATTTGGCTGCGCTTGAGCCGGCGGAGCGCGATTATTGCCTTAAGGAGTTTTTGAGCAACCCTTATGAGGGTTATGGCGCTGGGAACATGCTCCATTTTTTCCTTAAGACGTTTGGCGAGGGGATTACGAAGCTGTATCTTCAGCCGTATAACGAGAAGATTTGGAAGTTCGACCCCGCTTTCATGGACACCCAGATGGTTGAGCGCATCCCCAAGCCGCCTAAGGAGGACATCATAAAGTCCGCGCAGGGTGTGGAGACTGAGGGCTACGTTCATCAGCTTTACTTTCATTATCCGAAAAAGGGGGGGATACAATGCCTCGTTGATGCGTACAGGAATCTCGCTTCTAAGAAGGCGAAGATAGTCAGTTCCGTGAATATTCGCAAGATAGGGAAGGATAAGGGCGGTTGGATTGTTGAGACGGACAAGGGACGTTTCAGCGGGAAAACACTAATCAACTGCATGCCGCTGCACGAACTATTCCAGTACATTGAAGCGCCCGACGAGATAAGGAACACCCTTAATGAACTGAAATACAACTCCCTCTACACGATAACTGTGCAATCCAAGAAAGACAACGCCGGCGACAACTTCGCGCTCAACTTCGCAGACAAAAACGTCGTATTCCACAGGATTTCAAAGCTGAATTTCCTCGGGAAAAACTACTGCCTGCCAAAAGGCGGCTCCACAATAATTGCGGAAATAACATACCGACCCGAAAGCTACCTGGCAGGATTCACCGACGAGGAAATTAAGCAGAAGGTGCTGGACGACCTTGAGGCCTTGAAGTTGGTGAAGAAAACGGACGTCACTGCGGTAGAGCTTAGGAAGTTCAAGTACGCATACGTTATATACGATTTAAGCCACAGGAAAAACGCTGCCAAAGTACTGCAATACCTAAAGGGTATTGGCATACGGTGCTGCGGCAGATTTGCCGAATTCGAGTATCTTAACATGGACCAGACGATAGAGCACAGCCATAATTTGGCCGACGAATTCAACGGGGTGTCTCATGGCGGATAAAATCACGGTTTCTGTTGTTATGCCGAGTTTTAACGAGGAGGAGGCTATTGGGCGGATGATTGAGAGCATCAGGGAGAACACTAAGGATTTTGAGACGGAGATTTTGCTTGTGGATTCCAGCAAGGATAGGACTCCTGAAATCGCAAGGCAGATGGGCGCCAAAGTTATCGTCCAGCCGCCTCAGGGCCATGGAGTGGCGTTGAGGACTGCCATATCCAGTGCTTCAAACGACGTTATTATCACATCGGACTGCGACAACACTTATCCTATGGAGTACATCCCCAAACTGGTTGATTTAGCGGTTAATGAGGGGTACGACGTGGTTTCCTGCAACAGGCTGACTAAGGAATTGGGGAAGCAGATGCCTTTCACAAACAAAGTAGGGAACACCTTGTTTGCGACGTTAGTCCGAGTTCTGTATGGAGTGAAAGTTCACGACGTAAGCACCGGAATGTTCTGCCTGCGCCGCGACGCAGTAAATAAGATGACGTGGGAAACCAACTACTCTTTCCCGTGCGAGCTGATACTAAAGTCTGCGCGCGCAGGACTCAAACACAAGGAAATAGACATCCCGTATAGGATAAGAATCGGCGAAGTCACCCTGAACAAGTGGAGAAGCGGGAAAGCTTACATCCTGTGCATTTTCAAATATAGGTTTAATCTCCCCATTAATCCCAAGAAGCTTTAAAGAGTATACCATGAAAATCCTGGTGACTGGGGGCGCGGGTTTTGTGGGAAGCCACCTTACGGAGCATCTGCTTAAACTGGGCCACAACGTCGTTGCAGTCGACGACCTAAGCCTGGGAACCCTTGAGAACATACGTGGATTCGAAAAAAACCCGAGGTTCACTTTCATTAAGCTAAACCTTCTTGCCAAAAAACGCACAGAAGAACTTTTCAAAAAAAACAAATTCGACTGCGTATTCCACCTGGCCGCAAACTCCGACATACAAAAAAGCAGGCTTTACCCCAGCATCGACCTCAAGAAGACTTTCATGACGACGTACAACGTGCTGGAGTGCATGAGGTCTGCGGGGGTTGAGCAAATCGTTTTCACGTCCAGCTCCGCGATATACGGGGAGACCGACCAGCGAATACACGAAGATTTAGGCCCTCTTCTGCCCACGTCCTTTTACGGGGCGGCGAAACTAAGCTCTGAAGGATTCATCAGCGCGTTCTGCGTTAACTACGGCATAAAGGCGTGGATACTCAGGTTCCCAAACGTTGTGGGAGAGCGGGCTACTCACGGCGTAGTCTACGACTTCGTCCGGAAGCTGAAGAAGAACCCGAAAGAACTTGAGATACTAGGAGACGGCAAACAGGAGAAACCCTACGCATACGTCAAAGACATCGTCGAAGGAATCATATACGCATGGAAACACTCCAACGACGACATCAACATCTTCAACCTTGGCACGCAAACCACCACCACAGTAACCAAAATAGCCCAAACACTCGTAACGGAAATGAACCTGAAAAACGTGAAGTTCAAGTACACCGGAGGAGACAGAGGATGGACCGGCGACGTGCCAAAATACCAATACGACCTAACCAAAATCCACAAACTAGGCTGGAAAGCCAAACATAACTCCGACCAAGCAGTACGCACCGCAATAAAAGCCATCCTCAAAAACGGAAGATAAAAACAATGAAGGCCGTAATACTTGCGGGAGGGAAGGGAACGCGCCTGGGGGAACTAACCCGCAACGTACCCAAGCCGATGGTTAAAATAGGCGAAAAAACCCTTCTTGAACACAACATAAACCTCCTTACGAGGTACGGCATCAAAGACGAAATCATAATAACCACAGGCCACCTCGCAGACGCCATCGAAGACCACTTCAAAGACGGAAAAGAATACGGCGTATCAATAACTTACTACCGCGAGGAAACGCCGCTTGGGACGACAGGCGCACTCAAGGAACTTGAAGGCAAACTCACCCACGACTTTCTGGTGCTCTCAGGAGACGTCCTGACGAACATGGACCTCAAACGGCTCATCGAATACCACAAGAAGAAAAAAGCCACCGCAACCCTTGTCCTGCACCCAAACGACCACCCCTACGACAGCGACCTTGCGGAAATCGACGACGAAGGCAGAATCACCGCATTCATACCCAAACCCCACGACGACGGCAGACTCCACAAGAACCTCGTGAACGCAGGACTCTACGTTCTGTCGCCCAACGCGCTTGGGCATATTCACCGCGGTAAAGGCGACTTTGGGAAAGACCTATTCCCCCGCCTAATCAAAACCGAACCAATATACGGCTACGTCACCACCGAATACATTAAGGACGCCGGAACGCCACAACGCCTTGAAGAAGTCACTGCGGCGTACGTAAGCGGAAAATCCGAGCGACGAAACCTGGAGCACAAGCAGAAGGCGATTTTCCTGGATCGAGACGGCGTAATCAACAAGGAAATAAACCTGCTCCACCGCAAAGAAGACTTTGAGCTTCTGCCCGGCTCGGCCGAAGCAATAAAGAAAATCAACCAATCAGACTACCTCGCCATCGTGGCGACTAACCAGCCGGTTGTGGCCAGAAACCTGTGCAGCATCGAGGACGTGAAGGGGATACACATGAAGATGGAGACGCTTCTTGGGGAAAAAGGCGCCTACGTTGACGCCGTATATTTCTGCCCGCACCACCCCGACAAAGGATACCCGGAAGAGAACCCGGCATACAAGATTGAGTGCTCATGCAGGAAGCCTAAGACCGGGATGATTGACGAAGCGGTTGCGGCATACAACATAGACCGCCATGAGTCATACATCATAGGAGACTCCCAACGCGACGTTCAATGCGGGAAAAACGCGGGACTCACCGCAATAGGCATAAGAAACGCGTCATCAAGCCAACCCGTCAAAGAAGCGGACCACGTCTTCGAAAGCCTTAATGACGCCGTAGACTTCATCCTCGACAAAAAAAAACAAAGCTAAGCTGATATAAACAGAAAACAAATAGACGACCGCCAATGATAATCACAAAAACGCCCTTCCGCGTCAGCTTCGTCGGAGGAGGCTCCGACGTAAAAGAATTCTACGAACAAAGCCCCGGAGCGGTACTATCCACCACCATAAACAAATACATGTACATAAGCTCCCACCGCTTCTTCGACGTAGACAAAATACGAGTCAAATACTCCAAAACAGAAACCGCATCAAACGTAAACGAAATAGAACACCCCATAGTACGAGAAGTACTCAAAAAATTCAAGATAGAAGGCGCAATAGAAATAAGCTCAAACGCCGACGTACCCGCAGGAACAGGACTCGGCTCATCCTCATCATTCACCGTAGGCCTGCTGCACAACCTATACGCACGCCAAGGCAAACACACCACAAAAGAAAAACTCGCAGAAGAAGCATGCGACATAGAAATAAGCCGCCTAAAGGAACCAATCGGCAAACAAGACCAGTACGCCGCCGCCTTCGGCGGACTCAACGTCCTCACATTCAGCCCGACCGGCAAAGTCGCAGTCGAACCCATCCACTTAAAAAAAGACACGTTCGAAGAGCTCCAGAAAAACCTCCTCATGTTCTACACCGGCGACCAAAGAAAAACTTCCGCCATACTTGAAGAGCAAAAGAAGAACATGCAGTCCGAAGACAAAGTAGAAACGCTCAAGAAAATGGTGGCGCTCGTAGGGGAACTCAGAAACGCACTATACAACGGAGACCTCAACGAATTCGGACAACTACTCAACCAAAACTGGACGCTAAAACAAAAACTCGCCTCCAAAATAACCAACCCACAAATAAACGCCCACTACGAAAAAGCCCTCAAAAACGGCGCACTAGGCGGAAAACTACTGGGAGCAGGCGGAGGAGGATTCTTACTCTTCTACTGCGAAGAAGGAAAACAAGACAAACTAAGAAACGCCCTCACCCCACTAAGAGAACTCACATTCAAATTCGACACAGAAGGAAGCAAAGTAATCTACGTAGGTGACGAATATGACTGACCCAGAAAAAGAAGCAGACAAATACCTCAAAAAAGTAGCCGACACCATAAACAAAATCGACCGCAAAAAAATAGCCCAACTAACAGACCTAATGCTCACAACATACCAAAAAAACGGCACAATCTACATATTCGGAAACGGCGGCTCAGCAGCAAACGCAAGCCACATGACAGGCGACATAATCAAAGACTACTCATACGGCCGAAAAAAACGGTTCAAAGCCATCTGCTTAAGCGACAACACCCCCGCTTTGATGGCTTACGCCAACGACGTCTCGTATGAGGACGTGTTCGTGGAGCAGCTTAAGAATTTTCTGGATAAAGACGACTTGGTGATAGGCATCTCAGGCAGCGGAAACAGCATGAACGTCGTAAAGGCGCTGCTTTACGCCAAAGAGAAAGGGGCGAAAACAGTGGCCTTCTGCGGGTTTGACGGCGGAAAAATAAGGGGAATCGCAGACCTCGCCCTGCACGCTGAAATCAATGACATGGAAGTGTCTGAGGACGTGCACCTAGCCCTCGCCCACTGCGCAAAGCGAATTATCTCAAAGAAAATTCCGCCGGAAAAATAACTCCTTCCAGTCCGACTAACTTTGTAGGTACACCCACTTGAGCACGTCAGTTGACGTGACAATGCCCAGAACATTCTCTTCCTCCACTACGGGAAACCCGCCGAAACCTGTCTCGTGAATCAAACGCGGCACAACAGACAAATCATCGTCAGGACTAACCGTAACAGGCTCAGACATGACCTCGCTGACGCGCGTAGACAAATTCTCCTCCGCGTTCACTCCCCTGAAATTACCCTTCTCAAGAAACTTCAGGACGTCAAAGACCGTCACAATGCCCGTCAGACGGCACTCCTGGATAACAGGAAGCCGCCTTAAACCATTTCTCACCATAACGCGGCTGACGTCAGACAACATCATTCCGGGAGTGGCCTCAATCAGCTTTGTGTTCATCACATCACCTACGGTAACGCCAAAGTCCTCGCCGGAAGGCAAAATGTCGCGCTCAGTCACAATCGCCTCAACCCTCATGCTCTCAACGCTGTCAACCACAGGCAAACAACTGGTATGCTTAGTGACAATAAAACGGATGACGTCCGAAACAGACTCCTTCCTCGTGACAAAACTCGCCTCAGACATAATCTTAGTAATAGGCGCATTAATCGCAGAAAGAAAATTCCCCCTATAATCCTCCTCAATAATCCTATACTTAGGCCCACCACCCAAGAAATCCAAAATACTAATCGCAGTAACAAGACCCAAAAGACGATTAGTACCCGCATCAGTAACAGGCAACCGCCTAAAATCATGCTGACGCATAAGACGCGCAGACTCCAAAACAGACGAAGTAGGCCTTACCGAAACAACCTTCGTCTCGGCAACCTTCAGCACGTCGCTCTCCTTAATGTGCTTGTGGTGCGCTTTGGCCTCGTGAGCCCCCCGGTCAACCTTGCTCCTGTTGTCTGAAAAAGACGTTGGATTAGACTTCATTTTGAAAATGAAAACACCCCTTACTTCTTGCTGTGAACCAACTCGCAAAGCTTGCGAGTCATCGCTGTCACATCATCAGCCTGAAACACGTTCCTGCCAATGCTAACGCCGGCAGCACCGGAATCCATAGCATCGCGAATCATCTGGAACAAAGCCTCGTCGCTGTCCACCTTAGGACCCCCCGCAATCACCACGGGAGCAGGACAACCCTCGACAACCTCCCTAAACGACTTCTTGTCGCCAGTATAAGGGCACTTAATGATGTCAGCGCCCAACTCAGCGCCCAAACGAGCCACATGCTTAACATACTTCACGTCAGTCTCACTCTTAACGTTGCGGCCGCGCGGGTACATCATTGCGATAAGAGGCATGCCGTATTCAGCGCAGTCCTCAGCAACCCTCCCCAAATCAAAGAGCATCTGGCTTTCGTTGTCTGCGCCAACGTTAATGTGAACGCTCACAGCGTCAGCCCCAAGCCGAACAGCCTCCTTGACGGTGCTCGCTAAAACCTTAGTGTTAGGGTCAGGACCGATGCTAGAACCAGCCGAAAGATGAATGATAAGACCAATGTCGTGGCCGTAGCCGCGGTGCCCATACTGCACCATGCCCTTATGCACTAGGACGGCATTAGCGCCCCCCTCCGCTATCTTGTTGATTGTCGCCGGAAGGTCCTCAAGACCCCTGATGGGGCCGACTGTTACTCCGTGGTCCAAAGGCACAATAACGGTTTTCCCGCTCTTGCGGTCGATTATGCGCTCAAGGCGGACTTTCTTGCCAATCATACTTAAACACCCCCGCTGGGAGGTTAATATTATCAAACCACGCCCTTAAAACCCGCTTTAGAGGCATATGCGGCATTTCTACCGGCAGCAAAAAACAAAACACAAAAATCCGCTAAAAACGCCGTATACACCGGGTTTTACGTTCTTTTAACGCCGTTTTCCTTAAAAACGGCGGTTTTATAGGAATGCTCCAAATACCTTAATGGTGGTTGGTGTGAAGAAAACGAAAAAGATTCAGAAGACTTCTCGCTCCTTGGGAAAAAAACCATCCGCTAAAAGCACCCCAACGAAGCCCACCAAACCCCCGGCCAAGCCGAAAAAGACGACTGCCCCAAAGAAACCAGTAAAAAAGGCCAAGTCAGCCGTCAAAAAGCCAATAAAGGCGGCGCCTAAAAAACAGTCTCCACCAAAGAGGGCAGCACCAACAAAGGCTGCCGCACCAAAAACCGCTGCGCCTAAAACAACGTACGGCGGGCCATCTACGCTTTCAGTGCCTATCACTCACCCGTCTGACGTAGTGGTGATGGGCGAAGTCGTAACCCCCGCCAGCATCAAATCCTTGACTAAGGAGGCTAAACGTAAGATGCGGTTCACCATAGACGACGTCAACATAGTCGACATCATACCCCATCAGGATCCAAACAATCTCTTCGTCAAGATTGCCGTAATAGACCGAGTCCAAGAAGAGGCCGTCAAAATGTTCCCTAAATCGGCAGTTAGGCGTCTGAACAAGATAACCTTGGAAATCCGTTGATTGACGTAAAGAGCGCTTATTTGTTTATATGGCGGCTGCTCCTAAGGGGATTATGAGGGGGCTCCGCTCGCTCACAACATAAAAACTCTCTGTCCGCGACCTTCCGCCGAGTCAAACTGTGACGTCGGGAGGCGGGGCGGACGGATTAATAATCAAATAAACGACGACCCCCTCACCAATCTCCTTTTTGCAGTTTTTTGGGGTTATTGGAATAGAATCATCAGGGAGACTACGAGTCCGTATATTGCTATGGCTTCTGCTAGGGCGACAAATAGTAGGACTTTTCCGCTTGTTTCGGGTTTTTCTTTTACTGCGTTTGCGGCTGCGGATCCTGTGGCTGCTATTGCGTAGGCTGATGCCATGGCGGCCATTCCTATTGCGAGTGCGGCGCATATTTCCTTGCCTACGTCTATTGAGACCATGCTTATTTTGCTCTGTTTTTGATTTGTTTTGGGCGGGATTCTAGTTTGTCGTGGAAGTTGTATATGGTGCGGGTTATGCCTGCCCATATGGCGAATCCGAAAAAGGCGATTAGTCCCAGTGCGAGTATGCTTGCCATTATAGTCTTTATAGTTCTCTCATATTGTGTTTATAAATAGTTTATATATAAGTTATGTAGAATATTTATTGTATATAGAATGCTTGAGCACAGGAAGCTTCAGATTACTGGGGGAGCGACATACACAATAAGCCTCCCTAGGCAGTGGGTCATCAAGAACAAACTGAAAAAAGGCTCTGAACTTACGGTTATAGACCTGACCACCAACGACCTTCTAATCAGAACTCACACCCAGAAAGACGAGAGAACCGCAACCCTTGACATATCCGGCGAAGAGGACGCCGGCTACATAATCCGCAGATTCATAACAAAATACATTCAGGGGTACACTACAATCGCTTTCATCGCGAATCCTAAAATCACTCCCACCGCCCGCAAAATACTTAAGGAAACCGCCGTCTTGCTCATAGGCCTTGAGTTGTATGACGATTCGGCTACTGAGGTCACTTTTCGGGTGCTTTTGAGGGAGGATATTTCAGTTGATGAGTCGGTTAGTCAGATGGCGGATTTGTGTTTTTCGTCTGTGGAGGAGGTGGGGGAATTTTTGAGTAATCCTTCTTCTGATGTTGCTTCAAATGTCGCTCAAAGGGAGGTTGAGGTTGACAAGTTTTATTTCCTTGTCCTTAGGCAGCTTGCGACCACTGCCGGCATCCCCAATACCACGTGGATTCGGGCGGCGACCGCGATTGAGAGGGCTCACGATCAGATTGAGCGGATTGTTAAGCTTGCTTCCGACGTAGACAAGACGGCGTTGAGGAAGAATCAACGGATAAAGGACGCTTACGGCAGGCTTCGCCGCCTTTATTCTGACGCCTCAGACTCGTTGAAGCGTGTTGATGCGGTCAAAGCCAACCGCGTCGTCGAAGAGGTTACTGCGTTTGAGCAGTCTCAAAGCAAACAGCTTGATGAAATAATCAAGCAGAAGGAGGACCCCCGAAGCATATTGATTTACGACGGATTCTATAGGCTTGCCGCCCACATAAGCGACGTGGGCGAAGCCGTTGTTAATTTGACTTGATTTTAGCGCATGAGTGTTGCGCTTCCTCCTCCGCCTGGCATTTCATGTAGGCGTTTGATTCTTTCTTTGGCTGGGGGGTGGGTTGAGAATAGGTTTATGAAGTTCGTTCCTCCGAATGGGTTGGCGATGTACATGTGGGCGGTGGAGGGGTTTCCTTGCTTTGGGTGGGTGCGTACGTTTGAGTCGATTTTTTCAAGCGCGGATGCGAGCCATTGGGGATTTGTGAGTTGCGCGCCTCCTTCGTCTGCGGCGTATTCGCGGCTTCTGCTTATCGCAAGTTGGATTAGCATGCCGGCAATCGGGGCGAGTATTACGGCAACGAGAGCTAGGGCGTTTCCGCCTCGGTCTTCTCTGTCGCTTCTGTTCCACATGAAAGCGTAACCCAGGTAACTTAGTACGCCTGCCATTACTGCGGCTATTGTGGATATGAGCACGTCCCTGTTTTTCACGTGCGTCAGCTCATGCCCTATGACGCCTTCAACTTCCTGCGCAGTGCAGGCGGAAAGTAGTCCTGTGTGGACGACTATTGCTGCGTGCCCCGGCCCTCGGCCTGTGGCGAATGCGTTTAGTGTGGGGTCGTTTACTATGTAGGCTTTTGGCGTTGGGATGTTTGCTTTGCGCGCTACTTTTTCCACTATCTCATTCAGCTGCTTGTACTGAGCGGGGTCTGCGGGCTGGGCATGGGTCATTGCAAGAACAATCCTGTCGCTGAACCAGTACGTCAGGATGTTCATCAGGCCGCCTACTATTAGGCCCATGAATGCGTAGTTTTTTCCTCCGACTAGTGTGAATGCGGCGATGACGACGCCCATAAGTAGCGCCATCAGGAAAGTCGTTTTAAGCATGTTCCAGGCCATTTTGGTTCACCTCTTTGTGTGAGATGTCTTAAGGTGAATGGGAATATAAAAATGGCTTGTTGGTTATAGTTGTATTTCTGCGTATACTCTTCGGTCTTCTTCTTCGTGGAATTCTATTTTGGAGTTGTTTGTTGGGTCTTGGCTCCATTTGCGGGCTATTCTGCGCATGAGTATTTCGCCTTTTGCTGCAAGCGGTCCGAGGCTTACTCGTGTTACTCCCGCTTCTTTGGCTTCTTCTATTACGTGGTACGTGAGTTGTTCGCCTGTTGTGGGCTGGCCTTGGGTTTGTGCGCCTCTCGCGCTTGGTTCTATGTATAGGGCGTGGCCGTAGTATGTTTTGCCGGTTATTTTTCCGGCGGTGAATCCTGCGAGGTATCCTCTGTGGTATACGCCCCATTTCATTCCTGCTTCCCGTATTTCTTTTCTGTCTTCGGATGGTGCTCTTGCTTCTTGGATGAAGGCGTCTATCATGTAGTCTGGGACGGCGTCTATTCTTTGGAGTGTGATTTGATTTGGGTGGTCTATCGGCGGTTGTGGCCCGGTGGGTCTTACGCGTAGGTCGCAGAGTGGTCTGTCGTCTTCGCCTTTGGAGAATATGAGTCTGAAGGGGCTGTTTGGTTGGTCGGCACCTGTTGCGTTTCTGAATCTGTCGGCGTATCCGTCGGGCATTCCGTCGAGGTCCGCTCCTGCGAGGCCGTTTTTCTGCGCTTCGCCTGCAAGTGCGCCTGCGAGTCCTCTGAGTGCCGCTGCTTCAACGGAGTTTGCCTGCTCGCCGCCTCCTCGTATCACGTATAGTTCGCTTACGCTGTATACGCCGTAGTCGCCTTTGTTGAATGGGTTGGCGATTACGTGTCCTACGGTTTCGCCGTCGTGAACGGCTTCAAACGCAATTCCTCCTTCTTTAATCTGCGGGGGGCCTTCTCCCCAGCGTCTCATTACTACGCCGTACATGTTTGGGGGTATTTCCGCAGGCGCTGCTGTTAGGGGATGGATTGTGACTTGAGGTTGAGCTGATGTTTGCGCTGGCATTAAGGGTGGGGGTTCTGCAGCGTTAGGTGGGCGTGTTTCTTCTATTAGAGGGGGTTCCGGCGGGGCTTGAGCTTCTTGTTGAGGGGGGACTTCTCTTTGTTGTCTTTCCTTCTGCAAGTCTTCAAGAATGCGTTTAATATTGCTCATGATATTATAGCCCCGTGGTTATTACCGGGAGTTTAGAACGGAAATAAATAGAGAACGGGCTTTTTGTGTTTTATTGTAGTCTTGGCTGTAGTTAATTGCATGGCCAGTGTAGTGGACAAGCGCAATTACGCCGAGGAAGTCAGGGAGACCAATAGATTCCTTGGCGGAGGGCTTGTTTCGTCGGCTGACTTGATGACTTTGGCTGTGGACCGCAGGGTCATGAAGGAGATTGTCTCGGCTGCGAAAGTAGTGCATATGAACGAGTTTGGTGAAGGGGACGGGCCCTTAGACTCCGTCTATGACAGGTTCAATCTCGTTTATGAGGGTCCGCAGAGGAAGTTGTGGTATTTAGGCCGCGAGGGAGCTAGGACTGAGTTTACGCTTTATACGGGTGAGACTATGGCGCATCTTTCTTGTAGGATGAGCAATTTTTTTCCTAATGACTTGTTGGCTGGGTTGCTTGAGATGAAGGCTGGCGGAGGCAGTCAGGCGGATGTTTTCGGTGCTTTTCGCGGGTATTATAGTGAACGGGGTAGGGTGGCTCCTAAGTATGAGGATGCTAAGTTGTCGCTTGTCACAGTAAAGGTGGGAGACGGTGATCCTAATAATGTAAGGGTTGACCCTAAGTTTCCTGATGGGAATGTTTTCCTTATTTTCTCTGAGGCTGAGCCTTACTTGAGGGGTATGCAGGTTACTGGTTTGCTTTTGGATTCTGCTGTGGCGCATTTTAAGGGAGTGGGTTATTCGCCTAAGTATGCTGTTGGTTATGCTAGGATGGCTAGGTTCTCTGAGGTTAGCGGGCAGACGTCTACAGCGACTGCAGATGAGGCGATGGAATATCTGGAGCGTTATGGTGATTCCGACTGGAGCGTCAGGTTCCATAGGAACATCGGCGGGAATGTTCTTTGCGCTTTGCCGGGGTTTGCAGTTGACCCTCAAAGCAGGAACGCCGGCGTCTTGGTAGTCTACGACTTAGGGGAGCGACTTAAGGCTTTGCCGTAGTTCACAGGGCCTGAATTTTTTACGCCGCGTTTTGTGTTGGGTTGTTTATTTTTCCTATGAATAGTATGTTGCCGGTGTCTGTTTGTTGTATTATGTAGATGAAGGGGCGGTCTGCGCGGAATATTGGTGTTGGTGCGGGCATTGCGCTTGTGAGTCCGACTATGACTGCGGTTGCTGCGGCTGCTTCTGTGCCTTCTTCGTTGACTTCGACGTATGCTTGGTGTATTACGTCTGTTATTGAGAGGTTTCTTGTTCCGTCCATGCCTGAGAAGTCGGCGTTTGAGGTGAATGCTGTTGGCATTCCCATGCTGCTTAGTTGCTGGGGCAGGAAGTATTTTGTTTCAACTTTGAATTTAGGCAGGTACACGTCCACGCGGCGTTCGTAGATGGAGTTTCTCCATTCCGAGATTTTCTCTGCGCTGATTTCTTTCTCAAATGCGGGCATATCGCCTTCTTTGGGCAGGAGTATCAGCATGGAGATTTCTTTTCCTTCGTAAGGCAGCTCCAGGATTTGTGTGCCGCTTATTTCGGCGTACTTGAACTTCGCTTTTTCCCCTGTTTTTTTCATCAAAGGAGCTTTTACTTTTGCGGTTGCGTTGACTTTGAAGTCTTCCTGCTTCGTGTTTGTTTCGTTGAACTGCAGCACCCATTTGCCTTTGAAGTAGATTGCGTTGGTGAGCACAAGGCGCGTCATAGGCGTCAACGCTCCCTGAGGTATAAGGTCCTTGATTTTGTCGTTAGTCTTGTTTTCCACCCACGAGTTGATTATCTGCCTTGACCCTTCCGCGTTTGACACGTAGTCCATCGGCCTTGATTCTCCGCCGTACGAGTTTTGGATGATGCTTGTGTATTCGGGGAGGAATGGGTAATTGTTCTGCGGCCAAATGGCGTTTGCCGTGGACAGCCGGTAGTCTTTGGAGCCGGCGTTTATTTGGTCTTGGATTTGTTTGAATGAGTTTCTTCTTGCCGCATCGTCGGAGGGAATGCCGAGGACTTTTTGCATTTCAGACGCCGTCTTTCCTCTTGCGCCTTCGTATGTCATTGAGAGCGCAGTTTCTATGCTCCAGGGCGAGAAGAATATGTTTCCGCCATCGTTCTTGAGGATTTCTTTGTAGAGGTTTATTGCGAACCTGTTGTTGGCTTCAACAAGAGAGGCGGCCTGCGTAGAAGGCACTGTAGTTGTTGGGTTTGAGGTAATTAGAGTTGTGGTGGTTGAGGAGGATTGAATGGAAATAACGGACGTGGTGGTCGAGGCTTCTTGTTGCGGGGTGGTTGTGGTGGTCGTCGGGTTTGGGGTGTTGTCTATGCATCCTGCAGCCAGTACTGTGAGCGCAATTAGGAGTAAGGCCGTTTTTTTCATTGTGTTAAGTTAGTCCGAAAGGGAGGATTTATAAGCGCTGGTTTTTCTGCGGCTTACGCCGAATTTACTCGGGTTTCCGAACCACCACAATTGTCTCCCTCACAGGTCTTTCTTTTGTGATTCCGTGTACGTCGCACCAGCGTGCGTTTGCTACAAGCAGTGCTTCTGGCTTGAGGCCTGCGTTTTTTGCTAGTTCTGCGAGTATTGTGTCTACGTCTACTGTTTGGTTTGGTAGGCAGGCGTTTCCTACGACGAGGCTTGCGGGTGCGCCGGGTGCTAGTGTGCGGGATATCTCCTTGAGGACGCGGTACATGTCTGTGAAGTATCCTTCTATTACTTGGGGGTTGTGTGTTTTGGTTTCGGGTATGTTTCTGGATTTTTCTATGACTTCGGTTACGAGGGGTAGGGGTGGCATGTTTTTTTCGTGGGCTTCTGCGTTGACGTGGCTTTTGAGGCTTTTTTTGCGGTAGCTTTTGAGTTCTCCTCCGTCTCCGACAAGCAGTGCGAGTTCTAGGGCGTATAGTTTGGTATAGTCCACGTAGTTTAGGTAGGGTGGGCTTGTTATGCAGGCGCCAAATGAGTTGTCTTCAGCAGGTAGGGCGCGGGCGTCCGCTACTTCGGCGCGGGATTCCGGACCTTCTTTTATGTGTTCTATGTCTCGTTGCATATGCTTTAGTTTCTGCTTCAACAGGTGTCTGACTGGCGGAAGGTGTTGTTTTTCCTTGATTTTTAGTACGCCTCCATCGCGCTTGAGGTTGCTTGATTGGAGCGCGATTGAGATGAGTGCGAGCATCATGAAGTTGCGGATTTTTTCGTCTTCGACGGCGAGTATTCTTTCTCGGAAGAACATTAGGTCTTCGCGGGCGTAGCGTCCTACTGCGCGGTGTGTGTCTAGGAAGTCTATTCTGGGGAATTTTTGTGTGGGTGTGCCGAATTTGACGGATAGTAGTTTGCGGCATTCGTCGGCTAGTTTTGTTGTGTCGTATCCTGTTTGTAGTTTTGTGTTTGCGACGAAGACGCCGAGCGGCAGTATGTCTGTTCCAACGGAGGGAAATCCTGCGTCGCGGGAGGCGAGTAGTGTTGTTCCTGTGCCGCAGAATGGGTCGAGCACGGGTAGGTTTGCGGTTGGGGGGTATTCTTTTAGTAGGGTTGTGACGAGGTTTGGGCTGTATCCTTCTTTGTAGTAGAACCAGCGGTGTAGGGGTATTTGTTTGTTTTCTTGGAATGTAACTTGGCTTTCGAGGTCGAATCTGGGTGTGAGTAGTTTTTCGTATTCTGATTTTTTGGCGAGGCTTTCCAGTAGTAGGTTGCGCATTGTCCTTATCTTCTTGCGTGAAAGTCTATAAGGAGAGGAGTATGTTTTGGCTTACGAGGTTTGATGCTTTGCGCCTGCTTGCGGCGAGGAGGGCTTGTGTGCCGTATGCTGAGGTTTCTTTGGATTTGGGTATGACTCGTTCGGTCGTTGATATGGAGGATGCGGGTGTTTCGCTTCCTGGGGGTGTGGTTGTCGGTTGGGATGAGGTTGAGGCGATTTCGACCTCCGTTTTGTGTCATACTGTTGAGGATGGCGTCGTCTATAAGGCGCAGTTTTTCGCGGCGGACACTAACAGGATGTACCGTCTTATCGCGTCCAAGGAGGGTTGTCCTCCGACCGCGGAGATTGGTAGTGTGCGGATGCATCGCGTCAAGGAGATGGATCCTTGGACTGACGCGCGAATGAAAGTTCAGGAGGTTACGCCTGTTTTTGGGCGATGCCTTGATACTTGCACTGGCCTTGGTTATTCGGCGATTAATTTGGTTGATGCTGGTGCGGCGGAGGTTGTTACTGTGGAGCGCGACCCTAATATGGTCAAACTTCAGGACGTGAACCCGTGGAGTGCGGGACTGAATAATTTGCGGGTCAAGAGGGTTGAGGGAGATGTTTCCTGCGTCATAAAGACTTTCGGTGACGCGTCGTTTAGCCGTGTTCTGCATGATCCGCCGCGGGTTAGTCTTGCGGGGGAATTGTATGGCCGCGTTTTTTATGGCGATTTGTTTAGGGTGCTTTTGCCGGGCGGTTTTTTGTATCATTACGTTGGTTCTCCGGGGAACAAGTATCGCGGTAGGAATGCTGTGCGCGGCGTCATTGATAGGCTGAAAGAGGCGGGTTTTTCTGATGTGAGGGAGGTTTCGGCTGCGTTGGGTGTTGTTGCGAGAAAGGATGGTTTTGTGCGCGGATGATTCTATTGTCTGCCTGCGTCACTTTAGTTTCATTTTTGTGATTTCGGGTTCTTTTGGTGGTTCGAGGGGTTCTTCTTTTTCTACGAGTTTCAGCTGGCCTTTTGTTATTAGTTTGTTTGGGTCTTCTATGTGGAAGTATTGGCGGAATTTTGGCGTCGTGTATATTTCCTTTGTTTTTCCTTTTTTGCGCCGTAGTATCAGCTCCATTTCTTCTAGCCGGTCTAGGTAGGTGTATGTTCTGTTGCCGCGTAGTTTTACTAGGGCGGATTGTATCATGGGTTCTTCCACTGCGATTATGGCGAGCACTTTGAGCATTGCCTGGGGCATGTCTGTTTCCGTGATGAGGTGGGATACTTTGCCGTCTAGGTCGCTTCTGACTCGCATCGAGTAGGCGTCTTCGTTGCTGATTATTTCTATGCCTGACTGGCGGGTGATGTATTCTAGTTTGAGTTCTTCCAGGAGGCGGACTGCTTGGGGTTTGGTTAGCTGAGCGAGGTCTGCTATCTCCTTTAGGGTTATGGGCTCTGCGGATGAGAATAAGGCCGCTTCTAGTGTGGCTTTGGCGTTTGGGTTTGTGGGGTGTTCTTCTTGCATTTCTTTGTATATGCTGGTAGGTTGGGGTTATATTGTTGCGTGTCGGAGTGAAAAAAGTAGGAGTTCTTCCATAAAGAGTTTTTTCTTGGCGGTGATTCTTGCGGTGAGTTTGTTTGCTTTGGCTGCGGCTCTTATGCGTTTTATGTTTCCGTGGTTGCTTGCGACTAGCATTATTCGCCCGTTTCTTTTCAGGTGGGCGGGCGTCTGGTTTAGGAATTTTTCTATTACGTCGGTCCCTTCTTTTCCTCCGCTCCATGCTAAGCCGGCTTTGTCGTATTCTTCCGCGGGCAGGTAGGGTGCGTTGAATAGTATCAGGTCGAATTTTTCCGGGATTTTTTGGAATAGGTTTGTTGTTCGGAATTCTATGTTCATGATTTTGTTTTTTGCCGCGTTTTTTCTTGCGCATTTTATTGCGTCTGGGTTTACGTCGGCGGCAACGACGCAGAAGGCTTTTTGCGCGGAGATAAGCGCCTGTATTCCAGAACCTGTTCCCATGTCCAAGACAGAGTCTTTTCTGCGGGGATTGACGTGCTGGGCCAACAGAAAACTGTCTTCCTGGGGCTCGTAAACCGTGGGGTCGACTTCGAGGGTTAGGTTTTGGAAATAAATAGCCATTGTTCGTATGTGTTGTTGAGTATGGCGTGGGAGAGTTTATACGTGGAGAGGAATCTCGTCTTGGAGAATTCCTGCGACTTGAAGAATGCGTCGTCCGCTTTTTTGGGCGTGCCCTTCGACGGAACCGCTTCGTTTAGGCCGGGCTCCCGTTTCGGCCCTCTTGCTGTTAGGCGCATGCTTTTGGAGATGGAGAAGGAGACTTCTTCTGGGGATTTTTTTAAGGCGGGCTTTTTTGATGTTGGCAACGTTGCTGTCGTGCCGGGTAATGCGGAGAAGACTTTGGGTTTTGTCGAGGACGTTTTGAAGGGTGTTGTTGCCGAGAATTCGAACGTTAAGTTTTTGGTTGCTGGCGGGGAGCATCTCGTGTCTTTGCCGGCGGTCAGGGTTTTGTCTGAGGGGTATAGGGGTCTTCAGGTTGTCAGCGTTGATGCTCATGCGGATTTGAGAAATGACTTTATGGGCGAGCGCTTAAGCCATGCGTCTGTTATGCGGCGTATCCACGAGTTGAATGTGGGCGTGCATCTTGCGGGAGTCAGAAGTGCAAGCAAGGATGAGGCGGAATACATTCGCAGGAATCATTTGAGCAATTACGGCCCTGAGGAAGTAGAGTCTCTTGCGAAGAAAATTAAGGGCAAACCAGTGTATTTGTCGGTGGACATCGACGTTTTGGACCCAGGCTGCGCCCCGGGCGTTGGGACGCCTGAAGCGGACGGCTGGATGTTCAATGAACTGAGGAGCTTCGTCTGGGAGATTCTTTCCAATACCGAAGTCGTAGGATTCGACGTCACAGAAGTGTGTCCGCCCTACGACGCAGGAGACGCGACAGCGCTAGCTGCCGCCCGCCTGTTTATGGATGCTGCTTTGTCTATGAAGCGCAGGAAGTAGTTGTTTTGTCTTAGTCTCTTACCCAGCGGGCTATTCCTTCAAGTACGAAGTGCCCTTCCCACGTTGGGTCTGCAACTCTGCGTATTCCTTGGGCTAGGCGTTTTTGAGTTTGTAGTTCAGTGGTGTTTTCGCATTGGGGTTCCTCGCCCGTGAGGAGGAAGCGCCCCATGTTTATGTGTGCGTTTTCGTCTGCTATTGGACCCATTATTGAGACGGATAGCCATTGGATTCCGTCTTGTTCAGAGATTATTTCTTGGGAGCGCCTTGTTACAGTAACTTGGTGGTTTGGTTGGGTCAGGTATTCGCGCAGTTCCCGCCGGGCCTCCAGGCGTACTCTGCTGCTTACTGTGTGGGCTGCGAGCGCTAAGTAGGTTGTTGCGGTGGGGTTTTGGTCGTGTAGTTGGCGTATCACGGGTATAGAGCTTTCTTCGCCCATGTTGGCTAGCACGTGGAGGATGCTGTCCCGCTCTTCTGGGCGGGTGTCTGGTTGGGTTAGCACATCAAGTAGCAGAGGTGTCGACAGAGGGTTGTCGTAGGCTTCAAGGCCTTTTGCAGCCCATGTTCGGCAGAGGGGTTGGCGTAGTGTTTCTCTGAATATGCGTTCTATTGGTTCGTCGGCGAATGCTGTTGTTTGTGTTTGTTCGTCTTGTGTGTCTTGGGCGTGTACTATGTTTGAGAGGGCTCTTACTATTGCTGGGACTCTTTTTTCGTATGGCTCTAGTGTTTCGTCGGCTGTTTTGGCCCTCTCGTATGCGGTTGCTAGTATGTCTTTGGCTTGGGGTCCTCCTATTGTTTGTACTGCTTCTGCTGCGCTGTTTGCTACGTGTCCTTCTGGGTCTGTAAGCAGAGGGGATAGGTGGGGTAGGGCGTCTGCTGTGGGGTTGGCGGTGAAGAAGTGGACTGCCGTGTTTCTTACGTCTGCTGCTTCGTCGGCTAGTAGGTCGCGCATTTCCCTGTATATTATCGGTCTGTTGGCTTCTGTGACTGATGTGTGGAGTAGGCCTTCTGCTGCTGCTTCTCTTTCTTTTTGGGGGCCGTTTGTTAGTATCTGGTGTATTTTGCGAGTGCGGGGTATATTGTGTCTTCTGTTGTTGGTCCTATTGTTGCTATTGTTTTTATGAGGTTGTTTCTTGTTTCGGGGTCTGTTTCTGTGTCTAGGTGGGCAAGGAGTGTGTTGAATGCGCTGTTTCTTATTGTTTCTGCTGTTTGGCGTTTGTGTCTGGCGTCTGTTTCCGCGGGTATTACTCCGATTATTAGGGGGAAGCCGAGTATGCCTTCTTGTGGTTTGCTGCATGCGTATGAGCTCATTCTGGCTATTGCTGCTGTCGCTGTTCTTCTTAGGTTTATGTCTGTTTGGTCGTCTGCCGCGAGGGCGGCTAGTTGGGGTATGTGCGTTCTGTTTGTTGTGTTTTGGATGGCGTCGAGTATTGTTCTGCGGTATTCTGGGGGGTTGGATGCTGTTTGTGGGGGGTTTCTGTATTCGGCAGTGAGTATGTCGAGTGCTTCTGGCGTTCTCATTGACGCTATTGTTCTTGCTGCCTCTCTGCGTAGGCCTCTTTTGTCGTGGTCTTCGCTTGATGCTGTTTCCCGTAGTACTGTTGTAAGTTGAGGTATGCTTTCTGCGTCTCTGAGCATGCCTATCATTCTTATGCCGTTGGAACATATGTGAGGGTCTTCAGAGGTTAATTGCGCGCGGGCTATTGAGGCGGCGGCTGAAGCCATCTCGTCGGTTACTCGCGCCTCAGCCACGAAACGATGTTTGGGTAGGTATCTGTGGTAGTACAGTTGGAATAGTGTTTCATCATGGCGTATGCCCATGGTTTCTTGGGTGCTGTATCTTTCCGCAATCATGTATGCGGAGTTGCTTACGGATCGTTCTCTGTCGGAATTAAGCCCGCTCCGCTGGTCTTCCGTAAGCGGTGCGCCGCCTGCTTCCACAACGTCCGTTTCATACGAACGCTGTATTAGAGCCATATGAGTCTGATTTCGTATAGGAAGCCCTTCTCTTGCCATTTCGAGTAAGAGGTGTGTTGCTGTGCTTCTCACGTGGGCGTCAGGATCGTTCACCATGCTCCATGCGGCGATGTCGGCAACATCGTGCATCAGGTCCACCCAGGGACGGAAGACTTGTTCCCTATAGTCTGTTGAATGTGTATGTAGGCCTTGTTGTCTGAGGGTGGTTTCGACGGAGTCTATTGCGATTTCTATTCGGCGGTCGTCCATTACCTGTTTTATGAGTTGCATGTCGCGGCCAAGAGGTATGCTTAATGCGTGGTCTATCAGTTGATTTCGGTATTCCGGCTTGGACGATAGCGCGTTCGTGCCGGGGTTTGTTGTTGTGAGGCCTGTTTTTATTGCGGTTAGGGTTCTTCTTTGGTCTAAGACTAGGGTTAGCAGGGAGTTTTCTTCTCCTGCGGGGAATTGATGTAGGTTGTCTTCGTGTCTTCTGTTGTCTCCGTGGGGGAAGGGGGGTAGTTCCATGCGCGCACCTATGTATTATACTGAGCATTACGAAGTTAAGACGGTAGGTACTGTGAAGCTTTTTGACTCACTTTTCTTGGGCGGGGACGGCGTTAATGTTAGGCGGCCGTCTTTGGATAATGTGGATTTTTTTCCTTATCCTGTGGTGCGTGGTGGTCAGAAGGCTTTTTTGGGTGATGTTGAGGAGGTTGTGCGTGATGGGGGTTTTTTGTTTGCGCATGCGCCCACTGGTATTGGTAAGACTGCGGCTGCTTTGGCTCCCTCTTTGAAGGATGCGCTTGGGAATAATCGCACCGTCTTTTTTTTGACGCCTAAGCATACGCAGCATAGGGTTGTTGTTGAGACTTTGCAGGCGGTTAAGAGGAGGTATAAGGTTGATGTGACTGTGGTGGACATTGTGGGTAAGCAGTGGATGTGTCCTCATGAGGTCCAGAATTTGGATAGCAGGGAGTTTAATGAGTATTGCCGCATCCAGAAGAGGGAGGAGGTTTGCAGGGAGTACGTTAATACGGGCCGCGTGGTGGGGAAGCAGTCTGAAGCCATGAAGAAGGCGGTTGGTGCGGTGAAGAAGGAGCCTTTGCATAATGAGGATGTTTTGCGCGTCTGCGGGGAGTGCGGTGTTTGTCCGTATGAGGTTTGCGTTGATGTGGTGCGGGATGCGCATCTTGTGATTTGCGATTATTATCATCTTTTTTCTGAGGGTGTGCGGAAGGCTTTTTTGGGTAAGGCGGGTAAGCGTCTTTCGCAGGCGACTTTCATTGTTGATGAGGCGCATAATCTTCCTGAGAGAATTAGGAGTTTGCAGAGCGTTTCGGTTTCCGGCTTCGTTTTGAAGAATGCTGCGAAGGAGGCGGGCGTCTTGGGGCGTTTTAATTTGCAGGATGAGGCGGTTATGGTTGAGGAGCTTCTTAGGTCTGCGGGCAAGAGGATGCGTGAGGGCGACGAGAGGTTTGTTGAGGGGGATGCTTTTGTTTCTGCTGTCGAGAAGACGACTGGACGGAAGATTGAGGATTTCAGGGAGGATCTTGATGCGACTGGCGAGGAGGTCCTTAAGATGCCCAGGCGCTTCCGCTCGTACTGTAAGACGGCGGCTACTTTCATTGACGCTTGGCTTGGGGAGGACGTGGGTTACGCGCGAATATTGAGGCGCACTAAGGATGACCACCGTCTGTCTTACCAGTGTTTAGACCCAAGTTTGTCTGCAAGCAAAGTGTTCGACGGGATTCACGCCGCAGTTTTCATGAGCGGCACGCTTCTTCCCCTTGAAATGTACGCTGACGTTTTGGGGGTCGCCGAGAAGAAGACTCGTCTTAGGGCTTATCCTTCGCCTTTTCCGCCGGAAAACAGGCTTGTGCTTTCAGTCCCGTTCGTCACGACACAATACAAGAAGAGGACGCCCGCGATGTTCCAGAAAATAGCCGACGTGATAAAAGAGTCCGTCGCGGTCGTCCCAGGAAACGTCGCAATATTCTACCCCGCATACCACCTGATGCAGACGGTTCAAGGCTTACTCGACGGGAAACTTAGTAAGCCGGTTTTCATTGAACGTCAGGACATGACCAAGAAGGAACGCCACGACCTTTACCGCCGCCTGATTGACGCAAAGGAAAAAGGCGGGGCTGTGCTTGCGGGAGTGCAGGCGGGAAGCCTGTCTGAAGGTGTCGATTATCCCGGAGTGCTTGACGCCGTCATAGTCGTAGGGCTTCCTCTTGAGACGCCGGACCTTGAAACAAAATCTTTAATCAACTACTACGACGTGAAATTCAAGCGCGGATGGGACTACGGATACATCTACCCCGCAGTAAACCGCGCCTTGCAAGCCGCCGGCCGCTGCATCAGGAGCGAAACGGATAGGGGCGCGATTCTTCTTCTTGATGAGCGTTTCAGCTGGAAGAATTATAGCAAGTGTTTTCCGCCGGATTATAATTTCACGGTCGCACAAAAGCCGGCTGAGCAGCTTAAGAGATTCTTCGCAAGCAAATAGGAGTTCGCCAACTGCTACGTATTGAGTGAAGCAGGCCTTACGGTTTAGTTTAGTGGGGTTATGTGGAGGGGTAATTCCCGGTGAACACTTCGGCTGCCGGCCCTATTAGGTAGACTCGGACGATATTATTTTTCTCCACTTTGAATTCTACTGTTATGTCTCCGCCTCTTGCGTGGAATAGTATAGGGCGCGTGGGGTCTGATTTTTTGAGCAGCACTGACGCTACGGCTGAGGCGCATATGCCGGTGCCGCACGCGAGCGTTTCGTCTTCGACTCCGCGTTCGTATGTGCGAATCTTATATTCGTTTTTCCCCACCTGCTGTATGGCGTGGACGTTGACTCCCTTGGGCCAGACCGTCGTCGTGTAACGTACGGCTGCGCCGGCTTTCCTTATGTCATAGGATTCTGCGTCGTCAGTTTCCACTATCGCGTGGGGGTTGCCCATTCCTACGGCTGTGACTTTGAATGTGCCGGATTTGGTTTTCACGGGCTCGTTCACGGCAGGTGTTGTTGATTCGCCTTGAGTCATTTGAGCGTCGCCGCGCCTGATTTGCGGCGGCCCCATGTCTACTTTGACTGCTGTGACCAGTCCGCCTTTCACAGTGAGGTTGAGGATTTTGATTCCCGCCCGGGTGTTCGCCCTGATTGTTTCTTTGCGCACCAGCCCGTGTTCGTACAGGTATTTCGCGAAGCAGCGTATTCCGTTTCCGCACATTTCGGCGGTGCTTCCGTCGCTGTTGTAGTAGTTGAAGAAAGCGTCCGCTGAGTTGTCGCCGTTTTTTTGGACGAATACTGCTCCGTCTGCGCCTACTCCGAAGTGGCGGTCGCATACTGAGGCGACGAAGTCCTTCTTCTTTTTTTCAGGCACGACTTCGTGCCCCCACTCTTCAATGAACACGAAGTCATTGCCTGCTCCGTGCATCTTGGTGAATTTTACGTTCATTTTCGTTTTTCTTTTCGTCAACGTTTTCTTTTCCTAAAAGAAAAGGTTGTCACGAAGTCATTGCCTGCTCCGTGCATTTTTACGAAGGGGACGTTTATGGAACTCATCGTACCTTATTTTATTCAGGCAGACAATAAAAGAGGGGGGAATCAACATGGTAAACATCGTTGACGTAAGAAAGTATCGGGGCTTCATTTTCGACTTGGACGGAGTGCTGTGGAGAGGCGACGAAACAGTTGCAGGCGCGCCCCAGACAGTCAACAGGCTTAGGGAATTAGGCGGCAGACTCGCATTCGTCACAAACAACGCAAGCAAACACCGGACAAAATGCCTCGACAAACTCAAGTCGGCGGGCGTAAAAGCAACGCTCGAAGAAGTCATATCCTCAGGCTCCGCCACCGCACAATACCTAAAGGAAAAACACGGGGAAGGCCGCGTTCACGTGATGGGTACGGACGATTTGAAGAGGGAGATGGTTGAGGCGGGCCATGAGGTCGTTGAAACCGAGGCGGATTATGTTGTGGTGGGGTTCGACAAGGGGTTCAACTATGAGAAACTTGACAAGGCTTACCGGACTCTTGCCGAGCATAATGGCTTGTTTGTGGCCTGCAACGGGAACAGGCTTTTCGTTGAGGAGGACGGCAGGCACCCGGGAGTGCTGCCAAGCGTTGAAGCTCTCGCCTGCGCGTCAGGTAGGCGGCCGGATGTGTTTGTGGGCAAACCTAATGCGCCTATAATGGAGATGACGCTTGAGTTGCTGGGGCTTTCGCCTGGGGAGTGTCTTATTGTTGGCGACACTTTGGACATGGATATTCAGTGGGGTTTGAACTGCGGCGTGGACACTTTGTTTGTTCTTTCCGGTATGGATTCGCTGAATACTGTTAAGGCGACGGGTATTAAGCCGACTTATGTGCTGAGTTCTGTTTCAGAGATTCCTCTGCCTTAATTTGGCGGATGCTTTAGGCGCCTAATTCGCCGGCTAATTCGTCCCTGCTTTGGAATCCTCTTTTTGCTGCGTCGTCTATTACGAGGGAGGGCGCGCCGGTTATTCCGTATTCGTCTTTGAGCGTCTGTACTGCTAAGTTGTCGCTTCCAGCGTCAAAAGAGTAGACGAGGACTGGCGTCTTTGAATTTTGTCTGACGTCTTCGAGTATTTGCCCTTGGGCTTCGCATCTGTCGCAGTCTCCTGCGTTTGAGTAGAAGTACAGGACGAAGTGGGAGGGAATCCCGCATTTTTCCACCATGTTGCGCATGAAAAGGTAGTCGCGGATTTCAATCAAATAGTATTCTTGCTTTCGCGCAATCACCTGCGGATGGGTTCTCCCAAGTTCATCCTCAAGGCGCTCTATGTCCGCCCCCATGCTCCACCTTTCCTTGCTTACTTTGCTGTAGTTGAGGTCGCAGCGGCTTTGCTCGCTCGACAGCAATTGCGTGCTTAGGTCGAGCGCCTCCATGTCCACCTTCGCCTGCTGGACCTTGGAGTCGACTCCGCTCATGTACTGCTCGCTTATAGCCGAACCCAAAAGGAAGCCGAACAAAAAGACAATCAATGTAAGAGAAAACGCAGCGATATAGATGGAGTACCTCATTTCCTCACCTTCTTCCAGCCGGGGCTCTTGCCCGTCAGGTACAGTACTAGGGCCTTGACGCTAAAGAAAGAGAAGATGAACCAGTATCCTAGGAGGTAGGCGAAGAATGCGAAGTTGAGTTTTTTGATTCCCAAGTAGCGTTTGCTGAGTGCGAAAGTAAGCAGGCTTGCTATGAAGCAGAACGCGAGCAGATACGGCATAGGGTTTAATCCCGGATGGAAGTCGACTGACAGGCTAATGCCCCTTAATATGACGCCTATTCCAGCGTAATGAACAAGGAGGATGTTGTTGTATAGGATTAGGCCGATTGTGTATAGTGTGTAGAGGAATAGGAGTATTGTGAGGAATATTGATATGATTGTGGCGGGAAAATTGAATAGGCCGAAGTCTTCGTATTTTTTGTTTAGGAGGAATTTTCGGTAGGTTATTATGTTGTCGTATCCGCCGTAGTACCATCTGAGTCGTTGTCGGCTTAGTCCTTTTAGTGTGTCTGGTACGCGGGTGTGGGCTGATACGTCGTGGGCTTGGGCTATTTTGTATCCGTGGGATCTTATTCTGAGTCCCATTTCGTAGTCTTCTGTTAGTACTGTTTCGTCGAATCCTCCGTGGGTTGTGAGGAATTGGCGTTTCATGAGTACGCATGCGGGTACGAGTGAGAGGCTGTTTATGAATGTGAGTATTTTGCGCAGGAAGTTTCCGACTGCGTATTCAACCATCTGGATGCTCTCAAGGAGAGTCGCCGGCTTGTAGACTTTGATTGTAGTGATGACTGCCATGACTTTGGGGTCTTCGAAGTAGGGTAGCATTGAGAGTAGCGCCCCCTTGTCTAGGTAGCTGTCTGCGTCTATTATCAGGAGGTAGTCGGAGGTTGCGTGTTTGATGCCGTAGTTTGTGGAGGCGGCTTTTCCGCTGTTTTTCTTTGTGAGCGCTTTCACGTGGGGTCCTTCGTATGTTTTGGCTTTTGCTAGGGTGTCGTCTGTGGAGCCGTCGTCCACCACGAGAACGTTGAGTTTGTTTTTGGGGTAGTCTAGGTCGAGTATTGATTCTATTGTGCTTCCTATGCAGTCGCTTTCGTTGTATGCGGGGATGATTGCTGTGACTTCTGGGAGGGTGGCGTCAGTTACGGCGTATCTTCTTATTCGCCTCATCTCCTCGATGTTTTCGAGCAGTATAATGAAGAAGACGAATGTTGTGAATGTCCCGAAGAATATTGCGGCGTATCTTGCGGCAGCAAGCGCGTTGATTGAGGGGATGATCAGCATACCATATTATTCCGTTTTGATTGCGGAAAAACCCTTTTTTATTGGACGCCCATACATTACGGAATGACTAAGACTCTTCTTGACGCCGAATACGTCGTGCGCGGTAACGGCGCCGTAGTCCGCCTGTTCTATAGGACGAAGGACGGGCGCACGGTGGAGGAGGTCACGGACTTTAAGCCTTATTTTTACGTTGTGCCGCACGGCGACGCCAAGAAAGCCGCCGACGCAATCAAGGGGTTGGCTAATGTCATGGAAGTTGACGTTAGGAATATGAAGTATGGGGGTGAGGAGGTTTCTGTGCTTCATGTTGTGACTAGGTTGCCTTCTGATGTGCCGCAAGTTAGGGATGCTGCGCAGAAGCTTCCTGAGGTCAAAAGCATCCATGAGGCGCATGTTCCTTTCGTCAGGCGCTTCCTTACGGACAGCAAGCTTATCCCCATGGAGCACGCCGACGAGATGAACTTGACGGTCGCTGCCGTAGACATCGAAGTCTACAACCCGCAGGGTGAGCCGCACGCTGAACGCGACCCCATACTCATGATAAGCTACGCCGACAGCAAGGGGTATCAGAAAGTCTGGTCGCTTAAAAACAAGACGAACACCAAACTCAACATTCCTTACGTCGAGATTGTGGACGACGAAAAAACGCTTCTATCCCGCCTTGTTTCAGCAGTGAAGGAACACGAAGTCGACGTCATAGTAGGATACAACAGCGACAACTTCGACTTCCCTTACCTTAAGGAACGCTCAGAACGGCTTAAGGTGCCACTCACATTAGGCGTGGAAGACAACGTAGTGAAAACTGAGAGGCGCGGAATGAACATGGGAGCGCGCATCTTGGGTCGGCCTCACGTTGATTTGTATCCTGTTTGCAGGCAGACTTTCAATTTGCCGAGGTACCGTCTTGAAGACGTTTTTGAAGCGCTTTTTGATGAGGAGAAGTTGGAGGTGGATTCCGTCCACATGGCAGCGATTTGGGATTCCCCTAATCCTGCGGATTATGAGGCGCTTGCGGCGTACAGTTTAAGCGACGTAGTCAGCACCTTGAGGATTGCTCAGCATGTTTTGCCTTTGCAGTATGAGCTTGCCCGAGTCATCCGCGAGCCGCTTTATGAGAGCAGCAGGATGGCGAGCGGGCAGAGAGTCGAGCAGCTTCTGATAAACGAGGCGCACGAGAGGAGCATACTTGTTCCAAGCAGGCCGGGAGGCGACGAGTACGCCGAGCGACAGGACCAGCAGATTACGGGGGGATTCGTTTTGGAGCCGGAGAAGGGGTTGCATGACACCCTCTTGATATTCGACTTCCGTTCGCTGTATCCGTCAATCATAATAAGCCACAACGTAGACCCGGATACTCTCGTGAAGAAGCCGCCTGAGGATGACGACAGCCTGCATTATGCGCCAAACGGCGTCGCATTCAGGAAGACTCCGCGCGGGTTCATTCCTCAGGTGATTGAGACTTTGCTTGTCCGAAGGCAGGAGACTAAGGCGGCGATGAAGAAGGAGACAGACCCGCAGAAAAAAGCGATTTTTGACGTAAAACAAACTGCGCTCAAGCTCCTCGCAAACAGCATGTACGGCTACTACGGGTACGCCCGAGCCCGCTGGTACAACCGCGACTGCGCAGACGCAATAACACACTACGGCCGCGACTACATCCACAAGACTATGCGGGGAGCGCAGGAGCACGGCTTCAAAGTGATTTACGGGGATACGGACAGCATTTTCATAACCAAAGAGAAGGTTGAGGACAGGGAGACTGTAGTGAAGGAAGCGAAGGCGTTCGCCAAAGACATAAACAGCAAACTGCCTTCGACGATGGAGTTGGATTACCAGGGGTTTTATCCCAGAGGCGTTTTCGTAAGCAAAAAAAGGTACGCACTAATCACCGAAGAAGGTAAGCTCGTAATAAAGGGCCTTGAGACTAAGCGCCGAGACTGGGCGGACGTCGCCAAGAAGACGCAGGAGAAGGTGTTGGACGCTTTGCTTCGCGACCGCGACCCTGAGAAAGCCGCCAGGATAGTGCGCGAAGTGGTCGAAGACATCAAGGCAGGCAAAATGAAGCTTTCGGACCTCGCAATCCACAGCCAAATAACCCGCAACTTCGGCGAATACGTAAGCCCAGGCCCCCACATCGCCGCCGCCAAAAAAGCGATGAAGCAGGGCTACGACTTCAAGCAGGGCGCGATAATAAGCTACATCGTCTGCAAGAGGGCTGAGCACCTGGCCGGAGATACTTATGCGGCAGGCGACGACAAGATTTCCGCTAAAGCAAAAATCATAGAGCTCGCCAAGGAAGGCGAATACGACCCAGACTACTACATAAACAACCAAGTATTGCCTGCAGTCCACCGCATACTAGAAGCCTTCGGATACAGCGAAGACGAACTAAAGGGCCTCGGCAAACAAAAAACCCTCGGCGACTACTGGGGGTAGAAGCCGCTTATATTTTCTCGCGCCCGATACCTTACTGTCATGTCTGTTGTTGAGCGTCCGAGGGGCACGAGGGATTTCGACCCAAGAAGGCAGGCCGTCTACGACGGCGTCTTGAGTGTCGTAAGGCGGGTTTTTGAGTCTTATGGTTACGGGCGGGTTACTACTCCGACGTTTGAGCACGTTGAGTTGTTCACCAAGAAAAGCGGGGAAGATATTAGCGAGCACCTTTACGTTTTCACGGACAAGAGCGAGAGAAAATTGTGTTTGAGGCCTGAGGCGACTGCGTCGGTTGCCAGGTTTTTCGCTCAGGATTTGAGGAATAGTCCTTTGCCGTTGAGGCTGTGGTATTTTGCGCCCATGTTCAGGTATGAGCGCCCGCAGAAGGGGCGGTATAGGGAGTTTTGGCAGATGGGACTGGAGTTGTTGGGCGCCAAAGGAGTCGAGTCAGACGCCGAAGCCGTGCTTGTAGCCTCCGACGCCATGAAAGAGTTGGGGCTTGCGTATCGGCTTGAGTTGAATCACGTCGGAATCTTAAGGGGGCTTCTTACTGACCTTAGTATTCCCGTTGAAAAGCACGAGCACATCCTCCATTTGATAGACACGGGAGAAGAGAAGGCTTTGCTTGACGAAACAGGCTCAGAAGCCCTCGCATCAATACTCTCACTTAAAGGCGGCCCGGACATAGCTGAGAAAGCAAGGAAAACACTTGCAATATACCCCACCGCGCTTGCCGGACTTGAGGAGCTTATCGCAGTCGCAAACAAGCTCGCCAAAGCAGGCGCACCCTACACGCTAAACCTCGGCATAGCCCGCGGACTTGCCTACTACACCGGCCTCGTCTTTGAGGTCCGCGTTGAGGGGTTGGGCGCTCAAAACCAAGTCTGCGGAGGAGGCAGATACGACAACCTAATAGAATTGTTCGGCGGACCTCAGACTCCTGCGGTAGGTTTCGCTTTCGGCTTCGACCGCATAGTCGAGGCGCTTGAGATGCAAAATAAACTGCCGACAACTCCCACCCCAGACGTACTGGTGATGGCGGCGACAGAAGAATTAAGGCCTATTGCCTCTGAAGTCGCTTTTACGCTTAGGAGAGAAAGCGAGCATGCTCTTTCTGTCGTCTACGACGTGGCCGGGAAGAAGCTGGGGAAGAATCTGGAGTATGCAGCTTCGGCTGGATTCAAGTACGCTGTTATAGTAGGGCCTCGCGAGTGGGCTGAAGGAAATGTAGTAGTCAGAGACCTAACCTCAGGCACGGAAGAACGCCTGACCCCTAAAAAAGCCGCCGAAAAAATACTGCGCCGCTAACAGCAGGCCGCCAGAATCCTGCCTATCTTATCCACTTCTTCTGCGGAAAACAGCGGCCGTCCTTCCGACTCTATGAACGATGGAAGCTCCGTCGGATGCAGTATGTTCACCGTCGGACTGTCAAGCCTCAGGACGACTTTAGGGTGCGTGAAAACTACTATTGCGTTCACCCAAATATGCGGAGAACGCCCCCCCACAAAAACATCCTTCTTCTTGGAAAGCAGATAGTCCTTCAACACCTTAGCATTCCTCTTAACCTGATTGCTGGGGCTGCCCATCTCAAGAGGATAAGGCGTACCCCGGCGGCCTATTTTCTGGCGGCTCCACTCATCCCCTTTGCATGACACGACGCCGGATATGTTTTTGACTTCAATGACGAAGAGGCCGTTTGGCCCCACCACGATGTGGTCTACGTCGCCTCTGTTTGGGGGTATTGTTATGTTGCTTATGAGCACGAAGCGGTCGGATAGGTTGAGTAGCTGCGCGACAACCTGCGCTTCGCCCACTCCCCCGCTTTCCCACGCCAGAATCTTCCCGTAAGAGTATATGCCAAGAAGGTAAGACATGGGGATGAGTATTATCCCAAGCAGCGTGTAGGGAATTGTGAAAAGAAGCAGAAGCATAACCGCAAGCACGAAAAGAGCCGAAAACAGCATGACCCGGCTCCGGTAAAGCTGGATGTTCCTCCAGACGTACATCGTCTCCCGCCCTTTCCTCAAAATCCGCATAATCGGCCCACCCACCCTCTTTTATATATGATAGCGGCTGAATAGATAACTTGAATGTCGGCCCACCAAGGGACGGCAACTTAGGTGAATAAAAAAATGAAGAATTTCGGACGAAAAGGTCAAGGTGCCATGGAGTACCTGATGACATACGGATGGGCGATCTTAGTTGTTATGATCGTCGGAATAGTGATGTGGCAGCTGGGAATATTCAGCATGGGAACTACCACACTGACAGCAACCGGGTTCGGCAAAATAAAGCCCCAACTTGCGGCAACAAAGCTGACCGCAGGAGGAACGTTCATAGGGACGTTCACCAACGGAGCAGGAACCACAATCACAGTGGATTCCGTAAACGTCACCGACACCCAAAAATCAAGCAACAACAACTGCATAAACAGCACAGACACATCAGTCGGAGCAGGAGACAACTTCCAGTCCACCTGCGTAATGGGAAGTTACGTAGGTAAGGCAGGAGACGTCTACACCGCCAACGTAGTCATAGGCTACAACGTCACCATCGGCGGCCTCACAAGCGAGCACAAGGACACAGGAACAATCCGCGGCCCGCTAGAGTCTGCATAGACGTTAAACCAAGAAGCGCCGCATTAAACGGCGCTTCAACCCTTTTTTTATTTTAAGTTTTTTCATGAAACGCATCCGTCACTCCAAACGCGGCCAAGGTGCCGTAGAGTACATCACATCGTACGGTTGGGCTCTTTTAGTCGTCATAGTCATCGGAGTCATCTTTTACGGCTTGGGCATATTCGATTCTAGGACGCCGTCAATCACCACAAGCGGATTCCCCAAGATAAGGCCTGTCGTTACGGCGACCAAACTGGATAGGGCGGGAAATTTTGCGGGCACTTTCGTCAACGGCGCCGGAGTAGTTATTACTTTGGTGTCGGTGAATCTTACTGATTCGCTTCTTTCGGACAACAACAACTGCGTTTATACTCCTCCAACGCCGATTCAGATTAGCGGCGGCGACGGTTTCATAGCAAACTGCACCATCCCAGGGTATTCGTCGACGCAGAAACAGACTTATTCTCTCCAGACCATCATCACCTACACGGTGACCATGAGCGGCTCAACCACCATGTTCAACGATGTGGGAATAATAAGCGGGCCGCTTGAGGCGGCGTAACAGTAGGTAAGGAGGTATGACAATGGCTCGTTTTGGACGGAAAGGTCAGGGTGCTATGGAGTACCTGATGACCTACAGCTGGGCGATACTCGTCGTAATGCTTGTTGGAATAGTGATGTGGCAGATGGGCCTTTTCAGCATGGGGTCTGGCACTTTGACTTCGACTGGGTTCGGCAAAATCAAGCCTCAGCTCGCTGCGACGAAGTTGTCTACAGACGGCTTTTTCCTTGCGACTTTCTCCAACGGCGCGGGAACAACCGCAATAGTGGACTTGATAAACGTCACCGACACGCAGAAGTCAAACAACAACAACTGCGTAAACAAAAGCGTGCAGACGATACTGCCCGGAGAAAACTTCCAGGCGACATGCAAGTTAGACGGATACCCCGGAAAACAAGGAGACGTCTACATAGCCCAAGTAACCATCGGCTACAACATAACAATCGGCGGCCAAGTGTCCACCCACAAGGACACAGGAACAATCCGCGGACAACTCGAAGCGGTGTAACAAGGTTTTGCGTCAGCCAACAAAGCCGTTTAGAAACAGAAAACCCGGGAGGCCGCCTTTTTTATCCCGCCAACCAATAACTCAACGTGACCTCAAAGCAAGCCAGCATCGGCAAAAAAGGTCAAGCTACGGCCGAGTATCTTATGACTTACGGCTGGGCTATTTTGGTTCTTTTGATTGTTGGGGTTATTCTTTGGAAGCTTGGTTTGTTCAGCAGCGGGGAAAACACGACGGTTGTTTCGACCGGGTTCGCCAGGGTAAAGCCGCAGTCGTCTACGTTGCGCCTTTCTTCGGCCGGAGACTTCAATTGCGCTTTCATCAACGGGGCGGGCGGCACAATCACCGTTTATGACGTAATAGTGAACAACACAGACAGGAAGGTGACGTGCCAGCCGGTAACCTCCGCAAGCCCCGTAAGCGTTCCGGCAGGCGAGAATTTTCAGGCGCAGGCATCCGGCTGCGGCACAGACAAGGCGGGAGAAGTTTATCATCTTGACGTTACAATAAACTATTCTATAACAAGAGGCAGCTCCGAGACGTTCCATACGGACTTCGGAGTGATACGCGGACCATATGAAGCATAGAACAAGAGAAATACGGAAGAGAAGACTAAGGCGAGGTCAGGGTGCCATGGAGTATCTGATGACCTACAGCTGGGCGATACTCGTCGTAATGCTTGTGGGCATAGTAATGTGGCAGCTGGGCATATTCAACATGGGATCCACCACAATGACATTCAAAGGATTCACCAGGATAAAGCCCCAGCTTGCGGGAACCGCCATGAGAGAAGACGGCACATTCACGGGAGTTTTCTTCAACGGAGCAGGAACAGACATCGCAATAACAGCAGTAGAAATAAACAGCACACTGCCGGCCGGCTCATGCCAAGGCAGAGTGACACTGCTAGGAAACGTCGTAACGCCTCAAAACGTCGTAAAAGCCGGAAGCGGCGACAACTTCGTAGTGTACGCCTCAGGCTGCGCCGCAGGCAAACGAGGAGAAGTCTACTCCATCGACATAACCATGGAGTACAACCTCAGCATAGGAAACGTCATGACCGTACACAAGGAATTCGGAACAATCCGAGGCCCATACGAAACCGCGTAAGCCAAACAAAAAAATGAGTTTCAGAAGAAACCGCCGGGGACAAAGCGCCATCGAATACACGATGACGTACGGCTGGGCGATACTCGTCATAATCATAGCCGCAGTCATCCTATGGAGGAGCGGACTATTGGAGTTCAGCCGCGACGTACAACCGGGAAGCCGCGGATTCAGCCAAATCAGGCCTCTGGACTGGAAGCTTTCCGCTGACGGGACTCTGCTTATTACGATTGAAAACGACGCCGGAAGCATCCTTGTGCTGCCGGCAGGAGGCGTGACGGCTAGCGTACTAGGCGGCGCGGCGTCATGCACAGGAAGCGCCCCCGCAGCGGACGTAAGCCCCTTCAGGCCTGCCGCCGTTCAGACTGTGACTTTGACCGGATGCGGCGCTCCCCCGGGCGGCACAGGCACATACTACAGGGCGAACGTGAGCATACTGTACAGCAACCCCGGAAGCGGCCTCAACCATCAGAGTGTTGGGATTTTGTGGGGTCCTCTGGAGTAGTTTGTTTTTTTTGTCAGGTTACGAGTAGTCCTGCGAAGAATTGTCTTAGCGCCCAGTTTAGGAATAGGTAGATGACTATTGCCACTATTGCGAGGAGAGGGATGTTTTGTACTCCTGAGACTGCTTTTCCTGTGCGTATGATTGACAGAAGTAGGGCTCCGAATATGCTGCTTGCGATGAGGATCATGATTGCGTACTGGAAGAAGAAGTCTGGTGTTATCGTCAGGGGGTGCAGAGTTATGATTCCTCCGCGGCTTATGTGGGATAGTGATTCGAAGTCGACTTGCTTGAATATGCTGGAGAATATGTTGATGAACTGCGTGCTTACGGCAAAAAGCAGGGGGGAGCCGATTACTATGGCGAACATTATGAACAGCGCCTGAGCGTAAGTTTCAGCTTCCATCTGCTTTTGGAGGTTCAGTTCCGCGCGCATGTCGCGGGCGATGCCCTTAAGGACCGCCGGCAATTCTCCGCCCGACCGCATACCCTGGATTATGAGACGGATGCTTCGCTCCAGCTTGTCGGACTGAATGCGGTTAGTCACCCTAATCAAAGCGTCAGTCAAAGGCGTCCCGGTAAGAGTCGCCCTCGCAGCACCCTGAATCTCTATCGCAAGCGGCCCGAATTCAGGTCGCGCGGCCGCCCACAGGGCGTTGTATGTCGTCATTCCCGCGGAAATGTTTTGGGCGATTATGTCCAATACGTCCGGCAGGACGTCTTCCACGCTCTGAGTCCGCCTGAAGATAAGCAAGTTCAATAAGGCCTGCGGGAGGAATATGACTATTGCGCCGGCAAGAAGCGCCGAAGCCACTACCATCAAAGTTGATGCCCCCACGGCTCTTACGACCAGCGCCGTCACACCCGCGACCAAAACGCTGTAGACTACGGTCATCCCCACAACCTCTTCGCTTGTCATGTCTACTCCCGCATATATGAGCTGCTGGTCCAAGCGGGTCACCACTATCGTGGGGATGAATCCGCCAATCAAACGCGGAATGTAAACCATGAATATGCGCACCAAACGCATAAGAGTCCTGAAGAAAAGCAGGCAGAACAACAGAATTATGTTTACGGCACAAAGCAGGACGCCCACAAGGTTGCCCGATATTTTAAGAAGAATAATTAGGAATGGAGAGAACGGAAGATTCCATTTTGGGCCGGATTCCATTGTAGTC
>CABMCB010000019.1 GCA_902384455.1 uncultured archaeon
AACTCAAAGGCCTCCTTGTCAACGAACTCCTGCGGTACACGGTCACCCACGAAAGCGTCAATGATGATTACGTCATAACCCCCCTCATGCTCCCTAAGAAAAGTCAAGCCGTCAATCTCATGCTGCCTAACATCGCCCTGAACCCCGCCAACATACTCCCCCAAAGCATCCATCACGCCGACAGTCGGGTCAACAGCGTCAACAACGCAGTCAACGAAATGAACGTACTGCCTAGCGACAGTCCCGCCGCAAACCCCCACAAGAAGAACGCGAGAAACAGGCCTAAGAAAAACAGGAGCAAGACACAAATCCCAATAACCCCCAGTGAAAGGCGACTTCAAACACGCCAAAGTGAACACAAAATTCTCGCCGCCAACAAGAGGCCTAACCTTCAGCATATTACCCAGCCTTTCAATCCTCACGCCGGATTCAGGAAGCTCAGAAACCACATGCGGCTTCAAATCCAAATTGCCTTCAACATAAACAAGCTGAATCAAAGCAGGAAGAAGATAAGGATTAATCTCAAGCGCCCTCTCAGCAGCCATCTTAGCGTCACCGTAACGCCCCAGACGAGCCAAAATAAGACTCCTCATGTAAGGCCCGTTGGCGTCGAGTTCGCGGTCGCGCCTAACATACTCGTCCACCCCCTCAAGCGCCTCATCAAAGCGGCCTAGGTGGTAGTACGCTAGCGCCCGATTGAAATAGCACTCCTTATCGTGCCCCGCCTTAAGGGCTTCAGTATAACGTAATGCTGCTTCCTCGTATCTGCCGCTTGCGTAAAGGCTGTTCCCCTCAACAATTAAATCGACTGAGGAAACCATGTATTCAACTGGGTCGCGGGGAAATAAGAGCGCTTAATTGCGGGGGGGCTTATCTCTTAACCATGAAGGTAATAGACGTTTCGCTCACCCTCTCGCCAAACATGCCCACTTACCCCGGCGACCCAAAGCCGAAGTTCACCCCACTGCAGACCATCGGAAAAGACGGGTCTGCCTTCACTTTACTAGAGTTCGGCTCCCACGCGGGAACGCACGTAGACGCCCCAGCGCACTTCATAAAAAACGCAACAACAGTCGACGCAATACCCCTTGAAGCGCTTGTCGGATCTGCGAAAGTGTTCGACCTCACCCGCATAAAAGAAGCGATAACATCAAAAGACCTGGAGAAATTCAAAATCAAAAAAGGCGACAGAATCCTACTTAAAACAAGAAACTCACGCATCACCCCCAAAAAGAAATCCAACAAAAAGTTCGTTCACCTAACGGAATCAGCGGCCGAGTACCTGGCGGAAAAAAAAGTTCTGGCTGTCGGCATAGACTGTCTGTCGATAGAAAAATTCGGCGAAAAAAAACACTCGGTGCATAAACGCCTTTTGTCCGCCGGCATAGTGATAATCGAGGGCTTAAACTTGAGTGATGCTCCTGAAGGGGAGTGTTTGCTAGTTTGCCTGCCTCTTAAGGCGTTAGGTTTAGACGGCGCTCCCGCGAGAACGGTGCTGATAAAAAACCCGCAGAATAAGTCCGACCATCAAGAAGCCAAGAAAAGCGGGAAAAGCAAGCATTAAACTTACAGTTATTCCCGTCCAAAACGCGAGCATTAAAAGAGCGCTAAACATCAACTTGGCCGGCGCAATCTGATGTTTTCCAGGCAAATTCCCTTTTGAAAGCAGGTAATACATGGTCGAACCAACCGTTCCGGCTGCGAACCAGCCCGCGAAATTACTGGCCGGTACCCCATAGTACGCTCCCGGATTACTCCACACCCACAAGCCTACCGAGGAAGCGGCTGGGTCAATCATCAAATTCATCAAAACCAAAAACACGGCACTTGCTGCCAGAAAAAAAAACGCGTTCCTAAAGAAAAGCCCCGCCAAAGTCGCTGACGCCAAAACAAGAGGAATCCAGGCGAACGGAACAGTCCAAGGAACCAAACCAAAAACCAGTCCCCCCATCTTGTCCGTGTAAGAAAAAAAACCGTAAGGAAAACCGCTTACAACGCCAAAACCCTCAACAAAAAACGAAAAGGCGCTTAATGAAAAAAGAATCAAAACGCTCCGCCGTAAACCCGCCGACTTAACCAAATAATAAAACGAAGGCAAAGCGCTCAACACAACAAAAAACCACACGCCCTCCCCCGAAGACGACTTAAGCCAGGAGGCAGCCGTAAAACCCGCAACAAACAACAAAAAAACCAAACCAAAAACCAGCCAAAACCTACTCATCTTACGCTGAAAAGAAAAGCAAAACCAAGACGCAAAAACCTAAAAACCAGTGACCTCAGTCCTCTTGTCGCCGTCGTAACTGTACGTCTTCCCAGAATCCTCATCAAGCGTCTTAATGTGGCTGTTATCACAGAACGGCCGAGTCTTGCTCAAACCGCACATGCAAATCCGCACGTTTGCGCCGCCAACCTTAACTTCCCTGGGACCCTGATCCTCAAACCTCACAACACGAGCCATAACACAACACCTCCATAAAACGTACGTAACCTAATGTACGCCCCCTTTTATATGAATATGCCACCAATCTATATACTCCAAAAAGGGCTCGTAGATCAGTCCGGTAGATCGCTCCCTTGGCATGGGAGAGGCCTCGGGTTCAAATCCCGACGAGTCCACTTGAGCCCCTTTCTTTCTTTAGAAAAGAAAGAAAGGCCCTCGGGTTCAGCGAAGAGCAAAGCTCTTCGCGAACACGAAGTCACAAATGACTTCGTTGTTCAAAGAAAGAAACATATCAAGTTGGGGCCGTGGGGTAGCTTGGTCTATCCTACCAGCTCGGGGCTCCGTCGACGAACAAACCGCCTCCCGTAAGGCGGCCTACGATGGGACGGAGAGCTGGTGACCCGTGTTCAAATCACGGCGGTCCCAAATTTCTTTTTTTCTTATTCGTATTTTTCCTTTTACTCGTAATCTATTTTATGCCTGCGTTGCGTCCGCCTGTGCTTACGCCTTTTCTACCCCAGTTCATAAACAGGGAGCTCTACGTAATCCACAAAGGCAGACGACAAGGCAAGACAGCAACCCATTCAATAGAAAACCTGATACTCCACTTTACAGTCTGGGTTCCGTGGGTTGCGGTGCTCATCTGGACCGGCTTCACCGGCATACCCCTAATTCTCATGGCAACATTAAGCCCCCTTTCCCCCCCGCTGCACATAGCATTACGGGGCATACAAAACCAGGACCCTAAAGTCAACGTATCCGAACGAGGCATACTACTAAAAAACTTTTTGGACAAAAACTCCCTCATACCCTGGGGCGACATATCCAAACTGAAACTGGAAGTGGAAGTCGGCCTCGAATACGGTACGCCATGCATCGACGAACGCCTCGTAATACAGCGGCAGGACGGCTCGGAAATCGTCCACGGCGTATTCAACCACCAGGTGGTACGCCAAGCCCTAATTGGATACCGGCCTGTGGAGGTGGTTTGCAAGGGAGTACTGCCTTTGTCTGAGGCGCAAAGGCTCATTGACGAAAGAACAGTCCAGCAAAAGCCGTTCGACTGGCTGATTAAGTAAATGTTTTTGGTTTTAGGTTTGCAGTGCGTGTATTAATTTTGAGGTTGTTTCTGTGTCTCCTGGTTCACCGGGGCCAATCGACCCAGGCGATGACCCCTATCAGAGGGGTGGGCGGAAAGGCAGTCTGCCTGAGCCTAAGCCCATGTTTCGGGTTGATGTGGGCCGCTTGACTTCTGAGGTTGATGGTTTCAGGCGTATGAGGGTTGAGGCGCATGATGTCCTGGGTTTTGTTTCTTGGGAAAATAAGGCGGGTGGGCGTTGTCTTGACCCTAAGCTGGTGTGCGATAAAGTGCAGGGTCTTCTGGGCGGTGAGGGTTTGTCGCCGGTTCCTTGGGAGTATGTTGGGCGGTCTGTGTTGGATGCTTTGATGCTCAATCCCTATGTTGCAGTTGAAGGCGGCAAGGTCGTTTGTCCGCAAAGTCTTAAACCTCCTTTTGTGGAGTCATTGACTAAATCTTTGGTCGGCTACATGCAGGGGGTGAATAGAGACTCCCCTCCGTTGAGGTACGATGACCGCTTTACTGTGGCGCGCGCACTAAGCAAAGGAGAGTTGTTCTCTGACGGCCAGGACGCGGACTTTAACGCCGTTTTTCCGCAGGTCATACATGACGCAGGCGGAATTGAAGGGAATTTTCCCGGCAACTTCTGGGACCCAAATAGAGCAGAGATTCCCGGCATGGGAGGCGGATCAAGAAGGAGAGTGCTCAAGGCCAACCAGGAGATGACTGCCGCAATAATTACGGCCATAGGCGGAGTTCCCGGAAGAAGCCGTTTTGCAGAGGCCGGAGCCGGCTGGGGGGACTTCATAGAGTGGGTTCCTCCTGAATTCAGGGGGGATTTTACTCATGTGGAGTGGAACGACAACTTCATCCGTCACCTTACAGGCAGGTTTCCAGACGCGAACGTGCAAAAGGGAAACGTCTACCGTCTATCTCAAATGTTTCCTCCCGAATCATTGGACGGAATATTCGGGTTAACCACATTCTCCTCGTTCACCAACTTAGACCGCGTGTTGGACGAAGCGTGGAAGGCGCTTAAGCCCGGCGGTTACGTTGTGTCAATCCACGATTCGGTGCTGCCAAACGACCAGCAGGTTGCCGGCGAATTGAGCCGCAGAGGAATGTTCGGAAACTCCACGAACACGTTCTGGTTTCCAGACGAAGGAACAAGAGACACGCTATCGCGGATGCTTCCGCCCGACCCGATGACTCCATTGGAGCCGGACGTATGGAGGGCCGCCGCCATGTTACTGCACAGGACTGCGGCGGTCGAAAACATGTACGAGTACTTCTACAAGTGGATTGAAACCGAAGCTGCGTTCAGGGGATTCAGGTTTAGGTCGCCTGTTGGACCTAAGCACATGGTGACTACCGCTCCGCGGGAATCCTGCCATGGAACAAACGTCCTGCAGGAAATGGGCTTTCTTGAGGGCCCTATGCTTATCAGCATGAACCCTCCGTCAACAGAACCGTTCCCTTACCTCAGGGAGGTCGGAGAAGCATGCGGGACCGCAAGCGTAATAGAAAGCTCAGTTCTATGGGTCATGCTTGCGCAGAAGCCGGAATAAACCTATGGTTTGTTTCTATTGCGCATATCCTACTCTACCCTTTATTTTTCCGTCGGCCTATTTTACTATCGTGCGCAAACCTTCAGTTCAATCCCGGCTTTTCGGAGGCATTGAGGAAGAGGAGAAACCTCATCATCCTCCTGAGAAGAAGGATTCTTCAAAGAAGCTGGAGCATGAGGAAGAAGGCCGTATGACTAAAATAAGCAGCCTATACAACATCCTGCGAGACCTGCCTTCGCCAACGCTCCCGTTAATCAAAGAAAAAGCGCACGCAAAAAAAATTCCTGAAATAGAAGTGGTGGAGCTCCTTGACGCAATGCGCAAAGAAGGAATAGTGTACGAACCCCGCCAAGGAATATTCAAGCTGGTGGACGAATAAAAACTACCACACCCTCTCGAACGGCAGATGCCCAAAGTGGAAAAGCAAATCAAGACCCAGCTTCTCCGCCTGCATGGTCTTCAAGTCGCATGCGCCGTAAGTCGGGTCAAGAAAAACTATCGTAGTCGCGCCCGTTTCATCCTCAATCTTCCTTGCGACTTCAACAGCCTTCTGCTTCAGACCCTCAGGAAACTGCAGTCCCACTCTCTTGGCGCTCGCTCCTTTGATTTCCGATATTACTCTGTCCAACTCAAGGTCGTATTCACTCATTTTTCGCCATAATCCTCCTCTTCTTTATCTCCCTGATTTCCCTCAGAGTCTGCTTCTCATCATCAGTCTGCTCTACAGTACAACTTGCCTGAACATCCTCATCGCTCATAAACCCATAAACAACATCAGTCTCCATAAGATTGCGGCCTATAACTATGTCGTCCATGGAAACCGCCACCTTCTCGCCTTTAGCTGCCGACTCCACCTTCTCGTTGTCTTTCTGAATCCCCTTTAGGTAGCCGACTACGCGGCCGTCGTGGGTAAGCAGGCGTATGCCGACGCGCAGTGTGCCGGCAAGGATTTCTACTCCGACTATCGCGGGTTTGCTTGTGCGGAATACGAAGTCGGGCAGTATTTTGAATTTCACGGGCGAAACGTGGGTTTTAATGTGCTGTGCGGTTTGGGCTTTGGTTTTTTCCAGCCGCCAGACTTCATAGTCATCAATCAGCTGGTAAATTATGGGGTTACTAAACAGTTTGATGCAGTTGTCTTCCGCGAAAGACTTCGCCTGCGGCAGAACCTGCGTGTGAAACGCCAATACTACGCCCAAAGTAGGGTCCTCGTGAGAAACCGCCTGCGCCTCCACCACGTCCTGCTTGGTGACTTTCCCTATGCTACCGTGCTTGACTGGAATCTTTTTGTCAGAAAGAATCTTTATCAGCGCCTCAAGCCCGCCTAAAGTGTCCGCCTTCACGAAGACGCCCTTCTCGCTCTTAGTGAACTCAATCTCACCAATCTCCCCTTTCACCTGCTCAATAAGCTCATCCCCTCCGACATAAACGGGGGCTCCCGCCATCGCCTTCTCCAATCCCGGAGCAGAAATCTTTACGCCGTAAGCCGCATAAACACTCTCAACATTCTTGAACTTCTCGCGCGGATCCCTCATCTCATCCAAACTCTTAGGCCTAAGCAACGCCTTAACCTTGGTCACAAACGGCTGATGAGCCCCCACGACAATGCTGTCGCCCCGATGAATAATCCCGTCATAAAGAATCACGTCAATAGTCGCACCCAAACCCACATCCTCCTTAACCTCCAAAATAACACCCTTACCTGGACTCGTGATTGCGGCCTCCAACTGCTCCTTAAGGTACGTTTGAGCGAGGCCTATCAATGTCATGAGCAGGTGTGGCACTCCTTCGCCTGTTTGGGCGGATATGGGTATTATGCAGACTTCTTTCCTGAAGTCTGAGACGCGGGTGAAGTGTTCGCAGTTGAATCCATGAATAGACAGGTCGCCGACCAGCTTGTAGAATTTGTCGTTGAATTCCTTCTGCACGCGCTCGTTCTGCTCGCTAAAAGGCACGTCTTTTTGCCACCCGTGTATCGCATCAATCTTGTTTGCCGCCACAACAAAAGGCGTCTTATACTGCTTAAGAATCTGCAATGCCTCCAAAGTCTGAGGCTTCATACCCTCATTAACGTCAACAACAAGGATGGCAAGGTCGGCCACACTCCCTCCCCGCTTCCTAAGCGTAGTGAACGCCTCATGGCCGGGCGTGTCGATGAACAAAAGCCCCTGTAGGGGGATTTTTATCATCTCCTTCTTGAGCTTCCCTTTGCACAACTTCTCAATGACCTCAAAAGGAACCCCAGTAGCCCCAATATGCTGCGTGATACCTCCGGCCTCCCTCGACGCCACAGTGCTGCTTCTGACGTAATCAAGAAGAGTAGTCTTCCCGTGGTCCACGTGGCCTAAAACAGAAATAATCGGCTCCCGAGTTTTCAAATTCAAGTCGGACATACGAGGCCACCAAACAAACTAATAGAATACGGCCCAATAAAAAGGCGTCTTATGTGGTTATCCGAAGTATTTGAGTTTGCGGGTGGAATTATTCATCTGTCATGGACGGTTCCGGTTTGTTGCGCAGGAAAGAGAAGGCAATGTCTGAGGTTGAAGCCAAAAGTTTTCTTGCCTCAATGAATACGGGCGTGCTGTCTCTTTCGTCTTCAGACGTTCCGTACGCCGTCCCAATCCACTTAGTCTTTGTTGAGGATGAGAACGCAGCCTACTTCCACGGCGCATCCGAAGGCCAAAAACACTTAATTCTCAAATCAAACCCCACGGGGTGCCTCATTGTGTTCAATGAAAAAGGAATCAAAGACAACGTGTCCCCCTGCAAAACAGGCACACACTACGAAAGCGTAATCGTAAAAGGAGCAATCCAATACGTCAACGACCCGACGGAAAAAGCGGCTTCGCTATCAAATTTCGTTGCCGCAAAAACAGGCAAAACAATACAGTTCCTCCCCGCAGACGTCAAAGGCACATGCGTGATGAAACTAAGTATCCGAGAAATCACCGGAAAAAGAAGCTGAATCCCCTGTACTTTTCAGCCCCTCAACAGGCCCAATACTCCGACTCGCAAAAAACACTGGGCTGCATTTCTTCATGTAGTCGACTTAATACCACAAATCACGCGGTAATAAAACAGATGGCTAAGCCAGTCAATAAGGCGGGTGCGGGTCAGGGGCCGGTGGAAAACCCGGGAGTTTCAGATGCGCAGGCAGGGGCTCCATTGCCTCATTCAACTCCTAAGGCGTTGGATGCCTTATTCTATCTTGAAGTTGAAGGGAGAATAAGGAATGCTTTGGGGGAAGACGGAGTCAAGGAAATACAGGGGCTACTTGCTGAAGCACGCAGATGCGCAACAGCAGAGCATCTTAAAGTCCGCATACTCCACAATATGCCTGTTGGGGTTGCCGTAGATTATGTCAGACGGAACGGGCTTTCTGAAGTAGCCTTCAGGGGAGTGTCTGCAGAGCAAATAAGGCGCGCTAGCGAAGACCCAAATTTTGCGGCAAAATCTTTGTTTAAGGGAGCAGACGATGAGGCTGAAAGTCTGTTTATGGCTGTTATCGATAATGTAGAGCCTATATGCGAGAGGCTTAAGGAGATACGCGAACGCGATTTACCGGCGTTCGCCACTAAAGTGGAGCCGCGTCTTCAGAGACAAAATTTGGTCGCAGCAGTCGGAGACGCATTCATAGAAAAAATGGGGTTCGACGCAACTGAAATAAGCCCACCGGAACGCGACAACCTGACTCACATGAGAATGGACGCCGAAGTATTCGACCTTAGAATTCATTCATCTTCACACAACCTCAACCAAGTCATACTACTTAACCCTGACGTCGCAGCAGAAGACGTAGGGATAATAACCCATGAACTCACCCACCGGCTGCAGGGGGACGGATTCATAGCTTACGACATAACCCCGCCAATAGCATCCACAGTTGAAGCGATAATATTCAACGACCCCCAGATTCCGCCGCATCTTACGGAAAACCCCCGTATTGCCGCCCAAAGGCTCACAGAAGCAAGACGTGCTGAAATAATTCCAGAAATGGTTCCTGAATGTTTAGACACCCCCTTAGCGCTCATAGAGCGAGCCTACAGTAAAGAACCAACGGGAACATTAGGAAACTGGGCCAGAAACCACACGTTAGACGATTTCTTTAAAAGATTACGCGAATCACGAAACCGGATAGCAGGCCTCCACGCTGAAGAAGACTTTTCCTACCCAGCAGGCCTAAGATTAGGCCACTACTTGCTTGTGCGCCAGGAGCAAGTCGGCGAAGGATACGCTCAAGCCTTCGTTAACGGCATGGCCAGAGGAATAAACCTGTCTGAAGCAGAGTTGATAGCAAGGCAGGTGGCCGAAACAGGCGCAACATTCAATCAAGCCCGACAACGTGTGGACGCATTTGTTGCGGCCGAAGGAATCCAGCTTAGGGGGAATGAGACATTCCAAGAATTGGATGTATTCTCCAGTAGAATCAGTGGCGCGCAATACCAATGAAGTTTTTCAGGATTTTAAGTCCTGTTTCGCCGCTTTTTTCAGGGTGGAATTGAGTGGCGAAAATGTTTCCTTCAGCGACCACACTTGTGAAGTCGACTCCCGCGTATGATGTGGTCGCTGCGGTCGCCAAATTACTTTTTGGGACGGGGTAATAACTATGAACGAAGTAGAAGAAGTCAGAGTCCTTTATGCCTGAAAGAAGAGGAGTCTCCTTCTTAATTGTTATGTTGTTCCACCCCATGTGCGGCACCTTAAAAGAAGGGTTAAAACGCACGCATTTCCCCGAAAGCAAACCAAGCCCCTTAACATTAGGCGACTCCAAGCTTTCCTCAAAAATAACCTGAGAACCCAAACACAAACCCAAAAAAGGGAGGCCGTCGTTCGTCGCATCCTTAAGGGGCTGCTTGAATACCGAGAGTTTTTTCATTGCGTCGCCGAACGCTCCAACTCCGGGAAGAATGATTGCGTCTGCGCAGTCAATGTCCGCGGGAGAAGTTATGAAGTCGGCTTCGGCTGAAAGCTTCCTTAACGCATTTTTGATGCTCCTAAGGTTTCCTGCGCCGTAGTCTATGACCGCAACCTTCATCCTTTCTCCTTAACCGCCTTGATTATGTCAATGAGCTTCTGAGGGTCCCTCTCGCCGATAGTTCCGGTCACTATGACGTCTGCGCCGGCTTTAACGCGCTGCCTGGCAGCATCAGGCGACCTGATTCCTCCGCCAACAATCACCACGATAGAAAGAGCCTTCTTAACCGCAGAAACAATCTCCAGAGGAACAGGCTTCTGAGCGCCGCTACCCGCCTCAAGATAAACGCACTGCATCCCAAAATACTGGGCCGTAAGCGCGTAAGCAACGGCCTTCTCCACGTCGGATTCCCGTATGGGGTCAGGTTCAGCGACGCGCTCTACAGTAGTGGGAGTCTCGCTTGTGGAGATGAGAATGTAACCCATGGGAATAGGCGTAATACCCAGTTTCCGTATGTACATAGCGCCCTTAAGCTGCTCCTCAACAAGAAAACGCCTCTTAGTGCTGTTCAACAAACTCATAAAGAAAATGTGGGTCGCATGCCGGCTAACACCAGAAGCCCCGCCAGGAAAAAGAATAACTGGGACGCTCACAGACTCGCGAACAGCCTTAGTCGTGGCGTCAGCGGCCTCGTGCGATGTTGTGCTTCCGCCTATCATTATGGCGTCGCTTCCCGCGTCTTGAGCTGCCTTCGCGAGTTTTCCTGCTTCAGTTGGCGGTTGTTTGTCCGGGTCTATGAGCGTGAAGTGGAGTACGCCTTTGGTTTTCCGCCAGTTTGCGATTTCGTTTTCCATCTCCTACGGTATGACCCCCGTTTTTTTGGCAAGCGCAACAGCCCTATGGTGCGACAACCCCCCTCTAAGAACAGTGTACCTGTCGCGGACTTTGTGGGCTGAAGTTAAAGCCTCAATAATCTTATCCGGCGGAATATCAAGTTCAGCCGCAGTAGTAGGAGCACCAACAGAATTCAAAGCGCTTCTAACCGCCTCCCAATCAGACCGCTGAAGGTAAGCCATCATTATGGCGCCTACCCCAACTTGCTCGCCGTGCAACGCGTGCTTTTCGCAGATTATGTCGAGCATGTGGCTGAACAAATGTTCGCTTCCAGAGCAAGGCCTGGTTGAGCCGGCGATGCCTATGGCGATTCCCGAACTTATGAGTGCCTCAACGAGTATGCTTATGTTGTCGTAAACTCGCGGGCCGCTTTCCATTATGATTCTTGCGCTCATGTCCGCGAGCGCCGCAGCGTAGTCTCCGTAGTACTCCTTTTTTTCGCGGTGCGCTATCCTCCAGTCCCTAACTGCAGTGTAGTTGCTTATTGCGTCTGCGCATCCTGCGGCAAGAAGCTTCTTAGGCGCCTTGGCGATTATGGTGAGGTCTGCGAGTATTCCAATGGGCTCATGAGCTTCCACGCTCATGGGCTTCTCCCCCTTCAAACTGGCGCGAGGAGAGGCGATTCCGTCGTGGCTTGCGGCAGTCGGTATTGAGACGAAAGGCATCCTCTTTCTGAAGCTCGCCACCTTCGCCACGTCAATCACGGTGCCGCCTCCCACAGCCACAAGATAAGACACTCCGTCCCCCTGCAGCCGGTCTAAAAGACGCTGAACCTCCTTCTCAGTCGCCTCAGAAACAAGGAAGTTGGCGGCCCCGAGTTTTTTTGCGACTTCTTCTCCTGCGATTTTGTATGCGGTCGCGTCGGATACTAATAGGGGCGTTCCGGGGAGCGCTTCTAGCCTAAGCGATGACACGAATTCTGAGGCCTGCTTTATGGCGTCTTCCCCCACTAGCACCCGGCTGGGAAGTTCAATGTTTTTCACAACACAACAATCATCTGGGCGTGAGGCACGCCGTCTATAATTAGTATGTTCTCTTGGTTTATGTATCCTGATTTGACCGCTGCAGCAACGCACTTCTTGCCCACCAGGTTGGCGATGGTCGCCTTCTTCAGCGCCTCAATGAGCGTTTTTTCGTCTGCTAACGTATTGCCGTAGAATGCGGGGTTAACGTGGAACTCCACGTCCCCGTGAACAAGAGTTTTGTCAAGGAGGCTTCTGTCGCAGGCGGCAACAAGCACTTCGTTGTTTAATGTATGAACTTTAATGTTCATCGGCGTCCAATCCTATTTTATCCGGCGCAAAGGCCACCAAGCTCCGCAGGCCCCGCATTTGATTATCTTCTGGTCCTCAAACGATGTTATGTCGGTGTCTGGCCGTCCGCATTGGTGGCATACCACGTATTCTTTGGCGTATGCGTCTATCTTTTCCTGTATTACCTGTTTTTTTAGTCTGCGTTGTATGCTTGCGCGGTTCCCGTCTAGTGTTCCTGGTGCGGCAAGTTCTTTGCTCAGGAATTTTAGTATGTATACGGGGTCGCGCCTAAGTTGGTTTCCTATTTCCGTGAAGTTTCTGATGATCGTTATGTTTCCCTCGTTGAGCACGTCCGCCTGAGGCATTTCGAAGCGGTCGTGGCTTCTTAGGTGCTCAGGGAGTTTAGTCCATGCGCGCTCAAGCAGTTGCTTGTACATTTGCTCCATGTAGGTAGATTTCTATGTTGGAGGCATAAAAATGCGTTTCCCCCCTTTTTTTATACCTCCTCCTATAGTTAACAGGGGTGATGTCATGAAAAAACGTACTAATGTGAGTAAGCCTACGGCTTCCGCTGGGGGTATGGACGGGGGCATCCCGCTTGCCTCAAGTGTGCTTCAAATTCCCGGCCGCATGGCTGAAGGAAGCCAGTCTGCTTTCAATTCAGTTTCACTGCCTGAAGGAGTATTCGGTGCTCACGTTGTCTTAGATCTCATACGAAGGTTCGATAATGAGGTAATCAAAAACATCGCCTGCATACCAGGAACCGGAGGCGACTGGTCTAAATCAGTTGTCATGGACGATGGCGCCGAAGTAGGATACGTCAACACGGAAGGCTCATTCCTAATACGCACAAGCCCGCAAGTCCCATGGAAGCGAATTCCTGCAAGCGGCTCAATAGAAGAAGAGTACGCCAAGCTGGCTGAATCATTCAAAGCCGGCGAAGGACGCACCTCATACATCAAGGTTGCGGGGACCGTTGACAGTAGGAAGGTTATTTACAGGTATAGGCCTCCTTCTGCGCCTGAGTATAATATTGGTGGTCTTTCGTATAGGCTTCAGAGGGGTCGTCCTTTTGTTCGTATTGAGGGTGTTTGGGCGCCTGTTCCTGGTAGTATTTGAGTGATGGGCTTTTTTCGGCTCTTCGGTACTTATAGGTGTTGGTTTAAAAGTATTTTTACCTCATGTTTTTCCACTTCAAGACGTGAGAACAATATGCCTATTTAAGCTATAAAATATACATATTATTCAATAAAATGGCCTCAACTAAAAACCCCCCACAAAGAGTAGATAGCGAAGACAGACGCGCAACTGAGCAACATATCCAAGAGGATCTTCTTAAAGACCTGCCCGCAGGCGAACAGAGAAGAGTAGCTCACTTGGTAGTAGCCGGATTGGAAGCTCAAAAGGCGGCAGTTATCCCAAGGGGATTTACAGTTGAACGCACACTAGCCAACGGGGACACAGTAAAAAACATTGACGGAGGATACGAAGTAGTTACGGCAGACGGCACTTATCGAGTTATAGGGGAAGGCCAAAACCAACAATTTCTGAGGGCCGATAGTGAGGAGCCGCAGGCGGTCGCAGACAAAGATACTCGCACAGCGCTGAAAAGCGCAGTGGGCGCATTCAAAACCCGCGCAGACATGCCCACGACCGTAACATACAATGGGGCAGAAGGCCAGTTAACAATCACGACCGTGAAAAAACCAGGTCAAGACGCGGGAATCGGGGGGCATGTAGACTTCAATCCGCCCGGCGAAGGAGCAACGCCAGTTAGCTTCTCATTGGACGACATAACCAAAGCCTCCCACATAGAAGTCAACCAGAAAATCATAGCTCAACGCGAACAACACGCAAAAAGAACCGCTGAATCACAGAGGCTCCAGCGCGACCTGCAGGAAGTCCGCGATGAAATAGAAGGGAAACACGCTCCAGCTCAAGGCGAACTTTCAGCGTCTACTATAGAAGAATTCTCGCGGGAACTAGGTTCCGTAGGCAACTGGAAAGAAATCGTCGCAGCACTTGAAAACCACGGCGACCAAGACCTAGCCGGAAGAGTAAAAAAGTGGGTCCGCGAAGGCGAGCAAACCGGCTCAAGAGACCGGCGTGAAGACGTCGTAAACTCAACAGACCCCCGCACCAAACTACTGCAAACGCTCATTGAGGAACGTGACGCAGAAAGAGAAAGAGACGTAGCCCTCGGACGCAGAGAAGCAGAAGACCAAGTGTTCGAAAGAACAATAATCGGAAGAGACGCAGAAGGCAATCCCACTGCAGGAGTTGATATTCACGGCGACGCTCTGCCGCAGCACTACCGCAGAAACCTCCATGAAGCAGAACGCCTAAGCGAAGAAATCGATACTGCACGACGCCAGCAAACCCAAGGCGGATTCGCCGAGCACGTAGCCCGCGAAAAAGACGCAGCCCGCGCCGAAGAACGCAGGCAAACACTCGAACGCCTCAGAGGCAAAATCGCATTCATAACAGAAGCCGAAGACGTCACCACAAGCGTGGAAACATGGGTAGCCATACAACGCGGATTCAGGACAGGATTCCGCGACGTCCAAGTAGAATACGTAGAATCAGACACCACCGACACAATGCACCTTAGGCGAGGAGAAGACGGAAAAACCCTCGTAGACGCTACCACAGGAAACCCCGCAGACATCCCGCAAGGCAGAAAACTAAGGCGAGAAGTAGTCAACGGACAAGAGCAATTCCGCGACGCACAAGGAAATATTGTACCCGCAGACCGCGTCAGAAAAATCCAGACAGACAACGGCCCAATAGACGGCGGAGAATACGAAAGAAACCTCGCCCGCCTAATAGGCCGCCCAATAGACGCAGACGGCAACGTAGACTGGGGCAACATCACTACAGGACTCCAGTTTATGGACGCCTATAATGAACGCATCTTCAGCACCCTCGGAGGCATACCCGGCCAAAGCTCAGGCGGCGACATAAACGACTTAGCCAAACGCAAGCAACTGGAGGATCATTTGAGCGAAACATGGAACAAGGCTCGTAGAAGATTCGCGGACGAATTCATCCCAGTCGAAGAAGTGCCTGCCGCTGCTCCCGCAGTGCGGCCCATAGGCAAAGTTTTGGGTATGAACCGACTGAGCCTTAAGGAAGCTCTTAGGGCTGATTCTTTCGGTTGGCTTAACGCAGGAAGCGACAACAGATACTACAGGGAGCTTGTAGCCGACTTCGGCGAATTCGACGGATTTGACGGGCCAAACGGGCTTGTGCAGGTTCTTGAAGGGTCAATCAGGCAGAATTCGCCTGACGAAGAGCACCGTGAGCGTTGGCTTGCTAGATTGCACAGAAACGTGGGGTTAGCTTACTCTGAAGCTGAAGGTATTGCAAGAGGTGGTGTGCCTCAAAACAACCCGCAGTGGGCTAACCTAACGCAAGACCGAGCCGACCAATGGCATGCTGACAGCATTAGATACGGCGGTTTATCAGACTCAGAGATAGCAAACCACAACGGCGGCCAGCCCGCAGCGCCCCAACACGATTACAGTCCTGCCGCATTGCAGGTGGGAATAGATTTTGCAAGAGCGCACGACCAGCACAGAGCAGTAGTGACATTGCTGGATGCAGCAGGAATAGGTGCAGACCCAACATTCCACGCAGTACTATTAGACAACGCAACAGGACACAGAGAAGACCGACCCGGTGCGCCAATGACAGCCGGAGACGGTCAACCTGTTGCGGCATTACCTGGAGACGAGAGAGTATTCTTTGGTTTGCTTGGGGACGCGGTATACGCAAAGTTAGGTGTTTCTGATGATTCAGCATTTCAAGCTGCTTTAACTCAGCCTGAAAACGCAGGTTTAGCTCAAGCTTTAGGCAACTTCCAAAGAGGCGAACTTGCAGGAGCTTTCTACGAGTATGCGGATGAAGTGCGGCAGCGCACATTAGAGGCGACGTTCACAGGAGAACAGCCTCCTGGTCCTCCTCCTGTTAAGCAGCCTCCTGGTCCTCCTCCTGTTAAGCAGACTCCTGGTCCTCCTCAGGGTAAAC
>CABMCB010000020.1 GCA_902384455.1 uncultured archaeon
ACGTCTTGTTCTTCATCGTCTTCCTCAACGTCTGTTTCTTCCCCGAGTACTACTACGTCTTTTTCTTCTACGTCCACTTCTACGTCTGTTTCTTCTACGAGTACTTCTACGTCTGTTTCTTCCACCAGTACTTCAACGAGTTCATCCACCTCCTCAACGTCCGTTCCGGTCTGCGAAGGGGATAGTGGTGATCCTTGTGTTTGTACCGATGCCAGCCCCCCAGATCCCCAAGACCGCTGCAATGACTGTAACAGATGCACTAACGATTTCGACAACAACGGCGTCTGCGAACATTACCCCACCGTAGGCGACCCGAACTGCGCAGAAGGCTCCGCCAACGAGGACTGCTGCCACGTCCCACCCTCGTCTACGTCCACTTCTGTGTCTGTGACTTCGACTTCTGTGTCTACGTCCACTTCTGTTTCTGTGACTTGGACGTCTACTTCGACGTCTACTTCTGTGTCTGTGACTTCGACTTCTGTGTCTACGTCTACTTCCGTGTCTGTTACGTCCACTTCCACCTCTACGTCGTTGCCTGAGGCGTGTACTTCTGGTTGTGATTGTAGTGGTGCGCCCGTTTGCGATGATTGTAATAAGTGTAGCGACGACTTCTACGACGGTATTTCATGTTGGCATATGCCTGTTGTGGGCGACCCCAGTTGCAGCGCTGGCGATGAAAACGTGGATTGCTGTAATTTCCCGCCTACTTCCACGTCTACTTCGACGTCTGTGTCTGTGACGTCTACTTCCACGTCTACTTCGACGTCTGTTTCTGTGACTTGGACGTCTACTTCCACGTCTACTTCGACGTCTGTTTCTGTGACTTGGACGTCTACTTCCACGTCTACTTCGACGTCTGTTTCTGTGACTCAGACTTCGGTGACAACATCAACATCTACGTCTACTTCCGTGTCTGTTACGTCCACTTCCACCTCTACGTCGTTGCCTGAGGCGTGTACTTCTGGTTGTGATTGTAGTGGTGCGCCTGTTTGTGATGATTGTAATAAGTGTAGCGACGACTTCTTTGACGGGTTTTCATGTCATCATTGGCCTGTTTGGGGTGACCCCGGTTGTAGTATTGATGATGCTTATGTGGATTGCTGTAATTTCCCGCCTACTTCCACGTCTACTTCAACCTCTGTGTCTGTTACGTCCACTTCCACGTCGACTTCAGTCACAATCAACCCGACCTCAACATCGTCCACGGTGACAGTAACCTTTACAACGACAACTAATCCCTGCTGCGAATGCGACATATGCTACGAAGCATCATCCTGCAACGACTGCAATTCATGCACATACGACTTCCTATCCCCATTCAACGGACAATGCGAACACTGGTTTAGCTGGTTCGTACCCGGCTGCGACGAATGCGGAACAGTAAACTGCTGCACAACCCCGCCCACATCAACTTCCACCTCAACGTCTGTTACTGTAACTCAAACATCTACGTCCACTTCCACGTCCACTTCCACATCTAAGTCTTTGCCTGATGCGTGAACTTCAGCTTGTGATTGTAGTGGTGCGACTGTTTGTTATTATTGTATTAAGTGTAGCGACGAATTCTATGACGGACGCTCATGTCATCATTGGCCTGTTTGGGGTGACCCCGGTTGTAGTATTGATGATGCTTATGTGGATTGCTGTAATTTCCCGCCTACGTCCACTTCTACGTCCACATCTGTTTCTGTGACTTGGACGTCTACTTCCACTTCAACTTCAGTTCCAGTCAACCCAACCTCAACATCGTCCACTGTAACAGTAACCTTCACTACAACAACAAACCCCTGCTGCAGCTGCGACATATGCCAAGGCCCAATATCCTGCGACGACTGCAACCCCTGCACAGACGACTTCTACGTTGAATTCAACGGACAATGCGAACACTGTCCAAGATGGTTTGACCCCGCCTGCGACGAATGCTCATCAGCAGACTGCTGCACAACCCCGCCAACATCAACTTCCACCTCCACCTCCATGCCCGTTGTATCCACTTCCTCGTCTACTTCCACTTCCGTAACCATCGTATCCACTTCCTCATCCACTTCCACTTCCGTAACCATCGTATCCACATCCTCCTCCACTTCCACCTCAATATACAGCTCCACATCAACAACACTCTGCATACCAAGCGACATACCCCCATACTGCGAAGACTGCGACCCCTGCACAGACGACCAAGCAACATTCGACTACGAAAACTGGATATACATATGCGCCTTCACGCCAAACGGAGCATGCGCCTCAACAACCACATCCACCTCAGTAACAGTCACAATAACAAGCACATCAACAACCATACAAGGATGCAGCTACTGCAACACAGACCAAGACTGCCCACTAGGCGAATGCAGCTGGTGCAACACAACCACCCACTGGTGCCAAGCAGGAGACTGCGGCAAACCATGCACAACAAACTACGACTGCCAAACAGGATGCCCAACATGCTACAACGGCCACTGCGACGCATGCAGAGGACTAATACTAACCAACACCGAATTCGACTGCAAGAAACCAGTATTCAACATAACCGTAATCAACACAGCCCGCGAAATACCCCTACTGGAAATCAACGTAACAGACATACTATACCAACAAACATACATGAACGGCTTCGTAGGTCCCTGGGTAATGCTAGCCAACAGAACATGGAACCACGCAACACCCCTTGAACCAAACGAATCCATCACCTTCACATGGAGCTACTCCAAGCTGCCGGGACCATACTTCTACCCGCGAAAACAGTTCTTCTGCAGCCTGCCTTTCAACGACCAAACCAACGTCTGCTACATGAACACTCTACCCCCAACATGCTACAACGAAGTCCAATACGGCAACATAAACGCAAACAACACAGACGCAGTGTTCTGCCCGCCACCAACATGCAACATACTGCTAATATACAACGTGTCCTCCTCCAGCGACATCAAAGAATGCGACGTCTGCCTATGGTCCAACTTCACAGGCAGATGGGAAGGCGCACTAATCACAATGAACAGCTCAGCACACAACCACCCAAGCAGTCTATGCCCATCTTTGGGCGGCGGTCTGGGCGAATGGGTTGATCAAGGTTGGGTCATAAATCCAGTTCCTGGGACTATGTACCCTGTGAACAACCGCCTGAACAACTTCACTTTATACGGAATGTGGTGCAACGACGGAGACTGGCTGTGGTCTGTGGCATGCAAGAACGACGAAGGCATGTTTGCCGTAGCAGAGCAACCGTGGCTGATGAAAATAAGGTCTGCTTAAATCCGCGCGCATTCCGCTTATAACCAACGCATCCGATTTACACTAAGCATAATGCGCGAAACCATTGTTATCAACAGACTTACGCGCGAATTCGAAGAGAATGCGCGCAGATTCTTCCCCCGCAAGAAGACCCGCATAATACGCGCCGTAGACGACGTGTCGCTGTCCGTCAAAAAAGGCGAAATATACGGTCTACTCGGTCCAAACGGCTCCGGCAAGACAACAACGACCAAAATACTTTCGACGCTGCTGACCCCCACGTCGGGGGAAGTGAACGTCGCAGGATACGACGTACTAAAACAACCACAGGAAGTCAGAAAAAACATAGGGGTGATGCTGGGGCAACAACTGATTTACCACCGGCTTAGCGGCCGCGACAACCTTATGTTGTATGGCGACTTGTATGGTGTGGAAGATGTGGGTGAGCGTATAGAGGAGCTTGCGGGTTTTTTCGGGTTGTCTGAGCGTCTTGATTCTCTTGTGGAAACTTATTCTACTGGGATGAAGTGTAGGCTTGCGGTTGTTAGGGCGTTGATTCATGATCCTCCTGTTTTGCTTTTGGATGAGCCTACTTTGGGGCTTGATCCTCAGGCGGCGGTTAAGCTTCGCGAGCAGATTAAGGCGCTGTCTAAGGAAGGTAAGACCATCTTTTTGTGTACTCACTATATGCTTGAGGCGGAGTATCTGTGCGACAAAGTGGGTATTCTGTCTAAGGGTCGGCTTCTTTTTTCAGGTGACACGCGGCATGTAGTTACGCAGGTTCCTCACAGTGACGTCCTTGAAGTCAGGTTTACGTCGCAGTCTAAAAAGACGGTTGAGGCGGCGTTGGGCGTCCGCTCGATAGAAGACTGCGTTCAAATAGAGTTTTCCGGGGCGCAGCACCTCACGAGTTTACTGCGCAAAATAGCCGAATCCGGCGCTACAGTAACGTCAATGAACGTAAAATCCCCCACATTAGAAGATGTTTTCGTCTATTTCGCGGAGAATCCGTAGAATACTGGCGTTGTCCCTGACGGACTTCAAAGACGAGTACAGGTTTAAACTGCACTACGTCACGACCCTATCATACCCTCTGCCAACGCTCGTATTGTTTTTTGTCGCATACGCCAGCGTAATAAACGTATCGGGCATAGGCTCACTCCAGTTCATACCCGACGGAAAACTCAACTCCTACCTGCTTTCCGCAGCAATAACGTACGGAATAGTGGGCGTCGTATGGGGCAGAGCCCACTTTCTGAGGGCAAAATACATGCAAGTCCTGGAAGGACTCCTTCTTGCGCCAATAAACCGCATATACATGTTTCTGGGCAAAACCCTCAAGGTGCTCATAGAATCATCGCTTGCGCTGACCCCCCTAATCCTAATACTCCTCTACGAAACAACACCCCTACCCTCCGCAAAAAACATAATAACCGCACTCCTCATACTACTGCTCACACTAATAATATTCCTCTCCCTCGACTTCATGGTCGCCTCAATAGAACTAGCAGAAGAAGGAATAGCATCCATAGCCGTCATATACGGCCAACGATTCTTCCTATTTTTCGGCTGCCTATACTACCCCATCGACGTCCTGCCTCAAGTGCTGCACCCGCTAGTTTACATGAACCCCCTATACCACTCCATAAACCTGTTCAGATGGAGCCTGCTCAATTTCCCCCCAACAACAGACCCAACAATATCTATGGCCTATCTTATTGCGCTATCCTTAACCCTGCCTCTGCTATCCGTAAAACTGCTGGAACACGTGTTTGTCCGATACGGCATACGCGGATACTAAAACTGCGCCCGCTTCATCCTCCTTCTGCGCACAAACGAAACGCAAAAAGGCACGATAAAAAACAAGGCAGACAAACAAAATTCCGCGGCAAATCCGAAAGAAAAATTCCAGGCCGGCGAAACAAGCCACCCCACCAGGCAGCCGAGTGCCGCGCCCACGGCAACACCCAAAACCGAGTGAAAACCCAAAGCAAGCCGGGAAAGCAGGTAAAAGATTCCTATAGGCAAAAGCGCAATACCCCAGACGGGATTCAAACCGAAGACGAACGCCGAAATGCCCCAAGACAACATCGTGTGGATGCTAGGGACGTCATACAAAGTCCAGTAAAAACCTCCGTAATACGCCTTAGGCCTGGGCGTCTTAAGCAGAGCCTTGACCGTAATTCCCGCTGCCAGGCAAATCCACAGGAAAAGCGAGGTATGCGATAGGATGAACGCTGCGTTTGAGTGGCCAAGCAGAATCAAATAAACGCCTAAAACAAAGTAAGGCGCCTCAGGATACCTCTCGATACCCCAATATAAGCGCGAAAAAAACATCAGTCGTTCCCTGATTTCTTAAGGAGAATAATCCTGTACTGCTCCTGCGCCTCGTCGTAATCCGGGTTGATTCGGACGGCGGACTCATAGTCCTTAACGGCCGCCTCATAGTTGCGCAAGTACTCGTGCAAAAGACCTCGCGTGTAATATGCTTCCGCAAGTTCGGGCTGAAGCTCAATAACGCGCGTGTGGTCTGATATGGCCCTCTCGAAATTCTGTAGTCGCGCGTAAGCGAGGCCTCTGTTGAAGTATGCTTCGCTTAAGTCGGGCTTGATTTCAATTGCTTTGGAGTAGTGTTCAACCGCCTTCTTGAAGTCGCCGAGCCGGTAGAAGTCGTTCGCCAGATTATGATGCTCCCAGTCTAATCCCGGATTAACCACGCTTAAATCCACCCTCAAACTACCTTGGGAAATTAAATAATATAAACTCGCATCTGTAAACTCAGCATGCGCCAATTTACGATACTTATCCTGCTCTTGGTTCTCTACCTCCTTACCACTTCAGTTTCCGCAACAAGCATAATACAGCAAAACTGGCGCATACCGCTGATTTCAGGAGTAGACTACATAACCGTTCAAGACGCAGGAAACGGGGAAAAAGAAATAATCGCCGTATCCGGCCTCAGAGGAGCGCGAACGACGATATACAAAATCACCCCCTCAGGCGAACCGATAGAAGACTTCCTCATACCACGCTTCTACTCATACGCCTACCCCACAGAAGTGCACGTCCTAGTCAGACCCGCCCAAATAGACGGCACAACAAAATACATAACCGCATCCGAAGCGATAGGCCAGGCGACGATAGCCCACAACCTATATCTGGCTGAAAGAACATACTCACGGGAAAAATCCGCCGTAACGACGGAAATGGCGTGGGCCTACCGTGAATCCGGCCTCACAACAGACGCTTTGGTTTCATCTGAAAACGGCTCTTCCGAGATATTCACGGTAAGCGAAGACACTTTCGTTAGGATTCTTAGCGCCGACGGCAACCTGATTTTAAATCGCACTTTAGGCGAACCAATCTGGATGATAGCGAAGCTGCCTCCTAAGTTCAACAGAACTTCAGAATACGTTGCGGGCTCATCCAGCCACCTATTCATAATAAACCAAAGCTTGGACGTAGTCCGCAAAGTTCCGTCACCCTCCCGGCCCCGCAGGCTGATAGCATTCAACGACACGTCAGGGGCGCAGATACTCGCATTATTCGCCGATTCAGCAATCCTATACGACACAGAACTTGAACCCAAAACAGTGCTCCCCATAACTCAAATGCAGGCGGCTGTCGCATCCGACATAAACGAAGACAATGAGACCGAGCTGGTGATGTCCACAGACTACGACCTGCTGGTTCTATCCACCGCCGGAGACGTGATACTAAACCAGACTCTCCCCGAAAAGACCGTCGACTTGCTTACCGCAGAAACCAACAACGCCAAGCAGATAATCGTCGGCACTCACGATTCCATCGTCGCCTACACAATAAACGTCCAGCCGCTGTACGCGACAAAAGCAGAACTGCTTTCCGGCAAAGCCGAAATAAGCGCCCAAAAAAACATGCACCAAAACTCCGCCGACCAATACAGTCACGCCGCGGAATTATTCCTCAAAGCAGGCATGCCTACGCAAGCGCAGGAAGCCTTAACTAAAGCGGACGTTCAGTTGAAGGAAAAAGCGGCGATTCAAGCTGTTGACGCCATAAAGAACGCATTAAAGTCAGGCGACGTGGACGGTGCCCGCCGGCTGTATTACGAGGCCCTCTCTAACGCCGGCGACACAGCAGACATTGCTCCTTACGTTAAAGACGTCAGAGCGCTTGAGGCCTCAATAAACTCCGCAGAAAAAGCCGACGCAGTATACGCTAATGCGAGCGAAAGTTATGTTGCGTCGAATTACGCGGACGCATTGGCAAAAGCAGATGAGGCGATACGACTATACGTGGAAGTTGACAATCAAGTGGGAATAAACAAGGCGCGGTCGCTTAAGTCTCTTGTCGAACGCAGAACGTCCGAGGAGAACCTCGCCCAATCAAAGCCGGTCTCATACTCCACAACAACGATAAAACCCAAGCAGACGCAAGAGGCGCCGGCCACCGAAAATAATGCGATAATAGCAATCCTTCTCGCAGTGGTCCTACTGGCGATACTTCTTGCCCTCCTAAAGCTGCGCTACAGAAGCCCCCCAAAAAGGAACGATAAAACACTCAAAAGCCCAACAGAAACTAAACCAGCTACTTCTTCTTAAGGTGACGTAGCCTACGCCTACGCTTCTTCAGCTTGTGCTTGTTCATCTGGGCGCGCTTGCGCTTGCGTCCACACGGCATACTACCTACTTACGAGGCAAGAATATAAATACTCACCAACAATTGATTAGCTGAAACCAGATGCGCAAAACACTCCTAATTCTCTGCCTTACAGTAGCCATATCAGCATGCCTATCCCAAACATCCGACTACTCCATAAACGGCCAAGTCAAATGGCCCACATCCCTAACGCGGCAACAGCAGCAATCTGAAATCACAAGGCTACTGACACTTGGAACAGAAGAAGTAGGATACACATGCAACATAGTCTCAATACCATCATGGGGCCAAAACATCACCGCAGACTACGCAGTAAGCGGAAAAAGAATCCGCATGGTACAAACGAACCCGCAAACAAACATAACCACAGTAGGCCTGCAAAACGAAGACGGCCTCTTCATTTTTGATCCCGTAAATAAGTCGGGAATCAAAATCGTGGATTCCTCTCAGATGCCTTCCTACACCAGTATTTCCAGTCAGATGGCGGTGGACACTTCCGGGGCGAGCATTGTAGGCGAAGACATGTTTGACAACCGGAGGGTTGTGGTTATAGACCTGGATTACCCCTCTGCGAAAGGGCGAGTATGGCTGTGGAAGGACCACGGAGTCCCTCTTAGAATCGTCACCCGGGAAGAACGGGGGCTGTCTGAATTCAACTGCTTTGACGCCAAAATAAACCCCCCCGAAAAATTATTTCTGATTCCGGACGACGTGGAAATCAAAGATGTTTCGCCATTGCTAACTCAGATGGTGCGGCAAAACAGCAGCTTAGGGCCCACAGTAACTAGGTGATCAAAACCCCGCCGTAACCGACGACCTGATTAATGTCTCCCGTGGATTCCGCAGAAGTCCTATAATCAACAAGCTCAGATTTCTTAGCGCCCAACGCCTTGGCGGCATACAAAGCTGCCGCAACCGCGCCGAAGCCGCACATGCTGATGTCGTACTCGCTTACGGCGTTAAAGAGCTTTTCAGGAGAAAGCGCCAGAATCTCCTTCAATGCGTACTTGTCCTGGTTGCGGGCGAATTCGTCGGCGCTCATGCCGGAAGGCGGCATCTGATTATACATCGCCCCCGCATGAGTCATATCCGAAGAAGCCACAACAGTCACCCTAAGGCCTGTTTCCTTCACTGCTTTAGCGACCGCCTCACCCAAGTCCCTGCAAATCTTAAGGAACATTCCGTCCGGACTCAAATGGGCTACAGTCACAGGAACGAAGCTGAACGGCTGCTTGAAACTCTGAAGCAAAGGCAACTGAACCTCAATGGAATGCTCTTGGCTATGAGCTACAACATCCTCAGCAAGATACTTGCTGTTGCCAAGCATCGCGTCAGCAAGCTTAGAATCCACATCAACATCACCCAAAGGCGTCCTAAAAGCACCCTGCCTAACGACCGCAAAATGCTCGCCCATACCCGTATGATTAGGCCCGAAAATCACGAACGCAGGAGGAAAACGAATCTTACCATAAACTTTAGCTGCACAACCACCCGAATAAACATAACCTGCATGAGGCACCATCACCGCCAAAGCATCCAAAGATACGCGCTCAGGCGCAGGCTTAATCCTACCCAAAAGATTAGTAAGCAAACCCACATCCCGCGGATAAAAACTCCCCGCCACAACAGGAGGCCGAATATACTTCTCCACGTTATTTTAATGGCCAAAGTAAAATAAAAGAGCGGTATGAACGAACTGCCCCTTGCGCCAGTCAAAAGGATATTAAAGAACGCCAACGACGACAGCCCAGTAAGCGACGACGCAGTCGCAGCCATGGCAGAAGCCATGGAGGAATGGGCGATGAAAGTCGGCCGCAGGGCGCAGGAGTTGGTGCGTCACCGAGACAAGGTGACGATAGAGGAAAAAGACGTGCGCTTGGCGCTTAAGACGCTGAAGGAATAAACTTAATTTTGCGGTTCCTGGGCCGTGATGTTGTGTTTCACCACACTTCCTGCTTCGACCGTCGCGTGGGGGTAGATGCATCGGCCTGGCATTATGCTGACGTTTATGCCGGTTTTGACGTAGTCGCCCATTATGCAGCCGAGTTTTCTGCGTCCGCTTCCCATCATTTTTCCTTGGATTTCGACGTGGACTTCGCCGTCGTCGAATCTTAGGTTGGCGACTTTGGTTCCTGCGCCGAAGTTGCAGTGTTCTCCTATTACGCTGTCGCCTACGTAGCTTAGGTGGCCTACGTGTGTGTGGTTCATTATTATGCTGTTTTTGATTTCAACTGCGTTTCCGACGCGGCATTTGTCGCCTATGACTGTGTAGGGGCGTATGTAGCAGTTTGGTCCTAAGTCGCAGTTTTTGCCTATTAATACGGGTCCTTCCACGTAGACGCCGCTTCTTATGCGTGTTCCCTCTCCTACGCTGACTGGTCCTTTAAGTGTGGCGTGCTCCTCCAGTTCCGCTTTCTTGCTGACCTGGAATGTCTGGTCTTTCATCAGCTTCTCGTTTACGTTCAGCATGTCCCACGGCAAACCCACTTCAAGAGGCTTGTTTACGAGGCGGTACGCTTTGACGTCCCCGTCCTTTATGATGTCCCGCACGGCGTCAGTAAGCTCTATTTCCCCCCTAGGAGAAGTCCCAACGGAAGAAAGCCGCTTAAAGACATCTTCATTGAAACGGTACAGCCCAGCATTCACAAGATTAGATTTAGGCCTCTCAGGCTTCTCCACCAAACTCTTTATCCTGCCTCCGACGACCTCAACGACGCCAAACCGCGAGGGGTCCTGCACCTCAGAAACGCACAACGCAGCATCGCCCCCCTTTACGGCGGCAAAAGCCTTAACGTCAGATGAATCAACAATTACGTCGCCGTTTACGACCAAAAAATCACCCTTAACGCGGCCTTCAGCGCGCGCCACAGCGTCTCCAGTGCCCGTCTGCTTCTTCTGCACTACGTACTCCAATGTGACGCCGTCATACGACGAACCAAAGTACCCCTCGATAATCTCCCTCCTATATCCGACGACGACGACAGCCTTCTTGACTCCCGCCTTCTTCAAACCATCAAGAACCCACGCAAGAATAGGCTTGCCTGCGACAGGAATCATCGGCTTAGGCCTAGTCAAAGTAAGCGGATGCAGGCGCTTGCCTTCTCCGGCCGCCAAAACAACTGCGTCCATAATTAATTAAGGCGCCTTTTCGGCCACGATAAAGTCGTCGTCTACTTTAGGCGCAAGTTTCTTGAATTTATCCGGGAAACCCTTGCATTCCACGGGCTTATTGTCCTTGCGCCACACGTTCTTCACGTCGACGACGTAATGAGTCTCGGCGGTATCGGGAATGCCTTCAAGAGCAGTCGAAAACTCTTCAAGGAGTTTGACTCCCTCCTTCTGTATCCGCTCGGCATCAACGTTAGTCGCCATCGCTTACCCAATTTGATTTAAAGACTAAAAACCCAGCCTCGCCAACAACATACCCCACCAAAAGGCGATTAAATCCGCAGTAACGCGTTTATATAACCCCCCTACCTCTTCTAATCCAATGCGAAATTTCAAAGAGCGCGTGGAACCAGGAACCGAATTCGGCAGCATGGAATCCGTCGGCGAAGACGGCCAACCCCAGATAATCCGAGTCCGCCTGCCACGGAAAGGTCAGATGCTTGGCGAAGTGGAACAGCTCCTTGGAGACCGCAGGATGAGGGTGAAATGCACCGACGGCTTAATCCGCCTATGCCGGATACCCGGTAAAATACGCCGCCGAATATGGATAAAAGAAGGCAACATAGTCCTCATAGAACCCTGGGAAGTCCAAGCCCACGAACGCGGCGACATCCTCATGCGATACACGCCCCAGCAGGCCAACTGGCTAAGAGACAGAGGATACACCAAAGGCATAGACGAAGCATAACCCCTTTATGGCCGATGGAAACGACTTCTACTTAAGCCGCCATGAAAAGCGCGGATTAAAACGGGAAAAACCAAGGTCCGGCGTCGAAGACCGAAACGTAAGCGAAGGCGTATTCGACCGGCGGACTCTTGCGGCGCTTGACAAGGCGATGCGGCGAGGATTCATAGACGAGCTTGTGGGAATAATTGCTACCGGAAAAGAAGCCAACGTCTACCGCGGCATAAGAGACGGCCGCTCGGTGGCGGTGAAGATTTACGCTGTGGAGGCCGCCGACTTCACGCGGATGACTGAGTACGTGCGGGGCGATGTCCGTTTCGGAGGGTGGAAGAACCGCAGGCAGCTCATCAACACGTGGGCTAAGAAGGAATACAGCAACCTGATGCTTGCTTCAAGAGCGAAAGTGCCATGCCCCGCGACAATCGGGTTCATGGAAAACATCCTCTTCATGCAGTTCATAGGGGAAAAAGGAAAGCCGGCGCCCAGAATGAAAGATTCTCCGCCGAAAAACTCCCAGAAAGCATACGATACCACAGTTGACGGAATCAAAAAAATGTGGAAAGGAGGCCTCGTTCACGGAGACTTATCGGAATACAACATACTAAACGACGCGGAAAAACCAGTGTTCATAGACTTCAGCCAAGGACTACTCACAACACACCCAAACGCTCAAAACCTCCTAGAGCGCGACATAGCAAACATCGCCAAATACTTCAGAAACCAAGGAGTAGAATCCGACGAAAAAGAAATCCTGCAAAAAGTGACCAAATGAAAATAAAATACGAAGGAAAAGGCCACGAAAACGTAAGAAGCACACACAAAATGACGTTGGAATTCACAAAAGACGGCCACCTCACGCCCCGCGGAGACTGCATCGTAGCCGTTTCGTTCCCAATAGGATGCGCCCAATTGCCGCCGGAATTCAAGAAACTGCTTTCTAACGACAACGCGGCATTACGCATCCGGATTTCCTGCGGCGGCGAAACGGACGAAATACACGCGCAAGGAAGCAAAGAACTAAAACTCACCCACCCAACAGACATCGTAATACGAAAAAGCACATTCATAGACGACAGAACACTCGCAATAAACGCCAACAAAGCGGCATCCGACCTCAAAAAGGCGCTTGTGGAAAACCTCAAAAAAAACATCCCAGTTGAAGTCGAATTCGAAGTGAGACACAGCGCCATGGAAGAAGAGCGCCATCTGCCACTGGATTTCCTGGAAAACCCCTAAACTCCTCAGTCAACTAATTTATACCCCTGCGCCGGTAATTTAATTCTGTCATGAACACGGACTACGACGTCATAGTCATCGGCGGAGGAGGCGCGGGAATGACCGCGGCATTATACTGCGCAAGAAGAGCGCTCAAAACCGTCGTCATAGAAAAAACAGCCCTCGGCGGGCAGCTGCTTCTCACCGACAAAATAGAAAACTACAGCGCAGTATACTCCGCGTCAGGCCAAGAACTATCCGACGTAATGGAAAAACAATGCCTGCGGGACGGCGTAGAATTCAAGTACGAAGAAGTAACTTCAATCGACGTCAAAGATGACGTCAAAAAAATATTCACAAGCAAAAAAACATACACGTCAAAAGCAGTAATCCTAGCAACAGGCGGCTCACACAGGCGCCTCAAAGTTCCCGGCGAAGAAAAATACGAAGGACTCGGCGTAAGCTACTGCGCCACATGCGACGGCCCCCTGTTCAAGAAAAAGCGCATCGCAGTCGTCGGAGGAGGAAGCACCGCCTTTGAGGACGCTCTTTACCTCTCGGACATCGCGGGAGAATGCTACCTCATCCACCGCCGAGACACGTTCAGGGCCGAGGAATGCAAGGTGGAGCGGCTTAGGAAGACAAAGACTAAGTTCATAACAGACACAGTAGTCACCGAGATTCTTGGCAAAGGCAAAGTTGAGTCGCTTAAGCTCAAAAACGTCAAGACCGGCTCGGAATCCGAGCTTCCGGTAGACGCGGTGTTCGTCGCGGTTGGAATCAACCCGCAGACAGATTTCGCAAAGGCCGCGGGAATAGGCGTGAACGAAAGAGGCTACTTGAATGTGGACTCTAAGATGCACACGAATGTTCCTGGCGTTTTTGCGTGCGGTGACGTCACAGGTGGAATACTCCAGTTTTCGACTGCTGTGGGCGGCGGATGCACCGCGGCATACTCGGCTTACGAGTACGTAAAGGCGAAATTCATCTGAACTTTTTTTCCAGTAGAACAAGAAACAATAGACTTTACTGTACGCTGCTTCGCCGCCAGTTGCGCCCTGTCTGAGGGCTGCCCCGCACCTTCCTGTTGGTTTTCACGTACACCCATACGGGAGCACGCTTGCGGGTCCTGTTGGCGCTGACAAGCATTGCCTTCTTCGCCGGAGTCTTAGCGCGAGCCATGGTTTAAACTTAAGGCAAGGACCCTATATAAACGTACTGCAAAACAATGAAATGCCCCAAGTGCGGAAAACACGAAGTATCCACCGGCGTATGCGGAGTATGCTTCATCGCGGAACACCCTCCCAAAGTCAAACCATTCACTCTTACTCAGTCTAAGGACGGCCGGTTCCAGATTAAGGAGTCTTGGACCAAAGACCACGAGGAGCCGCTTCAGTATGAAATAAGGAAAAACCTTAATGCTGCGCACCCGCTGACAGTTAAAAAACTTGTTTTGACTTCTTCTGAAGCAGACGAAAAAGACGTTTCCTGGACGGCTAACGCGCATATGGATTACTTGGGCCACGAGCATCAGGTTCAACTTTCCGGCATGGCTCCGATAAAAGGGGTCATAACCCTTGAGGAGTCCCGGCGGGCGGGAAACGCATACCAGGCGGTGCTTCAGCTGAGGGAGCCGATGTTGCTTGACGAAATAGAAAAAACATACGTAAGCCAAGTCCGTAAGGTGCAAGGCGGATTCGACGTCTACCTCATAAGCAAAAGCTACGCCCGCCAATGCGCCTCAAACTTCAAAAACAAAGGATACATCACCGTCGAATCAACATCCCACGGCGGAGTCAAAGAAGGCCACGAAGTAACCCGCCTATACATAGCAGTCAAAAAACCGCACATAGAACCCGGCGACATACTCAACGTAGAAGGCCGGACCTACATGCTTTTGTCTTTGGGGAGCACGTCAAAGCTTGTTGACGTCGCAAACCGCAGGGAAAGGGTGGTGTCCAAGCCGAACATCATGAAGGCGGACGTCATCGCAAAACGCCGTGAACTCGAAGAGGTGACTGTAGCATCCAAGAGCCCGCGCGGCGTAGACGTACTCGACGGCAAATATCAAAGCCGGCATTTCACTGGCGAATACCCGCTGCTTAAGGAAGGCGGAAAAGCGCTCTTACTGCGGCTCAACAACCTGGCGTACCTGCTGCCGCCGATTGAATAAATAATTACTCCTCAGGACAGCTCCTTCACAGCCTTATCCACCTGCTGCCTCGCCGTGCCGACATAGTTCTCAGGCTTCATCGCCTCGTCGATTTCCTTAACCGAAAGAAGCTTCCGCACACTCTTGTCCGCGACAAGATACTTCTTCAGAGGCTTACCCTCCTTAAAGCTCCTCATAGAAAGCTTCCTCACCAACTCATGCGCGTCCTGACGGCCCAATCCCTTCTGAGTCAGCCGAATCATCACCGACTCCGCCATAATGCGGCCGCCCTCCATATTAAGGTTTTCCTGTATGCGCTTCTCGTTGAACACGAGGCCGTCCACTAGGTCTATGGTGAGGTTTAGTATGTAGTCTGCGAGTATGCTTGCTTCGGGGAGTATTACGCGTTCGGGGCTGCTGTTTGTGAGGTCGCGCTCATGCCAGAGCGGCACGTTGTCTAAAGCCACGAAGGAGTCTGCTTTTACTACGCGCGCCAGTCCGCATATGCGTTCAGCGAGTATGGGGTTTCTCTTGTGCGGCATCGTGGAGCTGCCCACCTGATTCTTGCCGAAACCTTCCGCGACTTCCCCAATCTCAGTCCTCTGCAGATTCCTTATTTCCAAAGCAATCTTATAGAGCGTCTGCGAAACGAGAGCCAAAAACAAGAAGAACTCGGCGTGCCTATCACGCTGAACAACCTGATTGCTAACCAAAGCCGACTTAACCCCCAAATCATCCATAACCAACTCCTGAATCTCAACCGCACACTCACCCAAAGCAGCCTGCGTACCCACAGCACCACTCATCTTACCCACCAAAAGCCGAGGCCTCAACTGCCTAAGCCGCTCCAGATGCCTGCCCACCTCAGACGCCCAAATGGCGAACTTAAGGCCGTACGTCGTGGGAACAGCGTGCTGCCCGTGGGTTCGGCCTACGCAGACGAGGTTTCGTCGGCGTTTAGCCTGAGATAGCAGGCTCTTTTTGAGGCGCAAAACGTCGTCCTCAAGGTAATCCAAGTATTCCTTAAGCTGAAGCGCAGTCGCAGTATCCAAGACATCGTTGCTTGTGGCGCCAAGGTGGACGTATCGGCCAGCGCCTCCGCTGCATTGCTCAGTAAGCGCCTTAACCACGGCCATTACGTCGTGGTTGATTTCCTTCTCTATTTTGGCTACGCGCGCGAGCTTTACGTATTTGACGGACGCCTTCTTGCTGACTTCCTTGGCCGCGTCAGCAGGCACGTTGCCTACTTTCGCGTGGGCGCGAACCAACGCCGCCTCCACCTTAAGGATGTTGTCTAGCTTTGTCTCTTCGTCGAAAATGCGCCTGACTTCAGGCCTCCCATACCTTGATTCTATCGGGTGAACGCTCATTTTTTTTATCCCCCTAAATGATTCTATTTTTTCTTGCCTTTCTTCTGGCGCATGGCGTCGTGCAAGTCGATGTAGTAGACGCCTTCCTCAATCCGGACTATGACGGGGTTGCCGCCCATCAATGAAGAAACGTCTATGTCGTATTTGCCCTCCTCCAGGATGCGAATAGTCTCTATTGAAAGCTTAACTGGCACTCCTACGCCCTTAACGCGGCTCAGCTCCTTACCCAACCAATCAAGAGTATCCTTAGGCTCAACAAGCGGCTCAATAACAGGCCGAGCATCCTCCTTAGGCTGCGGCGCGAAAGGCTCAGAAGAAGGCTCCTTCTTGCCGTTTATTGCGGCTGCTACCTCATTCAATTCCTCCTTTCCGCCAGCGTCGGCGGAATCCTGCATGTCCCGCATCCTCTGGTAGTTCTTTTCCCACTTGGCGACTTCGGCGCTGCCGGGCCTCAGATACATAAGAAACCGTTTGCCGCAGCGGCACGCTCCATGCTTCATCACCCTCTGAAGTCCCTCAGAGCCCTCCACATAGACGGCCCCACAAACGTTGCAGGCGTAAGGCATTATCTCTTCTTCTTGTCTTCCTCGTCGGATTCGGACAAAGCAAGCATGCTAATCTTCTGAGGCTCCTTCTTGATGTCCCTAATGAGTTTGCTGGGGCCTATGACCGTCAATCCGCCCGTAGTTCCTCCAAGCATCTTAATCAGGCGCTCCCTTATTCCGAAGGCTCCGCGCTCCCTTAACGTGCTGACTTCGATGCCGGGAAACTTCTTTGAAACCTCCTTCATAGTGGCCTCAATCAGCCGGCTCTCTTCGACGTGAGTCAGACTCTCCTCCACAACGAGAATCTTGTTCTTCTTGACGTGCTCCAGAATGTAGCCCATCTTTTCCTCCTCAGTCATGTTGGAAAGCACGTCCGACGAAAGGAATTCTAGTTCAACGCTCATAAAGTCACCTCGAATGCTTGGCTATCGCCCTGTAAAGGTCGTCGACGTGAAGGCCCTCCTTAGCGCTTATCCCAACGACAGGGTGCTGCGGGAAGGCCTCCTTAATCTGTTCTATGTTGGAGTTCTTCAAATCCACCTTGTTGGCGACGATTATCACGGGAATCTCCCTCGCCTCGAGGTTGCCGATAATAGTTATGTTAACCTGAGTGTAAGGGTCTTTGGTGGAGTCCAACACGACAAGCGCAGTATCAACGTGCTCAAGAAACTTGATGGCCTCAATAACGCCCTTAGTCGCCTCCTTCGCCCTAAGGCGCGCATCCTTCTCCTTCATACCAAAAGAAAGAAACTCCTCATAATCAATCTTAGTGGCAATACCCGGCATATCCAAAATGCTCATGTCAATGGTCCTCCCGTCAGTCTTAACCATCACATGCTCCTTCTTCTGCACCGCACGCGTCTCATGAGGAATCTCGCTTACAGTACCAACAGGCTCGCCAGTCCAATCAACGCTAATCTTATTGGCCAACGTAGTCTTACCCGCATTAGGCGGCCCGTACAAGCCAAGCCGAATCTTCTTTTTGCTACCGAAAATGTTCTTAAACCAACCTAAAATCTTGTGAAAAGGCACAGCAAACCCCTCCAAACTCCATAACCTATGCGCGCCAAACTTAATAAAGCGGACGCGCCCACACAAAGCGTTTTTAAGTCAAGACGCCTCCATATATGGTACTCCCGCTTGGAAATGTACGCCACAGAAGGGCGTGAATCCGCAAAGGGAACGAAATCTTTAAACAGGTGAACAACATGGGATACCTAAAGTACGTAAAAAAACTATACCAAAACATCCGGCAAGAAGCCAAAAACCCTAAAAACCAGGAAATACGCGCCCTAATCGCAGAACGCAAAAAAGAATGGCGAAGAGGATCCAGCGTAGTCCGACTAGAACACCCAACACGACCCGACGCCGCAAGACGCCTAGGATACCGCGCCAAACAAGGCATCATCGTAGCCCGAGTACGCGTAAGAGCAGGCGGCCTACACAAAAGCCGCGCCAACAAAGCCCGCGTACCCCGCAAAATGGGTATGGCCAAAATCACAGCCGAAAAAAGCATCCAACGCATAGCAGAAGAACGCGCCAGCAAAAACTTCCCAAACATGGAAGCACTAGCAAGCTACTGGATAATGGAAGACGGCAAAAACCACTGGTACGAAGTAATACTCATAGACCCCAGCCACCCCGTAATCGCAGCGGACAAAAACCTAAGCTGGATGACCAAAAACGAAAACAAAGGACGCGCAGAACGCGGCCTAACACCAGCAGGCAAAAAAGGCCGAGGACAAATGAAACGCGGAACCGGCACGGAAAAGAACCGCCCCAGCATACGCGCACACGGCCGAGCAGGAAAATAAAGGCCATTTAGGGGCAGCTTAAGCCGGCTGCCTCCTCCCACATTTTTTTAATCTCAAAAACCCCATTACAAACCTTAACTGCCTTGGTAGCTTAGTCTGCAGCCCTTTCTTTGAAAAGAAAGCGCTGGCGGAAAGAAACCAAAGGAAAAATATAAGCAGGAAAACCCCATCATACACAATCAATGCCTTGGTAGCTCAGTTGGTAGAGCGCTCGACTGTTAATCGAGTGGTCGCAGGTTCAAGTCCTGTCCAAGGCGCTTTGGCGTAAATGAAAAATTACGGCGCAAAAGACGTTGACGCTTACATTGCCAGTGCGGCCGTAGACGCCCGCCCGAAGCTTAAAGAACTTAGGAAACTGATAAAGTCGACTATCCCCGACGCGGAAGAAAGCATAAGCTGGGGCGTGCCATTCTACAAATACTATGGTGTTCTCGCCGGATTTGCCTCATTTAAGAACCACGTCAGCTTCGGCCTCGTGACCGTGCTTGAAGACGAAGACCGCAAGATGCTTGAGGAAAAAGGTTACGTGACCGGGAAAAAAATCATACAAATAAAATTCGACCAAAAAGTGCCGGCAACAACGATAAAGCAGATTCTAAAAACAAAAGCAAAAACGAACGAAGCCAAAAAACGGAAAAAATAAGTTTGCTCGAGAAAAAGGACTATTTAACCAAAACCACATTGCGTGCTCAAGGCGCCTCTATCCTCTCTACGCTTTTCTTGTTGTGCGTGTCCTGTTGTTTGGAGGCTCAATCTGCAGTGTCTCCAATGGCGATAGGTCCATAAGTCTCTTCTTCCAAGTGCTCTCAAAAGGCAGGTCAGTGAGGCATCTCACAACAAGTTTCCTTACGTCGGCGTCCCCTATCGACGCAATACGCGCAACACAACGCTCCATGCCAACGTCGTCAAGGCGCGAAGTAGACAAAGTGGGGCCCTGCCCCGGGCCGAACCTGCATAATGCGGCCATGAAGCTGATTTCGTGGGGGCGGGTGGAGTCTATGGCTTCCTGCAGCGTATGCTGCATCCTCAGCGCCCCTCGTGTGTTGCCGTTTTCCACTGAGCGGGCAAGTTCGTGGACTACCGGCAAAAACATGTTCGCCATGCCGGAGGTCACTCCCGCTGCCTTGAAGAATATGTCGTCTGCGTGGAAGCCTTCTAGCGCCGAAAGCATTAAGGTGTCATTTCCGCAGTAAACCGACAGCCACGGAAACTTTGTGGCATACACCCTAAACCTCTCCTTGAAGTCAGGCGAAGAATCCTTGATTCCAGCAGTATTCCCCCTCAAACCTGCGTCTTCCCCTATGAGGGCAAGCACTTTAAAAGGCAGTTCAAAACCCGTCTTCTGAGGGATGTTATATACGTACACTGGCAACGGCGAGTGGGAGATAAGCGGCCGATAGTAAGAGGTAAACAAATCCTGCGCAGACATGTTTCCTGTAGGCGGCCGCAGCATGACTTCGTCGTATCCTGCTTTAGTTGCTGCGTCTATGAGCGCTTTGGCGCCGTCGGTCGTGTCCCAGCCGACGCCAGCAATCAACCTGACGTTGGCAGGTATCTTACCTTCTCTTCTTAATGCTCCCACTCTATCCAGAACCGCTATATTCTGTTCAAGAGTGTAGTCGAAGTTGCCGCCTGTGGTGCCTGAAACTACCAGGCCGTCCAGCATGCGGGCGCCTTTTTCATCGCGGCTTCCCGCAAGGTGGAGTGCGAGTTCCTCGAGTTTAGCGAGATCCGGACTTCCATCCCTGCCGGAGGGTGTGGCCAAAGCCACATTCACAAGCGCCATCGCAGTATCCTAGGGAGCATAGAGTTAAAATCGGTCGAAGCCTATTGTTCTACTTTGTTTTCTTGGCCTATTTTTATGAATCTCAGGTTGTATTGCGGAAGCAGTTTCCTGTACTGAGCTTCGGTTTCTGTTACAATGCCTTCTGGCATGTTGGCGGGCACAAACACCGTCACTCTGCCTATTTCCCCCGGGGCGGAGTCGCCTATCGTAGTCTTTTCCTGAGAAGTCCCGCCTGTCTCCATAAGCGAATACAATTCCACCGCGTAAGGCAAACCGGGGTCTCCGGCGGCCTTAACTCCCGTTTGCCCTGTCATGTAATTTTTTGGCGGACTTGCTCTGTCGTAGCCGTAGAAAGCGTTCGTTTCTGTCGTGGCCGTGGAAAAACCTTCTTGTTGAATCCTACCCAAAACTTCAACAATGCCCAACCCAGCTTCGTCGCCTACGTTATGCCACAGAGGATGCTGGCTTATGAAAACCCTGCCTTTAGCCGTGTAATTCGCCTGCAAAGCAATCGAACGGTCAACTTCATCAGTTCCCCCGAAAAGCCAGGCGCCGGTCCTGCTGCTGTCCGGCGCGGGGGGGGGGGGGGGGGGGGGGGGGGGGGGGGGGGGGGGGGGGGGGGGGGGGGGGGGGGGGGGGGGGGGGGGGGGGGGGGGGGGGGGGGGG
>CABMCB010000021.1 GCA_902384455.1 uncultured archaeon
CTGCCGTTTTAACGGTGTCAGGGTAACTTATCGTCCACTGGAGGGCCTGCATTCCGCCCATGCTTCCGCCGGTCACGCAGAATAGCTTTTCGACCCCAAGGTAATCAAGGAGCTTCTTTTGGGCGGCAACCATGTCGCGGATGGTGATTGTCGGAAAATCAAGGCCGTAGGGTTTCTTTGTTTTTGGGTTGATTGAGGACGGGCCTGTCGTGCCTTTGCATCCTCCTATTACGTTTGAGCAGATGACGTAGTGTTTGTTTGTGTCGAACGTTTTTCCCGGTCCGACTGCTATGTCGTACCACCCGTTTTTGCGGCTGTTTTTGTTGTGTTTGCCTGCGGCGTGGGCGTCGCCGGAGAGTGCGTGGCATATCAATACTGCGTTGTCTTTGTTTTCGTTCAGTTTGCCGTATGTTTCGTACGCAATTCTGACGGGCGAGATTTTTTCTCCGCTATCCAGCTTAAGCTCATCGAAAGTCACATACTTCGTCTTCACGACGCCAACTGAATTGTCTTTCTTGGCCATTGCGCTTATGCTCCTCTATATTTTTTTTTCAGGCAGAAAAACTTTAGTGTCTGCCAGTTATCTTACCTTTTTGTCGCCTTCTTCAACGCTTGGTCAATGTCCTCTCTTATGTCGTCTATGTGCTCAAGGCCGATTGATAGCCGCACGAGGTTTGGTGTTATGCCGCCTGCAAGTTGCTGCTCTTCTGTCAGCTGGCTGTGGGTTGTGGTTGCCGGGTGTATTGCGAGGCTTTTGGCGTCGCCTACGTTTGCCAGGTGAGAGAATAGTTCGAGCGACTCTATGAATTTTCTTCCCGCATCCTTGCCGCCCTTGATTCCAAACACCACCGTTCCCCCGTAGCCTTTCTTCAGGTACTTCTTGGCGTTGTCGTAAGTAGGGTGAGTGTCGAGGCCTGGGTAGCGTACCCATTCGACTGCGTCGTTGCTTTCAAGGTGCTCTGCGGTCGCCTGAGCGTTCTTGCAGTGTCTTTCCATCCTAAGGGGCAGGGTTTCCAGTCCCTGCAGGAATATCCATGAGTTGTCGGGGCTTATGCATGCTCCTAGGTTCCTAAGCGGAACCAGGCGGGCTCTGAGTATGTACGCCAGAGGCGTTAGGGGTCCGAGGTCGTGGGCGTATCTTATTCCGTGGTAGCTTTCGTCTGGTTCGGTTAGCAGCGGGTGTTTCTTGGATTTTGCCCAGTCGAATTTTCCTCCGTCCACTATTGCGCCTCCTATCGCTGTTCCGTGGCCTCCTATCCACTTGGTGAGGGAGTGGACTACTACGTCTGCGCCGTGTTCTATGGGGTGCAGTAGGTGTGGGGTGGTGAACGTGCTGTCTACGATGAAGGGGAGGCCGTTGTCGTGGGCTATGTCTGCTATTTGTTTGAAGTCTGGTACGTTTAGTGCTGGGTTGCCTATTGTTTCTGCGTAGAGTGCTTTGGTTTTTGTGTTGATTGCTTTTTTGTAGTTGTTTGGGTTTGTGGGGTCTATGAAGTTTGTTTTGATTCCTAGGTCTGGGAGTATGTTGTTGAATTGGGTGTATGTTCCGCCGTATAGGTCGTTGGCTGAGACTATTTCGTCTCCTGCGCGCGCAAGGTTTATTATGCTGTAGAATATGGCGGCGGTTCCTGAGGCGACTGCTAGGCTGCCTACTCCTCCTTCGAGTTCTGCTAGCCGTTTTTCTAGTACGTCTGTGGTGGGGTTCATCAGGCGTGTGTATATGTTGCCCAGTTCCTTTAGGCCGAATAGGTTTGCTGCGTGTTGTGCGTCTTTGAATACGTAGCTGCTTGTCCGGTATATTGGCACTGCCCGTGAGAGTGTTGTGGGGTCTGGTGTTTGTCCGGCGTGGAGTGCTTTTGTTTCTTGTTTGTATTTTTTGTTTGTCATGTTGTTTTTTTCCTCCGTTGACAAAAACATCATTATTACTATTTAAATATTTATCGGAAAAAAATATGCATAAAATCATAATTATTACTGAAAAAATAAAAAACACGCACCGCAAGCAACGTAAAACGCAGAAAAGCGCAAGAAACAGCAAAACCCGCAGTAACTTACTGAACAGCAGGCTTAACCGCGCACTTACCACCCAAGCATGCGCAACTCCCCCTACCGCAATCCAAGGGGCCTTCACAGTTTTGAGTGCAAAACAGGTTGCATACCCTGTCGTAATGCTTAACGCAGGTTGCGGGGTGGCAGCAGGAAGAAGTCATGCAGTCCTCGTCCACCAAGCATTCCCGCACGGCATTACGGCCGCTGAATGATAACCCAAGACCAACAACACCAGAACATACCAGTAATATTCGTCACGGTAGTTGACGACCAAGTAGCCGCAAAAGAATTCAACAACATGACCCAAGCCGTATGGCTCACCAAACCCTTTAAGGAAGAAGAACTACTTGAGAAAATAGAAAAACTGCTAAAACAAAAGCAGACCCAAAAATAAGGTAGTTACGCGGCCGAAATCGATTTAAGCAACAAAAACCAGATAAAACACCCGGAAATTCATCAAAAAGCAGGCCGAACAAAAAAGCGCCATTAAGCGGGGGTTCCCAAGCGGCCAAAGGGGCGGGGCTCAAGACCTCGTGTCGTAGGACTTCGTGGGTTCAAATCCCTCCCCCCGCAAAGACCCTTTTCTTTCTTAAAAAGAAAGAAAAGTGTTCTATCCCAAAAGAAAGAACAATCAAAACAGACTTGAGGGAAGTGGGTTGATAAGGGGAAACCGTAGGTTTCCAATTATGTTCAAATCCCTCCCCCCGCATTATTCACTATTCAAAACCTGTCTTAGTGCGCGTTTCCTTCGAATTCTCGAGTGAACATAAATTCGTCCCTCTTCGTCGAACCCTTCAATAATGCTTCGGATTCTTGATGCTTCCTCTTGGACTTTTTCTGTAGACTCCTCAACCGGAGTTTGCTGGCGCGAATCAGCCTCCGCGTCAGGTGCCGCACCCATAAAATCATCTCCTATGTCTAAGCCGCGCCTAAACGGAATTATACGCTGCCATATGCTGCGGCCTATGCGGCGTATGTTGTCGGAGCGCTCTAATTTTTCACGTATTCTAAGTAGCCTAACTTCTCTGCCGAGAGTGAATACTGCATCCTCTAATTCGAATGCCCTGCTTATTTCCTCCTGAGATACTTCTTCCGTTTTTTTGTAGCGGAAGCGGGTGAAGAGGTCTGGGTTAAGCCCATCCCCCCTTAAGCCGAAAAGCCGGGGGAACATTAATCCTTCATCCGAGACTATTGTTCCGCCTGCTGGTACTGAAGTCATTAGTCTTGTTCTCCATTCATTTGGCAGCCTGTGTGATTCATGTCCTCCCCGGATTATCCCAAATTGCTGGTTGATTACAAGGTCGAAATTTTCCGGGATTACGTCTATTGCATCCACTTGATAATGATACGTAAGCGTTCTTTTTTCGGTTTCTCCATGCTTTGAGAAAACTACTCTAATCACCTTATCACCAGAGTTGTTCCCCGATTCTTCCCCGTAAACCCGTAAGCCACTGTCTTGCATTTGCTTTAAGATTGCCGGATATTCACCACTCAAATCAGCCCTATCAGCAAAAACATACTCACGGGCGTTATACGCCAAAGCATTAAAGTTGAGGCCTGCTCCCGGATAAAACAACCGGTCATATCTCCTTGAACGCATGATGCCGCTTAAGGCCCTAAATAATCTTTCTTCAGTAAGCAGAGGATCTAGGATTATTTCAGGCAAATCAAACAGAGTGGGAATTTCAATCCTCTTTGGGGGCGGATTCTCCTGCTGACTGTCTCTCATAACTAAATTATCGGAATTCCGAAGCGTTTATACCCAAAATTTCCGTCAACTTACCTGTTTCTTCCTCTTTTTAGCATCCCCTCCCTTTTTGAAACAAGATGAAAGCAAAATCCATTCTTCCGCTACTCATCGCAGCGGTCTTGGTCGTGTCCATTAGCGCATGCCTTGGCGGTCAGCAAACGCAGACGACGACAACGTCTTCACCGTCAAGTCCTTCCGACTCAAATACTGCGGTATCCGGAGGTTCGGAATCCCCGCAGCAAGCTACCACGACGACCGTATCAAACAACGATAATTCCGGAGGTGTGGTCGACAAAATCAAAGATTTGACTGCAGCCATAGCATCAGGCCAAGCATATCACTGCACTTACACTTACCAGGGCGTCACAAGCGAATCCTGGATTAAAGGCGAGAAATTCAAGAGCAAATCGACAGTAGACTCCAAAGTAGGCTACGCCATAAGCGACGGAGTTTGGATGTACTCTTGGGTTGACGGAGAAAAAACGGGCGTCAAATTCAACATCGAAGACATGAAGAAGCTCGGAGACCAGCAGAAAGCCAATTCAAACAAAGAACCAGCGGACATGAACGAAATAGCCAAAACGGCAGGCAACGTAGAATGCTCCATAGCCGCAATCACAGACGGCACGTTCACTCCGCCGTCCAACATAGAGTTCTCCGACATGGGCCAACTGCTGAAGAACCTTCAAGAAAACCTAGCCGGCCTAGGAGGAAACGATAACACTCAACCCGGCGCAGGCCAGAACCCAGACTCAAATCCATGCGCCTACTGCGGCATGATACCTGACGCAAACGCAAAGCAAGATTGCCTACAAAGTTGTAATCAGGGCTGAGCAACAAAGGACGCCAAATAAGCCCGGCAGGTTCCTTAAGGGGAATTTCTTAACGCCGCATATAAACCCCCGCGCAGAGATAAAGTAAACACGTAGGGGGCATAAATTGCAGCAGCCGCAAACAAAAAATCAGACGCCGGAAAACACGCAAAAACTAGCCGGCCGCCTAAGGGAATACTCCTTACTCCCTGCGGAAGAAGTTCTCAAGCAGATGGGGACAAAACGCGACGGCATAAGCGTTGCGGAAGCCCATAAGCGGCTGCTTATCCACGGCCATAACGAGGTGGTTAAGAATAAAAAGAGGGGTCTTTTAATTCAGTTTGCCGCTCATTTCGTCGATCCGTTGGTGTTGGTTTTGTTCGTTATTGCGGCTTTCTCCATCGAGCTCGGGCAGACCGTAAGCGCTCTCATCGTCAGTTTGATGGCTGTGCTTAGTGTTATTCTGTCTTTTGTGCAGGAGTACCGCGCAAGCAAGGAGGCGGAGAAGCTTACTGAGATGGTGCGTACTATGGCAACGGTCGTCAGGGACGGAAAGTCTCAGGACATTAAAATCAAGGAGATTGTTCCCGGCGACATCATAGATTTGTACGCGGGCGACATGATTCCCGCCGACCTGCGTGTTTTCTTCGCCAAAGACCTGTTCATCAACCAGTCGACTTTGACGGGCGAGTCTTTTCCCGTGGAAAAAGTCGGGGACGCAGTACAGTCAAAAGGCGATTCTCTAACTGAACTGACGAACATCGCTTTCATGGGCACAAGCGTCCAAAGCGGCACAGGTTTCGGCGTAGTAGTCCAGACCGCAGGCGAAACCCAGTTCGGCGAGCTCGCAAAAAAAGTTTCCGAAGCCCAGACAGAAACAGGATTCGAAAAAGGCATAAACGACTACGTCTGGCTCGTCGTCCGCTTCATGCTGCTAATAGTAATAGCGGTATTCGCCATAAACGCGGTGCTAAAAGGCAACGTAACAGAGGCGCTCATGTTCTCCCTCGCGGTAGCCGTAGGATTGACGCCGGAAATGCTGCCGATGTTCGTCACAGTCAACCTGTCCAAAGGCGCAATAGCCATGTCCAAAAAACAGGTGATAGTAAAACGCCTAAAATCAATCCAAAACTTCGGCGCCATGAGCGTACTATGCACCGACAAAACAGGCACACTAACGCTCGACGAAATAGTGCTGGAACGGCACATCGGAATACAAGGCAACGAAAAAGAAGAAGTCCTACTATACTCATACCTCAACAGCTACTACCAAACCGGCCTAAAAAACCAGATGGATAAGGCTGTGCTTAAGCATGGGCACATAAAGGTCGACAAATACCGGAAGGTTGATGAGATACCTTTCGATTTTTCGCGGAAGGTTATGTCCGTCGTAGTCGAAGAAGGTGGAAAGCACCTCATAATATCCAAGGGCGCTCCGGAGGAAGTATTCAAGAAATGCGCGAAGTACGAGAAAGGCGGGGATACGTTCGACCTGAAGGAAGAAGACCTGCCGTTGGTAAGAAAATACTATGACAAACTTAGCGCCGAAGGATTCAGGGTGCTGGCTGTCGCATACAGGAAGCCAAGCGAAAAGAAAGAAGCGTACTCCAAAGCAGACGAAAAAGACTTGACGCTCAAAGGCTACATAGCATTCCTCGACCCTCCCCGGCCTACGGCAAGAAAGGCCCTGCACGCGCTCAAAAAACTTGACATAGAAGTAAAAATCATCACGGGAGACAACGACCTGGTGACAAAGAAAATTTGCGAGGAGGTGGGCCTTGAGGTTACGGGGGTGGTTGATGGGGCTCGGCTGGAGGGGATGAGCGACGAACAGCTCAAAGAGACCGTCAAGGCAACAAACGTCTTCGTCCGGATGTCGCCGCTGCAGAAAGAAAGGGTCGTCCGAGCGCTTCAGAAGAACAATCACGTCGTAGGATACTTAGGCGACGGCATAAACGACGCGCCCTCGCTAAAAGCGTCCGACGTGGGAATCTCGGTGAACAATGCCGCCGACATAGCCAAAGAATCAGCCGACATAATACTTATCGAAAAAAACCTTATGGTGCTTAAGGACGGGGTGATAGAAGGCCGCAAGACGTTCGGCAACCTCAATAAGTACATACGTATGGGTTCTAGTTCTAATTTCGGCAACATGCTTAGTATGACTGGGGCTAGCATAATCCTGCCTTTCTTGCCTATGGCGCCGATTCAGATTTTGCTTAACAACTTCCTGTATGACATGTCTCAGACTGCGATACCGACGGACGATGTTGACGAAGAATATCTGTCTAAGCCGCGTCCTTGGGACATTAAGTCAATTAAGCGGTTTATGGTATTTTTTGGGCCTATAAGCTCGCTTTTCGACTTTATGACGTTCGGCGTGTTTCTTTTCCTTAAGGCTCCTGAGCAGCTGTTTCATACCTGCTGGTTTTTGGAGTCTTTGTGCACTCAGACGCTTGTCATACACGTTATTCGGACCGGTAAAATACCTTTCATAGAAAGCAAGCCAAGCACTCCTCTTGCTCTGACGTCGCTGTTGATAATAGCGGTGGCGTTATTCCTGCCGTACTCAATATTCGCCCCCCTGCTGGGATTCAAGTCTCCTCCTTTCGCATATCTGCTTATTATCCTTGGAATAACCGCAGCATACTTGGTGGTGGTTCAGGGGATGAAAATATGGTTCAAGAAAAAATATGGGTACGATTAATCCCTTAGGCAGAAGAAACGAATTATTTAACCTGCGGTTGGCTAATGAGCATACGAAATCCATAAAATGAAGGGAATTCTCTCTGCACTGCTTACAGTCGCCATAGTCGTGTCAATAAGCGGATGCCTAGGAAATCAAAACAACTTCGCTGTCCTGCCCTCTTCGACCACAACCACGACGATTTTCTACTTGCCCGCTAATCAGCCGCCTCAAACAACAACCACCACGCAATATTATGTACCGCAGAACAAAACTGAGGCCACATCAACTACCTTAAAGAACGAGCCGGCGGTCAAGCCATCAACGACGTCAACGACTACGCCAAAAAGCAACGTCAACGTAATAACCGACATGGCCGCAGTAATTTCCTCCGGGCTGCCCTATAAATGCAGTTTCACTTACAAAGAAGCGCGCAGCGAAGCGTGGATTGAGGGGCAACGGTATCTACTAAAATCCGACGGAAAATATTCTGTAGACTACGCACTAAAAAGAGGGGATTGGACGTACTATTGGCGGGAAGGCGAAGAATCAGGCCAAAAAATAAGCAGCCAAGAAATACAGGCCTTATCCGAGAAATCAAAATCCAACGGCATGGACCTATCTGCGTCAGACCCCACATACGGTGGCATACAAAGCATAGCAGAGCGGGCAAGCAACATAGAATGCGCGTTGACCGACGTGAACGGCAGTGTGTTTAATCCACCTACGCAAATCCTGTTCCAAGACCTCGGAGACATACTACTCGACTGACTGCTCTGCGCAAACGTCAAGTAAAAGGCGAATTTAACCTATTTTATTAGAAAAAACCCATTGCTATTCTCTTAAGAACTCTTCATGCGGGGGTTCCCGAGTGGCCAAAGGGGCAGGACTTAAGATCCTGTGTTGTAGGACTTCGAGGGTTCGAACCCCTCCCCCCGCATTTCTCAGTCTACTCCCAGTATCTCCTTTACGTCCAGTCCCAGTTGTTGGGCTTTGTCCATGTCTTGCCTCATGGCTTCTTCGTTGCCCAATTTGAGATGTATTCTGGCTCTGTACAAGTAGGCTTCGGCGAAAGTCGGGTTCATTTCTATGGCGTTGTTCAGGTCATCAAGTGCGGCCCTGTAGTCTGCAAGTTCATAGTAACACATACCGCGCATTGCGTAGTAGCTTGATAAGTCTGTCGTGGTTACAGGTATGTCCTCAGACTTTATCCTGTTGATTAATGTAGTATACTGTTGGGCGGCGCCTTGATAATTCCCTTGGTCGTACATGTCGCTTCCCCTCATCATCATGTCCTGCAAGGGGCTGCTTGTTGTGTCAGTTTCCACGGTTTTGCCGCATAAACAACCTGACGACAACGCCAAGGTTGTCAATAAAAACATCATAAATCGCATGTAAAATACTTCTTAAAACAAATTTATAAAGAACAGTTTGTGCACTGGTCTGCTTCTAATAAAGGCGACAGATGATGACGTAACCAACGGCAAAAAGACCCCTCAAAAAGAGCCTACATACCGCAGACACCCCGCGCTAAACCCCCATAAAGCCTCCTCCGGTTAACCCCCGAAGTTTTATACTCCTCCTGTAATGTATAGAAAGACTATCCGCAAAGATACCGGAGAAACAAAAAATGAACGTCGACCCGTCCATACTAAGCAAGGAAAACACTGAAAAACTGAAGGCACTAAACAACCCCCACGTAATGCACATCGTGGAAGAATACGCAAAAATATGCAAGCCAAATAAAATCACCGTTCTCACAGACTCAAAACAAGACGTAGAATACGCCCGCACAATAGCCCTCGAAAAAGGCGAAGAAGCAAAACTCAAGATGGCGGGACACACAGTCCACTTCGACGGCCCCAAAGACCAAGGCCGCGACAAGGAGAACACCAAAATTCTTGTTCCTAAGGGTGTTAAGCTGAGCAAAAGCATCAACACAGGGGAACGCGAAGAGTGCCTTACGGAAGTCATGGGTATTTTGGACGGCATAATGAAGGGGAAGGAGATGTTCGTCTCATTCTTCTGCCTGGGCCCCGAGAACTCAAAATTCAGCTTGTGCGCGCTGCAGCTGACGGATTCCGCGTACGTAGCCCACAGCGAAAACATCCTGTACCGCTCCGGTTACCGGGAGTTCAAGCGCCTTAAGGGCTCGGACAAATTCTTCTACTTCATACACTCCGCAGGAGAACTAAACGAACGCGGCCAGACTAAGAACGTGGATAAACGGCGCATTTACATAGACCTGGAAGGAAACCGCGTCTTAACCATAAACAACCAGTACGCTGGAAACAGCGTCGGACTAAAGAAGTTGGCTTTGCGTTTGGCCATTAAGAAGGCGAATAACGAGGACTGGTTGTGCGAACACATGTTTCTGATGGGCGTTCTGCCTAAAGGTAAAGGACGCAAGACTTATTTTGCGGGCGCTTTCCCAAGCGGCTGCGGCAAAACATCCACCGCAATGATTCCCGGCCAAACAATAGTCGGAGACGACATCGCATACCTGCGCGTGGGCGATGACGGCCGCGCTTATTCTGTGAATGTTGAGCAGGGTATTTTCGGGATTATTGAGAATGTGAACGCTGATGATGATCCGCTGATTTTTGAGACTTTGAAGACGCCGAGGGAATTGATTTTCTCCAACGTGTTGGTGAAAGACGGCGTTCCTTATTGGCTTGGTATGGGGGAGGAGACTCCTAAGGAAGGTTTGAATTATGCCGGAGAATGGAAGGCGGGTATGATTGACGCGAAAGGCAAGCCTGTTTTGTTGGCTCATAAGAACGCGCGCTATACTATGCGTTTGTCGGAACTGCCAAATGTTGACCCTGAATTGCATAACCCGAACGGGGTGCCGGTCGACGGAATAATATATGGAGGCCGCGATTCCGACACGTCTCCTCCTGTGGCTCAGTCCTTAAGCTGGTCTCATGGTGTGTTTATGGGTGCTGCGGTTGAGTCTGAGACTACCGCGCAGGTTTTGGGGGCTGAGGGTGTGCGTACTCACGACCCTATGGCGAACATGGATTTCCTCGTGGTGCCTTTGGCCACATACATTGAAAACCACATAAGCTTCGGCGAGCGCTTGGACAAGACGCCTAAGGTTTTCACGACAAACTATTTCCTTAAGAAGGACGGCAAGTTCCTCAACGGCAAGCTCGATAAGAAGGTGTGGCTGCTTTGGATGGAGGGGCGGGTGCACAACGAATACTCTGCGTTGGAGACTCCAATAGGGTACATACCCAAGTACGAGGACCTCAAGAAACTATTCAAGGAAGCGCTGAACAAAGAGTATTCAATGGAAAGCTACATCCAACAATTCTCCATACGCATAACAAAACTGCTTCAGAAACTGGACCGCATAGAAGCGATTTACCTCGAGGAAGGCGCGCCGGAAGTATTCCACGAGCACCTTAAGCAGCAAAGAAGCAGGCTACTTGACGCTCAAAAGAAACATAACAAAGAAGAAATATCCCCACTAGACCTGTAAAGCCAACCCAAGCAAATGAAACCGGCAGCAGCAATATGGGCCGCAGCGACGCTGTTTACGGCTGGTTGTTTGGGTGGTGGGTCGGAGTCTGTTTGGGTTTCTATTTTGCCGCATGGGTGTTTGGAGGCGCCGTGGCAGCAGCAGTGGCTTTTGGTTAATGGGATTAATTTGTCTGCGTATCCTGGCGATCGGGATTATGAGATTATGCGGTCTTATTATGGGGCGTTGTTTCATCCGTTGAATATTACGGTCACGAATTTTTCTGATGCTTTTTTGTGCGGTGGCGGGTGTAGTTGTCCTAGAGGGGATAGGGTTTGGCTTCTTGTGCCTGTGGAGAATTTGTCTTTTGTGGAGTCTGAGGGTTTTCGTCAGACTTCTCCGGAGTTTTTATGTGGTTCGGATTCTGATTGCGTGGCGGTGGATGACTGCTGCGGTTGTGATAGGGGGGGTGGGCGTAAGGCGATAAATAAGGACTATGTGGGTAAGTGGAAGGAGTATCTTCTTTGCGGTCAGGCGCCTTGTCCTGGGGTGCCGTTGGACGAGCCGGGTTGTAGGGGCGCGGTGCGTTGTGTGGTGAATGAGTGCGTTTTTGTCGAGTAGTTGTTTTGAGGCCGGTTTTTTAGGGCTCTTAGCGGCGGCATATCCTTTTTATAGCCATTTTTCACTATAGTAATATATTAAATATAATCATCATACGAAATATACTTGTTATATCCTATATAATCCATATACAAAGACCAGAGGTATCCCGAAAAAATCAGCGTAAGGAAAAGGCAAAAAGGCACATCAGCGCCCTAAAAGAACCCTAAGTAGGTTGTGGAGGTAAAAATGGGGGTCTCGTGGAGGGCTCTAGCCCAAAGAAGAAGATACGTAATACTACCGGCGATAGTAGCAGCATTACTACTAGCGGCAGCATTCTCTCAGGCAGCCGGCTCTTTCTCTCTGACGCTTAACAGGGGCAGCTACAGCGAGAAAAACGTAATATACGCGTTCATCACCGGTCCGCCTAAGGAGTCCGTCGAAGTTTTGCTTATTGACGGGCGCGGCAAGACCGTCGAAACAGACGATGTACTGTTGTCTTCGCGCGGAAACGGTTACGGCACAATAACCCTGCCAGACTCTTCAGCATACACGGTAAGAGTACGGTATAATGGGCAGACCGTCGCTGAGGCATCAGTCAATTCGCCGCAAGACGGCAACACCTGCCCAAGTTGCAGTCAGAGGACTACGACCACCGTGGTTGCCACCACCACAACTCAGACCGCATACGTACCTACAAACGAATACCGTCCGCCCGCTTCCTCCACAGCGGCAACAGCCGTAAATCCCGCTTCCTCCACAGTAATAACGCCAGAAACCACAACTCTATCCTCCACAGTAGCGACGTCGAATCCGGAGACAACGCTTCAGGAATCAACAACATCAACCCCCACGTACTCTGAAAACGAAACAAACCCCGACGCGCTTATCCAAAAAAACCAAGGCACATCCACAGTAGACCTCGCGTATATACCGCCAAATGAGGCGGCAAGATTCGCTCAGGAGGATAAGGCGGACCATAAGCCGGTAAAGGAGAACGACTGGAAAAAGTCGGGAAACGTATCTTTGTACCGCTTCAGCGGCGGCGAATTCACCCGGAAGCAGTCTGATGCGGTTTATCCCGGTAGCGACAGTTTCTCAGTTGAAGCGTGGATTAAGGCGGATGAGTCTAGGGATTCCGTCATAGTTAGTTCCGGCGAATGCTGCGGCATAGACAGTTACTGGAAGATTGTGCAGTCGCGGGTGACTGACAATCTTAGCGTGCTTACTGTTGTGGTGAACAATGGAAGCGGCGAACTGTCCGCGTACGGAAACGTGAATATAGCCGACGGGTTGTGGCATCAGGTTGTTTTGGTGCGGGACACCGGGAACATTGAGGTTCGCGGCTACGTGGACTCCGTGTTGGACCTGAACATGTCGGACACTTTCGGCGTAATACTTGACAACTCGTCGTTCCTTTATGTCGGAGTCGGGAACCCGTTCCAGAATGAGGGGTTCAACGGCACAATAGCAAACGTTAAGACATACAGGCGGGCGTTGGGAGACGACGAAATAAAGTCCCTTTATTCGGAGCAGATTAGTGAAGTTTCCGGGGTGACTGAATGAGAAAAAGCGTAATTCTCGTTCTTCTGGTCTTCATTGCTTTTTCGTCAGCTGCGGACGCGTCTTCGGCGGTTATAGCGTACCGTTCAAATACTGGGTCCAGCACTACAAGCTCGCCTAAAATAAAATTCTGGAATCCGACTGGTGCTGGAAGTTGGGGTTCGGAGATAGAGCTGGCGACAGCCGGCTCGCCAGTAAGGTACGCCCTCATAAAGCAGTCCCCAATAACCTCAAAGATAGTTTTGGTCACTCAAAGCGACGACGGAAACCTGGACGGCTACGTCTGCACATACAACTGCACGTTCGCCGCATCCTGGACTGTCTCAAACAACATAGCCAATGTGTGGGCGAGCGCGCCAGGTACGTCCTCCCGTCGTTTCGACATAGCGTTTGAGTCTAATTCAGGAGACCTATTGCTCGTCTACGGAGTAGTTAACACAAGCGGGGCGTGCGATTTGGGGTATAAGGTGCTGCCTGAATCAAGCAGCGACTTCAGCGCGCTGACTGCAGCAAATTGCATAAACGACAACTCCATAGGCACCGATATACAATACTCGTGGGTCAGTCTGGACCGTAATCCTCTAAGTTCAAGCGACGTGATTATTCTGGGCGCATTTGATTCGACAGGCAACGACGCAAGCGGTTGGGTGTGGAACGGAAGCAACTGGGGCAACCAACAGGAGATAGGCACCGCGTTCACAAGAACCGGCGGATTGGAGGTAGTAAACGCTAAATACACCACCGACGGCACGCAGGGTATGGTCATGGTCGGAGGAGACAACGGCGTAAGAGGAGGATTCATCTCATACTACTGGGGCGGGGCTTCTTGGACAAGTGTGGGGACAGTCGACGTAGACACGACAGACAACAACGACATACAGTGGAACACGCTTAAGGCAGACCCCGCATCAAACAAGTACCTTCAGGCGGTACTCATAGACAGCGGAAGCGACCTACACACTGGCTTCTGGAACGGGACCGGATGGAACGTTACAGCTAACATAGACCTACAGGTGGACTTGGCGACTGCAAGGTGCGCAGACGTAGAATGGAACCCCTCCGGCTCCACAGGAAAACTCGTCTGGGACACGGACACAGCCGCAGGAACAACAATAAGCGAAATAACATGCAACCCACGCTGCAGTGTTGCCACAACTACGCCGTCAACTTACGCCTCATCCGGCGACTGGATTTCCCTATACTCCAACCCCACAGACGCCGAAACCACTAATATCCTCGGAGTCCGCCTGGACGCCACTCCAGACACAGGCTCTTTCACATGGGACGGCACAGGATACACCAACTACGGGGACGCGGCGATAACCACCGACCCCAACGTAGCAACATACGAGTCCTACTACGTCGCATTCAAAGTAGACAAGAAGCCGCCGCTTCTGACGCTCGTGGCGCCAACGCCCGACGCCTCGCAAAACATAAACAACCAAAACTGGGTGATGGTGAACGTCACATCAAACGAAGTGTTGGACACGGCGTTGCTAGAATGGCAGGGAGCCAACTATTCGATGGCAAGGTACGACGCCGTAAATAAAATCTTCAATTTGACCAAGAATGGTCTGGCTCCCGGCTCGTACACATACAAAGTCTGGGGCAACGACACAAACAACAACTGGAACGCCTCCGAAACGCGCACCGTAACCCTCGTAGACCAAGCCCCCACTTACACAAACGTAGTCCAACAGACGATGTTCCAGGTGGCGACAACCCACCTACACAGAAACGACACGATGAACCTGTCTGCTGACTGGGACGAATACTGGTCTCTTAACAGGGCGTGGCTGGAGACTAACGAAGGAGGAAGCTGGCACAATGTGACGCAATACGGCTCCCAGATGAACATTGCGGGCACAACAAACAGAACCAGCTTCTACTGGACAAACAGCACATTCCTCCCGGGCACATCAATAAGCTGGAAAATACACGCAAACGACACGTCAAACAAAGTAAACAGCACGCCCACCAACTCGTTCACCATATGGGGTTGGGCGAACACTTCCACCGCATTGAACATGTCTGTTGTTTTAATCAACAACAACGTCCAGGTGTTCTGTCGCGTCCGTGACCTGCAGGATGGCAGTGGTGTCGCAAATTATTTGGTTAACGTCATGAACGGGACGTCTGTTGTTGCGGTCGGCTCAACTGACGCTCAGGGTTGGTTCAACACGACTTATGCGCCGCCGATTACCGGCAACGTGGTTGTTTCCTGCAACATCAGCAGTAATGCGTCTTTGTTTTACAATAAGACAGTCGATTCATCTGCTACGTTGCGGGGGGCGGCTCCGCCCATGTACACTAACGTGGTTGAGTTGTTGTATGGTGTCGCAAGTGGTGTTGTCCATCGTAATGAGACTTTGAATTTGAGTGCGGCTTGGACTGATGACCAGACTTTAGATAAAGCCCGGTTGGAAACCAATGAAAGCGGGAGTTGGGCGAATCTTACTCAGTATGGTTCTCCAATTTCTATGGGTGGCGGTAGTTTTGTGACTAACTTCTTGTGGAGCAACAGCACTTTCGCTCCCGGACGAAGCATTGGTTGGCGCATTCACTCAAACGACTCAGACCATTACGTAAACAGCAATCCGGTTAATTCTTTCACCGTCTGGGGTTGGGCTAATACTTCGACAGCCTTGAATCAGTCGATTATTCTGGTAAATCGTCCAGTTCAGGTGTTTTGTAGAGTCGGGGATACTCAAGACGGTAGTGGTGTCGCTAATTATCTCGTCAACGTCATGAATGGGACGGATGTTGTCGCGGTGGGTTCGACTGATGTTCAAGGCTGGTTCAACACGACTTATACTCCGCCGATTACCGGCAATGTCGTTGTTTCATGTAACATCAGCCACAACGCGTCTTTGTTCTATAACAAAACGGTCGATTCATCCGCGAGTTTGCGGGCTATGGATTACCCAAAGTACACTAATGTGGTTGAGTTGTTGTATGGTGTCGCAAGTGGTGTTGTCCATCGTAATGAGACTTTGAATTTGAGTGCGGCTTGGACTGATGACCAGGCTTTGGATAAGGCGATTTTGGAGACTAATGAGAGTGGTGTTTGGGCGAATCTCTCCCAGTACGGTTCTCCTATCTCTATGAGTGGCGGTAGTTTTGTGGCTAACTTCTTGTGGAGCAACAGCACATTCCTGCCGGGCAGATCCATAGGTTGGCGTATTCACGGCAACGATACCGATAGCTTAGTCAACAGCACCCCCGTGAATTCTTTCACCGTCTGGGGTTGGGCGAACACGTCGACTACACTGAACGTGACGGTTGTTCTGACGAACCGTCCTGTAGTAGTGTACTGCCGAGTCCTCGACACCCAAGATGGCAGCGGCATCGCGAATTACCCTGTAAACGTGATGAACGACTCGTCCGTCTTTGCAGTCGGTTCTACTGATGCTTCAGGATGGTTTAATACCACCTATACCCCCCAAACAGGGGGCTCCATAGTCATCTCCTGCAACATCAGCGACAACGCATCTTTGTTCTACAACAAGACGACGGATTCATCAGATACTCTTGAGGCTACAGGAGGGAACCCCAAGTACTCCAATGTCGTGCAGCTTCTGAACGGTGCCGCAAGCAACGTAGTCCACCGCAACGAAACCCTCAATTTGAGCGCAGACTGGAGCGACGAAAGCGGATTAGATCGCGCTTGGCTTGAGACCAACGAAAGCGGAACGTGGAGCAATCTGACTCAATACGATTCGCCCAAGGTTATCAGCGGTCTGAACGATGAAAGCAGCTTCCTATGGAGCAACGGCACATTCCTCCCCGGCAGATCAATCGGCTGGCGCATTCACGGCAATGACACCGACAACAACCTAAACAGCACCTCACTCAATTCGTTCACTGTTTGGGGTTGGGCAAACACCAGCACATCGCTCAACCAATCCACAGTCCCCCTTAATAATCCGGTTCAAGTGTTCTGCCGCGTGCTCGACGCGCAAGACGGAAGCGGAATAGCCAATTACCTAGTTAACGTAATGAACGGCTCGGACATAGTTGCAACCAGTTCAACCGATTCCCAAGGATGGTTCAACACCACATACACGCCTCCAGCACTCGGGGCAGTGACCATCTCCTGTAACATCAGCGACAACGCATCTTTGTTCTACAACAAAACCAGCGGCTCATCGGCTAATTTGAGGGCCGCCTCTCACCCGACTTACTCCAATGTCGTACAGATTATAAACGGCGCCCCAAGCAGTGTAGTTCACCGCAACGAAACTTTGAATCTGAGCGCCGACTGGAATGACGAATATAGCCTCAACAGCGCTTGGTTGGAGACTAATGAAAGCAACGTCTGGGCCAACCTAACCCAATATGGTTCGACTTTGCCGATTAGCGGGTTGTCCAACCAAAGCAGTTTCCTGTGGTCAAACAGCACTTTCACCCCCGGAACGTCAATCGGCTGGCGCATCCACGCAAACGATACCGACAACCTAATCAACAGTACGCCCGTCAATTCGTTTACTGTTTGGGGTTGGGCTAACACGTCAATAAGCTTGAATGCGTCAAGCACTCTTGCCAACTACCCTGTTGAAGTCTACTGCCGTATCCGAGACACGCAAGACGGCTCAGCCATACAAAACTACCCTCTACACATTTACGCAGACACGACACTTGTCTCTTCCGGCTCAAGCGACACAAGCGGCTGGTACAACACAACATACGCCCCATCAGTCAACGGCACAATAAGCATATCCTGCACCATAACAGACAACGCAGGACTATACTACACAGCCGCAAGCAACTCCACCGTTGCCCTGGACGTAAGCGCAGCATATTACCTAAACTTCACAGCGTACCTTCCAGACAATTCCATAGACCAAAACGCAACCATAACATACATAGACTACGCCAGCCAAACGTTAGCCGAACAAAACGGAAGCCTAAGGACATACCTGCCAGTCAACGAACTCTACGACATCAACCTGAGCGCGGTCACATCCCACTCCGGAATACAGTACGCCCGCATATACCAGCTAAACCTCACCGAAAACAAAACCATCAAATCACAAATAGCCGAAACATACTCCGGGACCCTCCCAACAGGAATACAAAGCATCACGCCCATACTTGCGATAAACGACACAAGCCTAATCTACAATACATCACGAATCGCACTGCCTAAAAACGGATTGCTCGTCACAACAATACTGCACTGCCCCAGCTGGGACTACCAAACGGCATCATGTACCGGCGACGTCTGGGAAGTTAACTCAACAACAGACTACGCAACAGAAGAAAACGCCACCCACATATGGTTCAACGTAACGGCAATGCAAGCGTACGCGGCAGGAGCCAGAAGATACCACCCAACATTGCAAGACATTAACATCTACAACGTAACCAGCCAACCGAACACAAGAACAGGCGGAACACTTATAGACGCAGGAACCAACAAAACATTCGAACTACAAGTCGGATACAGCTACCGTTTCGACCTCTACGTCAACAACACCGGCGACACCAACTGGCCCATCAACACATCAGATGTCATATACTTTACTGGCATCAACTCCTCATGGCCTGTTAACTATTCGGGTGAAGTCTGGTACAACGACAGTTCGAGCGTTTATGTAGGCGGGTCGGGTGAGGGTAATGTAACGTGGGATACGTCGCTTGGCGGGACGGTTCCGTCGCATGCGATGGCTGTGTTCTCTTTTGTGGTTAACATAACGAGCATAGGTGAATACGGCGTAATTTTCTTAGCCAACGATACGTCTGCGCAGAACGCGAGCACCGTGGATTCGAGTGCGTTATCCATACTGCAAGGTTACACTCCCTATACGCCCAAAACAGCAATCGCCTACCGCTCAAGCACCGGCACAAGCGGTACGAGTTCGCCTAAAGCACGGTTCCTTAACGCATCATCAAACGTGTGGGGCAATGAAGTAGAGTTGCCTACAGCCGGCTCGCCAGTAAGATACGCTGTAATAAAGCAGTCTCCTGTCTCATCTAAACTTGTCTTAGTTACCCAAAGCGACGACGGCTACTTGGACGCATACGTGTGCACCAATCTGTGTAACAGAAAATCTTCATGGAACGTCACAAACAACATAGGGCAAGTCTGGTCTGCAGCCCCCGCTACATCTTACCGCGGGTTTGACATAGCCTTTGAGTCGAGCACAGGAAACCTGACTGTAGTTTACTCGGTAGTCGACGCCATCGGAACGCATGACCTCGCATACAAAATACTGCAGGAACCCAACGTAGACTTCACAGGGCTAACAGAACAGTACATAGACGACACGACCATTGGCACAGACATCCAGTACTCTTGGGTTGCTGTGGACGGAAATCCCCTGAACTCAAGCAGTGAAATAATTGCGGTCGGATTCGACTCTTCCAGCAACGACATAGACGCGTGGGTTTGGAACGGAAACAGTTGGGGTAACCAGCAGGAGTTGACAACGACAGCCACAAGAAGCGCCGGCTACGAAGTGATAGGCGTCAAATACACCACCGACGGCACGCAAGGTATGGTGCTTGGCGGAGGAGAAAACGCGGTCAGAGGAGGAATAAACACTTACTACTGGGACGGCAACGCATGGAACAACGCAGTACGATTCGACATAGACGCCGGCGACAACAACGACGACCGCTTCTTAACCCTAAAAACAGACCCCGCATCCAACAAAAACCTACAGGCAGTGTTCGTCGACAGCGGAAACGACCTACACACAGCATACTGGGACGGAAACACATGGGCGGTCACAAGCAACATAGACACAGACGTCGACGCAATAACGACACGGCCAGCAGACTTCGAATGGAACCCGACAGGCTCAACAGGACAAGTAATATGGGATAGTGATGTCGCCTCCTCCACATTATACAAAAGAGACTGTTCCCCACAGTGTACCTCATCAAACACAACCTTCTCAACGTACGCGGGAACCGGAGCCTGGCTCACCCTATACCAAAGTCCAACAGGCTCAAGCAACATAAACATACTCGGCGTGAGACTAAACGACGCGTTCGACATAGGCTCATTCTACTACAACGGCACAGCTTACGTCAACATCGGAGATTCGGCAATAACGGCAGACACCACCGTCTCAACATATGAGGCATACGGTTTAGCCCACGTCAAAGACAAAAGACCGCCGTCACTATGGTTCGTCCCCATAACCCTTGAGAACAACACAAACCAGACAGTCCTCTGGGTTTACGTAAACGTCACGTCAAACGAAATACTGAACTCCGCGCTTCTGGAATGGAATGGAGTTAACGAGACTATGTTCGCTTACGACCTGTCGGGAGTCAATTGGTTCATAAACAAATCCGGACTATCCCTCGGCACATACACCTACAAGGTATACGGGCAAGACCTTGCCGGCAACTGGAACAAAACCGACCTAAATACGGTCCGAATAGTCGACAATAGTAGCCCCACCTACTCCAATGTGGTGCAGACGTTAAGTGGGGTTTCAAGTAATGTGCTGCACCGCAACGAAACAATGAACCTGTCCGCTGACTGGGCAGACGACTGGGGATTAAATGCGGCTTGGCTTGAAACTAATGAAAGTGACAGTTGGGCTAACCTCACCCAATACAGTTCTCCACTACCATTTAGCGGATTAAGTAACCGTTCAAGTTTCTTGTGGAGTAACGGCACGTTCCTGCCCGGCAAGTCAATTGGTTGGCGTGTTCACGGCAACGACAGCGACAACAACGTGAACAGTACGCCTGTTTCTTCGTTCACTGTTTGGGGTTGGGTTA
>CABMCB010000022.1 GCA_902384455.1 uncultured archaeon
AACATAATAAGAAAAAACAAACCTAAATCCATACTCATACCCCGCAGCAAAAACCTCGACCTACGACAAAGAAAAAACTGCGAAAAAGCAGTCAAAGACAAAGACATAGTCATACACCTCGCCGCACAAGTAGGCGGAATAGGCCTAAATCAGAGGCGGCCGGGTGAACTCTTCTTTAACAACCTGGTCATGGGCGCGGAACTAATGGAGGCCGCCCGTAAGGCAGGAGTCGGAAAGTTTGTGGCTGTTGGGACAGTCTGCGCCTACCCCAAGTACACTCCCGTTCCATTCAAGGAAGAGAGCCTGTGGGCCGGCTATCCTGAGGAGACAAACGCCCCCTACGGAATAGCAAAGAAGATGCTTCTTGTCCAGGCCGAAGCTTACCGCAGGCAGTACGGCTTCAACGCCATATACTTGATGCCCACGAACCTTTATGGGCCGGGCGACAACTTCAATGTTGAAAGCAGCCACGTGATACCCTCTTTGATAAGAAAAATCTCTGAGGCAAAGAAAGAAGGGAAAAAGAGTATTGACGTCTGGGGCACGGGAAACGCAAGCAGGGAATTCCTCTATGTGGAAGACTGCGCCAAAGCCATAGTGCTTGCGACCGAAAAATACGATAAGCCTGAACCAGTCAACATAGGGGCAGGCTCAGAAATAACCATCCGAGAGCTTGTCGCCCTCATCGCGGAAATAATGGGTTACGACGGAAAAATACGCTGGGACAAAACCAAGCCCGACGGACAGCCCCGCCGAAAACTAGACACAAAAAAAGCGGAAAAAGAATTCGGATTCAAAGCCAAAACCCCCCTAAAAGAAGGCCTCAAAAAAACAATCGACTGGTATCAGGCAAACGCCCACTGAACGCGTAAACCAATCACTTCAGTCGCACATGCGCATTTCTAATAAATGGCTGCTGTCAGGCCGATTATTAAAGGCGAGACCCGTATATTCTCAATGCTTGGGGGGAGAATGGAATTCATCGATTCGAAGGGGCGGCTGTTTGGGAAAGTCAACCTGATCGACGCATTGGTCGTATTAGCCGCGGTTTTCATACTAATCGTCGGATTCAACCTGCTGTTTGTGGGCCGGCCTACTTCGTGGACTTATGTGACTCTTAGGCTTGTGAATCAGCCGTCCTACGTCTTGGATGCTGTTTCTGTCGGCGACGTGGAAACAAGCAGTTATCTTCAGGGTTCGGGGATGCTTCCCGTGCGGAAATATCTTCCGTTGGTGGGTTCCCGCGGGAAAGAGGTCGTAATAGCAGAAATAGAGTCCATGAAGGCGGTTCCGTCGTACAATAACTCGAAACTCAGCGACGTAACTTTAGGAGTCCGCCTGCTTACCGAGCAGACATACTTCGACAACAAACCCGCGTTCAAACAGCTACAAGTGCTGGTGGGCAGAGACGTGTGCGTTGACACAGGAAAAATCAAGTTCTGCGGAACAGTACTGTCAATGAGCTCCAACAAATCCGCCCAAAAAGAAAGCGGCGTAAGTGGCCGGCCTATTATTTACTTCACGGGTGAGCCGCCCCTAAACTTAATGGAGGGGGAGCCGTCCACAGTGTCTTTTACAGTCCTCAATTATGCCGGCAAACCGGCGGATTTAAGGTATACCGTCGAAACCCAGGAAAAGAACTTAACATACGCGTTGTCTCTGGATTCCGGAGAGCACCGCATAATAGACTTCAATTTCACTCCTGCAAAACCAAGGCCTAAGGCGGTAACGTCCAAGACGCAGGAGTTCAGTCAGCAGTTGCTCATCCCGGTATCATCTTTTGAGACCTTCGTTTATCCGGCCAATTATTCTGACGGCATCACCTCAATAATCCGGGGAATATCCGGAACCCAGCTGTTCCCCCTGACTTCCGTCGCCCGCATTAAACTATCCGACCTAACTGAAAACGTCCCTTACACGATTCACGCCGTGGAAAACACGACGAACAAAGACGACATCGTAGAAGTAATCTCAGACGTCACAATCACGCGGGCCTCAGACAGCGTCACAGTATTGAGCGCCATAAAGGAGACCACGTACTCTAGTTCTCAAAAGCAGAAGTTCACGGTGACGGTGGTGGACGAGGAATCACGCAAGAAAACAGAAATATCATTCGACTATACCGTCAACTCCACATGACAGTCGAACATAAACCCAAAACGCACTTACCAAAGCATTTGTTCGCCTCCCTGAAGAACAGCCTATTAATACGGCTGCTAACAGCAGGCCGACGCCTAGAAGAAAAAGAGTACCGTCCTTTTGCCACCTCACGCGTTGCCGGCATACTGTCCCGCCCTACCTTAAGAATCTGCCGTGAAACGGAGAGCATTCTTTCGCCCATCACGCCTCACGTAAAAAAATTCACCCCACTATGGCTCCTCCCCCTGTTCTTCATAGGAATCATAATCAACCCAAGACTAGCAGTCGGCCCAACTTACATGGAGTCTTACGAATTCCTGATTCTTGCGATGTCCGTTTCTTGGGCGTTAATGCTAACCGTCAAAAACGCCCCCATACGCTGGACGCGCCTGGACACCTTCATAACATTCTTCATGGTTGCTGTACTCCTGTCCTTCATCAACACGCCCAGCATAACAGAAAGCATACGCGCATTCTACTGGCTAACACTTGCCGTACTACTATACTTCATCGTCGTAAACAACACATCCCACCTAGACGATTTCATCCCATACCACACAGCCCTATTCATATCCTCAACGATCATGGCAATAATTGGCATAATAAACTTCCTCTTCGAAGGACCCCACAGAATAGACACCATACTAGACCCAGTCATAACAGGAGACTACCTGCTCATGTCAATGCTAATCACAAGCGCCCTACTAACCCAAACATCACCAAAGAAAAAAACCACATTATACTCCGGATACCTGATTCAAATCGCGGCCTTAATACTGACCGGAACCAGAATGGCAATTTTCGTGGGCGGGCTAGCCCTCATACTGATAATGCGGCTCAAAAAAATCACTCAAAAACGCGTCACCATCATGCTGTCCTCCCTAATAATCTTCGCCATTGCGACGTCAATCATCCTGTCCATAATACCTGCCGCAATGCTACCCTCCACGCTAAAAACCCTAATCAACCCGACTCAAAGAACCGCCAACATACCCAGCCTCAACGGACGCTTTGACGCATGGGCCATAACATCGCAAATAATAAGCCAACCCATAATAGGACACGGATTCGGACCCCAATCATTCGTCAAAGCAGAAGGGGCACTAAGGCAAATGCCCGAAAACATAACCGCACTATCGCCGCAATACCGCTACTACATATGGTTCGACCACCCCCACGACATATTCCTCTCAGTCTTCTTCGACACAGGAATCATAGGACTACTCCTATTCCTACTCATACTAAGAGAAATAACAAAACAGACCGCAGTCGGCCTCAAAGCCCACGTTGACGCCCGGTCAAACGCGGTTATACTCGGCGCAGGTCTTGCGGTAGGAGTTTATTTCACGCATGGATTAGTCGACCTTGTCCTATACCGGAGGGAGCTAACTTTCCTGCTTTTCTACGCGTTTGCAGTCATACGCTGCAGCGCTCATCTATCGCACGCCGATACAAGCTGAGCGTCTGTTCAGCCACATGCAGCGGGTTGTTTTCCTTTTGTATTTTAGCCCTGGCGGTTTTCCCTATTCTGCCGCGCAACTTTCTATCCCCAAGTAGCATGCCCATTTTCTTAGCGAGCTCTTTAGGGTCAGGGTCTGATAGTAAGCCGTTCTTTCCGTCGTCCATCATGTACTCAAGAGACTTAGTGTTCTTGGCGGCGACAGTCGCCTTTCCGTATGCCATCGCCTCCAGTATCGCGTAGCATGCTGTTTCCTTGCGGGACGTATGGACTAGGGCGCAGCATTCATCATACTCCCTCATCAGCTCTTCCTCCTTCAGACATCCTCGGAACACGACGTTTTCCTCTAAATTATTGTCGCGGACGTATCGCGTAAGGTCCCTGAAGTATTTCGGCCTGCTTGATGGCACCTCTCCTGCGATGTGGAGCCGTACGTCCGGGTAGTCTGACGTCAGTTCCTTCACCGTCTTAATGGCGTCCAACTGGTTCTTGTACGGGATTATTGTGCCTACGTTAAGCAGTCTGCCTTCTTTATCTTTGCGGCGGACGATTTTTGGGATGTCCACCGGATTAGGAATAAGGTGAAATGCGCCATCTGTTCTGCTTCCAAGCATCTCCTCAACGTACGGGCTTACAGCGATGATATGCCGTACGCTTCTAAGAGACGACCTAAACTGTGCCCTGAAGAATTCCCTCGTCATGAAAGTTCCGAAATACTCCCCGGTGATATCCAACGCCGAATGAACCGTCATCACAGTCGGTATGCCCAAACTCGGAAAAGCTTCGGTAAACAAGGGAATGTGCGCGTGTATGACGTCCGGCTCTAACGATTTAATCTTATCCGTCATCCTCCTGCGCGCATTCCTATACTTAAGCATGAATGGCCTAAGGGCCCCCATATGGACAAAGTGGTATGTTATCCCATCCTCCACAATCACTTCTTCGTCTAAGCTCTCTGGTCCGTCATCATACGAGAGGACGTGAATCTCGTTTCCAGGACGGGCATTAATTCCCCTGCAAAGATTCTGTACTGCGCGAGGCTGCCCGGAAGTCGGCTCAAGGTCCTTGGAATACAATCCAAGCATAGCTATTTTCACGGCGCACCCACCCCGCCTGCCCTATTCACAATCTCCCTCGCACGGGTAATTACGCTAGCCATGAAAGGTTCAGTCAACCTGGCCGGAAGGCAGGCGACAAAAAAATAAAACCAGAATCTCACGTTAAACCAACTCCTCCTAACAAGCACCCCAAGCCTTCTTCGCGCTTCTGCGTTCGTCCCATAAAAAAGACAAACCTGCGCCTGATTATACAACGCCTGATCAGCCGCAGCAGAACCGGCGCGCTTCGCATATTCCCTAATGGTAACCTCCCCCGCATGAATACGATACCTATGAAGACAAAAAGGAAGAACGTGTATTACGCGGCCTGAAGACAGCAGCCGCGTCCATAAATCGCCGTCCTCAAACAGCACCGGGTCGTCGCGGTAGCCTTCAAGGGCTTCAAGAGCAGTCTTCCTAATCAGCGAAGACGTATGGGGTATATGATGTCTGACGTCTTTCACATTCACGTCGGCGTAAGGCTTCATTGCGCAAAGAAACATCCCGTTTTCATCCACGTACTCGACAAGCGCGGAAGCGACATCGACGTCGGAATGCGTTTCAAGATACCCGACATCAACCTCAAATCTCCGAGGAAGACTAATCTCGTCCGAATCCATCGGCGCAATATACCTTCCCCTGCTCTCCCTAAGCCCGGCGTTCCTCGCATCTACACGCCCGCCCTTATCGCGCGGCAGCAAAATCAGCCGTACCCGCGAATCCTTACCAACATACTCCTCAAGCAGACATATCGTTCCGTCAGTAGAGCCGCCATCCACAATTATGAACTCAAAATCCCCGTAAGTCTGACTAAGAATGCTGTCAACAGCCTCCCTAAGATAGCGTTCGCTGTTGAAAACCGGCATAACAACCGAGACAATAGGGGCTTTAGTCATTTTCCCGTTTCTTTACTACCATAGATGTTGAACCACCTTTGATAAACGGCTTAAAATCCCTCATCAGCGGCCCGGTCAAGTACGTCGGCATGAAGCTGAGGAGATAGTAAAGGCGGTAAGTAATGTTCGCCGGTTCTCTACTAATCAAAACGTCAAGCCTCTTTCTTGCTTCAAAATGATTCCCGTAAGTCAGGCAAACAGACGCCTGGCAAAACAAAGCAAAATCCCGAGCATCCTTCGGAGACCTTTTAGCGCGTATAGAATAACCCAACGCATGAATCCTGTACCTCAGAAGAACATCCGGAAGCACCACAACCCCTCCTCCCCCCCAACGTATCCTTTGAAAAAGAACAAAGTCGCCGCCGAAAGAAAATCCGCTGTCGTATCCTCCGGCGGCGCGCAAAACATCCACCCGAAACATGGCGCACGAGTTATTAAAAACAAAACCAGGCTTCCACGCCAAGCTAACTCCGTGCTGGGCGCACAAAGGATTTCCTTCCTCGTCAATGTATTCCACGCAAGCTGAAACAACGCTCACGTCAGGATGCTCAGTGAAATACTTAACCTGAGTTTCAAGCCTATTAGGCCGACTAACATCGTCGGAGTCCATCACCGCCAAATACCTCCCCCTAGCAATCTTTATGCCGGAATTCCTCGAAGAATCCAACGCGCTTTTCCCAACATGAGTTACCACCTTAATCCGAGAGTCCTTTCTGGAATATTCCTCAAGTATGCGCGGGGTGCCGTCAGTGCTCACATCATCAACTACAATAAGCTCAAAATCTCCAAGCGTCTGATTAAGAATGCTATCAATCGCCTCCCTGATGTAACGCTCCCCATTGTACACACTCATCACAACCGAGACGAGAGGAGTATCAGCCATGCCGTCCGCACCCAAAAAACCACCGGCCACCCGCTTCATATAACCCCGACAAAACAAACAAAATCCGCGGCATAATACTTACGAATAAATTAAATGCACTAAATAATAAACAAGGACACAACTTGAACCCAAAAAAAATAATAATGCTCGGCCCCTCACCCACAGCAAAAGGAGGCATGGCCACTGTGACAGACATCTACCGCCGAAGCGGCCTTTTCGAAATCTGGCCCACAACATACTTAACCACATACCGCGACGGAAACGCCTGGACAAAGATTCAGACGGTAACCACAGCCTACCTGCGATTCACCCGCTTGCTACTCGGCGACCGCGTACAATTAGTGCACGCTCACGTCGCATCATACACCAGTTTCTGGCGCATATGCCTCTTCATATTTACCGCACTCCCCCTAAGACCCAAAATAATAATCCACGTGCACTCCGGCTCATTCGGCCGCTTCTACGAGCAATCAGGTCCGATACGAAAGAAGATTATACGCTTTACACTCGATAAAGCAGACCGCATAATCGTCTTGACCGACTACACCAAAAGAATGATGTCCAACATCACCTCCAACACTAAAATCGTCTCGGTACCAAACCCCTACATACCTGAAACCAGTTTCAAAGGTAAAGGCCGCCGCAAAAACACCATTCTGTTTTTGGGCAACGTGGGCGAAAACAAAGGCGTATACGACCTCCTCTCGGCAGTCAAAAAGCTGAAGATAAAGTATCCCCAGATCAAACTGGTTGTCTGCGGGAAAGGTGAAATAAAGAAGGCGACTGAATTCGCGGACAAATTGGGCATAGGAAACTTAGTAGAGTTCCCCGGATGGGTGAGCGGCGAAGAGAAAAACAGACTGCTGCGTGAATCCACAATCTACGCCCTCCCATCATACTACGAAGGCCTTGGGATGGGGATATTGGAGGCTATGTCCGCAGGCACCCCAGTCGTTGCCTCTAATGCCGGAGGGATACCGGACGTAGTGGAAGACGGCGTTGAAGGACTGCTTGTGGCTCCCGGGGACGTAGACGCATTAGCTGAAGCGTTAGACAAGGTCCTTTCCGACGGAAAACTCAGGGAAAAAATGGGCGCTGCAGGCCAGAAAAAAATCGCGTCTCAATTCATGCCGGAACAAGTCTTGCCTATGTTAAGTGAACTTTACTCCCAGTTAGGCGTAAAACCAACGCAACCAGGCAAAACGTAATACTCATTTTACCCCGGCTTTTACGCCCCAGTTAACATACGTAATAATGTGCGCGACGCCGTCCCTCTCATGGGAGTGAAAATAAACCCGTGGACAATGGAGGAAACAGTCAAAGAAATAGAAAATCGGCTTGAAACCGGGAAATCCACGGTAATATCAGCAGTCAACGCAGCCAAAATAGTCAACCTACAAAAAGACCAACAGCTCCACAAAGCAATCACGTCAAGCGACATAGTGCTGTTCGACGGCATCGGAGTAGTATGGGCAGCACGCATCATGGGATACAAAGTGCCCCAAAGAGTGGCCGGAATAGACTTATTCCAACGGCTCATCATGCTCGCCCAAGAAAAAGAAACTCCAATCTACCTCCTAGGGGCGGAAAAAACCGCCATAGAAAAAGCAGCCGAAAAAATACAAGACACGCACCCAAAAATAAAAATCGCAGGATTCCACCACGGCTACTTCACAAACGACGAAGAAATGGCCGCAACAATTAAAAATTCCGGCGCCAAAATGCTCTTCATAGGAATGAGCTCGCCCCAAAAAGAAAACTTCATGACGCAGTGGGGCGAAAAAACACAAGCAAAAATAATGATGGGCGTAGGCGGAACATTCGACATACTAGCTGGCAAAACAAAAAGAGCCCCCAAAAAAATACAGCAAATCGGATTGGAATGGCTATACCGCACAACACAAGAACCCCGCAGACTATGGAAACGATATTTAGTGACAAACACCCTCTTCATCATACTACTAACCAAAGAAATTTTCAAAAAACACGATGCACCCCACTAAAATCTGCGTGATAGGACTCGGCCAAGTGGGGCTGCCCACCGCGGCACTCCTAGCATCGCGCGGAAACAAAGTCCTAGGCGTAGACCTATCCCCAAAAACAGTCAAAGACACAAACGCCGGACAAACCAACAACACCGAACCCGGCCTAAAAAAACTGCTCAAATCCGCAGTAAAAACAAAAAAACTCGCCGCATCAACTAAACCCTCAGCGGCCGACATATTCATAATTCTCGTACCCACGCAGGCAACACCCCAAAAAACACTCGACATAAAACCGCTAAAAAAAGCAGTAACATCAATCGCAAAAGTACTGGAAGAAGGAAACCTGGTGCTCCTGCAATCAACCGTGCCGCCCCAAACCACGAAAAAAGTCGACGGATTGATAAGGAAAATACGCCCCGACCTGAAGTCATACTACCTCGCCTATTGCCCGGAGCGAGTGCTACCCGGCAGAACAATAAAAGAACTCACTGAAAACAACCGCATCATAGGCGGCCTAACAACCGTATCAACGAAGAAAGCCGCCGGATTCTACAAAACATTCGTCACAGGAAAAATAGAATTAACTGACGCGCCAACCGCCGAATTATGCAAGCTAGCCGAGAACGCATTCCGCAACGTCAACATAGCGTTCGCAAACGAGCTGTCCATGATATGCGACGCAGCCGGCGGAAACGCATGGGAAGTAATACGCCTCGCCAACACGCATCCGCGAGTCAAAATACTCACTCCCGGGCCAGGAGTCGGCGGAAGATGCCTGGCAGCCAATACAGAATTCCTAAAGGCAGCCGCAAGCGAAAAAACCCCTTTAATCAAGGCGTCACGCCAGGTGAACGAAGAAAAAACCCGGTGGGTTACAGAAAAAATAAGGCAAACGGCAACAAACCGCAAGAACCCGGTAATAGGATGCTTAGGGATAACATACAAGGCCGACGTAAGCGGAACATCAGGATCCCCAGCAATGAAGGTGATAGACGCATTACGCCAAAAGAAAACAGGGAAAATAATCGTGTGCGACCCTCACGCAACCAGAACAGGAAACACCAAGTTACTCCCCCTGCAAAAAGTCCTATCAAAATCAAACATAATAGCCATACTAGTCGCACACAAAGAATTCAAAAACATACGGAAAAAAATTCGAGGAAAAGAAATCCTAGACTTCTGCGGCGCACTAGAATGAAAATCCTGACCATCATAGGAACACAGCCGGAGGCCATAAAGATGGCTCCCGTCATAAGAGCCATAAAGAAGGATTCAAGCATCAAACACACGTTATGCGTCACAGCCCAACACCGCGAACTACTCGACCAGGCGCTTAACCTCTTTGAAATCACCCCCGACGTCGATTTGAACATAATGGGCTCAAACCAAGACCTCTTCGACATAACAACACGCTCACTCGCCGGACTAAAAAAAGTCATAGAAAACAAAAAACCAGACTTGATTCTAGTCCAAGGAGACACGACAACTGCATTAGCAGGAGCATTAGCAGGATTCTACACTCAAACGCCGGTAGCCCACATAGAAGCAGGCTTAAGGTCCGGCGACATCAATTCCCCGTTCCCCGAAGAAGCCAACAGGGTCCTGATAAGCAAATTGGCGAGCATACACTTTGCGCCGACAAAAAAAGCGGAAGCCAACCTGCTTGCCGAAAAAATTCCCGCAGAAAACATCCACGTCACAGGAAACACCGTAGTCGACGCGCTTAAAATAGCAAGGAAAAAAACACGCAATAAAAAAGACTGGCGCAACACGCTCGGTCCAATAGCAGACTTAACATCCTCCAACAAAACAATACTCCTTGCGACAATACACCGAAGAGAAAACTTCGGGGAAGGAGTAACAACATTCTGCAAAACCCTAAAGCACCTAGCCACCAAACACCCTAACTGGAACATAGTGGTTCCAGTACACCCCAACCCAAACGTAGAAAAACCAGTACGCGCCGCGCTATCAAAAACCCGGAACATACACCTGACAAAACAACTCGACTACCTATCATTCATCCACCTGCTAAGCAAAAGCAAAATAATAATCACCGACTCCGGCGGAATCCAAGAAGAAGCCCCTTCATTCAACAAACCAGTCCTCCTTATGAGAGAAAAAACAGACCGGCCAGAATCAGTCGAACAAGGCGCAGCGGTGCTTGTCGGAAGAAACGCAAAAAAAATCATAAAAGAAACCGAAACAACACTCTCAAACAAAAATAAACACCGAAAAATAACGCTAAAAAACAACCCATACGGCAACGGAAAAGCCGCCCAAAAAATAATTAAAACACTCTCCCGCACACAACCCAAAAAAACCCCAGTCAAAACCCACTAACACGCGGCCTGACCTCCCTCATCAGCGGCCCGGTCAAGTACGTCGGCATGAAGCTGAGGAGATAGTAAAGGCGGTAAGTAATGTTCGCCGGTTCTCTACTAATCAAAACGCTAAGCCTCTTTCTTGCTTCAAAATGATTCCCGTAAGTCAGGCAAACAGACGCCTGGCAAAACAAAGCAAAATCCCCGGCATCCTGCGCAGGTTTTTTAGCGGCCGTCGAAGACCCTTTCGAATGCATCCTGTACCTAAGAAGGATTTCCGGGAGCACTATAACTCGCCCTCCCCTCCGCCATATACTCTGGAACAAAAGAAGGTCCGCTCCATACCCTATTTTTTCGTTGTATCCTCCGGTGGCGCGCAAAACATCCGTCCGAAACATGGCGCACGGGTGATTAAACACGCGATTAGGCTTCCACGCCAAGCTAACTCCGTGCTGGGCGCACAGAGGATTTCCTTCCTCGTCAATGTATTCCACGCAAGCTGAAACAACGCTCACGTCAGGATGCTCAGTGAAATACTTAACCTGAGTTTCAAGCCTATTAGGCCGACTAACATCGTCGGAGTCCATCACGGCAACATACCTGCCTTTGGCAATCGCGACGCCCGAGTTTCTCGACGAATCAACTCCACTCTTTTCAGAATGAGTAATCACCTTCACCCTCGCATCCTTCTTGGCGTACTCCCCAAGCAGGCGGGGAGTATTGTCCGTACTCACATTGTCGACGACGATAAGCTCAAAGTCACCAAACGTCTGATTAAGAATGCTATCAATCGCCTCCCTGATGTAACGCTCCCCATTGTACACGCTCATCACAACCGAAACAAGAGGGGGATTAACCATGCCTTCGCCACATACCAGGAAATAAGCACAAAAATATACCCCCAAACTAAGAAACACAGTCGGCAGACCAACCGAAACAAAAAACCGAAGAAAGATTAGACTGAAACCGCAATCCAACCGGCTTTATCAAAAGCATCTTCAATAATTATGCAATGAGAATTCTGCTGGCCAACAAGTACTTCCACATGGTCGGAGGAGCCGAACGATACGTACTAAACCTCAAAGACCTAATGGAATCGCACGGCCACGAAGTCATACCTTTCTCAATGGAGGATTCCCGCAACGAGCATACAGAATACTCCCGTTATTTCCCCTCCAACATAGACTACGCGGACGTATCCCTATGCAGGGCAAAAGAATTCCCCAAGATTGCCGGCCGCGTCATATACTCCCCCGGCGTTAAACGGAAAATCAAGGCTCTTACGCGCAATACGAAGCCTGATATCGCGCACATCAATAACATCTACAACCAACTTTCTCCTTCACTACTGTCGGGCCTTAAGGAGTCCGGCGTGCCTGCTGTTATGACAGTCCACGACTACCATCTCGTCTGCCCAAACCACAGTCTCTTCACAAACGGCGCAGTCTGCGAAAAATGCCTCCACGGAAATTACTCTAATGCAGTGCTAAGGCAGTGCGTAAAAGACTCTGTGGCGGCAAGTGCATTATGCGCGCTGGCAAGCTACATCCACCTGTGGACGCGCATATACGAAAAAAACGTGCGCACATTCATCACGCCCAGCAGATTCATCGCGGAAAAGATGATCGAAGGAGGGCTCCCCAGGGAATCCATAGTCACAATACCCCCATCAATAGACCCGTCCGCATACACGCCCGAACCCCACCCCGGAAAATACCTCCTCTACTTCGGGAGACTGTCGCCGGAAAAAGGCATCATAGACCTGCTTAAAGCAGCAGAAGAACTACCCCACATACCCATACATATTGCAGGCACAGGACCGCAAGAACAAGAACTCCAAGAATACGCCAAAGAAAAAAAGCTCAACACCACATTCACCGGCTTCATAGACGGACAAAGACTGCAGAAAGAAATTCAAGACGCCCGCATAATAGCAGCACCAAGCCGCATACAAGAAAACCTACCGTTCACAATACTAGAAGCGATGGCATACGGAAAACCCGTCATAGCAACACGACAAGGAGGAATACCCGAACTCATAGAAAACGGAAAAAACGGCCTCCTATGCGAACCCGGAAACCCAACCAACTTACAAGAAAAAATAACCGAAATATGGGACGACGACCAACGCCTCGAAAAAATGGGGCAACAAGGCAGAAAAAACGCAGAACAAAAACACTCCCCCAAAAACCACTACGCCAAACTAATGAAGGTGTACGCCAATGCGCAAAAAAAATAAACGACCCCACATAGCATTCATCGGCCTGCGCGGCATACCCTCAGTAATCGGCGGCCTAGAACGCCTCACCGAGAATATTGCGCCCCTCCTAGTAAAGGAAGGATACTGCGTCACAGTTTACGGCAGGGGCGAATACACAAAAGGAGTCCGGCAATACAAAGGTGTCAGCCAAATAAACATTCCCACACCCGGCAGCAAACACCTGGAAACAGTCACATACTCCCTACTGGCAACCCTACACGCAACCAAAGCCGACGCAGACATCGTACACTACTACGGAACAACACCCGGAATATTCTCGTGGATACCAAGACTAGCCGGAAAAAAAACAGAAGTCTCATTCCACGGCTACGAATGGAAAAGACCCGACTGGAGCCCGCCAATCCGCGCCATACTACGCCTACTCGAACCCATCGCAGTATACGCGCCAACAGCAATATACGCCGACTCACTCGCCCAGAAAAAATACGTCCAAAACAAATACAAACGCAACGCAACATACCTCCCAAACTTCACGCTACCCCCCAAAAAACCCGTAACAGGAATACTCAAAAAACACGGCCTCAAACCCAAATCATACGTACTATACGTCGGCCGCATAACCCCCACTAAAGGAATAGAAACGCTCATTGAAGCCTCACAGTCACTGCCCGACAGCACGCCGCTTGTCATCGCAGGCTCCGCGATAAAAAGAGACGACTACCTAAACAAACTCAAAAAAAACGCAAGCAAAAACACCGTATTCACCGGCTACATACCCCCAGAAGAACTGCCCGAACTCTACGAAAACGCACTCCTACTCGTGCTGCCCTCACTCACAGCAGAAGGCCTACCCACTTCCGTCATTGAGGCGATGTACTACGGAACATGTCCCCTGGTAAGCGAAGTTGAGGGCAACACCGAAGCGATAGGAGACTGCGGCATAACATTCAAAGCGGCCAACGCCCGCGACCTCTCAGAAAAAATCACCTCAATACTCACGAACAAAAAGAAGGCCCAGAAAATAGGCGAAAAAGCAAAAAAAAGGGCGCGCACAGAATACTCCGTCGAAAACGCCCTAAAAGAATTCATCAAAACCCACACCTAAGCGACAATTAAACCCACGCATTTAACCTCCGCCTCCCTTCCCGTTCATATGCGCCTAACAGACCTGCCGATACCCGCCGCCGCAACACAAATACTAACCCAATCAGGAATAACGCAACTATACCCCCCGCAGCAGGCGGCCGTAGAAGCCGGACTACTAACAGGCAAAAACCTTGTTCTAGCCACACCCACAGCAAGCGGAAAAACACTCACAGCAGAACTCGCAATACTAAAGGCGCTAACGCAGGGTAAAAAAGCAGTCTACATAGTGCCGCTACGCGCGCTTGCCTACGAAAAAAGCGTAGAATTCAAACGATGGGAAAAACTAGGATACAGAATCCGTCTCGAAACAGGAGACCTCGACTCAAAACACCTCCCAGACAAACCTCAATACGACATACTCGTCGCAACCGCAGAAAAATGCGACAGCATACTCAGAAGCAAACCAGACTGGTTCAGAGGCATAGGACTACTAGTGCTCGACGAAATACACCTAATCGCCACAGACCGCGGACCAGTCTACGAAATACTCGCAAGCAAAATACGCGGAATATACCCCGACGTACACATACTCGGCCTATCAGCCACAATAGGAAACGGACCTGAACTCGCAAACTGGCTAAACGCAAAACTCGTGGAATCAAACTGGCGCCCAATACAACTCACAGAAAAAGTAGAAGTCGGAGACACAGACACAGGACTCAAAGACGCAGTCAAAAAAAACCTCGCCGAAGGAGGACAAGCGCTCGTGTTCGTCAACAGCAGAAAAAGCGCCGAAGCAACAGCAGAACAAATCGCAAAAACACTCAAACTACCCGAAGACCCCCGCAGAGAAAAACTCGCAGAAAAAATAGAAGCAGCAATCAACCCCCCAACAAAACAATGCCACCGCCTCGCACAAACAGCAAGAAACGGCACAGCATTCCACCACGCAGGACTAATAAACACCCAACGCACCCTAATCGAAGACGCATTCAAAGACGGAACACTACCCGTCCTCACAGCAACCCCCACACTCGCAGCAGGAGTAAACCTACCAAGCAGAACAGTCATAATACGCGACATCAAAAGATACACAGACGAAGGCCTAACATACATACCAGTACTCGAATACAAACAAATGGCAGGCCGAGCAGGCCGACCCAAATACGACCCAGAAGGCCGCGTAGTAACACTCGCCCGAAACATAGACGAAGCCGAATACATAATAGAACGCTACGTAAACGGCACACCCGAACCAATACTAAGCCAACTTGGCGTCCGACCCACACTAAGATTCCACCTACTCGCATCAATCGCAAGCAGATTCACACGCACACCCGAAGCAGTACTAGAATTCTTCCGCCAAACATTCTTCGGCCACCAATACGGGATGACAGAGGAACTCTCAGCGCTGCTAACGGAAATCACCGGCGAACTCGTAGAATGGGGATTCGTAACCCGCGAAGGAAGATTCCTAACGCCAACGCCCCTTGGAGAACGCATAAGCGAACTATACATAGACCCGCTGACCGCCCATAAATACCAGACACTGCTGACCAAAGCGGAAGAAACCCCAAACGTCACAGCAATCGGACTACTCGAAGCCCTATGCGACGCAACAGAAATAACCAAACTACACGTCAAACCTCACGAAGAAAGCCCCCTATGGACGGAAGCATACGCAGTCGAAGAACAACTACTTAGAAACATAAGCGGATTCGACCTAGACTGGGAATTCCTCCCACGCTTCAAAACCGCCTGCCTATTCTCCGAATGGATACAAGAAAAAACAGAAGACGAAATAATGGAAAAATACTCCGTAGCCCCAGGCCAACTATACCAACGCCTAGAAAACCTACAATGGCTCGCATACGCAGCAACAGAAATAAGCCGCCTACTAAAACACAAAAAAACACAACCCAAAATCAAAGCACTAGAAACCCAAATAAAATACGGCGTAGCAGAAGACCTACTACCACTCGTACAACTAAAAGGAATAGGCCGAGTACGAGCCCGCAAACTATACGCCGCAGGACTCAAAACACCCCACGCACTCAAAAAACAACCCCGACTCACAACACAAATACTCGGACCAAAAACAGCAGAAGACGTACTAAAACAACTAGAGTAAAAACCCCCGAGAGTTATATCCCCCCAAAACCCCAAACAATAAAGATGCACCGGCAACGCCAAAACGCCTCAGGCGAAGGCCCAAAGGAAATAGAGGAAGTCACCGTCACATCAACAACAGCCACATGGCGCGACGCATTCAACCACCTACTCCAACAATACCCAAACGAAATGATGGGCGCACTACTACTCACCGGAGACGAAAAAACACCCCACATCGTCGGATACGTACCCTTCCAACAATTCGGAAACAGCATGATATCACCAGGCCTACCCCAAATAGGCGAAGAAGAAAGACGCCTTATGGGCGGCGACATAACCGGCGTAATTATAGTACACTCCCACCCAGACAACACACCCCCACACTACGGAGACATAACAACCGTCGAATTAATGCTAGCCTCAACAATACCCACAAAAATACTCGGACACGCAACGATAGGGGGCGCCGGCGCGCGGCGGGGGGGGCGGGCCGGGGGGGGGGGGGGCGGGGGGGGCGGGCGCGCGGGGGCGGGGGGGAGCGCGGGCGGGGGAGCGGGGGGGGAAGAGAAGGGCGGCGCGGGCGTAGTCATCGCACAGTCGGCGAAAGCACGGGCGAGACTTAAATGCCACAAATT
>CABMCB010000023.1 GCA_902384455.1 uncultured archaeon
CATTGCCGCGTGCGGCGGCGACCGGGCTCCGCAGGAGTGCGTGGACCAGGAGCCCCTTCACTTAATTAACCCGCCCCTTGCGCCGGGCGGGTTTCTTGTTATGAATTCGCTTAATGAGGATGATGGAAAATCCAGCATGCATTTAAGCAACCTCCTTAAGGGCGTTTTCCGTTCCGTGTTCGCCTTGGATTCTGGAACGAACAGGGTTTTTCTCGCCTTAGACGACGACGTTTCATTTGCTGGTCTTAGCGAGCGTTTGTCTTCGCCTTCAAATTACCGTCTGAAGCACTTGGGCGAGCATTTGCGCAAGAAAGCCCGTAAGATTCAGTTTAACATAGTTCTTCCGGCAAAGAATGCAAAAGGACGCTCAGGCAGCCGGATTAGCCGCGTAACCTAAAGCTTCTGCTTCTGCCACAGCTCAAAGAAGAGGCCTTTCTTCTTTACGAGGTCGTTGAAGTGTCCTACCTCTACGATTTCTCCGTTGTTGAGGACGATTACCCGGTCCATCTCTTTTATCGTGGAGAGCCGGTGGGCTATGACTATGGTGGTGAAGTTTTGGAACATATGCTTTAACGCCTGACGTATCGTCACTTCGGTGCGGGCATCAAGGTTTGAGGTCGCCTCGTCCAAAAAGAGTATTTGAGGGTCGCGGTATATCGCGCGCGCTATGCCAAGCCGCTGCTTTTCGCCGCCAGAAAGCTTCACTCCCTTCTCGCCGATTATAGTGTTTATTCCGTCAGGCAGCCTCGGCAGCATCTCATCCACGTTGGCAACAGACAACGCCTTATCTATGTCCCCCTTGTCTTCACGGACGATTTCAATATTCTCCTTAAGAGACAGGTTGAAAACTTCAGTATCCTGCATCACAACCGCAACGCCCCGAATGTACGAGGCGCGGTCTATTTCCTTAAGAGGGACATCGTCGACAAGTATCTCCCCCTCATAGTTCTCATGCAACTTCAAAAGAAGCTTAAACAAAGTGGACTTGACAGCCCCCGAAGGCCCCACAATACCCACCTTCTAGCAACGCCCAATCACAAAAGACACGTTCTTTAGCACAAGCCGGTCCTTATAGGAGAAAGAAAGGTTCTTCACTTTAATGACCTTCCAATCAGATTTCATAGGCTTCTTCCCTGAAACCTCAATCGTCGGCTCCACCTTCAATATATCCATCATCCGTCCCACAGCAACAGTCTGAATAAACAACGTATTTGTTATAGTCGACATCTCCATCGTCGCCCGCACAATACGGTCAAAGTACGCATAAAACATCACAAGCACACCCACCTCAAAACGGCCCTGATAAATCCCGTAACCAATGTAGGCGATTGCGACAAGCCGGACGACTATGGCATAATTGTTAAGGAACGCCTCCCTAGCGCGGAAGTAAATAATCCGCTTCTTGATTTCAGCCATCAAACCCTCAATCGACTTGGACAGCCTAACCGAAACCGAATTGCCTATGCCCATCGCCTTAATCGTCTGGATATTGCTTAAAGACTCGAAACTCTCACCCTCCACCTCCTCCTCCCTCTGATGAACCAGCCGCGCCTGAGCCGACGCACGACGAGTAAACAAATACGAAAGGGAATAATACGACAAAATGAACACCCACAAACCCACACTCAACTTCCAGTCAAGAGAAAACAAAATCAAAACAACACCCACAATACTCACAGACGCCTCAATAAGATTCTCGAAATATGTGCGCACAATCTGGTTAAGCCCGTCGGCTCCATTGTCTATCCGCTTCATCTTGTTGCCGGAATTTTCCTTTTCATGCCACGCGAGATCGAGCGCGAAAAGATGCCGCATAGACATGATTCTTGCGTCTAAAGCCGTTCTTTCCGCTATCTCCAAAGAATAGTACTTCGAAAGCTCCCTACTGATGAAATAGTAAACTGCGACGGCGGCCCAAACGCCCATCAGCTGCCAGAAGTACGTCATCGGCTGCCCCGCCGAGTATCCGGTGAGGAAGTCGGTCATCTGGCCGAGCGCCCACGCAGGGTAAAGCCAGACTATTTCGCCGGAGAATCGCAGCAGGGTGGACAGGAAAAACTTCAGGTAATAGGGCTTAAGGAATATGCGTATGTCTTTGGCTAGGTCTGCGAAGCCGTAGTCTATTGGCGGCTCGTCTTTAACGTTGTTTTTATCGTCGACCATGCACGGCCTCTCTTACGTTTAGGATTGCTTGAAAGAAAAGGTTGGCTTAGGGAGTTATTAGCCGACGGTACGTCTGGACGACTCTCCCGCTGGGGTGCGATGTTGAATTGTCCAGTGAGAATCCGCATGCTTGTGCGACGTGGACTGAAGGCTCGTTTTCTTCGTTGATGGCGAGCCTGAAGTCGGATATTCCCATTCTTGAATGGGCTTCTGTGATGAACGCTAAAAGCAGCGTCCTTGCGACACCCTGCCCTCTAAAGTCCTTGTCGACGATGTATGTGGCTTCCACCCCCTTTTGGGGGATGGGGGCGTTGCTGTCCAAGTCGACCGACTCCACAGCGTCACTTAATCCCTGTTCCCTAAGTGACTCCGTCACTATGCGCATTAACGTTTGGTTAGCATCTCCTTCGCCCCAGTGGGACATGTCCCCTAAGACTACGCCTGCAAGCCGGCCTCCTTTTGACGCGTCGAATCCTAGGATTACCAGTGGTGCGCGTGAATCAATTATTCTAAGCATCCTCTTGTAGTCGTCTCCGCGTAGGAAGGGATTTGAGCCTTCAACGTATCTGGGCGCGAGAATGTTTCTCTGGAGAAATTCTTTGATTGCGTCTCTGTCTTCTGGCCGGTAGGCGCGCGCTTCAACTTCAAATCCGGATGGTGTCGTTAGTACTGCAGCGTAGTCTTCCCACTTCATCTGTCTGGACGTAGGCAGTTCGCCTTGGCGCTCTATAAAACCGCCTTTTCCGTCAGGCACCAGGTGGACCATATAAGGTGAAATAGGAGATCTAAAGGCAAAAACAGATTGAGGCAACTGAAAGTTGCTAACTTCATTCTTGAGATGATATGAGTTGAAGTAATAAGTTCTAAGGCGTAAACAATTACAGCGTAGGTAGTTTATGGCAAAGGTCGGATGCTACGAGAACTATCCGTGGTGGATTGTGGTTCTCTCGAATTTTGTCTCAATTGCGGTTTACGGTGTGGGCGCGTTTATTATGTACCAATTTGGACTTGCCTGCTTAGTTTTTTATTTGTTGTATGTGCTGTGGTTGGAGCTGCGGCTTTGGAGCGGGCATTGCGTTGATTGCTATTATTACGGGAAAAAATGCGGTTTTGGCAAAGGAAAATTGAGCGCGTTGTTGTTCAAGAAAGGAGATTCTAAAAAGTTTTGCAAAATGCAAATTAGTTGGAAGGACATTATCCCGGACTTCTTGGTTTCACTAATCCCTATGGCAGCAGGCGTCATACTCTTGATTAGGGATTTCAACTGGCTTGTTCTGGCGTCGATAATATTACTAGCAGTATTTGGTTTCGTTGGCAGCGGACTGGTCCGAAGCCAACTCGCCTGCAAGTACTGCAAACAAAGGGAAATAGGCTGCCCAGCAGAACAACTATTCAACAAAAAGAAATAGAATTCACGCCGAAGTTTGCGCGCGGCATCCAGCTTACTAGCCTCTTACGCTCTTGGTCCGCTCCGTCTAGCGGGCTTGAGGGCCATCGGCCCGAAACCCGCGTATTCTTTCTTTTTGGGATGAAACACTTTTTCTTTCTTCTCAAGAAAGAAAAAGGGTTCACGCCGAGGTTGGGATTTGAACCCAAGCGGCCTTTCGGCCACGGGATTAGCAATCCCGCGCGTTAACCGAACTCCGCCACCTCGGCATAGTGTGTTTTTATCATGCCGAGGTTAGCAAGATGGGATATCTTGCGCTTACCTCGGCATTTGATTAAAAACGTGGATACTATTTTTGGTTGAGGAGATTAAAAAGACGCCCTTGCTGCGCTAGTTCACCATCTTTTGGGGTAGACGTCTGTGTTCATTATTACGCGCTCAAGGACCGCGCATTCGCCGCGCTGCGCGTCCATTATTTCCTTGCTCGTCATCCGGGCTTCGGCGACCGCCACAAGCTCGTCTTTCTGCGTCATCAACCCGACGTATTCGCCTTTAGTGATGCCGTCGCTTAGTCGCAGCACTCCGGGGACTTTAAGTGTGGCCCCGTGGCATAAGCTGTCTACTGCGCCGTCTGAAACCCAAATTTTCTTTAGGTGAGAGACGGCGGTTTCCACCGGCTGAACCGCCTTCCTAAGCGGCTTCTCATCCCCGTCCTCCTTCCAATACGCCGCTGCGTCCGCAAGGTCATGGAGAGTCACTATCGTAGACTCGTCGTAAGGTCCGCTTTTGATACGACGCAGCTGCTGCATGTGAGCCGATACACCCAACGTCAAACCGAAATCATGGCATATCTTGCGTATGTAAGTACCGGCTTCGCTGCGTATGGAAAAAAGAACGTAAGGCCCCTTCTTCTCCATAAACTTGATTTCATAGATATGCCTGACCCTCAACTCCCTCTTCACCGCAGACTTGAGGGGCGGCCTCTGGTATATGTTTGTTTGGTATTCGGAGAATGTTTTTTTGAGGTCGTTGTTTGTTACTTCGCCGTGTAGTTTCATTAGGCAGACGTATTCTTTGGGCGCTAGGAGTAGGAATTGGACGATTTTGGTTGCGTTTTCGAAGCAGACGGGCAGTACTCCTGTGACTTTGGGGTCTAGTGTGCCGCTGTGGCCGGCTTTTTTGACGCCTACTGCGCGGCTGACCCAGGAGGTGAATTGGTGGCTTGTGGGTCCGGATGTTTTGTCTATGTTGACTACGCCGAATTTGAGGTATTCTTCTATGGGGCGTTCTTGGGGTCGGCAGCCGGCGTGGAGGGATATTTCCTCCTCAGATTTCACCAGAATATTTTCAGCGCCGGCATTCAAAGGTTGCACCCCCACAAACGACTGTTTAGTTTAAGCCGAGTGACTTTAGGGCGTTTGCGGCTGACGTTGCGTCAGACGCATCCACTTTGTTTGGCAGCGGCTCGACGTGGTGTATGCTCACCGTCTTTTCCCTTATGTTTGGGCCTGCGACGGCGACGCGTCCACCTTCCACTTTGCTTATTACGACGCCGTGGAATCCTGCGTCACGCCCGCGGGTCTTGACGACGACCCGACCGACATCTAACAGAGCCATAGTAAAGTTACGGAGAAGTAATTAACACACACGACCTTAAAAACCGACCGTATGCTTATGAGCCTGTATCGCGGTTTTGACTTCGGGCACATATAAGTGCTTTTGATTAAATAGTGGAGTATTCGGCGGTTTTCCTGCCGTACATTCGCGGGAACATTATGCATAAGTTTAATCGGCTGCTGGGCGCCATTGCGACGTTTATGTTAGTGAGTTATGTTTTTGCCGAAGGTAATGGGCCGTTTGACTTTTGGGGGGCAAGTTACTCGACTTACGGGTTGTGTACGCCGCATTCTCTTCTGGCTTTAGCCAACGACACCGTTTTGGGGGGGGCTCCCGGCAACGTGACGATTCGTCTGTCAATGGTTTCAGGCAGCTTGCGTGGGACTTACGTGTTTGGTAGTTCTTCAAGGGTGTATAATCCGTCAACCGGTCTTTTGTTCATCCAGATGTCTAATCTGCCGGGCGCAACAGGCGGCTCGTGCGTCAGAAGCGGGGATAGGTACTATCTTTTTGTGGTTAATCCAGCCACTCACGCAGCAGGAAGGGTGACAGGCAGGATAGGTTCAGGCCCCTCCACCAACGGAGGGTTACTCTCGATGTCTCTTAATTGGGAGTATCTTTTCTTGTTGAATCGGGGTTGGAATACGGTAACGATTCCCATGGAAGTGTAGCCGTATTGAATCCTCACATGCACGCTTATTTTTTAGGCCGACGTCGTTAGGTGTATTCATGCGCAATCCTTTTGGGGGATTGAATCGGAACGTCATCCTCCTTGGTTTCGTCAGTTTTTTCACTGACGCCTCCAGTGAGATGATTTTTCCTTTGGTGCCTATTTTTGTGACTTCTGTTTTGGGTGCGCCTGCTTCTGTTGTGGGGCTTATTGAGGGTGTGGCTGAGGCTACTGCTAATATCATTAAGATGTTGACTGGCATGTATTCGGATAAGATGGGTAGGCGGAGGCCTTTCGTCTTTTGGGGTTACGCGTCTTCGAGCGTAGTCAAGCCGTTTTTCGCTCTCGCCTCCGTCTGGCCTCACGTGTTGTTTATCCGGTTTTTGGACCGCGTGGGTAAGGGTGTTCGCGGCAGCGCCCGCGACGTCATGGTCGCAGACTACACCGACGACAAAAGCAGGGGGCGGGCTTTCGGTTACAGGAAGATGATGGATCAGGGCGGCGCTTTTGTTGGGCCGCTTATTGCGTTTCTTCTCATGCCTTTTCTTCTTGCTAAATATCCTGTGGGGGACGCGTATAGAGTAATTTTCGCTTTGTCTGTTGTTCCGGCTGTTGTCGCAGTCGCGATTCTTTTTGCCGTTAAGGAGAAGGAGGGCGCTGCTCGGGAGAACAAGAGTTGGCGGCCTGATTTTAAGTCGCTTAGTCGGAGGTATAAGGTTAATCTTTTTGTCGCGTTGTTTTTTTCTCTGGGCACTTTCAATTACGCGTTCTTCATTCTTAGGGCAAGCGACATCGGGATGCCTGTTGCGTTGATTCCTCTTGTGTACATGTTCTATAACTTTGTTTACGGCGCATTTGCGGTTCCCGCGGGCGTGCTCTCGGACAAAGTAGGCAGGCGGCCTGTCATAGCTGCGGGTTACTTGATTTTTGGCGTCACTGCGCTTGGCTTGGGGTTTGTTTCTAGTTATGCCCTTATTGCGGTTTTCTTCGCTACGTACGGCGTTTACATGGCGATTGTTGAGAGCGTGCAGAGGGCTTACATTGCGGACCTCGCCGGTTCAAGCATCAGGGGCACTGCGTTGGGATTGTATCAGGGGGCGATTGGCATTGCGGCTCTTCCCGCAGGCGTCATCGCAGGCGTACTGTGGGACGTAACAATCGCAGGAGTCAGAGCCACTTTCATTTTCAGCGCGGCGGTTTCCTTTGCAGCAGTCCTGCTCTTCATTGCGCTCTCAAGGGGAACGACGGAGGATACGCCCGCAACCGGCAGGTAAACCTGACTGTATAATAAATAGCAATCATAATTCTGTGTATGGGGGAAGGGGTTGGACGTAGGATTCTCTTTAGTCTTTTCACTTTGACTTTTTTGCTGGCGGCGTTTCCACCTACTGCCACAGCAATATCTTGCGGACGCATACTCGACCCCCGAAGCCAAGAATCATGCTCAACAGGCCAATGCGAAGTCGGCGCATGCACATTCGACCATGCGGTTACGGGACAGCCAATATGCTCCTGCGTGACTACGACTACTACACTCCCTTCATGTTACTATAGCGCGGCCAGCGGAGGGTGCGTAGGCTCTTGTTCTAGGGGTTATTCGTGCGGTTTGATAGGTAGGGGTACGTGCGGGTGTATTGTGCCGACGACTACATCAACGACTTCGACGACTACTACTCTTCCTTCCTGTTATTATAGCGCTGACAGAGGCGGATGCGTCGGTTCCTGCGTTAGAGGATACTCGTGCGCGCTTGTTGGGAGGCAGGAGTGCGGGTGCGTGCAGCCGACTTCCACCACAAAGACGACGACAACGTCATCTTCTACTACTTCGACCACCGTCAAGAAGACCACAATCACTTTTGATGTGACGCCTTTGCTTAACGTCACACTCGACTCCGACGGCGACGGCATAGGAGACAGCAAGGACAACTGCCCTAAAGTTTATAATCCGGATCAGAAGAATTCCGACTTAGGGTCTGACTGTTCAGGCGGCATGATTTGTTTGATGAAGCCGGACTCTTACGGGGACGCATGCGACAACTGCCCCATGAAGTATAACCCGGACCAGAACGATTCAGACTGGATTTGCGAGGGAGTGACAGACGTCAACGGAAACTGTGCTAAAAGATTGTATGACGGTGCTGGCGACAAATGCGACAACTGCCCTACGAACAACAACACCGACCAAAAACACACAGACGTTGACGGCATAGAAAAAGACTGCGACAAATGACCGAAA
>CABMCB010000024.1 GCA_902384455.1 uncultured archaeon
CACCTACACCACACCCAACAACTTCACCAACCCCAACACCAACACCAACCGCAACCCCGACGCCAACACCTACACCGACAGCAACACCAACTCCAACCCCAACACCCACGCCATCACCGACGCCCAGCCCAACACCAACCGCAAGTCCAAGTCCAACGCCAACAACAAACCCATAACCCTTTTTTTATATCCATACAAAGTTTTTTAAAGCGATTAAGCGATAATTGAGAGAAGGTGAATTAAATGGGAGACGATTGTTTCACTCCATGTAACACCGACGCCATCTTAGGCGGCGGCGAGACCGTAAAAATAAACAACACTGAAGCCCCCGTAAAACTCAACAACAAGCTACTGCAAAAGAGACGCCCAAGCATCAGTTCCCCGGTGTAGACCTTGGAAGCTCAAATAGTTATAGAAGCGCCAGCAGTCGCCGTGCCCCCAAAAATGGTGCGGGTTATTGACTATGCCAAAGTAATCAAACACGAATGCTGGCTCAAGCACAAATTCGGCGAGCACTCTTTAGCGTGGGAAGCAACCCAGACCATCGTAGCTAAACAGTACGACAAAGACGGCACCGACGACATTCTCAGAAAAGCCATGCATTACGCGAACGTCACTAACGAATTAGAGGAAGAAATCAAAGCATTCCTTGAACGATTCTGCATCTCAGAGGTCCCAGAAAACGAAATCAACGGGCTACGAATTGACGAAGAAGACATCGCTCAAATAATCTGGATGCTAGGCGAGAACATCTTGGCAGAGGTCCACTGTTGCCAGTATCTCGGGAGCGAAGTTAAGAAATTCCAAAACGCTTCAACACCTGAAGAGAAAGAAAAAATTAAGGACGAAGTCGACGCATTGCTACGGTTCGCCCATCATGGTCGGTCAATTCGAAAGACTTTGTTCAGCGGTTTCTTCAATAAATCAGTTGAGAGCACCGAGCGACTTACCAAGTAAGTCGGCGTTTTTCTTCATTTTTTCCACTTTAACGTTAGCGAGTTCTATAGCGTCGTTTAGGTCAGCTAAGGGGTCGATTGCCGGTTGCTTTGGCGCGGCGGCGGGAGCTTGAGCTTGTGTTTTTTTACCTAATAGATTGAATGGCATAAAAACAATTTTTATAGCTTTTAGCTTTTAAGGTTTTCCATGTGATTGCCTACCATACAAGAAATTTTTATATACTTAGACAATACAACGCTAACTCTTAAGGAGTGTCTAACTCAGTGGTAGATTTAAGCAAGCCAATGAACTGGCAAACGTTCCAAAACTCCGCGTCAGGCGCAAAGTGCCATAAAGAAAACGGACAAGTAGTATGCGAAGCAGTCATCGACAACCAACATGTAGTATGCAACGTAGGCAAAGACGGCAGTACAGGCGAAACAATGGTAACCTGCAAGAAAGCACCTGACTCCCCGGTCTAAACGATGCCACATATATACTTCAAAACCATCGGCATGACAATTGCCGCCCTTTTTCTTTTTTTATTACGCTTTAATCTCTTGACAGACACTGTAGCCAAATACACGGCGTTTATCCCCGCCGTCGCTCTCGATTGGTGCATGCTTACGCTCGTTTTCGGCGTCCTAATCAATGAGAAGATGGGTGAGCGCTGGGGAATAGGTCATTACGTCCTGATGTTCTTAGCGCTGATTCTGACCACAATAATCATTGGTTTTCTGTATGTTTTCCTAAAAATAAGCTAACGCTTTTTTTGCTCAATTAGGGTAGGTTTTTTGTGCTAAAAAGCCTCAAGCAAAAAAAGTAGCAACTGCTACTTAAATTTCACAAACAAGTTCGCCGCCAAGAACCTGCACAAGCACTGAAAAAACATCTTTCGGCTCAAGCGTTATGTAATCAAAATCTTGCATCTTTTTGAGTACACAAGCATGCGCGGGCAAATAAGTATAACCCTTGTCGAAGTATTGGCTTTCTAGGAATTCGTGCTGTATTGTTTTTGGTCCTTCCTCTTCGTCAAGGTCCCGGCGAACTACAACGGATTTCTTAGGGAAAGGATATGGAATCGGTCGGTCATTAACTTTGAAGAATGGGTCGTTTGCGGCACCGTAATTCATGCCGGTAAATTCTTCAGGTCGCCCTTCATGTTTTTGCCACCAATTCTCAGTAGCTACAGCGGTAGGGTGGTCTCGGTCAATAAGAAAAATCGGCGTATTTGTGTCTTTTACAAAACAAAACCCGTTTCGGTTCTCCCCACCTAGCCGAGCGCAATCATTTTTCTGCATTATCTACGCACCGTCAATGTTTTGTCGAAATTCGCCCAATCTTTCCGTTTAAGCTTATCTTGCGTTGAGTATCCCACTTTTTGGTAGAATCCTTTGGCGTCTGGCATAGATAAAACAGACATACAGGTAAAACCTTCAGTAGTGGCTTTTCTTTCAACTTCCGCAAGTAAACGTCGACCGTATCCTCTGTGCTGATAGCCTTCGGCGACGTCGATGTCATTCAAATTAGCGCAAGGGAATTGCGGTTTTAATCCTAACCTTGCTGTGCCCACTGTATGCCCGTTTATGTTCATTGCACAAAGGTACTCTGTGGCGTCTCCGCGAAGATTTGACATTTTTTCCCATACAAAAGCAATGCATGCGCCGTCTTCAGTTCTAACGCATTTATCGTCTAGCATGGCGTTGACTCCATTGCTTGCCGGTTTATCTTCACTAGGTCCATCGCGTGGTTTGCATCTTTGCTCAATAGAGCCTCGTAGAAGTAGTGGATTGTTTTGAAGCCTTTAGGTTGCCAGCTTGCGACTGTCATGTTATGCCCATTGTTATCCCGGTCAACCATAATATGCTCTAACGCTTGATTTTTGTGAGCGAGATTAGTTATTGCCTCTTGAATCATAGCGTAATTTATGCGTTGAGTAGTGTACTCTTCGGGCGAGTTGTCGCGGGGGAGAGGGCGATTCGCAAATTCGCAAGCATTTTTGATTTTAGCGAGCGAGTCATCAAGCATGGGTATATTGTAGTATAGAGCATGTTGACGGTAAACCCGCCCCGTGACACTATTTGTTGTAAGGTCTTCGAAAGTTGAACATATTTGTTGGACATCTTTTTGGATAAGACGGGTGGTTTTTTCGTTGATGTTAGAGTGGGTTTCTTGTAGGTCTAGAATAGTTTTTGCTTGAGATTCAAGCAGGTTGTGGACTTTGCGGTATCTTGTTTTTACAGCTTCGCAGTTACTTCTTTTGAGGTCTCCCGTGAAATCGTCGGACTCTAAGCAAACATTGCTCACTTAAAACGGCACGTCGCTGATTTTGTCTTCGGCATACTCCCAGAACTTTTCGATGGCACCGTCTTGGAGTAAGAAGCCTTTACGGCTGAGTGAAGCGGCGAGGTCTTGGATGACGACTCTTTGCGGGGACCCTTTTGGAACGTCAACTTTGATTGCATAGAGCGCCGATTCTAAGACAGCACATTCAGGCGCGAGACCTGTGCCGGCGAAGTCTATTGAGCCGTCAGCGGATTGTTCGCCAAAAACATGGGTGCAGATGCGTTTGGTTTTCAGTTTTTCGATTTCTTCCCTTTCGCGCATTGCTACTCGTGCCGGGTGGCTTGTAAGGGTGTTTGTTGAGAGGTTCATGTGGGCACGTTTTTTGGCTTGGTGAATTTGTTCGTTCCAATCTTCGTTACTTGCCATAATCTCACTCTACCGTTATTGTGTAGACTTGACGTCTTGTTAGTATTTCCTTGTTTTCAAGGTTGATTTCATCGCAAGTACAGACGCGCCCAGATGTTTCTTTGGATTTGTGATTTGTCTCTTTGCAGGTACAGCGAAGCATCAGTTGTGGCGGATTCATAGCACGGGTATATTCAACAAGAGCACCATTCATAGCGGCTACTTGCGCAGTGAGACTGTCGTCGCTCCCAATGATACTTCGAGCGTCATCAAGAAATTGTGCCCTAGCGCTGTTAGCAGTCTTGTTGGCGCATGGACATCCGGGTTTTCCTTGCGATAGCATAGTTAATCGAAGATAGGTTAGCAGTCGCAAGTATTTAATGCATATCAAAAATTTTTTGATAAAAAAAGAAAAAGGAAAAAGGAGGCTTAGGAGGGTGCCAACACGTTAACGTTAAGGTTTATTGTTGCGTTTCCCGGGTTAAGCGATGTGTAGTTGAAGCGATAGTCAAAGTTGTAAACGCCAGCGATTGGGAGAGTGTAAACTAATTCGTTGCTCGTTAAACAGTTAAGAGTTCCGACTGCGGCTGAAGAGCCTCTTTTGAATACCGATAGGGTCAAGTTGCTGTAGGAAGTGGTTAGTTCTGTTGGGTTATTGCAGGTGATTACAAGCCGCAGGTTGCTTTGTCTGGTGGTAATTGAGAGCACAGGACTTGAGGGAGCAGAGGTAAGCGGTGAAACGGGGGCAACTGATGCCGGTGAAGCATAGCTACTACCTGTTACGTTGGCACATACCGCGGGCAGGGTGAAATCGTTATAGTCTCCGTCGACTGTGTAAATGGTCTCTTGAGTTCCTTGTTGGTCAGCATTCCATAGTGAAGAAATGACGGCGTTTGTTGTTGCGATACATGCCACAGCCATGATACCGACGAAAATTAGGACGTACAGCATTTTTCGTTTTTTGGGAGTTGGGTTCGATGAATTCGTAGTCATCTTTAGTCATCTAAAAAACCTTTATGCATGCTTGTACTTTATAAGATTTTAGCGGTCGCTTGGGATAAAAAGGAAAAAAAGATGTTGAAAGTATGCTATACTTTCAGAGGGCACCATTATCACTGCTTATGAAATGGGGGTGTGGTCAATTGTTGCGGCAATGTTTGTAGCGACGTTGTTTGCTGAGTATGTGACGTCAAGTCCAGCGGCTGGCTGAATCGCAGTGTAAGTTACGGTTCCAGCGTTGTTCTCAGTGACTGATAGCTTTGACACTTGGCTGACTACTTGGAAGAACCAATCACCATCGCCATATGTCTTTAATAGGCTGTCGATTGATGGTTGTGGTCCGTTGGCTTTTTGTGTGTACAGTGTTACGTCGGATAGTGTTATTGTTTCGCCGTCTGACCAATAGCCGCTGTTTACGGTGTATGTGCCGGTTGAACTCATTTTCGGAATTGTTGCAGGTTTCCTGTAGGCTTCGATTTGCTGGGTGACTTTTGAAGAGAATGTTCCACCATCGCCATAGAGTATAGCCAAGGTTTAGATTTGGATATCGTCGATTGGGTGACCATTGCCTCCGAATATGACCCAGAAACCACCGCTTTTCAGGTCAGTTTTTGTTTCGTCGATGA
>CABMCB010000025.1 GCA_902384455.1 uncultured archaeon
AGTACTTCTGCGCGAGGTTCTCGAGTTTGTAATTGAATGCCATCTCATCCAGGATGGCCTCGGCCCATTGGATGTCCCGCCACTTGGCGAACACAGGTGTGATGCCGTGCGACTGACCCCAATCGCCTTCATACATGAGGTTAGCGCCGGTCAGCTCCCCTTCAAAGAAATTCAATTGGTCGGCAAAGTATTTTAGGACATTGTCCACCGGCAGGTTCGGGCCGTTGCGGTGGCGCATGGGGTAGTACTCGGCATGGATGAGTTTGTTTTCTTTGTCCCATGCCGCAATCGAGCCGCCAACGATGAAGCCATCTTTGCGGTAAACACCGTTGCCGTGAGAAGGAAGTTTGGGGTCCTTCGTCTCCCAGTCCCATGCAATGCGCGCAGCGCCGGCCAAGGAAGGGAACCGGCACGGAAGAATATAGTCATGGGGAGCTGGCGGACATAGCCCGGCAGACATCTGCGCAAGTTCATCAGTTGAAAAGAACCCGTTCTGCATAACACTCCGGAGGTGAGGGTTCCCGGGGACTCAGGGCAAGTCCCCGGGACGGTGTTACGAAAGCAGCCCGGCTAGTTGTAAATACTGCTGCACCAGCTCGGGTGCGTAGTTCGGGGAGTTCGGGAGGTCCATCAGCCCTTCGTGGTAGGCGCGCAGGACCAGCGGGTCGGGCACTCCTGCCACAAGAAAACCTTGGGCACGCAGGACGTTGGAATGGTTGTTGTCCACGGGCGGATAGGCTCCGTCATAGCTTGTGTGGCTGTATCCCAGGGCCTTATAAGCGCCCGGCAAGTCTAGAGAGAACAACACGGTGCCGGCTTTCGACATATTCATCAACGGGGTCACGATTTTGAAATCCTTGATGCCCAGTGCTAGGTTAATCGTGCGCACCTGGGAGTTGATGAACGACTGACGGCAGTCCGGATAGTTTGCGTTGTCTTCCTGACAAACACCCGTGACCAAGGTCCGAATGCCTTTACTCAGTGCGTAGTTCGCGGCTAGTGTGAGGAAGAATGCGTTGCGCATGGGGACGAACGTCAGCTCCACACGGTTGCCGATGACTTTTTCCATCTGCTCGAAATTCTCGTACTTCTCGAGTTGGGCAGTGGGGTCCGTCAGCGGTGAACTGCTTCGGAGGATGCCAGGCACGTCAACAACTTCGTGCTGCACACCGGCCAGTTCAGCGACGTAGATTGCTGAACCAATTTCCCGGGAGTGCTTCTGGCCGTAGTTAAACGTCACGGCTTCCACCCATTCGTACTTCAGCAGTGCCCAGTACAAACAGGTCACCGAATCCTGGCCTCCTGAAAGCACCACCAGCGCTGAACCCTTTTTCTTGCTTGCCATCATTTTACCTCCACCGGGCGGGCAGAGCCTGTATGCCAGACGTGTCGCTGCCTATTGCCCTGATAAAAGAGAAGCACCAGTAAAGTATACCTCACTGGTGGTGCCGGTACAATAGGCGATGTTGTGCTGCCTTACGGACGAATGATGCGCTGGCGGATGAGGTTGTTGCGAACCCCGGCATACGAGGCGCCGAGTTTCTCCGCAACCAACGTGATGCTGCCCTTCGTCTTGCCAGTTTTGAACAATGATTTGGCCTGCGCCGAGTTGATGCGCGGGCGCCGAATGGTCTTGCTTCCCATGACTTCCTCCTCCATGGATTCCCGGCTGCCGGCGGGTCGTGCTTGCCGGTTCAGCTCGGCACTACGAACTTTACGAGCCCTTCTTCTTGTGCGACCGCTTTGCCTTCGGGGTGGCCGCCTCTGGTGCCGGTGTGGGTTCCGTCGCTGCGGGTGCTGGCGATGGTTCGGACACAGGTACAGTGGTGGGCTCTGGCGCAGGCGCAGTGGGCTCCGTGGCCGGCTGGACCTTCACCGGCTTCTGGTAGACACCGAGCTTGGTCAGGGCGCGGATGATGTAGACTTTGGAGGCGCCCGTGGTCAACATGATTTGATTCACGTCGCCGCCAGTGGCCTCGTAGATTTCCCGGAACTGCTGAACACTGTACTTGAAGACCCGTTCCTTCTTCGGTTCGTTGGCCCTCTTGGCTTCACGTTCGGCGGTGCGCTGTTCCTTGCGGAGCTGCTTGATTGCGGCCTTGCGGTTGGCAACACCACCGTCGGCGGAGAGTTGCACTTGGATGATTTCCTGCACCCGCGCCTCGTCGGCTTCGGACAGGACCACCGGAGCAACTACCTTGGCGGCCGGCTTCTCGTACAAACCCAACTTCACAAGGGCGCGGTGGGCATACGCACGGCTGGCGCCGGTCGCCTTGACCACATCGTCCAGGGATTTGGTGTTTTGGTAAATTTGGGCGAACTGCTGAACGTCGTACTTGGGCGGCTTCTTTTCCTTCGGGGCCTTGGGAGCTTTGGGCTCTTTTGGCGCCTTCGGGGTCTTGGCCTTGGACAACTTCTCGGGCACCGGCAAGATTCGATACAGGTCTTTCTTGACCTGATTCTTCTTGATGGCATCCTCAATGATTTGCGTTGCCTGGGCCAACGTGTAGTTGCCGCTGAACGGCTTGCTGTCACCGATTTGGATGAGGACTTCCGCGGGCACGGCGGCAAATTCGCCTTGTTTGAGGAAGGTCCCGTCATCTTGTCTGGTATAAGATATCACCTAGTTTCTCCCTTTTGCCTTGCGGCACGATTTAATCTTACCGTGAAGACCGCTCACGGGTCAAGCCTGAAACCCTCCCGAGCAATCAGCTCCCAGATGAAGCGGGTGTTGCGAATGGCAAACTCCCCGTCCGGTTCGCGGTGGATTTCGACTGGACAGCCCGCGGGGAGCTGACCTTTGAATGTCAGGAACAGAGTGTTGGCATACTTGTTTGCGCCCTCGCGGTGGACGTGGACACCGGGACGGCGATACACGTTGATTTCCTCACCTGTAGCCGCCTGATATTGTTCCTGGAACTTCTCAACGTGCCTGTAAAGGACCTCGGCACGGAGGATGCCGTTGGCACGAAGGTGGGCCATCCACTCGCTATCGGTTTCGTCTGCGGGGCGCGGGCGCTTCTTGGCCTGGGCGACTACCTCAAGGACTTCGTGGAGGTAGGGTTTGTTCTCTGGGTGGATGGACAACCACTCTTGATGTTGAACCTTGGTGAGGAGTTGGCTGGCCGGGACGCGGTGTTTGACGGTGGTGTCGCTGAACCGGATACTAGACAGTCCCGCCTCGGTGAAAATGATTGCGCACTCACGGTGTAGTGGTGCGTAGATGAGTGTTTCCATGTCCCGAGTGTACCGGAGGACGTGCGGATTGTCCAATAGGACGAGAGTTACAATTTAACAATTACCGAAGTACTAGGCCATCTCACGGGTAGCCATAATGTATAGCCACCCAATAGGCTAGAGCAAACACCACGGCCGCGATAACCTCCCGCTTGTGGCCGGTTTCAATTCACCACCTCCTCAACATCAAAATATACCATCACACCCTCACCCCAATGGCCTTCATACACCACCACTTCAACAGCCTTGGTCATGGCTTTGAATACCGCAATCTTCTTCGGGTCAACTTCTTGGTGGGCGATTCGCTCTGCAGCCAGAAGTTCTTCCTCTGTGACCTCAACTGTGAAGGTGGTCACTACTTTGAATCTTCGTGTTGGTGCTGCCATAATTCCTCCTCTACAGCTTCCCCATCAACTTCTTCAAAGCATCCACGACACCCTTCGGCACAACAATGTAGCCGGCCTCGTCCAATGCCTTGAGTACTTCCCGCACATCCCGTTCATCGTAGGCAAGTTCCTCATGACTTGGCCTTATCAGTCCCCTGCGTTTGCGGCGCATGGCACTTAGTATTTCTGCAACCAAATCGTGCATTATCATGGCGCCCTCCTAGGCGGTTTCTGTGGCACCCCAGTCCCGCGGAGTTCCCGCAGGGCGTGGTGCGCCAGTTCTGGATTCTTGCGGTGTAGGTCCCAGATTATATGAGCAACACTTTTCCGCTGAATCTTGGCTAGTAAGATTTCGTCCGGTAGCTGAGCGCACTCGCGGCAAAGATTGACATCAGGGAAGGCCCTCTGCCATACTGTCACCGTGGTTTCGCGCCCGCAATTAAGGCATTTCATTTTGCACCCGTGAGGGGGTGGGGCGGACGTATGGAGCGACCGCCCCTCCCAGGTTAGGCGTGAAACCCGATACTGAGTTTCTTCACGCCAGCACTAACGCCCTTGGAAATGTTTTTGAACATCTCCTGGCGCGTTGCCGGCTTCGGGACGTATTCCGCGTCACCGAACGCCGACTGTGCCACCGACCGCGCGATGACTTCGATGGCCTGCGCGGCCGTCAGCATCTCACGGGCGATAGCGCCACCGTTCGTTTTGGGTCCGGCAGCAACGACAACGGCACCACTGGGGGCTGCCGCGGTGAGGCGGTGGCTCCCGATGTACGCCCGATACTGTTTGGGTGCTTTGGTTGAAAGCACACGACGGGCATAAACGTCTGAACAACCAACGGCGGAAGCGATGTCCGTGATAGACTTGCCCTCCGCCATGAGGTTAATCATTCGTTGCTGGTCGTAATGACCGGGTTTGCTGGCCACCGCAACGGCTGCAACCGGCGCGGGTGCCTGCTTCTTTGACTTGCGTGGCATGGTCTTACCCTCCTGTTTGAACTGTTTTTAGATTCCCGGGGTTCGGCCCCGCTGCCCGGTGATTGAGGTAGGTTTTAACTGCCTGCTGCTCACCGGGCTGGGGAAACTGAACCGGGTGATGCCAAACATAAGAACAAACCAATGACCAAGCATAATCTTATTGGAAACAAAAGATTTAGCTAATCGCGAGATGGGACTAGTCCTAGTAAGAATTACCTAGCCTCGGCAAGAATTATATGACGACCGTACTAGTACTGAGGGACCATTGAATCGGGACCGCGCTGTGGTTTACACTGGTCGTGGATAGGAGGCAACATGCTACGGGCATTGTTTAGCTTACTTAACCCGCCGGAGGTAATAGGTTCCCGGCTGGACAGGACGAGCTGGAATTACTACCAGCGATTGGAGCGCGCTAATCTCCCCTATCGCACGTTCAACGAGACGGTAGGTCGTACAGTACCGGGCTCGATAAAAGAGGGCCAGGCGGCCCCGCCAGCGCCACCAAAGGGCACCAGGGCAAGCCGTGAGGCACAGCTTGCCTAAACCAGCCAACCCAGAGCACGTTCGCATCGTAACCGAAGGCGGTGGACAGTACATCGGGGTGTGGGAAGGCACCTTGGAAGGTCAGCGCATTGCCGACGACCTTATTCTTTTCAACAGCCAGGCAACTGGCAGCACCCTCGCAATCAAAGAAAAGGATTTGACTCCGGAACGTGTTTCACGTAAAATTGCCGACAGTGACCGAACTTTCGGCAAGTAACCGTGGAGGCACGTGTGTCCAAAGAAGTCAAGGACTTTACTAATCTTCTCCCTGTTCCACAAGACATCCAACAAAGCCAGTTCCTCCAAATCGCCGATGGCATGGAGATTGACCCCACAGCCCTACTTCGCCGGCTACACGACATCAATATCACGGACCTGGACGTAACGATTGATGAATCAAAGGTTGTCATTATTGCGTTCGGCTCTATGGGCTCACGCAACGAAACTGGTGCCGCCGCAGAAATGTTGACCGGGCTCGTTGGCTATGACTGGGCTAATGCAATCAAGCGGTGTGAAACGGTCGCCAAACGGCGCCTTACTACCAACCTGCTCGGCTACGGTTATAAGCACACTCTGGAAGAAACGGTCAATTCGGCTGCCGCTTTTGCGGCTACGGAACCCGCGGTTCCGGAAACACCCGGTCCGGTGAATAATGCGCCGGCGACGGTGCTAGTTGCAAACCATCCGATTATTGAACTCAAAGATATCGTCATGACGATGCCCAACGGGAGCTCGGTGCCGGTAGTCACAGAGGCCGTTTTGACCGCAATACACAAGGAAGGGCAGCAGTTGGACGTTCAAGCCATTCCACAAACCGAGGCACCAATCACTACCCTCCCGCCTGCACCACCGAAATCCCAGGGAGGTTTCTTCGACGAGGAACCACTGCCAACCCCGCCAGGTCAGGCCGTACAACCGGAACAAGTGAAGGCCGCCGAAGTTATACCGCCACAGCCGGCGACGTTGGGGACACCAGCCGCTCCTGCTGTTGGTGTGGCGCCAGAACCCGTGCCCGTCCAAGACATTAAGATTGAACCCCAGACCGGGAACATTCCCACGCAAGTCCAGTACCGCGGGTATACGACACGATGCACCAAGTTAGTGCGCGATGTACTGCCCAAGGCCGGTAAAGGCGCCGATGCGCTGCTGCAGCCATATCTGCGCCGTGTGTTTGGTACTACCGAGTTTCAAAAGGTCAACGTCTTGGCATGGGAAGAGGCACTGGCGGCTCTCGAGGCAGCCCCAACGGCGAAAGACTTGGCAATAATTTTGAACGGAGGAAAGCCCTTCACAGGCAAATAATATGGTGAACAAAGTCATACTGGTCGGCCGGCTCGGCAAAGACCCAGAAGTCCGCTATACCAACGGCGGCAAAGCTGTTGCCAATTTCTCGATGGCCACGGACGAGACGTGGAAAGACCGCAACGGCGAGAAGCAACAAAAGACAGAATGGCACAAGGTTGTGGCTTGGGAGAAGCTGGCAGAAATCATTCAGAAGTACGTGGTCAAGGGCCAGCTCGTTTACATCGAAGGTAAGCTGCAGACCCGTAAGTGGCAGGACAAAGATGGCAAGGACCGCTACTCAACCGAAATCGTCGCTGATACCTTGCGCATGTTGGGCAAGGGTAGCGGTGGGAACTCGAACAACGGGGACAATGGCCACGAATCCTCTGCCGGCCGCAGTTCTGGCCAACAACATGATGTACCGGCAACCGGACCGGAAATCAGTGATGAGGACATTCCCTTCTGACCTGCACAAGAACGGAGATGATAGCCGCTGGGTGCCTTGTCTTGTGTAAACCAGCGGAGCCTCCGACGCACTTAGAAGGGCTACCGCAAACACAGTAGGAGCTGCGGCAATCAGGTAAAAGTTGGGAGATACCCCGACCGGGCCTGACTGGAGGTTCCTACCACTTCTATCAAAATGAGCCGAGACAACCCATTTTATTTGCCTCAATTCTTGATAGATTATTTGGAGAAATTTCGTGTCCGGACTTAATGAACATCAAATTAAGGCTGTTATGGCGCGAGATGGGTTCTTCAATGTTATTAGTGTCCCTGGGAGCGGAAAAACTGAATGTTTCTGTAAGAGAGCCCGTTCTATACTGGATGAAGGCTGCGCCCCGCGGCATTTCCTTGGCTTGACGTTTACCAAGTCGGCGGCTGAAGAGATGGAGAAGCGCGCCGGCTATAAGAGCGGTAATGGCAAGCCACGCATCTTCAGGACATTTCACGGATGGGCACTGGACTTTGCCCAACACCACCACAATGAGCTCGGGATTGACCGCTTCCCACTTCTATTGCCACATGAGAAATACAAAATCCTTGGACCAATCTTCAAAGAAATGCCGCGCCGGTCGCTGAAGTATCGTGAGGTCGAAGAATATATTTCTCAGATGAAACGGCGCGTTAAGTCTCCCGCCGATGCAGAGAACGAGGCGGACACAGAGGCCCTAGTGAACTTGGCTGAGGCATACTACAAATACGAACGGCGCTGTAAGGTGGCCGGCAAGCTGGATTTCGACTCCCTTATCGTTGAGTCTGTGAAGATGCTGGAACAGGACGAAGACATCAAGTTGAGGGTGGCACCACGCTATCTACAGTGCGACGAGGCGCAGGACAACGATACCCTCCAGTGGAAAATGATTCAGCTGATTACCGGCCAAAGCCTCTTCGTTGTTGGCGACCCAGAACAGAATATGTATTCATGGCGCGGTGCGGAGCCAGATGGGTTGACGACGAAATTCGTTGAACGGTTCCCTGGTGCGCAGCAACTTGTACTGCCCGTGAACTACCGTAGCACTGGCGCCATCATCGAATACTGCCGAGAGATTTCGCCAGCCTGGAACGAGCAGGGCATGCGAGGTGTGAAGTGGTATGGTGAGCTGCCTGACTTCAAAAGGTATGCCAACGAGGACACAGAAGCGGAAACGATTCTCATGGGGTTGACGGAGCCAGATGAAACTGCTGTCCTAGCCCGCACGAATCGGCAGTTGTGCGCTTTCGAGAAGGCTGCTGGCAAGATGGATTTCAAGTACAAGCTATTGGGCAAGTCTGGATTTTTTAGTCAGCACGAAGTAGAGAGCACGATTGCCTTCGCCCAATACTGTGCAGGCGCGGCCACCGACGACACGGTCAAGAAAATTATCCGTAGCCCGTTCGATGCTGTGCGGTTCGTCAAGAAGAATGATGCTATTAAGGCGCTGGAAGTTACCAAGAGCCGCCAGGTTGGGAACGTACACTATGCCCGGCTCTTGGGGATGAATCCGACTGGGGATGTGGAACAGGACCGTTACCTGCGGGACTTGGCTTTCAACCTGAATGACTGCCGCCAGCAAATTCAGGGCAAGCCATCACAGGATGCCTTGCGCAACGTCATCACACGGTTTGGGATTCTCAACCACTATCAGGACGACCCGGACCAGATAGACAACAATCCCGCCGACAACGTGATGGCCCTCTTGCGCATGGCGGAAAAGCGTGGCACACTCTTGGAATTTATCCAGATGTGTCACAAGGCAAAACAGGCTTCTCGCTCCACTGCCAAGCGACTAACTTTCAGTACCATCCACCAAGCAAAAGGATTAGAATGGAAGCATGTATTCGTCGTGGGTGTAAACGAGGGCACTTTGCCTCACAAGAACGGCGACCCGGATGAAGAGTTCCGCATCTACCGCGTGGCCTGCTCCCGAGCGGCGCTCAAACTCCACATCAGCTGCAATGATAAACCCTCGGGATACATAGCGCAAAAACTCGTTGGGACGGTTGTCGAGACTGGCCAGAAGGAACTTGATGCTTTGGAAATCATGTATCGGAATGCGGCAACTGGAACGTCGCAATGACCGTCCATAATGTGCTTTATGTTTTGCCCAACGGCGACCCGAAACGGTCGGCCTCTTACTCTGCTAGAAGTGCCTTCCGGTTTTGCCGTCGCTACTTCTACCTAACCCGTGTGCGTGGCTGGCGGGTAAAGCACGAAGGTGTTGCCCTTGAGTTTGGGAAGGTTGTTGAGGCCGCGGTGGTCCACCAGATTAAGTACCATACTGGCGGTGTTGCGGAGTTTGAGCGGCTCTGGAAAAAAGTAAGGGAACAGAAAGACTTTGACAAGCGCGAGTATACCAAGGTTGAACAATCTTGGGAGAATATGCTCCGCATTGGCCGCGAGTGGCTGATTATCTTCTCCGCCCGCCAGGACATCTATCCATTCCGCCAGGCACAGTTCCAGGTGCCTCTCTCGAAGAAAATTTTCCCCGGTACAACGTATGACGAACTCACAAACGTCGCCTATCTTGATATTTTCAGCGAGCCGGAGTCACAACACCCGGCCCTAGTGCGTGTTCCAACAACTACACCGTATCGCCGGCTCATCACGGATGTCAAAACTTCCAGCAAGGAACTCGACGAGTCTCTAGTCGCCCTGGACCCGCAGCTGATAGAGTATGCCTGGACTTACGACAGCGAGGACGTCGGGTTCCTGTGGTTCGTTAAAAAGTCGCATGGTTTCAAGCACGGCAGCCGTGTTACATTACTAACCGAGTCCGGAGGTTGGCCGGCTGGCACGGAGTTATTTGTGCTGGACCCCGACGGCAAGGAAAACGTGTGGGTTGGTTCCAAAGCAGAGGTGGAATCCTATGCCAGGGCATGTACGGCACCAGACGGCACGTCATTCCGTGGTAAGGCCCTAGACAAGGCTGCGGGCGAGTTTTTAGTACAAACGTCGGCGGCCAGTGTCCCCATCTCCAAGGTCAGTAAACAACTTGTGCAGTTTGCCACGGCCAGGTTGAACCGGGAGATGATAGAGGACATGGGTAAGGTTGTTGGGCAAACGACGGTTGAGATGGTTGTTGCCCATGAGCAGGACTTTTATCCGATGGAACCTGGCATTCGCTACCCGACAGACAAGTGCTCTGGCTGTGACATGAGATACATTTGTACCGGCGATACTGAAGGTAGAGATGCGGTCCTCACACGTATTGGTGAGGAGTGGTTGGACTCGAACATTGAGGAGTAGACCGTTGGCAAACGCTTTTGAGGAAAGGGTTCGTAATTTTCTTGTTGGGGAAGGATGGCAAGTCCGTAGCAATGGCTGGCCAGACTTCCTCTGTATGCGTCGTGACAAGGATGGAAAACTTTGCCTGTTATTCGTTGAAGCGAAGAGCAAAGGCGACGAAATCCGGGCGAACCAGGAAATTGTGCTAGATGCTTTGGCTGAAGCAGGAATTCGTGTCTACCTTGTGCGGGAAGGCAGTCAGTATGCAAACGAACACGGTGGATTTCTGACAGTTGACTGGGCCGAGAGGATGAACTATGGCGGGTGACATTACACGAATCACGCTCAACGTCCATAATTTCTACAACTCGGAAACGATTGAGGCGTTCTCGAATGAAGAGCTCGGCCAGTATGTTCGGTTGATGTGTAAGGCTATTCTCATCGGTAAGGAAGCCTCTCTTCCTGACGACCGTAAACTGCTCGCCAAGTATGCAGGGGCCACTGAGCGTAAACTTTCTGATGCGGTCCTCTCACAGTATCCTGTAGTACTCACCGAGTATGGTCCTAGGAGACGTAACAGTGTTCTGTATGAGGAATGGTGCAAAGTTTGTGAAAAGACGGAGAAGGCTCGTGAGTCTGGTGAGGCAGGGAACAAGAAGAAATCTGAACTAAAGCGTTTACAATCAACAAATGAGTTACGCGAACGCGACGCGGACGCTTCGCAAACGGCTCTCGAACGTGACGCGGACGTCACGCTAACAGAACATAACAAAACAAAACAAAACATAACAAAACAACACGACCAGGGCGGGTCGCCTAGTGTTGGTGATGTACTGGACGAAACGGCGGCAGGCATGGCCGACGGTAAACCTGCCGGGCCGATGCGGAAGCCAACCGAGCTAGGATTTTTCAAGCGTGGGCAGTACCCTGGGACAGATGTCAAAGCGATATGGCGACACTGTGCGACGGTCTACCGTGAAATTGTTGGTGAAGGTGCTTATCTGCGATTTCCGAACAAGCACCCGGATTACCCCGACCGTTGGGCTGAGTTGTGTGCTGCGGTTTCCTCCGATATCATTGTACCGGCTTTCCAGTTGTGGGTTGCCAAAGAAGGGAAATACATCAAGACCCAATGGGCGCTGAGCGAGTTCCTGAAAAGCGATACAGCAGCGCGATATTGTGAGATGGTAAAGCCGAACAACGAACTGAAGCCGAAGATTACTGAAAATGTAATCAAGGCAAGCGCTGAGTATGCAATCAAGAAAGATGCCGCGCTTTGGGATGCCAACACCAAAAGCAGTGAGCCCGGGCCGGAGGAGTTCTAGTGGCAGACCTAAAGAAACTCAAGAAGCAGATTGACGTTGTTGCTGTAATTGGCGCCCGTGTGGAACTCCACCAACAGGGGAGTCATTACATGGCCTGCTGCCCGTTCCACGGCGATAAAACCCCATCCCTCAAGTTGGATGACCGGCAAGGGGAATGGTTGTGGAAATGCTTTGGCTGCGGAGAAGGTGGTGACGTTATTGAGTTTGTGGAGAAGTTTGACCACTGCGATACTAAGACAGCAATCGAGAAGCTGGAAGCGTTGGTGGGCAATACAGAGTGGAAGGAAGAAGCCGAAAAGGTCCGCAAGAACTTTTCTGAACTCGGGAGCCTTACCGGCAAAAAGAAAACTGTCATCCCGCTGGAAAAGTGGCAAGCGAAGGTTGACGCACTGTGGAAGAACGACGCCGGTTTGAAATGGCTTCGTGAAGTGCGCGGGCTTGACGATGAGACAATCAAAAGACTGCGGTTCGGCTATGTTCAAACGCACGTCTATAACATTGGGGAAGACAACGAGGAAATCCGGGACAAGGGATGGATTGCTATCCCAAGGGTTGACGGGGATAAAGTTGTTGCGGTGAAGTTGCGCTCTATCGTGTCCAAGTGCTTTTCCCAGGTCAACGGTATGGACTCTCGTGCTTTGTTCAACATCGAAACAATCAGCCCATTGGACCCGGTTTACCTGACCGAAGGCGAATTCGATGCGGCCATCCTAGAGATGCTTGGCTACCGGGCTGTGAGCCTGACATCGGCCAGCAGCACGGTGGCGACGGATGACCGCATCAAACTGAAGACGGCGGAGCGGATATATCTTGCCGGCGACAACGACAATCCAGGGCTGGAATCAATGGCGAAACTCGCCAGGGAGCTCTGTGAAAATACGCATATCCTGCTGTGGCCAGATGGCGCTAAAGATGCAAACGATTACTTCCGTGACGTTTGCAAGCGGGACATGACAGCGGCGAGCAAAGGGATTGAGACACTTTCCAAAGAGGCCAAACGGCGGGCGCCTGAAGGCTTCATCTCGTTGATTGAGGCATTGCGCAAACAGGAAGATTCGGACTTGGCAAATGACCCGGACCGGCTTTATCTACCTGAGCGACTGCATTATGCCGACAATATGTCGTATACCACCCGCGGTGGCATCATGTTGCTTTACTCGACATATTCCGGCACAGGTAAGTCTATGCTCAAGACCGACATCCTACTCCAAGAAGCAAAGCGGGGACAGGTGGTTGTTGACCTCTCACCGGAAATCCGGGACACAGAATATCTTGCTTTGGTGACCTCACAGCTTATCGGGCCGCGCATTGGTGGGCTCAAGCGCACTGGTAAGATGGACAAGAAATACTTCATCCAGGCAGCCGACCTGCTTGACCAACCAACCCTCAAAGGCACGGATTTCCGGTACTACGTTGGGCATAATGTGATTGGGCAGACTGAAGACGAAATCATTCAGTTCCTCGAGAGTACGATTCGCACACTAGGTGCCACCCGCTTTGCGATTGACACGTTTCACCGGCTTGTGTTTGCTGAAGGTAAGTCGCAGGCACAGGCAGAAGGAACTTTGGCGAAACGCATTGAGGCGCTCGGCCGCACTTACGGTACGATTTTCATTTTCATCTGTCAGTCCAATGCCGAGGCAGAGGGGCTGGATAACCTCAAGAAGAACGAGCATGGTGTGCTGCGCGGTAGCCGGGAACTACGAGATGTCGCCGATACGATTTACCTACTGCACAGGAATCGCCGGCCACAGAAGGACGGCGAGAACCCAGAAGATATCCTGGACAAGGAAGCCGGCTTGTTCCTCAAGAAAACCCGCTACAAAGGCACGTCGTTCCCACAGACCAGGATGCTCCTGCAAGAAGAGAATTCCCTTTTCGTGGAGGCTAAGGACGGTGACCCCGGTCCGCAGTCCGCACCTCCGCCACGGCAGTCGTCTGAGGAAGCAAATTTCATGTCCGGCAGTGAAAACGTCTATTGATGGACGGTGTTAGTGCCGGTATAATTACCAAATCAGGAGAGGTAACAACGTATGAAAATCCAAGTCAAGGCCAATGAGCTTGCCAAGAAGTTGCAGCGGGCTCTTGGAGTAATCCCGGCCAAGCCGACGATTCCCGTGCTCGCTTACGTCAAACTGGAAACTACCAGCGCGACGACGGCAACTCTGTCTGCACTGGACCTCGGCATGGCAATCATCCAGACCATCAGCGTTGCCCTGGTTTCCACGGAACTCGGGACGATACTGTTGCCCGCGCGAGTTTTGTCCCAGTTGCTCGCCCCGCTGCCTTCCGATGCGGTGGTGACGATTGAAAACCAGGACAAGACCATCGTGGTCAAGTCTGGCAAGCTGTTGAAGGAAGCAAAGTTGCCCGGTATGGACGTTGCACTGTTCCCTGCCATTGACCCGCGGCCGGCGACTACTGCAAACTTCAACTCGGCCGCTTTCAAGAAGGTCATCGGGCGCGCTGAATTTGCCGCGCCAACCAAGCAAGGACGGTCTACAGTGCCTTCCGTGCTGCTTGAAAGCACCGCGGCATACTTGCGCGGTGTGGCGACAGATGGCGCTCGTGTGGCCGTTGCTGATGTGAAAGGCGCCGGCGCCGGAGAGCTGTCAATCCAGTTGCCCAAGAGTTTTCTTGCTGTGCTGAAAGAAATTACTGGTGAGGTCATCCAGTTCAGCCAGTCGGAAAATAACTTGTTCTTCGCCACGGAGAGCGAGACGATGTTCGTCCGTGTTCCGACCACCAAGTTCCCGCCTTATCAGAAGGTGCTTGCGTTCGCTGATTACGTGTCGGAGTTTGACATCGCCGTGCCGAGCTTCAAGACCTCCCTGGACATCATCGCGGTTACTGCGGACAGCAAGGCACCCGCGGTTGTCGTTACCGCAACGGCGGAAGAACTCAACCTCGCTAGCAGTAGCGCAGCGGATGGCATGACGGACTCCGCGGTTGATATTAAACTGCAAGGTCCGGCAAACAAGGCTCGTGTGAACCTATCCTTCGTTAACGAATTCCTCGGCCAGTGCGAGGGTTCGGTGAAGGTCCAGATGTCCAATCCCACGTCCCCGGTGCGTATCACCTCTGGCGACGACTACCAATACTTCATCATGCCCATGCTGGAACAAGCACCGGCAACTGAAGAGAAGAAAAAGTCCAAGGGGTAATCAATGGGCTTGTCCCTGCCGCGACCCTCAGAAGGTGGCCTCTTAGCTCTTGTCGAGCAGGAGGCCGCCCTCCTCAAGAGTGGTGAAATCAATCTGCTCAAGGGCTATGCTAAGTTCGCCCGCCTGCTAGTGATGGTGAAGTTCAATGAATCCTGGCGGGAGGCTGGCCATTCCAGTCTCAATGCCTACATCCTTGGCCTGTCTGAAAAGTATGGCCGTAAACCGCAGACGATATATGCCTACATGGCAGCGGCGGAGAAACTCCTACCGATTGCAGGGGAAGATGGGCTAGACCGGATGGGCATTACCAAGGCGATGGAAATTGTTCGGGGAGCGAACAAGTCGAAGAAGGACATCAGCCGGGAACTCGTCCTAGAAGCAATGAAAGATGAAGTGACGGTGGACGAGGTGCGTGCCTTGGTCCACAAGTTTTTCGAGCTCAACGGCGAAATGCCGAAGGGCAAGTATGTTGACGTTGGCGGATTCTATGCCGACGAAGAGCAATACAAGATTTTTGTGGAAGCTGTGAAGATTTCGATGCGTGTTTTGAATCTTCCGGCGGAGATGCCGGACCATATCAAACGGATGCGTATTATTCTGTTCTGGGCGGCTGAGATTACCGGCACATATGCCGCGGAGGTCTACGGTGAGCAGGGAGTTGGTTGAGGTTGGTCCGACAGGGTTGGCAATCCGTATCTTCCGCACCAAGAAGGCCGCGGTGCTTTACCAGCTCCGTCCGTCTCACGGTATGAACGAGCCTATCATCCGGCAGATGGAGAAGTTCCAGGCTGTAGGAGAAATTCGCCGACAGGTTTTCAAGAGAGATGAATACGCGTGCGTCAAGTGTGGCAAAGAAGTTATATGGGAAGCGGGGTTCCCAAACTCCGGTGAAATGGATGAGCGTCAAGCGCGTGGGAACTGTGTTCAGTCACCGGATGGGACTTACCAGAGTGGAGAGGTTTCGGTTGCTAATTGTCAGACCCTTTGTAGAAACTGCCATACGGGAGCGGGTGGCAAGCAGGACCGTTCACCAAGTTTTACGAAGAGCGTTGCCAAAGTGATTGATTCCATACCGGAATGGGGAAAATGAGGAAATGCCCACATGGAGTATTTTGGCCAGATGGCCAGGAGAAGGCACTATACTGCACCTTCTGCAACCCTAGTGGGAACCCCGACGCCAAAGTCATCCCAGAGTTCAACCGTCGCGGGGCACTACATCTCACCGAAACAGGGCGCCTCCCAAAATGCCCTACTTGCCATACGGCACTCTTGGCGGTGTCCAACGGCGGGCGGTGTGTGGTTTGTAAGACTGAGCACGAAATTGTGGCACCACACAAGTTACGCGCGAACAATAAGCAACCCGGTTTGTGCCCATCGTGCGGCAGTGGGGTCCACATAGAGATTGACGGCCGCACTTGGAAGTGCGCCGACTGTGCTACACCGTTCAAGGCGTCGAAAGAATTGATGAAAAGGTTGGGATGAACGCACTGACTGCAAAAGCGGAACTGTCGGCATACTGGCGGTTTGTCCGTCAGATGCCTGTGGTGGCGGTCGAAGCGCTAGACGAGGACCTCCTCATCCTGAATAGGCGACGGCGACTGATTATTTGCGAAGTGAAAGTCAGCATCGCGGACATGCGGCACGACATCGAGAAGCAGAAGCACGACTACATTTACCGGGAACTCGGGTTGGACAAGCTCCCTGGACAGAAACCAATCAAGGATTGGGTACCCTGGGAAATACCGAGCATGTTCTACTTTGGTGTGCCACGCGAAATTGAGGTGAAGGCAAGGGAAGTGCGCGATGAGCTTTACCCGTATGCGGGTTTGCTGTCCATCCGAGGTGAGGGTACCCCACACTTTCGCGGCCACCGGATTGCCGTCATATATGGCGCGAAGATTATCCACAAGAAGCCACTCACCGAAGCACAGATTGAACGTGTAGTGAAGGCACAGTCAGCGTCCATTGCAAACGCATATTCTAAGATTGCGTCCTGGTCCCCGCTTGTCGAGGCTTACACGAAGGTGCGCGAATGACCTGGCACCCGCCGAAGTTTGATAAACATGCCTTCGCTGGCAAGCGCTCGAAAGCCGTGTCCGCCACCAAGACCCGGTCCGGGTGGGATTCTACCGGCATCTCGTTTGGCGACCTCGGTAGTATGCACATCGCCCGTCGGGAACGCAGGCAAGAGCGCCGGCTTCCAACACCGAAATGGGCTGTGCGCAATGATTGGTTGCAGGAACTCATCGTCGCCTATCTTGAAGAACGGTTCTACGTCAAACCGAATTATCTGCTGACCCTGATTGAACGGCTGAAGGTGGCGCGGGCCGCGGCAGAATACTACTGCCCGCAGAAGCGAGTGCTGCTGGAAGAATGGCTGGAAGATTATCATAGCCTCTGTGTTTATGGACGGCGGGATTTGACAGATGAAGAAGCCATTAAAGCCTTTGCCACCTTGCGTTGTAACAAAGGGCAACTGCCGTTGAACGCAGACATTGCCAGGGAGTATCTGGCACAGAAGAAAATCCACGACCTTGAAATCCAGATTCAAAACATTGACACCGATATCGTCTTGACTGAACGTGGTCATGCAGAGGTTATTGCCGCCATCGTGTATTTGTATTATCGGCTTGGGTGGGACTCCGTTGCTGTTGCCGAACAGTTGGCGCTGAAGAGCCCACACGTCCGCCAGGTGCTCGCCCGCTTGCATGCTACCTGGAATCAAACCCTGTCACATCTCTGGCCTCAAATTGATGAGGCCGGTGAAGACCAAGGGAACCGTACCAGCGGAGTTCACGGTGCTGGCCCGGCCGAGTCGCTGCCCGAGGAACCACTAGAAAGGTTCTTCAATGCATAAAATCCTTGTTGGTATCAAGTCCTGCTGGAAATATGCTGACCGGCGTCAAGCATGCCGAGAGACTTGGTTGCGGGACTGCGCATGGCCCTATAGGTTCTACGTCGGTCAGCACAAACCTTTGAAGCCGTTCGGTTCTTTGACTTCCAATCTAACGGGTGAACAGGACATTGAGTGTGTTGCTGTTCCCGATGACTTCAAGAACATTGGGCCGAAGATTCAGCGCATGGCGCAGTGGGCTGTAGAGGAAAAGGCAAGCCACCTAATCGTTGCTGATGATGACACCTACTGGCGGCCGGAGCGAGTGAAGGCTTTGCTTCGTCGCACGGAAAAGATTGGCGCGGACGTCTGCGCTCACATGCGTGTTGACCCCATCTATCCGCAAGGTTCCTTCTATGTTTTGCGGCCGAAGGCATATACCGCTCTTGCCGGAAGCCTATTGATGGACGTTGCCACGGTACCAGATGATGTACTCGTTGGCAGGGTGCTTTTGAATCATGTTGTCTGGCACCATACCAACGACATCCATGTCGGCCCGAGGTGGTCCGAACAGCAGCCACGGCCATGTAATGACATAGTGTCAACCCACAAGTGTTTGCCAGCAGACATGCTGCATGCACATGAACTTTGGAAGTCAGCATATGGGATTAGTTAGGGTAAAGCTCAAAAGCAACGGCAGTACCCCGGTGCTCGATGCCGGCGCCGCCTATACCCTCATCAAACTAGGTGCGGCGACGTACATTGAGGGCACTCTACCGACCGAAGTGCCCGTTGAAACGACCGGGTTCGGGCAGGCCAAGCGGCTAATTGCTATCATCACGTGCCACGGTAGGAAGTTCTTAGAGCAGGCCGAATCACAGCGACTGACATGGGTTCCGGAATGTGCGAAGTACGGATTTGACGTCCGGTTCTTCCTTGGGAAGTCAGAACGGCCAGCACGTGAAGATGAGATTTACCTTGACGTTGACGACGGGTATGCCGGGCTTCCTGCAAAGGTCCGGGCGATGTTCGCTTGGTCGGTTGAGCACGGTTACGACTACACCCTCAAGACGGACGATGACGTTTACATCATTCCATACCGGCTCGATAAGGCCCCAGTTGCACCGCACGACTTCGTCGGCCGATTTCGTGTGCCGAGCGGTGGCTACCCTGCGGAATATGCAAGTGGCTTCGCCTATTGGTTGAGTAAGAAGGCCGCTGGCCATGTTGCCAACGCCCCGTTGAATCCAGATTGGGCAGAGGATAGATATGTTGCCAATGCTCTAGCCATAGAGGGTATCTTCGGGATGTCTGACTGGATTAGCTATGTCGCGCCAGCCCCGCCTCTAGCGCCAGATGTCATCATCCGTTGTGGTATTAGTGCTGCCACCGTATTTTGCCAGTTCAACGCAAAAGAAATGGGCCGTATGCACCTCCTGTTCAAGAGCCGGCCAGCGATGTTCTCGCCGCCAACGTTGAGAGAAGCTCCGCGGCGTCCTTGCACACTTGAACAATTGATGAAGCCATGCCAAGATAAAATCCCGAATAGGCTAGGAGGCTAAAGTGGTGCTGGACAAGGTCGCCATCCTAATCAAGACGTTCCTGCGCGACGAGTATCTATATGAGACGGTCCGAACCATCCTCAAAGAGATGCCGGAAGCGCAACTCATTGTTGTGGATGATGGACACATTCCCGTCATGAAGACCTACCTCTATCACGGGCTTATCAACGAAGGGCACGTAGTTGAACTATGCCCATTCGATAGCGGTTTCGGTTATAAGAGCAACCGTGGTGCTGCACTTTGTACCCGACCATATTTGCTGATAGGCTCTGATGATTTTGACTTCCACGGCGCCCGCCCCGGCATCGAGAAGCTGGTGGCTGTGTTAGAAGCTGGCGCGGCAGACATTGCAAGTGGTCGTGTGCATAACAATCGGTACGAAGGCCGGCTCACTGAGGTGGATGGTACTGTCCATGAGACTTACATTGACTTGAGTCATCCTTGCGAAGAAATCCCTGGCATCAAATACTACCCGTGCGACCTCACGGTGAACTACTCCCTCATCTGTGCCTCTATTCTTGGTCCGGGTAAGATTCACTGGGACGATGACGTGAAGATTGGCGGCGGAGAACATGGTGCGTTCTTTGTGGATGTTAAGCGTGCGGGGCACCGTGTGGTGTACGTTGAAGGGGTCAACATCAACGAGCAACGTTCAAAGCCTATGGACCCTCATTATGGTGCCTTCCGCGGGCGGGCCAGGCAGCCAGAGCGCCCGTGTTTCGACCGTCGCGGTGTGAAACAGTACTACTGCTTCGGCGGTAACCCAGACATCAGCTACGGGCCTAAATGAAAACCCTCATTGCAATCCTGAGCTGCCACGCTCACAAAGAGCAAGACCACGTCTGCCGGCAGACATGGGTGCCCGCGGGTGGCTATCGGTTCTTTCTTGGTCGTGACCCTAATTTTGGCGCAAGCGGTGCGGCCCCGCTGCAAGATGAAGAGTTCCTGGACGTGCCAGACGATTATCTAGGACTACCGTTTAAGACGCAGGCGGCTTGTCGTTGGGCACTCACACACGGCTACGACTTCTTGTTCAAATGCGATAACGATACTTATGTCCATGTACCGCGTTTGCTGGCCAGTGGGTTTGAGGACCGCGATTATACCGGGTGGGACTGGGAAGGACATGGAGGCTATTGTAGCGGCGGTGCGGGTTACTGGCTGTCGCGGGTAGCAATGCAGCACATCGCAAACGCAACCCTTATTATGGATTATGCGGACACAACTCGCGGGAGCCTCAAGGGGGAAGACCTACAAATCGGTGAAGTGTTGCGGAATCAAGGCATAACACCCAACGGTGATGAACGGTATAGGCTTCACCTCCCTGGCCCAGAACCTGGCAATGACATTATCACTCTACATGATGTGCGCAACCCGTGCAAGGGTCAACGCATGTTTGACGTCCACCGGAGTGCCAATGAATAGCTTCGACGTTTGGGACACACTTATTGGCCGACGTTTCTTTGACGATGCTCGTCGGCGCCACGGCCTGCCGGTGCCTGGCAACGAGCCACAACGAGTCCTCCAACTTGAATTGGACCAGTGCTTCCCTATACTTGAAAATGTTAAGAAGGTTGCTCCCAGCGACCTGTTGCTGAGCGACTACGACCTGCCGATTCTTGAACCCATTGTCCGCCAAATCACAGGCTTGCAGAACGAATTGAAGGTCACAAACGACGGCAAATATAATGACTGGGTCTGGCAGGGACTGCCTATCGCCGAGCACACTGGTGACAGTGCCAGGAGCGATGGCACGTGTGAACGTCACGGCATAAAATTCAATCACACGGTGCTGACACGGTTCACGCAGGCGGAGGAAGAGGTAAACAAACACCTCCCCGCTCTTGCCTTACTTATGCGAGAGGCACGATTGACAACTTGGGCGCCGGACCCCATCGAGCGCGACTTCCAGTTGCTACAGGTTCAGGCTAACCTGCCATTCCTATTCGCTGCCTCTGTGCTAGTTCACAGACGGGTGCTGGCTGGTGGATTCAAACGATTGTTGTTGGCGAGCCGTGACTGCTGGCTGTGGCACCAGTTATTCACTGCCCTGAACCTTGGCGGCGAATACGACGTGGTGTACTGGCTTACGAGCAGGTTGGTGCGGTATTTCCCATCCGAAACATATAAACGGTATCTTGCCGGCCTCCTGTCTGTGCCAGCATTGGCGGTTGACCTGTGCGGGTTCGGTACCTCCCTGCGGCACGCAGTTGGAGCCAATAGCCTAGAACTGGTTGGGTACGGTGATTGTAAGGTGGAGTGCGTCCTCCGTGGATGGATGGATGAACTCTCAAATTTTGCCAGACATCCGATGGTTGCAGATGTCAATGCTGAAGGTCGGGCGGTGTACGCAAACCCATTGAACATTACCTGGGAGGCCGTGCGACCGCTCGCGGTTATGCACGAAGCGTTCATGCGCGGCGTGCGTCTGGTCTCACACTATGATTTCACCAAAGACATCAACGCAAGTTCGGATGCCCTGTACGCGGTATTGGAAGGCGGGCTTCGGCGCTTGTGCGACTATCATGTAGCACTTGGTACGATGAAAGATTTCCGGGTTAGCGAAGCACAGGCTACGGCAGACCTCATTAAGGCTGCCGGGCCGCTCCCAGAAGGGTTGATTGTATGAATCCACAACAAGTGTACGACCTCTACCGCAAGGACCCGCTGCAAGATATGTGGGACTACTCGCCGATGCTGCGCGACGTCGCCAAGGGCAACATTCTTGAAATTGGCGCCCGTGGTGGTGTAAGTACAGCCGCTTTTCTGCTTGGTGTTGAGGCTAACGGCGGCCACGTCTACAGCATGGACATCAATCCGGATTGCGCCACTTTGTACGAAGGCCATCCGCAATGGACGTTCATCCACGCAAATAGCGGCAACGTGGAGGATATGCGGAAGGCAGTGAGACAGTTCAAATTCGATGGCTGGCTTGATATTCTGCTTATTGACGGTGACCACAGTTACGATGCCGTTTGCCGGGACATCGGTAATTGGGTCCAATGGGTTTGCAAGGGCGGGCTCATTTTCATGCACGACGTTGACCCACAGGTTTCAGCCGAGCAGATTGCCGCGTGGGGTTGGGTTAAGGATGAGCCTCGCCGAGCGTACGATGAGTTCGTTGCCGCGACAGGTTGGGAGGCTAGTATCCTTCCTGGCCGGTTCGGCATGGGCCGGATTGTTAAAGGGCAATTGAGCGGGATTGATTCTCACTCCAAATCCCTGTAACATCTTCAAATTGTCTTGAACCAGCAGCGCCGAACAGGGGACCGTAAGCCGGGCGGCGTTAATGAATGCCCTGTTAGAGAAGGAACCGCTATGCGCATCTCTAACCCACTCCGTATTGTATCTTCGCTGGCCTTTGGCCTTGTGGTGGTCTTGGCCGGCCTAACTTTTGGGTCCCACTTTAACCCTGCGCCGCCAGAAGTTCCATACCAAGCTCCTCGCCCGCCACTCCCTATTGAACTCCCACCGATAACACCTCCCGCGCCGACACATGCCTCTGAATTCCTTCAAAAACTCGAGAAGGCCACAAATCCTCTCTATGCAGACGTAGATGGCAACGTCCGTTTCATCTGCACCGCCACTGCCATCCAAAAGATTCCGACGGGATATATTTTCCTCACTGCCCGCCATTGTGTTGCCGACCCAAGGCTGCAGGGTTGGTTCGTTGTGATTGATAAGAAATCAGACACTCCCTACATCAAGGCTACAGTGCTGCTAGCAGGTGACCTCTACACCGATGCTGCGCTTTTGCAGGTGAACACACTACTGGACATCCCGACGGTGCCACTTGGCGACGAGAGGCTCCTCAGCATTAGTAGCCGTGTAGAGTATTTCGGCTTCCCACAAAACTTAGGCAAGTTCTATTTTGAAGGATACGTGACTTCCCTCAAGATTGGCCCGCCGGCTTACAGTGACCCGCAATGGAACGGCGACCTAGGACTTACCATCCAAATCGGGCCAGGGAGTTCGGGTTCCGCCCTAGTGGACCCACAGCAGGAAGCCATTGTTGGCGTTGTCACTGGCGTTACCTATAGCCGTTTAGGTGGGCCGATTCTAAGCATGGCCACACCCGTCTCCAAGGTGCGCGTGCTGGTAAGCGACTACAAGGCCGGCCGCACAAAGTCGGCGGTGGACGTGGGACTCTTCGACAGGATTTTCGGTATTGGACCGTTCGGCCGCCATAACTAAACTCCCGGAGGTGTTTATGCCATGCTGCCATACACGGGCAAGTGTTGGGGTGTTGCTGATGCCAGGGAAGAAGGCGAACTAGAACGGTTGACCAACAATCTCCGGCCACAGGAGAAAGAAGCCCACAGCCTGCTGATTGGTGCTATGAACCAATACATACGGACCACTGGCACCCAGTACACCCGTACCATTGACGAGGTCGTGGAAGAAGGCGAGTCTTCTGGATGAGGTCTGTTGTGTGCTCCGCCAGTTTTGGTACTAGTACGGGAGTACCAAGTCAAAATGGGAGGAAAGTACTATTGTCGTTTGCTCGCGCCTACTCCATAATGTAGACATGAAAGAGCAAATACAAACCAGCAAGTTCACCCTAGCCATATACGTTCTGGCCGCGGTTGGCAGCTTCCTGGCTTCCTTTGCTTATGTGTGGAGCCGGTAAGTGCTGGTAACCTTCAGCCACATCCGGAGCCGTTGGGAGGTCCTCAGCACCTATGAGGAGCGCCACACGGTCAACCCACTGGTCAAACAGGTCGGGTTTGCCTTCGATGGTATGGCAAAGTGCTGGCACTCAGCTGGCTACCGTGACCCGAAGCCTATGGCTGAACAGGCCAAAATCGCTTCTCGCCTGTGGGACTATTGTGACCCGGTCGCCAAAGAGGCCCTCAAGTCTTACCCCACAGAAACCAAGTCCGGCCAGAGCTATGAAAATGAACAAGTCAAGGTTGCCAAGCAAAACAAGGTTTCCTTAGAGGCCAGCCGGGCCACTGATGCCGACGTTGAAATTCCGGTTCCCAATCGCCTCGGGCGCAACGGCAAACCCCTAGCATACCTCCCCTACCAGAAGGCCGGCATTGCCTACGCAATGAACCGCCCGCACTGCCTGATTGGCGACGAGATGGGCTTGGGCAAGACTATCCAGGGCATCGGCATTTCAAACTGCGATTCAAAGGTTCGCAAGGTTCTGGTGGTTGCTCCGGCCACCCCGAAGATTAACTGGCGCAACGAGTGGTGCCTGTGGGACGTTAAGAACCTCTCGGTCGGTATTGCGGATGCCAAGACTGGTATCCCGGACACTGACGTCGTGGTCATCAATTTCGACATCGTGATGAAGTTCCACAAAGAGCTCACGTCGGTAACCTGGGATTTGATGATTGTGGACGAGTGCCACAAAGTAAAGAATCCCGATGCCCTGCGTACCAAGCACATCTTGGGGCACCCGGCCAGCAAGAAAAAGGACAAGAAGACCGGGCAGATGGTTGCCGTGCCGCCAATCCCGGCCATCAATGCTCGCCGCCGTGTGTTCCTCACTGGCACACCGATTTTGAATCGCCCTGTGGAGTTGTGGACCCTCATTCATAACCTAGACCCTGAAGGGTTGGGCAAGAACTTCTTCAAATATGCCCTGCGGTATTGTGGTGCCACCCGGACAAAGTATGGGTGGGATTTTTCCGGCAACTCCAACCTGGACGAACTTCAAGATTATCTGCGCAGCAAGTTTATGGTGCGTCGCCTCAAGGCCGACGTGTTGAAAGACCTGCCGCCAAAGACCCGGCAGGTTATCCTAATCGAGCCTAGCCCGCGTGGCCGTGCCCTTATCGAGAAGGAAAAGGTAGCCTACGAGAAGCTATCCCTGGAAAAGAAACAGGGGTTGCAGCTTGGCGAAATTAGCGCACTACGTAAGGCTGTCGCCGTGGAAAAGGTTCCCTTCGTCATTGACCACCTGCGCGACCTGCTGGAAACCAAAGATAAGGTCATCGTGTTCGCTCACCATCACGAGGTTGTTGATGCCCTCATGGCGGAGTTCGGCAACGAAGCTGTGAAAGTTGATGGCCGAATCACCAAGCCGGAAGTTCGGCAGGCAGCCGTGGACCGCTTCCAAACCGACCCCACCTGCAAGATTTTTGTCGGCAGCATTATGGCGGCTGGTGTGGCAATCACACTTACCGCGGCCGACACCGTGGTCTTTGCCGAGCTCGACTGGGTGCCCGGTAACGTCTCCCAGGCTGAGGACCGTGCCCACCGCATCGGTCAGCTCAACGCAGTCCTAGTGCAACACATCATTTTTGAGGACAGCCTTGATGCGAACATGATTACCGCCATTATCGAGAAGCAGGAAGTGATTGACAAGGCACTCGACACCAAACACGAGGCCAAGCCGGCACCCGTGGTTGCCAAGCCGGAAGTTGGGGTAAAGGAACCACCGAAACCAAAGGTTACCGCCTCCGGCGCAACTGAGGTTCAAATCCGCAGCAAGGAGGGGCTGGTCACCGTCGCCCTTACTCTGGCAAACATCGAAGCCATCCACAAGGGCTTGCGGCAGCTTCGTGCCCACTGTGACGGTGCAATTACCCTGGACGGGCAAGGATTCAGCGGTGCGGACAAAGATTTCGGTTGGTCGTTGGCGGACAGCCAGAAACTGAGTCTCAAACAAGCCGCCTACGGCCAGAGATTCATTCGCAAGTACCAAGGACAGCTGCCAGAGGAACTGGTGGTTGCCGCAGGTGTGGAACCGAAGCAATAAAGTACTTTAGTACTATGGACACAAAGATAGCGCTCAGGGTAAGATGATTTAGGAGGCAGAAAATGGTTTCAGTACTGCGACTTACACAACTAGCCGTGGAATCAGTGGCGGGTACCAGCGAAGCAAAACTGAGCCAAACACAGCGGGCGATGGTTGATGTGCTTGTTGAATTTGGCAAGAGGATTCTGGCCGAACAGCCAGTGGGGCCACACCTCTCGACAATGGATGAGGAAATTGCGCTTGCGAAACGGCTTTGTAACGGGCTGGTGCGCTAAGATGAGGGGTGTATAGTGGCGACGTTCAAAGAACCGATGTTGGCCGGCAAGGTCAAGGATATGGATATCAACAAGATTACGTACCCTTGCTATGCCTCCGCCAAGTTGGATGGTGTTCGGGCCATCGTGCTCAACGGTATCTTAGTCAGCCGCAACCTCAAGCCAATCCCGAACGCATGGGTGCAGAAACAGTTTGCCGGGCTCCCGGAAGGTACCGACGGCGAATTGATTTTTGGAGAAGCAACAATCGGCACTGCCTACCGCGACACCATGTCCGCGGTGATGAGCGAGGATGGGGAGCCAAAACAAGTTTGTTTCCACATCTTCGACAACGCATTCTTCTCCGGCGGGTTTGCAGCAAGGTTCAAACGGCTGGAACAGTTGAACGATTACATCCGCGGGGTGCTGGTCGTGCCCCACACCATTATTAGCGACGTAAGCGAAATGGAAACTGTCGAACGTGCCGCTCTGGAAGCCGGGTACGAAGGAATTATGGTCCGTAGCCTGCAAGGGCCATACAAGCAGGGCCGCAGCACAACGAACGAGGGCTACCTGCTGAAACTCAAGCGCTTTGAAGATGCCGAGGCCGTGGTGCTGGATACGTTTGAATGGGAGTCCAATACCAACACCGCCACAACGTCCGCCACCGGCCACACGGAACGCAGTTCACACAAGGCGGGCATGGTTGGCGCTGGTGTGTTGGGTGGATTGGATGTCCGCGGGCTCAACGGTACGTATGAAGGTGTAGAGTTTAGTATCGGTTCCGGATTCCAGGGTGCCGACAGCAAGACCGGCGAACGCGGCAAGCTCTGGGCCGTCCGCAAGTCCTTGGTTGGCAGGATTGTCCGCTATAAGTACTTCCCTACGGGGTCAAAGGAACGTCCTCGCTTCCCAATCTTCTTGGGGTGGAGGGACCCCATCGACTTATGATGAAAGACCTCACTGGAAAAAGATTTGGGAGGCTCATTGCCTTAGCGCCACACTCGCAAACGGATAAGCGGTGGAATTGGCTGTGTCTTTGTGATTGTGGTAATCACAAGGTCGTTGCTTCTGCTTATTTGGTGCGTTCTGGCGCTAGGAGTTGCGGATGTTTACTCCGTGACCATGTTAAAGCAGGTCAAACACACCCGGCAACGACGCACGGGATGTCTAAATCTCCTGAATGCAAAGCGTTTCGGAATGCTAAAAACCGCTGTCAAACTCCTCACTATAAAGTGCGAGGAATCCAGTTCCTATTCGCCAGCTTCGAGCAGTGGTTCGCTGAATTAGGTTATCGGCCATCCCCACAACATTCCGTAGACCGCAAGAATAATGCCGGGCACTACGAGCCGGGCAACGTGCGTTGGGCAACCCAAGACGAACAACATTCCAATAGGAATCTAAAATGAGCGAACACACAGAAGTTGCTGTCCCCAAACCAGGCAAGTGCGCACGGTGCGGCCGCGCACTCAAACATGCCTATGAAGTCAACGGGGTGCCCTACGGCCCTGTGTGCGTGCGTAAACTAGGGTTTGCCATAGCCTCCGACGGGGTGGCCAGCCGCAAACGCAAAGCATACCAGGAACCGCCGATGAATGAAACGCAGCTGTCCTTCTTCGAGGCGGATGCGCCGGGTTTGGATGTTGTCTATACTGGCACTATCCTCGGCAATGATGAGGACCGCATTGTGGCCGCGCACCGTCCAGGGCAGTCAGCAAGACCCCTTCCGTTGCACCTCCAAATCGTGAACCACTCCCCGACCGGATTCTGTTGGGGTTATGGCGGCAGCGGCCCGGCGCAGCTAGCCTTCGCCATCCTGTACGATTACCTGCGGGACAAGGAACGTGCCCTGTCGCTATACCAGGATTTCAAGTTCAAAATCATCGGTGGCCTGCCGATGGATAAGAATTTTCAACTAACCGGCCAACAGGTTGAGGCCGCCATCACTGAGATAACGATTGGGAGGTTGCAGCATGAATAGGGCACAACGCAGAGCGGCTGAACGTATTGCGGCAGAGAAACGGGCAGAATGGGAACCCAAACCCATACGCATCCCAGAAGGTCCGCCGCAGCATGTGGCACGTTCTCAAGGGTAAGACTCTCCTAGCAGTTGCCACCAGTCTAGGAGAGGCTATCCAACAGCGCCGGCATTTTCGTGGGCTTCCTGTTTCCAAAATCCCGTACTGCCAGGAGAACAAATGATAAACAAGGCCATCACCCTTGCGGTGCGCGCACACGACGGGCAAGTTGACCTCGCCGGCCACTCATATATCCTTCACGTCTTGCGTGTTGGTGCCGCGGGGCAAACGGAGATTGAACAGGCTGTGGGGTTCCTACACGATACCGTAGAGGACACCACTGTTGGCCCGGAAGAATTGGTCCGGGTGTTCGGCATCGAAGTGACACAGGCTGTTCTCTCCCTCACCCGCGGGTGGAAGAACGGGCAGTTCCTATATTACAAGAAACCGGAATATACTGTGCCAACTGAGCGGGAATCGTACCACGAGTTCATTGCTCGGTGCGGAGAGAACCAAGTTGCCCGCCATGTTAAGATTTATGACATCGCGGATAATCTTTCACGGATGGGAAACATCAAAGACCATGCAAAGCGGGAGCTGTTGGAAGCACGGTACTTCAAGGCTTTACAAATCCTAGGGAGGTGACATGGTAATCGGTGTTCCAAATACGAAGTGCCCGCACGGAGTCTTCCTAGCGGGCGAACCAGTGGCACGGTATTGCTCTTTCTGCAACCCTGCATCCGCCTATGGCTATGGCATAAGTGGTGGTCAGGGCGAGCCAATCCCGGTTGAACCCTTGCCGGACACAACGGAATGGGATGAAATCGAGAACGCACCTGACCCGGAGCTAACTCTTGAAGAAGAGCTGGCGCAATTAGATAAGGTGAAACTGGACGACTAAATGCAATTCAAATCCCAAAGCGCACAACGTACTGCGGCACGGAAACAGGGACACCGTGACCGCATAGAGCGCCGTTGGGCTGGCCACGTCCCGCCGATTCAAATTTGGAACGAACAGGAGAGCACCGATGGCAATGGAAGTCATAACGACACCCGACCGAGACAAGCGCGACCAGATGTTCCAGGAACTTCGCAACAGTGACCAAGCAAACGAACGGGAAGTGGTGAAGTTTTCGGGTGTCGAACAGCTGACCCCGATGAGCCGCGATGCCAAGACCGGGCGGATTATCCGGGCGACGTATCGAAGCACCTATTCGGTGGCCTACCCGACGTCCTAGTACTTTGGGACTGCTCTAATTGGGTACTGCTGTACCATTGCGGCTCTTATAGGCCAATGTTACATTGGAAGTGTAAGAAGGACATATGAGCGCAACCAACTACAGCGGTGAACAACAATACGTCCTCCGGGTAGCCGAGCACGTGGTACAAGTGCTGCCGGCAGGACACAAAGTTCGCCTCCGGGAATTGACCTTTCATGGCTGCGAGCCGGTTTACATCTTCAACGGTCTCGGGTATGCTGTACGGCGCACTGAAGGCGGGTGGTGGGAAACCACGGGAGGTTTGAAGTGAGCCCGTGGTTTATCATAGGTGTTCTCAGCATGCTCACCTGGCTGATGGTGTTCAACCCTAAACATTGGAGGAAACGGTGACTATTTATTTGGCGGTCGTGACGAGGTACCTGCTCCGGTTCGGAATGGGGACCGCGTTTGCCCTGCTGCTTTGGGCGTATAACCCTGGCCCGACCCCCGCGCCAATTAAGTGCGCCTCACCAACCGAAGCCAGCATCAAGGCACAGGTTGAGGCAGAACGGTATGCCAAGAGGATTGAACAAGCGACACGAGTTGCCGCACGTCTTTACAAGCACTATGGGGTTTGCAGCCAGTATGCCGAGCTCACCGGCCGGTATGCTATCGAAACTGGCATCCCAGTCAAGGTGCTGGCTGCCCTGGTGTACGTTGAAAGCAGCTGCAACCCGAACGCAGTAAGCGAATGCCACGCAATAGGGCTCATGCAGATTAACCCGCGTGTGTGGCACTACAGCCATGCGGAGCTGACGGACCCCGAGCGCAATATGGCGGCCGGCACCAGGATTCTCGCTGGCTACATTCACAAGCACGGGCTCGTCAGTGGGTTGCATCATTACAACGGATTGGGCAATCCCACTAACGAGTATGCGAACAAGGTGTTGCTAGTGGCCGGTTACGCACCGGTAGTATGATTTTCTAGGTAGCGACCGTAGCGCCGACGGAGAACGGCGGTATCCGGCAGTTGGCCGGGAGTTGGCGCAATATGATTACCCGACTGAACAAGATTCTCAGCAGCGCACGGAAACGGCTCAAGATTACCAAGACCGACGTGCTGGCGGTTCACCTAGAAGAAGCGGCAGGGTGCGACCAGTGCGTCAAACTGTTGAGCCTACGGTTCAGTTTGAGGTTCATTGTCCATGCGGTCGATGCGCACAACATGGACCACCAAAAGGCTATCCAGATTCTCGAACGGTGCGACGTCGCAAGACGGGCGTGGCGGACAGGAGAGAAATGTGAAGAAGACCGACTGGAAGCACATCTCCAACGAAATTACTAGGGCGCTTGAGCAATATGCCAGGCGCTCAGTAAAGAACAAAAGAGCGGACGTGGTAGACCTTCAACGGCAACTTGCCCTTGCTAACTCCATCATCGAAACCAAGAACAAGGCCCTGAACGATATGCTAGCCGTCCCACATGGGGCGGGTGCTGGCGCACACAGCGGGAATGGTGGTGTCCCAAACCACGGTGAACCGGGTTTGAGCACGCAGGGCAAAGATTCCATCGGAGGATAACCTTGAACCCAGAAAACGAACTCACTCGAGAGACTGTTGGACAGCCTGCGGCACCGCCGCCAGTTATTGATATGAGCGGTGGTGGGCATAAACCGAGCGAAGTCGAACAGGCTTGGGATAAGATGGTGACTTCTCTTATCCGCAAGTCCAAGGGGCTGAGCGAAGGCGAATCAGTGACACTCCCGACCGGGGAGACTGGGCACTACGTCAAGTATGCGTACGATGCCTATGGCCGGCTCTCGATGGGCAAGGGTCGCGGCCGCAAGCGGGTCCGGTTTACCGCTCACAAGGCCAATGAGGCGCGAGCTTTCGGCGCCATCTTCAACACTCTGCTGTCAGGCGCCCTGGTTGCCTCCTGGAAACGTGCTCAGGCAGAAGCTGTGGCTGCAAGCACTGAGGAGAACAAGGTAGAGCCAAAGCCAATCACTCCGGAGAAGTTCCAGGAGTTGCAGAAGTGGGTTGCCAAGAAAGCGGAGGTGATTCACAATGAGCCAAAGAAAGCAACAGCCAAAGCCACCCGCAAACGGCAGCAGCTCGCCCGCCGACAGAATTTTGGCTTGCTGCCTGGGAATCAAGCGCGGGCTTGCTTCTCCAAATAGCAGTTCACTCTTGGATGACCTCACGATTTATATCGTCATCCTCATCCTGGCACTAATCACCGTTGGAGGAGGGGCATGGGTGTGGTAAACTCAGTCAAAGAATGGTTGAAACACTGGCGGTGTGTTATTCGCCACCGGCCACACCACTTCACTGTTCAGGGTACGTTGCTCTGCCGCATTTGCGACGCGCACCTCTTGGAATACATCATCAATGTCACACGAAACAAATTCGAGCAACCCAACGACCTTACCGACTTCGTTGCCGGAGCCGCGAGTGGCCTGGCGGGTCGGGAGTGAATGTCCCAAGTGTGGATGTTTCACAGTAGTTGACGGCGAATGTACGTGGTGCCACCACAAATCGGAGCCGACGTGAAGAAACACTTCGCTTTCATCGCGATGTACTTTGGAATGTCCTGGTGGTTTCTCTGGACCGCCATCTTCTTCTTGATAGCCGGCCCGGCGCAAATGCTTGTCAGGAAGATGAACCAAATTGTCGGCACCGACCAGGCACGCAAAGACGGCTTTATCGTCGACGGCAACCAGTTCAACATCAACTAGACGTCGTCACTCCAACCCTGTATAATAGGTGGCGTATGATTACTGCAAAACGGTACCACGATATTTGCGCGGGACATAGGGTTGTCGGCCACGAAGGAAAATGCCGAAATCTTCACGGCCATAATTACCGCATCACGTTCACTTGTCAGGCCGACGAGTTGGACAATGTCGGGCGCGTGGTGGACTTCTCCGTTATCAATTCAACACTGTGCCAGCATCTTGAAACTGAGTGGGACCACCGCATGCTGATTTGGAATGAAGACCCGCTGCTAGACCGCGATGAAGGCGCCTGCCTTCAACATCTGGACCCGACCGTCGTCATCGTACCATTCAACCCGACCGCCGAGAACATCGCCAAGCACCTCGTTGAAGTAGTTGGCCCGATGGTGCTGCCGCCAGGGGTGCGACTCATCCGGTGCGAAGTGGAGGAAACCCGCAAGTGCGCCGCTGTTTATGAGCTTTCATGTTGCCACGGGAACTGCTATGTGGAAGGCGGAGGACTTTAATGCCGACATACACTCAGCCATTGAAACCACTAGGCGGCCACCTGAAGATTGTGGAGATTTTCGAGACGGTACAGGGTGAAGGTAAGTATGCTGGTGTGCCGAGTATGTTCCTCAGGACCGGCGCCTGCAATCTGGAATGTGCGGGATGCGATACTAAGTGGGACCGTTGGTCGGAGATGCCGTATGCTGAAGCCGCGGCTATAGTGCTTGACCACAAATCCAGCCACCTCGTCCTAACTGGCGGCGAACCGACTCTGTGGCAGCCGCAACTCGGTGAGTTCCTGGAAGTACTCGATACTGCGTCCGAATCCCAGCCTGCTAACTTTCATACCGTCACCGTGGAATCAAATGGTGCCGTGCCAATTCGTGCGGGCGCGTTTTTGAATCGTGTTGACCTGTGGAGCTTCTCGCCAAAGGTCGGCACACTCGGCCGAGAAGAATACTTCCATTGGGAAGTCGTGCTGGAAAATCTCCGGTTGACAGAAGGACAGAACCAGTTGAAGTATGTTCTGGACCCGAACGTGCCGGAGGATGTGGACCGTGTATTTAAGTTCCACGAGCAGGCACAGATATTTGTGCCGGACGAGTTCGTTTACTTCCAGCCGTACGACACGGAAACCCTAGTCAACATTCTTCATGCGCCAGGGCTGGACGATATCACGTCGTACCTTCGCCGGCTAACGGCACTGACCAAGTTGGTCGCAGAACGGTCTGAACAGCGGTTCCGTGTGTTGCCACAACTTCATAAATTGTTGTCGTACCGCTAGTTCTACCTTGGAGATAGAATGAGCAGACATAATCCTTTGGACTTATCAAATCAAGTTTTCGGTTCATGGACTGTGTTGGAACTTTGCCATGATGCGGATAAACACGGGCGACGCTGGGTTTGCCGCTGTGCTTGTGGTACCATTGCCAACATTAGCCAACAGAGCTTGACAGACAGTAGGTCCACTTCTTGCGGTTGTGTCGGCAATTTGAAGAAAGGGCACAGGGTACATGGCGACGGTAGCTCGCACAATGGTAAAAAGAAGGCACCAGAATACTCCGCCTGGGAGTCCATGATTGCGCGGTGTACTAGAGAAAATCACCCGTCTTACCAAGACTACGGGGGACGAGGTATCAAGGTCTGCGACCGTTGGGTTGTGGCGGCTGGCGGCTCCTATGAAAATTTTCTTGCTGATATCGGCCGACGGCCGACGGAGAATCACAGCCTGGACCGCAAGGATAACGATAAGGGCTACTCCCCCGATAATTGCCGGTGGGCAACGAAGGAAGAACAGTGGCAGAACACCAGGAGAATCCTTAACCCCGCGGAGTACCACGTCCGCTTAATTTTGAGAGATATCGGCGAAGACCCCAACCGGCCAGGGCTACTTGACACGCCATCCCGTGTGGTGAAGAGTTGGAAAGAACTCTTTGCTGGCTATGGACAAAATCCGTCTGATATCCTCCGTCGCCAATTTATCCAAGAAGGATATAAGACGGACGAAATGGTTGTGCTCAAAGATATTGAACTCTATAGTTTCTGCGAACATCACATGCTACCTTTCACTGGACGGGCTCATGTGGCCTACATTCCAAATGCGAACCGCGTGGTTGGCCTGTCGAAGCTGGCGCGGCTTGTGGATTGCTTCGCCCGCCGGCTCCAAATCCAAGAGAAGCTGACCAACCAGATTGCCGATGCCCTTGTCGAGAATCTACAGCCACAAGGCGCCGCGGTGGTGATTGAGGCAAAACACCATTGCATGTGCGCGAGAGGAATCGGGAAGCAACACAGCTCCATGACCACCAGCGCACTCCGTGGTGTGTTCAAAGAGAAGAACGAGGTCCGTCAAGAGTTCCTTCGGTTGATACACGACTAAACCTTATGACCCCGGAACAAATCATTGCGGCAATGCTGCCGCATCTAACACTTGACCTTGCGCCGCCGAAATGGCAACGGCTAGCACGAAAGCACAACGTCAAGACATTGGGCTTTGGAACTTGTTACCCGGCCGCTGAGGTGCTGTATTATCTGTGGGGCAAGGCCAATGGGTTCAAACCGTGCTATAAGAAAGATGGCACGTTGCAGCACTGGTTCCTGCGACATCCAGACGGGAGAGTGCTGGACCCATCCGCCAACCAGTTTGAAGGACGGCTGCCAGATTACGCAGGCGGACGGTGCTGTGGGTTTCTGACCAAAGGTTTATCGAAACGGGCGGCAGTATTGCTTGGCCGGATGGGCATGCAATGATACTTTATACAGCAGGAAACATGAACCCGCAAGTCCTCGCGGGCATGTCAGAACGCACTAATGCCAAGAACTGGCTTGAAACCAACGCACACAAGGGCTCCCGTGACTGTGCGGACTGGTTTGCGAGTCCGTTCTGCGCCGACACGGAAGGCAACGGCGTTACCGGCTTCCGGCTATTCATTGACTCCGGCGCCTTCACAGCATGGGTGAAGGGCAAACCAATTGACCATGATGCGTACATCCAATACTGCAAAGGGCTGCTGGAAACCGCGGTGTGCCCTGTGGTGTTCGCTAGCCTAGACGTTATCCCAGGCAGTTTGACTGGGCCACCGCTCGAAGAAAACGACCCAGAGTTTGCTCGTGCGGCTGCGGCGGGTTGGCAGAACTACCTGAAGGAAAAAGCGGCTGGCCTCAAGACTATCCCGACGTTCCACCAGGGCGACCCGTGGGAGTTCCTTGACTTGATGATGGCGGACACTGACTACATCGGCATCAGTCCGCGCAAGGTCGCCAAGACTACGGCGCAGAAGGGTGACTGGCTCAATCAAGTGTTTCAACGCATTGATGCTGCCGGCAAACTACCGAAGCCAGGGAACATGCACAATGCCATCAAGACACATGGGCTCGGTGTGTCCTCGCCTGTGTTCATGGAGACGTTTCCCTTCTACTCCGTAGACTCGACACGTTGGCTCCAAGGTGGCAATGGCTACTTCTTCTTCTTCGATGGCCACCGCATCCAACTTATCTTCTCTACAGACTGGGGCGGGCTGCATTGGTCGGTCAAGGACAAGATGCACTTTCGCGGGCGCTGCACTGGGGAAATCTATGCCCCAACGTCTTGGACACTGAGCGCAATACATCATTACCGTGCGCCCTATCAGGCAAAACTGGTATACTACTTTCACGAACGGGGCATCCGTGCGGATGCTGAGATGAATGCCCACATCATTGAGCATTGGGAAGCACGGGGAGTGACATGGAACTGAAGACAATCGAGCTCAAACATCTCGCGGCCGCCTCGTGGCGGTTTAGTGAAGACCTGTCGCTCAATCACAGTGAACTGCGGTTCTACTCTCCCATTCAGCACAACATTGAAGTTTCTCTCAAGCGGGACGGACAAATTGCCCCAATCCACGTCCGGTTAGTTGCGGACCTCATGTACGAAGTTGTGGATGGCCACATCGTGCTAGATGCGGCAAAGAAGTTGGGGTTGACCTCCCTGTTGGTGATTGACCACGGCACTCTCGATGACACAGAGGCCCTGCTTCGATACATCACATTGAACTTGAATCGCTGCGGGCAATACGGCCACTATCACGTTAAGATTCATCGCACTCTTGGCCTGCTATGGCCAGACGTTGATACTGCCACCCGCGCTGCCCGGCTTGGTGAGTATATGTCTTGGCCGGCAGAGCGCATTCAAGACTATGTGGAGTTGGCAGAACGGGACGACAACTGGCAAAAGTTTATGTTTGTGCCCAAAGACGACGGAGAGCAGTCCGGCTTCTTTGCTGGTGAAGAGCACCCTGTGGAGGATTGGCAATGACGCAATTGCTTTTGCCTGATACACGTATCTTCACATTGGCAGATGATACGCCCGGTGTTGTCGTTGAAAGTGGGCATGTTTACATTGTCAAATTGGTTGGACAAAAGTCACCTGTGCGGCTTTCTAGGCATGAGTTTCTAGTGATTGAAGACCGCGCAGACGTGGCGAGCCAACAAGCGCGCATCGAGATTTATCGGCGAGCCGCAGCCCTCGATGCTGCGTTCCCGGATACTTCAGGACTTGAGTTTGGCAGCGACAAGGAAGCGAAACAGATTAAGAGAGCACGGCTGAATTTTCTGCTATCAGTGAAGACTATTTTCAAGCCACAGGATATTGGCGACCTCGCTCCGTATCTTATGGACCAACACCAGCACGGTGCTGTCCGAATCAAATTTTCATTTCCTGATGCTATCCTTGAGGAAGTAACAACAGGATTGGCTGACATGGGAGTCAAAACTTTGGCCGGACACTTCCGCCCCATTGTGTATGGTGCGAGGAAAGAAAATGCGGAGCGCCGGTGGGCACCGAGCGGACTTATTACTTTCCCAAAGCCAGCCGATGTTGGAATTATTCCAGATGAATTCCGCGCACGACGTGGTAAATTTAACGGCAGCTTCACCGAAGAAACTCCTGGCACTATTGAGTTGGCTAACTGGCGCCTAGCCGTTGGTGTTGCCAAGATGCTGGACGTTCCACTCCGCACCCACGATGGAACGGAAGACCGTCAGACAAGCATCTACGATTTGGAGGATTAAATGGCAGATACGCAACTCGGCATTGTTCTACGGCCGACAAACTTCAACGAGGTAATCGGCCAGGACGACACTGTCCAGGCAATGCGCGGCTGGATTGATAAGGGCCAGATTCCCCGTGCGGTCATGTTGGTCGGGCCTCCGGGCACCGGCAAGACTACATTGGCGAAAATCTTGGCCCGAGGTGCGCAGGGATGGGAGTTCCCGACAGACATTGAGCCCGAAATCATCGAGATGAATGCCGCAGACTCCACCGGCATCGATGACATGCGCGACCTCATCCAGGATACCCAGTCCTTCCCGATGGTTGGGAAACTGCGTGTTATCATCCTGGACGAAGCGCACATGCTCTCGAAAGCAGCGCAGAACTGCCTGTTGAAGCCGTTCGAGGAGGCGAACTCGGCAACCCTGTGGGTCATCTGCACCACGGAAACCTCCAAGATTATTCCAGCCCTGGTGACTCGCTGCCAGCGATTTGACCTAAAGCGGCTGACCAAGAAGAACATCCACGAACTGCTTGTGCGCGCTGCGACTTATACCGGAACTGCCGACTTTGCGCAGTTCGAGGAAATTGCAATCAGGGAGAACCTGAACCAACCGCGCCCGCTGTTGAATGCTTTTGGTAACTTCGCCAACGGTGTGCCCGCGGCGGAGGCCATCAACGCACAGCTGAACACATTCGGTGTTGATGCCTTCGAGATTGCCAAGAACACCGTTTATGGTTCCTGGGACAAGGACGGACAGGTGTGGGGCAAGCCAGCCAAGTCCGTGCAATCATTGCTCAAAGAAATGGAAGACATCTTCAAGAGGAAAAAGAAGGCTTCCCAGGCGGACGACGTCACTGAAGCGGAAACTGAAGAGGAGCTAGCCAACCCGAAGGATGATGCCGTCAGCCGGCCAGAGTTTGCGCGCACAGTGCGCGCCATCCTCGGTGGGTTGTTGAAGGCAGAAATCCTCAAAGGCAACACCAAAGCCGTGCGCAGTATTAACCTGCTGGTCCATTCGGTTCCCACCAACCCATTCGATGCCCCGTTGGAGTATCCTGCCTTGACAGGCGTTCTTTTTCGTATTAACATGACTATGCGTGGTCAGGAGTACAAATGACGTACACAGGCTCCAAAGCATTTGCTGGCTTCACCCCCGGTGGAACCCGCACCCGTATTAACGGTACCACAATCGGTGAGGTTTGCAAAATCGTTCACACCCCCGGCAAGCAAGTCAAGTTCGCTGCAAACTTCGTCATCGGCGACCCCGGCCAGGAGCTCTTGATAGCTCTGTTCCTCTCACAGGAACCTTCCGTGTTCGCTATGGAGCTGCCCGAATCCGTTGGGGTGAAATACACGTTTGACGGCACGGTGTCCGATATCAATATCGTCTACATCCCCGCGAAGGAAGTGAAGTTCTTTGCAACGTTTAGCATCAAAGACCCGGCCGATGACGGGCCCGAGGTTGAGGCCATCGAATGGGAGCAGGACATTGCCTGGGACGAGAGCGAAATCGGCAAGCTCATCAAACAGTATTTTGCCGAAGAGCGAGCGAAGTACGAGCCGCTTTATACCGAAACACGTCCCGCGGGCGGTGGATTTGTCGAAGTGGTGGACGGGCACTCTTATCACTATATACCGTGATTTTCTACTTCCAACTCGGTAAGTTTGAATTTCGTCTTCGCCTGAATGCCCGGGATATGAACCGGCTAGGACGAGTTTGGGAATGGCGGCTTACCCTCCCGTGGCGCGGGCGCGTTGTTGAACGCGGGGAAGGTGTAAGTTATTCGTCATACGGTGACGAAGGAAGCCTGACATATTGGGAGCGCAAGGACGGCCATCAAGTCAATTGGGAGTTGCAATCGCCGCTCCGTAAGTGGGAGCAGGGATGAAACTTGCTGGCGAGCATGCAGCCCTGATTTTCACACGGTCTTACGGGCCTTATGTCCGTTTGTACCTGACGTTGCACTTCGCTAAGAAGAAGGAACGGCCCTGGCGGTTTGCGGGTGGTAAGCTGGAACCCGGTGAAACACCTGAGCAGGCGGCTATCCGGGAAGCTAAGGAAGAACTCAACGTCACGGTGACCAAGTTGCGCAAGGTGAAGGAAATTACCACAGTGGCCGACGGCGGCAAGTGGAATGGCCATTGGTTCCTTGTGGAAGATTTCACCGGGACCATCAAGATTCTTGAACCCGAGAAACACGATGCTGCAAAGTACATGACTCGGTCGGAAGTGGAGTACTATTGTGGCAGCAGCTCACCGGAATGGGAGGCTGTCAATGCAATATAGCAAATCTGGGCTACAGCTCACTGAGTCGTTTGAGGGCTGCAAGCTGGTTGCTTATCAAGATTCCGTCGGCCGCTGGACCATCGGTTTCGGACATACCGCGGGTGTGCAACCCGGCGACACCTGTACGTTGGAGCAAGCAGAGGCCATGCTGGCTGCTGATACCGCTTGGGCACAGGCTTTCGTCAATCACATCGTGAAGATGCAGCTGACACAAGGCGAGTTTGATGCGCTAGTGGACTTCACGTTCAACTTGGGCTCCGGCAACTTCTCTCATTCGACATTGTTGACCCTAGTAAACCAGGGTAACTTCAGCGCCGCAGCCAATGAGTTCCAGAAGTGGGACAAGGCTGGCGGAGTAGTTGTCGCGGGTTTGCTTCGCCGTCGTGTGGCAGAACAGAACGAATTCAATAGCTAGGCCGGAACACGGATGGCAGGTAAGCCAGAGGCAAATTGTGGTAACCTCTCTGCCGCAAAGGCAGGCCACCACTAACACGGGAGGGTGGCTGCGGCGCGCAGTTGCCCTCCTACCCTTTGAGGTTTTATGAGTGAAGTAGACGCAATCAAGAAAATCATGGCGCTGCCACAAGCGGAATATGAGGTCGCTAGGCAGAAGTTCCAGCAGGCGCGCCCACTGTTTTGCCGGGTGACCGATATGTTCAACGGTACGTGTCGGTTCTTCGCTGTGGTGTTCTCCACTGTTGGCATCATCCTCGCCTTCATGGGTAAGTTGGAGGCCAATTACGTCGCCCTAGTTGGCGCCATTCAAGCGCTGTTGGTGACACACTCTATCGGCCAGGACTACCACGAGAGGAATGAAAACAATGCTCCACCTGCTGCCTGATTGGCTGGCTATTGTTGGAATCTGGATTGGCGCCGTTGCCTTAGCTCTTACCGCGGTGAAGTTTTTGCCAAAGCGGGACAATCCGTTCCGCAAATGGGGATTGTGATGCCTATTTACGTCTACCAGTGCCGCAAGAACCTGGCGCATAAGTTTGAGCGAGTTGTCCAAGTCAGCAAAGACGAGCCGCAGGCAACGGTACCCTGCGAAATTGGTAAATGCCGCTCTCAGTTCATCATCGCCGACTTGATTCCAAGTCGCACAGGCACACCAATCTTCAAGAAGGGTGTTGGTGGGTTCTACCGTCCAAATGCCTAACGTACCCACAGCCTGCCGGACCAAAGGCTGCGGCGGATATGCAGCGGACCGCGGGCTCTGCCAGGAGTGCCTCAAGAATGAGAAACCGCCAGAACGTGTCAGCAAATTCGACCGGCGCAAAGAGTGGAAGCACCTATATCGCAAGAGCCGTTGGCGGAACCATGTCCAACCCGCTGTCCTCCGAAGAGACCCTATATGCCGTATTTGCTCGCATAATCCCTCTACCGTCGCTGACCATATCCGTGACCACCGCGGGGATGAAACGTTATTCTTCGACTTCAAGAATCTTCAGGGTGTTTGCGAGCCCTGTCACGACAATAAAACCGGCACCGAGCACGGAATCGGCCGCGAGAAGAATTTACCTCCCAAGCCGACGGCTGTCCCGGAGCCTGGCAGTATCCCGCCAGATGTAGACTTCACAAAGCTGCTCAACCTTGACCCCAAGAAGAAGAAAGAGTAGACTTTCTTATGGTTCGTTGGAGAATTTATCGTTCGGCACCGTCTGTTTGGTCTGTTGCTATTTTCAATGGTGACGGTGTCCTCTCGGGATTTGTTGGCACGTTCAAGACTTGGGAAGATGCTCTGGCAGCCTTCGTTCGAGATGCAACGCATCAAGCGATTGTGGAGGCACTTTGATGGCTGCCAAGAAGAAACCGTCTCTCAAGCAGCTGCCGACACCGCAGCAGGTTCAAGACGTCAAAGAGGCGATTGACATCCTCATCCGGGTCTGCAATAAGCACAAGTTCGCCGTGGGAGGATTCGTGTTCGGTGTGAAACCAATCATGCTGAACAATTTCGGCAACACCAAAGAGGCCAAGACTGCGGAGTTTTACGAGAAACTTGTTGAGCTGGCTGATGCTCGCCGGACAGCCGGCGATGTTCAGCATCAAACTGTTGGACGTGTGCAATGATTGTCACCCTCATTGTTATTATCTTTGTCATCCTTATCCTCTTTTCCGGACTTATCACCGATGTGCTTGCCGCCTATGTGTGGAAGCGATGGCCGGTCGCGCTACCATTGAAACTTGTCAGGGATAACGTGCTCAAGCAAATTGAGGAGCGCGGCGCCCGCACTTGGACCAAGCAGTTAGAAGGCCAAGCATACCGCAAGGCACTCGCGGATAAGTTGATTGAAGAAGCGGAGGAAATTGGCGCGGCCGAGGACCGCTATGCTTTGACGGATGAGCTGGCAGACCTGTGGGAAGTGATGGATGCGTACCGTGTCGCTAATGGGATTCCGAAGCAAGAAATTGAAGCCGCTAGGATGCGGAAGTTTGCTGTTGCCGGCGGGTTTGCGAAGGGGTATTTTCTGTATGCAGTTTACGGAACTAAAGCACGTCGCTGAGGGTTTGGCTTTCTGCTGTCTGGCGACACTACTGCTACCGTTTACCCTAGCCGTCTGCATTATCTGGGCCGTGGGCTATCTGTATTTGAGGAGGGACGTGTGAGCCGCAAGACAAAGAAACAAACTGCGCCCGCTGACACTGGTGGGCTTGACCTCAACTTGTCGGTTACCGAAGAACTGGCCATTGACGTCACTGCGGCGCCATCGAATGCGCATAAGGCTGTCGAAGAACTGGAAAGCCTGCCGGCGACAAATCGATTCCAAGAGCATACAGACGTTCCCGGTAGTGGTGAACCCGCTGGCCTCAAATATCCTCTAATCCTGATTGAAGCACTGAACCAGAGTTACCTCCACATTGCCGCTCGTAAGACAAACCATCCTGAGGCCCTAGTGCTATCCAACGGCTTCCGCTACTGGACTGTTTCGCCGGAGACGATGGAACCATTCCTGTACGAAGGTGTTCAGCTCGTTGACGGATTCCGCGACTCGAAAGTCTGGCGCCCGGTCGCCGGCAATGAAAGAGGGTGGTATGTCGGATAGCGGTATGTCGGATAGCGGTATCCAGGTCCAGGATGCCCCACGGAAAGCCAGAGGCAAGGGCCACGGGCTCTCCAAACTACCTGAACATTTAATTTGGTGTGGCATCAAGCGGCGCTGTTACAACCCGAAGAGTCATAGCTTTCCGTGGTATGGTGGCCGCGGTATCGGAATGTCTCCCGTCTGGAGAGAAGATTTTGCTGCTTTCTTCAGAGATGTTGGCCCTCGGCCGTCGAAACAACACAGTCTTGACCGCATCAATACGAACGGAAATTATGAACTAGGCAACGTACGCTGGGCGACTGCCGTTGAGCAAGCAAATAACAAAGGCCCTCGCCTGCCTGGTTTCATTAGTTACCAGAGAGCGGCTTCAAAAACTGCTATCTATCCTGGTAAAGGCTCTTTTACCGGAGCAATCTACTGTGCGCTCGGTCTTGCTGGTGAGGCCGGAGAATTTGCTGATAAGATTAAGAAAGTGATGAGGGATGGCAACTGTGACCTCACAGCCGACCAACGCAAGAAACTCATTGATGAATTGGGAGACGTCTGCTGGTACGTTGCGCAACTGGCGACTGAACTTGGTGTTCAGCTACACTACGTTGCCACAAGGAACATAGAGAAACTTGCAAGCCGACAAGAGCGCGGCACTCTCCATGGAGACGGCGACAACAGATGAAACTCTCACCCGAGAAATTGAACGAGTTCATTGAGCGGGTCAAAGGGACCACACTCAATATGAGTACCGTGCTCGAAGAGGAATTCGATGTGCCTGGCGGTATTGATGGCCTAGACCCATCTCAGCTGCTAGACATCGATAGCGAAATCTTCGAGTGTGAGCGGTGTAACTGGATTTGCGCCGATGACGAACGGGTGAATGAGGATGATGTTTGTCGAGATTGTTTGGAGAGTGAGTGATGGGACATCGTGTGCTCATACCGGCCAGGGAGATTGAAGTTCGCACTCAGTCTCTCGGGCAGGAGATTTCCAGTTATTTTGCCGGCTGCGGCGGGCTAGACCGTGTGGTGGTGACGTTGAAGGGCGCTGCCATGTTTGCGCAATCGCTACTGCGCTGGTTGCCGTATGATGTGGAAGTGAGCTATATCACTGCCAAGTCCTACCATGGCGACGCACAGCGGAGTTCCGGCAAAGTGGAAATCTATCCGCAATTCTTCACCAAGCCAAGCGAGAACATCCTAGTCATTGAAGATATCGTGGACACTGGGTATACACTCAAAGCAATTTGCGACCACATTGTCCAACCGCAGAGGATTGTCATTGTCTCTCTCCTCAACAAACCGAGCCGGCGCCAAATAGACATCGGTCCTCACTGGTACGGATTTGAAATCCCTGACCTGTTCGTGTATGGCCATGGACTTGACCTAGACGAGAAGCAGCGCGGGCTCCCGGACGTGATGGTCGTCGAGTAATGCTCATTATCACTGCACAACAGGTCCAGAACACCGACGGCATTTGCGCCTACGTCGTCAAAGCCTTCATCAACACACGACCAATCTGGGAGGGCACTGTTGGCGGCCACATACGTTCTAATGGTTGGCCAGTTCTCGCCGGCCATATCGCCCGCAAAGCAGGCTTGCAATCTCCTGAAGAACTCCGTACAATTGAACAGTCATTGAAGGTCGCCGTGGACGGCCTAAAGCACTGTCCAGTGTGCGACAGAATCTTGGGATATGCGGAATGAAATCAGTAGAATCCTACTTACAGCACCGCCGCACTGTCAAATCTTCGGTAGCACTATCTCGAAGTGCTGGCACGGTGTTTACCTGGCCTCTCCCTGGGAGGTGAGAAGTGGTGAAGCGCGCTATTGCCAGTTCTGTACGCCTTCTTGCAATGATGACTTTGGTGTTGGTGGGCTCTTGTACGCTATGCGCGAACGGGCAGAACGAGCCCGACGGCAAGCGCAAGGCCGAAATCATAAGCGCGCTGGCGGCGCATGGTTGTCCAGTCTCAAACTGGCAGGAAGCAACAAGCCAAATGCGCAAGATGGCGGCGGACCGCGGGTGGCAAACACACCGCGTCCCCGACGCACGAGTGCTGCTGCTCCTCGAACTCGGAAGCGCACACAGTAACCGTTGGATGGCCTTTCTGCCCGCCAACAAACACTTGGACCCGCCATACGGAGGGAAAGATGCTGACGAAAATTAAGGGAACACTGGACTACGCAATTGTGTGGTCCCTGCGCGCCTCCTCTTCGCTGTTGTTCGCTATCGGCGCAGTTCTCACTGTGTCTACCCTCATTGCTGCGCTAAACGTCGTGCCCGAACTGCTGGTTGTTGCAGCTATCGGTGGCAGCGCGCTGACGGCCGCAACGTGGATGTGGCAAAAGGCCGGCAAGTTGTGAAGGAAATCGTTGGCAATCTATGGCGCTATTACGGGCGGCCAAACATCGTCATCTGTATCACCACGAATTGTTTCGTGAAGAGAGATGGTTCCGCTGTGATGGGGCGAGGAGGCGCCGCAGAGGCGCGTAGTTACGTGCCAGGCATCGCCAAGATGCTAGGCGACCATATCCGAACGAATGGCGAGCTGGCAGGTTTCCTTACTCCGCAGGTGATTGCTTTCCCTGTTAAGCACGTTTGGTATGAGAAGGCAGACCTGGAACTTATTCGTAGTTCCGCGCACTGGCTTGGACAAATTGCCGCCAAGCGCAGCCAAAGTAATCTTTTCATTCTTCCTCGCCCTGGTTGTGGGAACGGCCACCTCTCCTATAGCGACGTGCGCCCGATTTTGGTAGACTTATTGCCGGACAATGTCTACGTGATTGACTTCGCATAAAGGCTGGTAAATGGCTTCTATCAGAACGAAATGGGTGAAGCTGCAACTGAAAGCTGTTCGTGAACAGGCTAGCAGGCTCCGTGAAGAGCGCGAATCTCTTGTAAAGACTTACGAGCAGCAACTCACATTGCTTGAAGAACGACGCAAACAACTTGCGCAGGAATGCCCACACGATAACATGCTATACGGCCTCTACAACCAGTGTGCCGATTGTGGGGAGTGGTTTTGATGGCGCCCGAACTTAATCCATACGAGGAATTGGACAACGGCATTCGCTTTATCGTGATGTTTTGTATCATCGTCTTCGCCGTGGTCATGGCCTTGACTGGTGGAAAATAATGGAATGGAATGAGTTCTTCCGGATGGTTGCCTCCTGCAACGATTGCAGCGAGAAGCTGGGATTCTGCGGACACCACCAGGAACAGTACGATAAGAAGAAAACGGCCGAGGAGTGGGGACGGTCGCGGTTCCCTGAAGGTGCTGAAGTATGACGTATCACCACAGCCTTTCACTTGGTGACGACCGTGAGCCGCAGGTTTTCCGCACTGGCGCGCCAGTTTACAACGGCATCACTGGCGCTCAGATAGAGCACGTTGCTCAACAGATGCATAAGGATTACCGCGCAGCGTTCAAGGCGCTACACCGCGGCGGACTTGTCCACACATCAACAGCGCAGAGTCACGACCACGGATGGTCAAACTGCCATCGTAAGCAATACTTCCTGCGGCGAGCCCGAAAGCGCCTGGAAGGCGAGCTGTGAAGCACTACTCCTCAAAATCTTTCCTCCGCACATTTGTGACCTACTGGCACAGCGATACGCCAGGCGTTTGGAATACCTCAATCACTTTCGGCTCGCTGATTTCCCTACACTTCTCCCACAGTGACACAAATCGACATGGCACGGAGAAGTGGAACATGGAAACCGTCAAAGGCTGGTTAGCGAAATGGCTTGCATTGGAACGCAAAAGTCCTGGCATTAGCCGACGGCTCATCGTGTACGAACCTTCCGGCGCGTGGTATTACTTCGACATCTACACTGGACACTTCTGGACTGGCTTTATCAATTTCGTCAATCGCGTCATTGGCGGGCCGATATTGGTCGCCTGCCCGCGGTGTCAGAGCACTCAAACATGGGAACCGAATCCGCTTCTTCGCCGCAATCGCAGAGTATGCTGCCGCGGTTGCGGATTGGAAGTTGTTCGGTTTGCTGACTACGATTTGGAGCAGAAAGCGTGAAACTCCTCGGCATAGACGTTGGCTTCGCAAAAGAACGAGACACGACTGGCATCGCGTTTTATGAGGACAGTCCGGCGCTTGGATGTATCTTCGGTGTTGGGCGCGCAACAACCGACTGGGCCACGCGCAGTCTGCTTATCAAAACGAAGCCAGATGTCGTTGCTGTGGATGCGCCGCTCGTTGGACAAGATATCGGCGTCCAAAGATTTGTAGAGCTTGAGTTTAGCCGCCACCCATTTCAGCGCAGGTGCAAAGCCGGCCTCAGTCACTCCGGAATGGGCTTGGAGTTGCGTAAGGCTGGCAACACAACACGGGAGCAGCTCATTGCCAACGATGTTGCAAGACATGACCAGATATTTGAGTCGTTCCCGAACGCTTTCCTCGGCGTGATGGTGCCAGATGTTTTCTATCGCAACATGCCGGAGCTGAAACGCGGACGCAAGTTTGACTGGCTCTACGACACCGCGGTTGACAATCGGCTGTTTGACGATTTGTATACCATGCTCGGTGTTCCTTTGGCATTGAGAGCCACAATTCGAGAAGAACGCGACCACGAACACCGCGCCGCCTGGATTTGTTTGCTTACTGCCTGGTGTGTTGCGCTTGGATGCGCGAAACCTGTTGGCGATGTGGATGGCGGATTTTTCTGGCTACCTCCTGCTGGACTGTGGCAACCGTGGACGGAGCAGGAAAACCAGCCGACGTTTTTCTAGGGAGAAGGACGACGAGATGCCGGCAACTTACATCCCACGCAAGGAAATCGGTTGGGCTGAAATCGGCGAACAGTTTACGCGCTACCAGCTCCTCAAGACCAAATGGCTAAACGTGTACTTACATCGCCTCAATGCGCCAAAGGCACATGCAGAGTGTCACAATCACCCATGGAGTTTTATAACGCTCATCCTTTGGGGTGGCTACAAAGAGTTCCTAGGCGACAGGTGGCACCGCAGGCGTCCGGGAACTATTCTATATCGCCGGGCTGAAACCGCGCATAACGTCGTTACCAACGGGACTTCCTGGTCGCTTGTCGTTACAGGACCCAACCGTCGCGACTGGGGTTTCCAGGACTGTAGGTTGCCAGCGGGCCAAGGGCAAATACCGTGGGACGTGTACCGGGCGCGCCACAGGGAAGCGGCCCAAATACACCTCACCACAAGAGCCCAACCCCTACCAGGACAGCCCGGCTAATAGCCTGTGGGTACCAGGAACCCATGTTATAGCGGGTTCCACCACCCATACCAAGGTAACCCAGAGCCTACGGTGGCAGGATACAGGGGTTGGAAGCTAGATGGCAGGGAACTCTATGGTAGGTAAGGACTTAGCAGGACCCCCGTGGGGGTGATGATTTCCCTTTTGCTCGCCCCTTGACGAC